>JADJQA010000006.1 GCA_016712985.1 Sulfuritalea sp. | reverse complement strand
CTCCATAGAACGTGCGTTGCCTACCGCGATCGAGAATTACCGGCCGAAAAGTGGCGCCGTTTGATGAAGTGGCTCATCCTTGTTCTCGGTATTGCTGCCAATGCGTCCGCAAGTTGTCTTCCAGTAAAAATGGCCATGACGCCACCCCGAAAGTTTCCATCGCTATCCGACCCCATGGCGGCGTTTGGAAACTGGCCGTTCTGGTTGGGCCTTGGCCTCTATGGAGGAGCTTTTTTACTATATGCAGCGGCACTTGCACGACTTCCCCTGAATGTTGCACACCCTGTTCTGACTTCTGGCGCCGTCGCTACTGTCGCATTGCTTTCGATTTTTATTTTCCGTGAGCCATTCCATTGGACTACAGGCACAGGCATCCTGCTGGTCATCGCTGGCGTGGCCCTTATCACCGCACGAGTGGCCTGAAAGCAATGAATACGTCTTCCAGCATCCCTGCCGAAGTACGTGCCACGTGGCAAGTACCTACTTTCGAAGTACCGTTATGGCTGAGCCGGCAGCATGCCTGGTGCGTCGTCATACCCGTCATCAACGAGGGAGCACGAATAAAGAATTTGCTTGCAAAGATGGTGGCGTTTGATACCGCTGCCATAGCGGACATCATCATTGTGGACGGCGGGAGCACAGATGGTTCACTCGAGTTGAGGGCGCTTCAAAAAATTGGGGTCCGGGGATTATTGGTAAAGACCGGGCCTGGCCAGTTGAGTGCTCAGTTGCGTTGCGCCTATGCGTTCGCCATGGATCAGGGATACCGTGGCGTGATCACCATCGATGGCAACGACAAAGATGATCCGGGTGCGATCCCTGAGTTTGTCAAAGCGCTCGAGTCGGGCGTCGATTTCTCCCAGGCTTCCCGTTTCATCACTGGTGGCATTGCAGAAAACACGCCAAAGCTGCGAGACATCGCCATTCGCTGGATGCACGCCCCCATTTTGAGCCTGTTTTCCGGTTTTACATGGACTGATACGACGCAAGGGTTCCGCGGCTATAGCCGACAACTTCTGCTGAGCCCGGAAGTCGCTCCTTTCCGCAATGTCTTTTCCGGCTACGAACTGCTCGCTTACCTTTCATATCGCGTCCCGCGTCTCGGGCTCAGGTGCCTTGAATTGCCGACAAGCAGGATCTATCCTCCAGGCCAAGTCCCTACAAAGATCAGCAGCTTCCGTGGGAACCTGGAAATCTTGAAAGTGCTCATTGCCGCATGCATGGGCTTGTACAACCCTCGCTGAATTTATCCCGACCAAGACACACTCCAACAAATGTATCAAACCTTGACTGCCCCGCAAAAATTAGCCGCTACTCTAGCCTCGGCAATCATTGCCGGTTCTGCATTGATCCTCAGCCTTAAGCTGAACGTTGCTCCTGCATACCTGGATTTCATTGTCAGCAGCATCACATGGAGGAATGAAGGAAAGCTGCAGGATCTTTTGGTGGGACCAATCGTAATTGGGTTCTTTCCTTCTGCCTGCTGTATCTCCTGAGGCAATTCGATCGGCTTAACCGCGATGGCGATATCGCTACCGCAGAAGCGACAACGATTCAGTTGCTTTGGTGGTCGGTCCCTGCACTGTTCGCCATCGGCCTGTTGACCACCGGAGCCAAGGCAGACTGGGGGGTAGCGCTCCTTTCGTCGACAGGCCTGTTGCTGACGGCGTGGGCGCTAGCACGCTCGGGAAACGCCCCGGTCGGGGTTTCGCCGGAAATTGCAGGCTGGGCTTACTTCAGTCTCATTCTAATTGCCCTCATACCAATGGAAGTCGCGCTGATCCTTGGCCGGTTGCCAGGTAATTACGCGGATGGACTTCACCTGCAAAGCTACATCTATACTACCTATGGCGTAGCTGCTACCGGCTTCGTGCTACTAGCTATAGCAATCCAACAGCGATCGCTGCTGGTAGGTCGATATCTGCCGCTTGGCCTGGCAATCGGTCAGGTCGGCGCAAGCTTCCTGATATTTGATGCCTATCCGGCGCGCCTTCTGTCTCCCGACGGAGTGATCAGCGAATACCGGGTGAGCGCTGCACTTCCCATCATCCTCGCTGCAATAGCACTTTGGGCTGTGTTCGACGTACTTATGCGCTTTCGCCGCTTCCGACGGACCGATACACCAAAACTGTCGATGCTATTGTCTCCCACAGCGCTATTCTTCCTTGTGGCTTTTGCCAAGGCTGGCTACACAGTGCCGCCGCATATTAGCCCCGACGATTACCATCTCGGTGAGCATCTGGTTGGCTGGTGGTCCTACCTGAAGGGCATGGTTCCTATGTGGACTTCATACCGCCGCACGGCCTAATCGACGACGATCTGGCGGGCTTGCTGGTGGTCCTGCTTTTGACGGTACGGCGGCACCACTTGCCGAGGCGAACCGCCTTGCCTTCTGGCTCTTGGCGTTCATCACGGTGATTGCCATGCACCGATTCACAGGCAGCATCGGACTCGCACTGACTTCGGCGTTCTTTCTCGGTGGACGGTTGTCCTGGCTATTCCTCACGCCGATCTTGTGTCTCTGGCTCAGCGAAAATCTCCGCGCGTCGCCATCGCGGTGGCTTGTCGCGTGGATCCTTACCGCGCCTATCGTCATTCTGGGCGTCCCGCCGCAAGGCATCATACTGTTGGCTGCGTCCCTTCCTTATGCTCTGTTTCTGGTCTGGCAAATCCGCCAATTAAAAAATCGATCGGACATCAAGAGCCCAGCCCTGGCGCTTGCCTTCCTGTTATTAATCAGCACGTTCGTCCGCTCCCTCCATGGTTTTCGGTGCGGTTCGCTATGTATGGGAAAACGGCTCCATCAATCAAATCGCCTATGGCGTACCTTGGGCGATCAGTCTGGGCAAGGCAGCGCCCTCGTGGATTATTACCGAACTGGTAAGAATGTCCTGGATTGCAGCACCATTGGCCTGCATCTTTATTGCATACCGGCTTCATGCAACTAATGAACGTCGTATCGAGAAGTACATGCCTGTGACGGTAGTGCTTCTTTTTTCCCTGCTATTGATTCCCTACTTGATGGGCCGAATCGATCCTTCAGGTTTGATCCGACCTGGCTGGGCTGCACAATTAAGCTGGATTGCGCTAATTCCTCTAGTTTCCTGGAAAGTTATCTCAGAGCCGGTTCATCGACAAGTATTGATCACAATTGTTGTCGTCGCCGGCGCTGCTCTCGGTAGCCTTGCCAATCTTAACTACGTGTCCGTCAACTCTCTCCTGCATAGCGCGTATGGGAAAGCAGGCACCGGAATATTGGTTGATGGCACCAAGGTCGGGCTCCCCAATATTGGAATCAGTGAAATAAAGACCGATCACCTTGATCGTCTAGTCCGTCTGAATCGCGCCTTGACGCTGCTGCTGGTTCCAGGTGAGACCTATCTTGACCTTACTTCCCGCAATGCTCATTACTTCTACCTTGACAAGCTTCCACCAATCCCAGTCACCGCACCCTACAACATGGTTCCAATGCCGCAACAGATGAGGGCGATTGACCAACTCAGGCTTAGGCCGGTGCGAGTGGCCCTGCTGCAGGCCGACAACGAGTTCACGACGGCGGCGGCCTGGCTTTACGCTCGCCTCTGTTGTTCCGGTTCATCATGGAAAATTACCTACCGGTATGGTCGGAAGGATTCGTGTTCGGAATACTGAAGAATTCCGATCAAACGCCTGACACACTCCAAGTTCAAACTTCAATTCGCAATCTCAGCGACAGCAATTGGGAAAAGGGCATCCATCGCAGGGAAGCGGCTTTTATCGCAGTCAATGTTGCACCGTTTGCAGTTGGCTCGGCGGTACAGCTCAGCAGTGGCGATACAAGACGGGTCACTCGCATCTGGAATGAAGGCAATGCCATATGGGTCGATGGACCACCGCTCGATCCGGCGAAGACCGGATCGCCAAATAAGGTAACTGCCATCATTGGACGCGACGCTGCCGTAGAATATCGCACTAGATTGATGGATGCTGCCTTCATTACCCGCGACCTTGAAAAGATACCAGTATCCTGGGGGCGCTCCGAGTCTTCCCTTAAGGCTCGTATGACTTTGACTCACAAACTGGATGCAATTCGTCCACTTGCTGCACAGTTGCTTCCGGAAGGAAATGCCTACAAGGTGGCAGGTACCGATCCGAAGTTGCAGTTTGATGTTTCCACGTTGAATATTTCAGGGAAGCATTCAGGACTTCTACGCTTTGATTTTCAATGTGCCCAACGCAAGGAAGTTCCACGACTACATGTCTATTGGTGGGGTAACTTGCAGAATGGTCCAACGGAAGAGGCCAGTCTCAAGTTCACCGCCGATGATGGCACCTTGATTGTTCCGCTTGACGCTTATCCCAGATGGCTAGCCTTGAAAGGGTCAAAGGCTTCAGAATTGACCTGAAAAACTCAAGGCATGCGGCAGCATCTCGATCACCAACATAGCCTTGCATCAAAGGCTCATCGACAAATAGAACTCGCTTCTACTATCTAACCATTTCCAGGCCATTAGTCTCATAAGGCGGCCCGAGATTTCATTACATCCAATTTAAAGGACGACATTAGTGACACTCGATCGTAGGAAAGGGGGGCTTTCCATCATCAGGATCGAGGTCATTCAGATACTCCTGGTCTGTCGATGATAGTGTAGAAATCGAATTGTCGATGAGGATGTTCAACTCGTGTCTTAGGATCGCCTCAAGAGGGTTAAGCAACCTTGACACAGAAGGATTTTTGTGACATTGAATCGACAAGTGCTCGGATTGAACTCCTGAGCGAATCCGTATTTTTAGAGTTCGGATGGGACTTGTAGTTAAATGCACGCAAGCCGCAAAGAAGGCCAATTTGCGCTTCCATCGAATAGAAACGGTCCTTGCCGGTTACATTGTCATTGCGCTCCCAATCCTCTTCCAGGGCAATATCCAGCAAGCCAAAAAATCCTGACCAGGGTTCCGTTCGCTGTGGATCTACGATAGGACATCAGCAGCATGCGTTGATCCATGGCTAGAAAGGCCCTGATGCATTCGACGATATTCTGCGGAAGCTCTGTGTAGCGATCTGAGTATTCGTCAAGGGCGAACGCACCATTGGAAAGCAACTGGGCGATGTGCGAACGCATCCATGTTCGAGGATGCCTGACAACAACGACAATTCGGGCTTCCACGCCTTCCAACGCACCAAGTGCCTCTGCCAGGCAAATCATGCTCTTTGGCGTGTTCGGTAGCAGGAACATATCCTCACTGGATAGAAGGAGACGTTGTGCTTTGGCGAGTCTAGCCAAAGCACAAGCGCCTTCGAGGTATGTCTTGACAGGCTCTGGATCGCCATTCCAAATCAACTGGTACAGCTCGTGGTGATTCTGGAATGAGGTTCCCGGTTCTGGATACAGGACTCCATACTTGCCCAGGATTATCTCTCTGTGTTCGCTGAACGCATTCTGTATCGACGTGGAACCGGCCTTGGTCATGCCTACATGCAGATAAAGTTTCATTACCCGGTCTCTATTTGGTTCGGCTCGTCGATAATTTTGTACCACTCGCATTGGCGAATGACATCAAACCCTCTGTGCAAGCAGAACAATCTGGTTGGTCACAAGCGCTTCTCGCTGGTAGGCGTCGAGCAATGCAGCAGGGAGTTGTTCGGCGTGTGGGTCCTGCGTCACGTATTCTCTGACCACCTTGAGTCCGTTAGCAACAATGCGCCGCTTTAGATCAATTGCAGTTACCCGATTCAGCCACTGATAGCAGGACCACAAGGCGTCAACTTCCTCGCGGGATTCGCAGGCATTGCATAGTTTGCTGTAGTAAGTACTTTCCTGGATGGTCAGATGGCCCCATGGAATCGGAATACGGTGAAAAAGGTGCGAACCCTCGGCGGAGAAAAACAGCGGAGCAATTTGTATAAAAAGGTAGCCGCCGGGCTTCAACTTGCCGTGCAGTTGTGCAAGCACCGAGTTGAGGATGTCTTGTTCAACATGCTCGAAGACTGACCAGCTATAGACGAGATCAAACGACTGCCCAGGACAGAAATCCTCACCGGGGCTGATCTGCGCAAGAGCGATGTTCGAAGGAAGGCTTTTTAAGCCAAGGGTGGCGCTAGCGACGTCAAGGCACTGATTGACGTCTGGCATGATATCGACGGCGCACACTTGCCTTGCATTGTTGCGCATTGCCATACCCAATGCGGTAATGCCTTGGCCGCAGCCAAAATCCAGCACATCCGATGTCTTGAGATCGAGGTGGTCCCTTTATCCAGTCTCCAATGATATCGGGGAGCTTGACGAACCGGGCCTTAAATCCTTCATCGTCGATCAACCATTCCTTCAAGATGCTCCCCTTGCAAATCAATGATTGTCCAAGCGCCGTCGGATTCCTGGCAGACCTTCATTCCGAAGTATTTCCCAACCGCGTTTCCCCAACTGCCACTTTGTTCTTGGCTGCGCCAGTGCAGTGCGAAAAATGCTGCCGACGCTGGTCAGATTCGATTTCGGCTCCCCTGCTCTATACCCGGCGTTCAGCCCCGAGGTGATCTTTGCGATTGCCGCTTCCTCTGTCGCCGGGTCGAAAAGTTCGGGATTCTCGATGCGGCACTGGCTGTTCCACCAAGCCAGATAGCCATTCGCATCGAAGGGTTCCGGAAATGCGCGCTGCAAATCCAGGCGGTCGCGATACATCAATCGCTGTGCACGCGTAATAAGTGTGCCATCGGAATACTTGGCAAATGCCCAGGGTTCATTTGAAAGCGGATCGTCTGCGAGACATTTGGTCTGACCGTCATACCATTCGACGATTTCCTGGACTGCCTTGTTACCAGGGGCATTCTTCGCCGCCATGACTCGATGGGCTCCGCTGTCGAAACCAGTAAAGTGATAGAAGCCCAGCGGCTCCCCATCTACAAGGAAATTCCCCACAGCATCACGTGAGAAATCCCGAGTCGTAAGGTTCCAAGTGGCTACGTTGTGGCGAGACGAACGCATAATCGCTACGCCTTCAAAAAACGCTGGCACCAAGTCTATCCAGCGCTGGGCGGTGAACAGTCCGTTAGGAATGTCTGCCCTGCAGAAGTGGTAAACACGCTTGCCCCACCACTCGGCGAACACCTTACCTATGTCGGTGGCGGCGACTGCCACAAAGCCCAGGTTGTACACACCATGTTTGAGGCTACAGATCTCGTTGGCGATGATCGCTGCCAGCGTCGTTTCGGGCTTGGTCTGATGCGGTGTAAGAACCATATTTGCTTCGTCCAGCGCCTCAATGATGTCATCCAGGCGAGAAAACGCGACGGTATCGGGATCGAGATAAATGACATTTCCCGCGTCGGGGCGGGCCAGCAATCTCTGCAGCGCAAACGGCTTGATTGCCGTCGCCAATTCGACAATGGTGTGGCAAAAGGCCCAGCCGCGCCAGGAAGGGATTTCCATGTCCGCGACAGGTATTACTTCATCGAAAGGCTCAGCACTGAAGTCCAGATGGGAACGCTTTTCGTCCGCCAGCGCGAGGTGCAACCTCCATTCGGGGTGATGCTCGCGCAGTGAGCGAAAGAGCATCCGCACCTTTGGAATGTAGTTCAGGGCAGCGCTGGTGAAGACGTGGGTTTGTCTCAAGATGACTCACCGGAAAGATAAAGACGGCGATGAAAAACGATCAGTTCATCCAGCACGGAGGAAGGACTCAAGGATCGGAGAATTAGACCCTTCGAGTAAGCGCCAAGCCGCTCGGCGGGTGCTCCCATGGCAAAGCACGCGACAGGCAGATCAAGAGCCATCAGTTCCTGAACAACATAGGAAAATGTTTCAGGCCAGATCGAGGGGAAAAGCATGACGTTCGCGCCTGACTTCTCAATAAAGCCAGGAAGTTGGTCTTGACGATAGGCGCCCGTTTGAGAGACGACATTGGGATTGCAGGCAGTCTCGATCGTACCGATCACGACAATTCTGACGGGAGAGCATCGGTGCTCGATTTCACTAGCCAGCGCCTGAAGAAACTTACTCCCCTTGTGGAAGCCGATCTGGCCGACCACGCCCAGGCAGAGATGCTGCCCACCACTTGGACGAAGTGGCTGAAAGGGAGGGTGTTCCGCACGATGAGGCTTCACGACGACCTTGCCGACTGGCAGGTCCGGATAAGCCCTCATCAACAGGGCAAGACTACTTTCAGAAAAAGTACGGATTTCGTCCGCCGAATGCATGGCATTGGCCCATGGTTTCCTCCACTCTTCTATGGTCCGTGGCTTGTAGAAAGAAACGAACGTCTGTTCAGTGGCCTTGATACAACGATTGCATTCGATCGTGGCTGGCAGGTCGCAATACACGCCCCGATCATTCAACAGGAAGTGTGACGGACAAACAACGAAGAAATCATGAATCAGCAGGAGCAGGCGCGCCCCGGTCAACTCTTTCAATCTGACCAGCAATTCTGGAATTCGCTCCGGCTGGGCAAACGATACCGCCGTGTTGTAAATCACCTCATTTATGCCGAGCCGCTCGACAAAACCGAGGAGAAAATCGTCGCCGGGAACGGCATAGCGCTCAACGCTGCTCCGTCGGTAGAGGATGATGACGGGGGATAGTGTCGCCAGGTGAAAGCAATAGACCACCGCTGCCTGTCCGTCTGCCAGCATCTCCTTGACCACTCGATCGCGGTACTGGTTCGCCCCCCCCCAAGATCGTGATCAACGATGAGTGACACCCGCTGACGCTCGTGATGCTTTAGCTTCTCTAGCAGTTGCCTCGGGTGATCCAAGAAGAGCTTTGGCCTGCCTCTAACCAATCGCGCCACTTTTGTAATGAAACCGGACCACTGTCCGCTACCGATCTGGTGCAAACCCTTCCTTATGTATGCCCCGCCTGCCGCAATGCGATGATCTTGCCGGTACTGGTATGCGCACCATCAAGCGCAATCAGTTTGTCATGTGGGATTTTGAGTTCCACGGTATTCCCGTCCGACAGCGCCACCGCAAACGCGAACTTGTGCGTCCGAGGGATGTCCTGGCTGAAGGAGCCTATGACCAGATAGCCCGCCTCCAGCGCACGAGCATTGCCATTAAATACCCGCCCCACGTCCGGTCTGTATTTTCCCCAGTCGACCGGAATGGAACTCAATGGTTGCCAATGTTCGTCGCATAGAATGACCCCAACTTTGAGTACGTCAAGGTCTTCGTGAAACATCCAGCCAAAGCCAAAGATGGACCTTCCCCGCACAGAAAGGGAGTCCACCGACCAATGCAGCTTACTCATTCGGCTTCTTCTCTCTTGGAGTCAGTCCAAGCTTCTTTGCGGCTCGCCACAAGGGCCAGCGGTGAATTGCTGTAATCACGCTTTCCCGCCGAGCAATCGTGTCATAAGCCACTTGAAGGGTCGTCTTTAATGCGTCAAATTCCATGTTTAACCGGTAGTTCTCCTCCATTCGGGCCGTGACGAGAGCCTCTGCGTCGGCCTTTGCCACCTGTGTACGCTCAAGTTCATTTTCCAGTCGTTGTTCCCGAACCAACCGGTCCAACGCCAGCCGCTGCACTTCCTCGTGCGCCGCCCTGACTTCGGTGATCCGATCCGTGAGGCTGTGCAGCGCTTCGTCCCTCGCCCTGACAATCTCTTCCGCATTGGCCTTGGCCTCCTGCGTGCGTTCAAGCTCCTCTTCCAGTCGTTGTTCCCGAACCAACCGGTCCAACGCCAGCCGCTGCACTTCCTCGTGCGCCGCCCTGACTTCGGTGATCTGATCCGTGAGGCTGTGCAGCGCTTCGTCCCTCGCCCTGACAATCTCTTCGGCATTGGCCTTGGCCTCCTGCGTACGTTCCAGTTCTTCTTCCAGCGTTTGTCCGCGTACCAGCCGATCCAGCGCCAGCCGCTGCACTTCCTCGTGCGCCGCCCTGACTTCGGTGATCTGATCCGTGAGGCTGTGCAGCGCTTCGTCCCTCGCCCTGACAATCTCTTCCGCATTGGCCTTGGCCTCCTGCGTGCGTTCCAGTTCTTCTTCCAGCGTTTGTCCGCGTACCAGCCGATCCAGCGCCAGGCGCTGCACTTCTTCGTGCGCCGCCCTGACTTCGTCGATCTGTTCGCTGAGGCTGTGCAGCGCGTCGTCCCTGGCCCTGACGATCTCTTCCGCATTGGCCTTGGCTTCCTGCGTCCTCTCAAGTTCTTCCTGCAGGTGCTGTTCCCGGACTAGCCGATCCAAGGCCAAACGTTCCGCATCTGCTTTAGCCTCTTGGGTACGCTCCAATTCTTCCCGCAGGTGTTGCTCCCGGAGCAACCGGTCGAGTGCCAGTCTCTGCACTTCCTCGTGCGCCGCCCTTACTTCGGTGATCTGATCCGTCAGATCTGCCACTTCCTTCAATCGAGAGAACGCAAGAGTTTCGGCACCGGCTAGCGCAACTTGCGTCGCAGACAGTCGCCCAGATAATAAAGTCACTTGGCCGTCGGCAACGGAAAGAGCATCGTGAAAAGCCATGAAGGGAGTTGTGCAAACAAGAGTCTGTTCGACGTTGTGCCACACTATCGACTCTTTGAGTGGCGATGGCTTAATCATCGACTCCTGTAAACACAATAGTTTGTAAAGTGCATAGACACTCGGATGAGGCAGGTCCTTAACAAGGATTTCCTTTTCGCCGTGGCGGTTCAAATCTCTTGCGACAAACTCCGTTGCAATCTTATCAATTAGGACTTTGTCGACGGCTAATTCAAACAAACCCGAAATCGTTCGTACGGTCTCTGCTGGCTTTTCCAACAATTGTTCATACCTTAAGAAGTAACATTGGTCACCATCAAGAGTCCGTAACGCACTAATTACATGGGTGAACCAAAGCCAGCATCCGCCAATCAGGGAAATGCCATCACGATCTCGAAGTGAAGCAGCTACCTCTCTGGGATCTCTGATTGCGAAAAGGTACTGTGGTACAAGTCCGACGGTGGCAAAGACAGCCTTCCAGAAAGGCACCAGCAAGCACATCCTGGGATCCTTGATTCCCATATAGGTATTGCCCGCTGACATGGTGCGTAATAGTTCCACACCCTCACGGTGCAAATGCTGAACTTTCTCTAGTTCCTCCTGCGTAATCGGAGCAATGGAATTCCATCTGCGTCCCATGGCCGAAAAGATTCGCTCGTGTAGTTCCACGATCCGGCGGTCTTCAAAGTAGCCGCGCTCATTCCAACTGTTCGGTCCAAATTGCTCATCTCCGAAGTGCACCCCCAGATGCTGCAGGACTCCGGCAAATACGCTGGTTCCGCTTCGGTGCATTCCCAGCACCACGATAAGGCGCTTGTTGATCGACTTACGCATGATTGCGATGACTCTTATCACAAGACAACTGGACGATTTCAGGCATGCGCTTGAAATCTACTGTCCCTGTTGAATGCCCTTCACCATCTGGCATGACGCGAAAGGCATATGCGTCCAGAACACGATGCAGATAGGTCTCTTCTTCGCTCAAGGCTCCAACAACGCCCGCATTAAGAAAATACACTCCCTGATTCAAGTTGCACTCGAAACTGAACTCAACATGAGCGATGGTCCCTCGTTCAACATATGGGATAGCAGTTTGCATTGAGACTGCGCTGGCACCACCGCCAAGTTCGACCCCAGCCTGGGTTTTGATCATCATTCCAAATCGAACACTTGCGGCGGCACTGGTGAAAGCGACGTCATAGACATAGCGATAGGTGTTCCCGCGAACAAGACAATTCACCGGGTCTCCGCGTCGATTGAGTATCACTGGCTTCGATATCAGGGCGCCGCAGGACTCGTATTCAATGGTACTTTTTGGAACAAGGTGCGGATCAAACTGCTCATTGATCGTATTGCCGGCACATCCGTCAGTGTTCAAAGAACTCTTATGGCGCGACTCATGGGCCGTCGATAGGCTTTCGAATTCGCTCGGATGATAGGTGAGGATTTCAGTGCGGATAGCGCCACGCTTGTTGCTCGGCGCATACAAGAGTCTTTGGTATTTCCCAATAACGGCCTTGGCGGCACCCGAGATAAGAAGTTCACCGCCGTCCATCAAGACAGCACGATCACAAAGTTCGATGATAGTGTTTCCAGCATGAGACACAAATAGGATCGTCGCACCGACAGCACGAATAACCTCGATCCGGGAGATGCACTTGCGTTGAAAGAGTTCATCTCCAACGGAAAGCGCCTCATCAATGATCAAGATCTCCGGATCAACGTTGATAGCTACCGCAAACGCCAAGCGAACCACCATTCCGCTGGAATAGGTCTTGACGGGCTGGTCGATGAAGTCGCCAATATCGGCGAAGGCTGCAATGTCGTCGAAACGCATTTCAATCTCTTCTTCGGACAAGCCCAGCACCGAGGCATTCAAATGCACGTTTTCGCGTCCCGTGAAATCAGGATTGAACCCTGAACCAAGTTCTAGCAGTGCGGCGATGCGGCCTTTTGTTTCGACCGTTCCGCCGGATGGCGTGAGTGTTCCGCAGATGATTTGCAGCAACGTGGACTTTCCAGCCCCGTTGCGACCGACGATGCCGACGGCCTCCCCCTTCCTGACCTCCAAGGAAACGTCGTTCAGCGCACGGAATTCGCGGTAATACTGTTTCGGTATCTGCCTGGCCATGCGCTGCAGACGAGGCAGGACGAACTGCTTGAGTCGATCACGCGGTGTCTCGTAGATCAGGTAGCTTTTGCAGAGATTGCTGACCCGTATCGCGATATCGTCAGAGGACATCGGCGAATCCTTTCCTGGTCTTCTGGAACCAGGCGTAGCCAGCCCAGGCAACGCCTGCAGCGATCAGGGTGTAGATGCCCAGGCCTGCCCAGTCCGGCAGGAAGCCCCAGACCAGCGAGTTGCGCGCCTGCTCGATGATGAAGGTGAGCGGATTGAGCATGATCAGGGGGCGGAATACTTCGGGGACTGCCGCTAAAGGGTAAAAGACGGGTGCTAGGAACATCATGACGGTGGTGAGGAGGCCGATGGTTTGCCCGACATCGCGCAGGAATACGCCGAAGGAAGCCAGCATCCAGGCGAGGCCCAGACTAAGCAAAACCAGCGGGCACAGCACCAAGGGGATGAAGACCGCCGTCCAGTGGATGAAACCTTTGAACAGCGCGTAGGCGGCAAGCAATACGCCGATGCTGATTGCGGTGTGGAACAGGGATGCGCACGTGGCGATTACGGGAAGTATCTCCAGCGGAAACACCACCTTTTTCACGTAGTTGACGTTGGAGAGGATCATGCCGGGAGCGCGGTTGAGCGCTTCGGCAAACAGGCCGTGCACGATCATGCCGACGAACATCACCACGGCAAAGCCGGTGTTGCTTTGCTCGCCGCCATCGCCCCAGCGCGCCTTGAAAACCACCGAAAAAATGAAGGTGTAGACAGCCAGCATCAGCAGGGGCGTGAAGAACGACCAGGCCAGGCCCATGAACGATCCCTTGTAGCGGCCGAGCACTTCGCGCTGCGTCATCTGCAGGATGAGCTGGCGGTTGCGCCAGAGGCTCTTGCCCAGTGCCGCGGGGGATGTGGGTTGGGGCGCGTGGGGGTTGGTGCCCTGGTGGGCAGGAAGTGTGGAGCGGGAGGTGGGTGTGCTGCTCATTGTTGAGGTGTTCCTTGCTCTGCAAGCCACTGCTGTTCCTTTTCCGGCTCGGCCCTGATCTCATCTTCGGAAGGCAGAACCAGCTTGCATTTGCTGGCAAAGAGTTGGCCGTTCCCATGCAGGACCGAGTAGCGCACGACGGCGGTATCTTTGCCGGCGCAAAGGATGATGCCGACCATGGGGTTGTCGTCCGGGGCGCGCTTGAGGTCGTCAACCATGCGCACATACCTGTCCATCTGGCCAATATCGCAATGGGTGAGAAGAGTTCGAATGATTCCGGTGTGGCTTTGACCATTTCCGTGAAGAATTCGTTGAACTCGTCGTGTTGAGTACACCAGGAATTCGCGCATCAGTTGCAGATGCGCTAGTTGTCGTGCAATCAGGGGCAGATGCTGGGTCATACCCGGCGCAGAACACCCGCGTTGTCACACTGGTCTCGCTTTTTGCGCTTGCGCCGCCATGCGAACTTGGGTCTTGGTCAGGATGGAAACGCCCTGCAGAGCTTGTTGCAGCGCATCCAGAAGGTCCCCTGCCGATTCCATGTATTCGTGCACCAGCCGGTTTCTGAGTTCGCGAAGTTCGATCCAGGTTTGGGTCGATTCCATCCAGCCGAGTTTTTCCGCGCGGAGCAAGTTGTCGAGTTGCGCGCCGGTTTTCTCAAGGCCGGCACGCAGCAGCGCGGGCAGGAGTTTATCGCCCAAGGTGTCTTGCAGGCGTCCATATCGCGAGACGAATGCGTCGAGCATTTCGCTGTGTTCATCACTGTCTTCAAGCGATTCGACCCAGGGAAGATCGATGTTCAGGGCTCGAAGCCGGTCCGCCGTTCGTTCAAGATACCGTGCTTCCTTTGCCGTTACCCGAACCAGTTGCTCCACGATTAGCCGGCTGTCCCGTAGCGTCGTCATAATATGATCCCGTTGCTTAGCGCCTGCTCATGAATGGGCAGCGGTGGTTTGAGCGGATCCTTGATCAACACATCGACCTTGCGCCCCCCGAGCCTGATGTACAGACGGGCCGAGAGGCGGCATTCCTCCTGGATGCGGTGCGCCAGAGGCCGGCCCGGCTCGATGAACAAATCGATGTCGCCGCCGCGTTGCGTGTCATCTACACGACTTCCGAAGAGGCGCACGACGGATCCCGCGCCGAGTTGACTGGCAACTTCGCTTTTGATGATTTCGCGAGTTTCGTCGTCAAGCCGCACTTCTACCCCGCTTTGTCATTGTTTTTCTGCCAACCTCGTAGAGTTGACCGGCCATCGCCATGATGGATTTCCTCCAATAGTTCCACGGCGTATGCATTCTGATCCAATTTCAACCGAGAAACGGGTAACAGTCGGCGCTGGCGGGACAGTGGCATTGAGGCTATTTGTCCACTTCCAGGGCACCCCCACCACTGCTCACGAACCCCTTGCGGATGAGAAAGGCCATGATGTCGTCAAACATCGAGAAGACATATTCGGCTTCCGCCATGACGAGATTCAGTCTTTCGATTCGGAGACTTGCCTCTTCGGGGGAGTGGTGCGAGAGCTTGTTGCCGAGAACCGCCACAGTGCCAAAATATTCCGCCGACCAGTTTTTGAATGCGCTGCCCGCAGGCGGCAAGACTGGCTCGCAGAATGTCCAGTTCGCTGCTCACAGCGGCACCCCTTGCCTGGCAATGACATGGATGGGTTGCTCGACTTCGCCCGAGCGCCGGATCAGCAGGTCGACCTTGGCGTCACATGGCGACGTGAGCCGGTATTCGAGCGCCAGCGTGGTCTTGAGGTCGATTGGCTGGCTGGCTTCAAGGTAGAGATCAATGTCACCACCGCGCCTGGAATCGTCGGCACGGGAGCCAAAGAGCCAGACCCGCCCATTGGGATCGGCACCGTAGAGCGTGCGGCGCACTGCATCCAGTTCGTGCGGGCTGAGTCTCATCGTCGCTCCCGGGTTGTCAGGGCACTGATTATAAAATCTTCGGAGGACAAGACCTATTTGTATTTGCTGGCAAGGAACGGTTCGTTCCCGTGCAGGACGGAGTTGGGCACCACGGAGTCTTTCGAATAGCCGGCGCTGGCGGAACGGCGGCCTTGAGGCTAGTCGGCAGCCTGGAACGGGGATGCTTTCCGAGGCCGATTGCCGGCAGGGCTTGTACTGTGCTCGGTGGCCGCTTTCGGATCGGCTGCCTACGCGGAGGCCTCGGACAGGCGAGCTTTCAGAGCAGCCAGATAGGCCGCGGCGTCCGGTGAATTTGCCGCCGGCGCCCATGGGGCGCGTTCGGCTTCGGACAAGGGCAAATAGGGACCGGCCTTGGCTTCCAGAAATACCGTGTCGGGCTCCAGCGCCACGGCGGTGTGCCACCTCCCATGGGGAATATCGACCCCCAGCGCCGTACCGCCGGCGCCGACTCTCACGCTGCGCAGCAGCGCCCCCTCGTCGTCGAACACCGCCAAGCCGAGGAGGCCGCGCAGGACAACGAAGGTCTCGTCCTTGTTCGGATCGAGATGACGGTGCGGCGGAATGTAGGAATCCGGCTGCATGGCATTCAGCAGCCGATGTCCCGGATGCCGATCGTGCGGATGGAGGTTGCGGTTCTTGCGCCGGCGCGGGCTGGCTGCAGCTTCCCTGCAAAGATCATCCAGCAGCACCTGGTCGATCAGCGTGATCACTGGTAGATGACCTTGACGTTCTCCGCTTGCAGCCAGTCGGCAAGCCCCTTGATCAGCGCATCGTCGAGCCGGACGCGCCAGCTTTCGGGCAGCGGCAGCTCTGCCGCGGCATCGCCGTTGCGGTAAGACAGTCGTACCGGGCATGTCCCGTTGCGAAATGGCAGCAGCAGCGCCTGCAGGCGTTTGGCATCGGAGCCGCCGTTCATGGTCAGACGCAAGCCGCGGGCATAACGGGCGCGAGCCTCGGCCAGGGTATGGAGCTTGTCGGCGACGATGCGCAGGCCGCCGCTGTACTCGTCCTTCTGCACCTTGACTTCGACCAGCAGGATCTCGTCTTCCTTGATCTTGGCGCGTTCCGCCTCCCACAACTCGTTGTAGACAACGATCTCCAGTTGCGCACTCATGTCGTCGAGCGTGACGATGGCCATCTTGCCGCGGCGCGCCATCTGGGTGCGCGTCGCCAGCACCACGCCGGCCACCAGCACCGCCTCGCGCTGCGGTTCGAGCTGGCCCAGCCGGCGCTTGACAAAGCAAGCCAGCTCGCTGGCATAAGCGCTGTAGAGGTGGCCGGAAAAGAAAAACCCCAGCGCCGGCTTTTCGTTCATCAGTTGTTCGCGCTCGGTCCAGCGCGCGACTTCGACATAGTGGGCAGTGTCCTGCTGGGCGCCCGTGCCGATGTCGAACAGGCCGCCCTGCATGGCATTGCGCTCCGCCTGTTCCGCCGCTTCGAGGGCCACCCCGGTCGAGGCCAGCAGCTTGGCGCGATGATCGTCGATTGCATCGAAGGCGCCGGCGCGGATCAGCGCCTCGATGACGCGCCGGGTCACCACGCTTGTCGATGCGGCGGCAGAAATCGAACAGGTCGCGGAAGGGGCCGCGGTCGCCGTGCTTGCCGCTCCCGTCGCGCACCTTGAGGATTGCCGAAAGCGCGGACTCGCCGGTGCCCTTGATGGCCCCGAGGCCGTAGCGAATCGTCCTGGCATCCACCGGCCTGAAACGGATTCCGCCCTGGTTGATGTCGGGCGGCAGGAAGGCGAGGCCGTTGTCCACGGCGTCCTTGTAGAAAAACTGGATCTTGTCGGTGTTGGCCATTTCCGATGACAACGTGGCCGCCGCGAACGCCGCGGGGTGATGGCGTTTCAGCCAGCCGGTCTGATAGGCCACCAGCGAGTAGGCCGCCGCGTGCGACTTGTTGAATCCGTAGCCCGCGAACTTCTCCATGACATCGAAGATTTCATTGGCCTGGCTGGCGCCGATGGCGTTGCGGCCCGCGCCTTCGACAAACACGGCGCGCTGCTGGTCCATCTCTTCCTTCTTCTTCTTGCCCATCGCGCGGCGCAGCAGGTCGGCCCCGCCCAGGCTGTAGCCGGCCGCCACCTGCGCCGTCTGCATCACCTGCTCCTGATACACCATGATGCCGTAGGTGTTGGCGAGGACCGGTTCCAGGCTCGGATGCGGATAGACAACCTTTTCGCGGCCATGCTTGCGGGCGATGAAGGTCGGAATGAAGTCCATCGGCCCCGGACGGTACAGGGCGTTCAGCGCGATCAGGTCTTCCAGCCGGTCGGGACGCGCCTGCACCAGCGCATCCTTCATGCCGCCCGACTCGAACTGGAACACCGCCGTGGTGTTGGCGTTCTTGAACACCGCGTCGAAGGTTTCGCGGTCATCCAGCGGCAAGGTGGCGAGGTCGATTTCGACGCCCTCGACTTCCCTGACCAGGCGCACCGCCTCGTCGAGTATGGTCAGCGTGCGCAGCCCGAGAAAATCGAACTTGACCAGCCCCGCCTTCTCCACATCGTCCTTGTCGAACTGCGAGACCACCGAATCCGCGCCCGCCGACGTATACAGCGGACAAAAATCCGTCAACTTGCCCGGCGCGATCAGCACGCCGCCGGCATGCATGCCGACATTGCGCGTCAGGCCTTCGAGCTTCAGCGCCAGCGCCCACAGATCGGCAATTTCCTCTTCGCCGTCGATGCGCTGCCGGATCAGCGGCTCCTTTTCGAGTGCGTCCTCCAGCGTGATGCCGAGTTCATTGGGAATCAGCTTGGCGAACTGGTCGACGAAGTTGTAACCGAGATCGAGCACGCGCCCGACATCGCGGATCACCGCCTTTGCCGCCATGGTGCCGAAGGTGACGATCTGCGACACCGCGTGCGCACCGTATTTGTGCTTGACGTAATCGATAACCCGGTCGCGGCCGTCCTGGCAGAAGTCGATGTCGAAGTCGGGCATCGACACCCGTTCCGGATTGAGGAAACGCTCGAACAGCAGTTCATAGCGCAGCGGATCGAGATCGGTGATGCCCAGGCTGTAGGCCACCAGCGAGCCGGCGCCCGAACCGCGCCCCGGACCCACCGGCACGCCGTTGTGCCTGGCCCAGTTGATGAAGTCGGCGACGATCAGGAAATAGCCGGGAAAGCCCATCTTGATGATCGTCGCGATCTCGAAATCAAGCCGGGCGACATAGGTCGGGCGCTGCTTCTCACGCTCCTCGGCATCCGGATACAGCAGTTCGAGGCGACGAGTCAGGCCGCCATGCGACTCGCTGGCGAGGAAGGCCTCCAGCGGTTCGCCGGCGGGGGTCGGAAAATCCGGCAGGCGGCTCTTGCCCAGTTCCACCGTCAGGTTGCAGCGGCGCGCGATCTCCACAGAATTCTGCAAGGCCTCGGGCAGGTCGGCGAACAGCTCGGCCATCTCGGCCTGCGTCTTGAAGTACTGCTCCGTGCTGAAGCGCTGCGGCCGGCGCTTGTCGCCCAGCACATAGCCATCGGCGATGCAGACGCGCGCCTCATGCGCCTTGAAGTCGTCGGGCCGCAGAAACTGCACGGGATGCGTGGCCACCAGCGGCAGGCCCAGACGCGCCGCCAGATCGACGCTGGCAGCCACCAGGACCTCGCCGGCCGCTGCCCCGTCACGGCCCGACGGGCGCTGCACCTCAATGTAATAGGCGCCGGGAAACAGTCGTGCCCAGGCTTGCGCGCGCACGTCGGCCTGATCCAGCTTGCCGGCCGCGAGAAGTTGTCCGATGTCGCCCAGCGGCCCGCCCGACAGCGCCACCAAGCCGCTGTTGTCACCCTGGCCAAACTGCGTGCGGGTGATCTCGGCGCGGCCATGGCGGCGCGGCGCCAGATAGGCCGCGGAGAGCAGTTCGCACAGCCGCAGATAGCCGGCACCACTCTTCACCAGCAGCAGCAGACGCACCGGGCCGTCATGCTTGTCCCCGGCGTCTTCGTCGCCGATCCAGACATCGCAGCCGATGATCGGCTTGACCCCCCTGGCGCGGGCCGCGGAGTAGAACTTGACCATCCCAAACAGATTGGCCAGGTCGCTGATCGCCAGCGCCGGCTGTCCATCCTCCACCGCCTGCGCAATGGCCTCGTCGATGCGCGTCAGACCATCGGTGATCGAGTACTCGCTGTGCAGGCGGAGATGGACGAAGCTCGGAAGCGGCGCAGAGGCAGGCATGATCGGGAGATTTTACTCCCCCCGCTTCGGCTACCACGTCGCAGGAAACCTCACTGGGCGCGAAGTAAAGTCTTGGGATGATCCGTTCGTGGAGAGCCTGTCGCACCACAGTTGCTTCGCGGACACTGGCCTTCGACCAATCGACAGGCTCACGACGCATGCCTGCATTGGTTCAAGGCACCACAGGCATTGCGATTGCGCCTGACCCGCGCCGGCCGCCGGCCCGGACAGCCGGCTGAACCACGCTGGGCATCGGTTAGAATTTGATCGTCAAGCGCTTTGATCGCCCATCTTTGCCTGGGCACGGGCGCAGCCCCCGAGAGGCTCCGAGTCCATCATTTCCAAGCTGCTTTCCCGTCTGATCCTGCTACCTCGAACCCGCCCCTGGCTGCGGGTCCTGCTGCGCGTGCTGCTATGGACGACGGCCTTGGGCTACTTTGCCTTCGCCCTGCTGCTGCTGAGCTTGCGCTACGCGATCCTGCCGCAGATCGAGAACTACCGGAGCAATATCGAGCAACTGATCAGCGCGACGATCAACCGCCCGGTGGGCATTCGCAAGATCGAGACCCATTGGGCCGGGCTGCGGCCCGCGCTGAGCCTCGACGGCCTGGAGATTCGTGACGCCCAGGGGCGCCCCGCGCTGGGTTTCGATCATGTCGAAGCCGAGCTGGCCTGGAGTTCGTTGTGGAGTCTGCGGTTTCGCCTGGCGCGGCTGGAAATCGATGCGCCGAAGCTGCTGCTGCGCCGTGATCGCGACGGTCGCTATTTCGCCGCCGGGCTGGAAATCACGCCGCAGCCGGGCGACGAAGACGACTTCACCGACTGGCTGCTGGCCCAGGATAGCGTCATTATTCGCAACGCCGGCATCATCTGGCGGGACGAGTTCCGCGACGCGCCGCCACTGGAATTGCAGCGCATGAACTTTCAGCTCGACAACAGCGGCAAGCGCCATCGCTTCGGCTTCACCGCCGAGCCGCCGCGGCAGCTCGCGGCACGGATCGACATTCGCGGCGATTTCAACGGGCGCGATCTCGACCAGTTGGCCGAATGGAAAGGCGAGGTCTATGCCGAGCTGGACTATGCCGACCTGGCGGTCTGGCGCGCCTGGGTCGATTATCCGGTGCTGTTGCCGCAAGGCAGCGGCGCCCTGAGACTATGGCTGGAAATTGCCAACAAGCAACTGCGTTCGACCACCGCCGATGTCCGGTTGGCCGACGTGCGCTTGCAGTTGCGCCACGACCTGCCTGAACTTGATCTGGTCCGGCTTGAGGGACGCGTGATCGGGCGCCGCCTTGAAGGCGGCTTTGACGCGGAACTCAAGCATCTGACGCTGGCGACCCGGGACGGCGTTTCCCTGCCCTCGACGGACTTGAAACTGGCTTGGCAAGGGGCGGGGGCCGAGCGTCCACCACAAGGCAGAGTCAGTGCCAACGGTCTCGATCTCGCTGCGATCGCCAATCTCGCCGCGCATCTGCCGCTGGACAACGACACCCGCGCCCGCCTGGCCAGGCACGCGCCGCGCGGCCTTGTCCATGATCTGACACTGGAGTGGAAAGGAACGCCCGAAACTCCGGAGAGCATGCAAACATGGACTGTAAAGGGACGCTTTGAAGGCCTTGGACTCACTGCCCTTGGGCCCGTGCCGGGCATGTCCGGCATCAATGGTCGGGTCGATGGCAACCAGAAGGGCGGCAACCTGCGGCTCGATGGCCAACGCGCGGCTTTCGATCTGCCGAGGGTATTTGCCGACCCGACCGTGGAACTGGAAGCCTTCGCCGCCGAGCTTGACTGGAAATCCGCCGCCGATGGTTTGCAGGTGAGTCTGAACAAGGCCACTTTCGAAAACAAGGATGCTGCCGGCGAAGCCAAAGGCAACTGGCGGGCGCTCCCCGAAGGGCCCGGCGCGCTGGATCTCGACGCCCGCCTGACACGCGGCAACGGCTATGCCGCCTGGCGCTACATGCCGCTGGCGGTGGGCGAACAGGTACGCGACTGGCTGCGGACGGCCATCAGCGGCGGGCATGCCACGGATACGACGCTGAAACTGCGCGGCGACCTGCGGCAGTTCCCTTTTCGCGATGGCAAGGACGGCATTTTCGAGGTGCGCGGCAAGTTCCACGAGGCGAATCTGCGCTACGCCGAAGACTGGCCGGAAATCACCAATATCGATGGCGAACTGCTGTTCGCCGGCCAGCGCATGCTGATCACCGGCAAGAGCGGCAAGATCTTCGGTGTCGACCTGCGCGAGGTCCGCGCCGAGATCGCGGATATCGAACAGGCCGAGGAACTGCTCACGGTGAGCGGCAAAGCCGCCGGGGCGACGGCCGATTTCCTGCGTTTCGTCGAGTCCAGCCCGCTGGGCGAGCGCATCAACCATTTCACGCAGGAGATGCAGGCGGCGGGCAACGGCGAGCTCGATCTGAAGCTCACCCTGCCCTTGCGCAAGCTCGACAATTCGGTGGTCGACGGGCTTTATCGCTTCGAGGCCAACCGCCTGACGGTGGCCAGCAATTTCCCGCCCGTGACCGAACTCCGCGGGGCCTTGCGTTTTTCCGCCGACCACCTGGAGGCGCGAGCGATTCGCGGCCTGTTGCTCGGTGCTCCGCTCAACGTCGACGTGAAGACGGCAAGCGACGGCGGCGTTCAGATCAATGCCGCCGGAGAATACAGCGTCGTGGCGCTGCGGCAGCTTGTCCCCTACTCCGCCGTACTGGACCATCTGGCCGGCAGTACGAAATGGACTGGCAGTGCGCGTATCAGGAAGAAATCGGCGGACGTGAAGCTGACCTCGAACCTGGTTGGACTTTCGTCCAGCCTGCCCGAGCCCTTCAACAAGTCGGCAGCAGATCCATTGCCCTTCAGCTTCGAACGCAAACTGCTGCCCGATGCCGCCGCACGCACCGCAACGCGAGCCGATGCGGCGCCCGCGGGAACGCGTGGCGCGCCGGCCAAGACACCAGCCGCCGTCGCGCCCACGCCGTCCGCGCGGGACACCGCCTCCGGCGCAGCCGCAGGCTTGACTCGCGGCCCGCCACAGGACATGCTCGAAGCCAGCATCGGCCCCGCCTGGCGCTTGCAACTGGTGCGCCGTCAAGACAGCAGTCCGCCGGTGATCACGCGCGGCGTGATGACAATGGGTTCGGCCAGTCCAGTCATGCCGGAACGCGGTCTGCTTCTCGCCGTCGATCTGCCACGCATCAATCTCGACTTCTGGCGCGGCCTCTGGCCGAAACAAGGCAACGGCAATGGGCAAGACGGACCGGCGCTGCCGACCTTGCCCGCAGTGCTGTTCGATTTGCGCACGGCCGAGCTGACGGTGCTCGACAGGAGCTTTCACGACGTACGCGTCAATGGCAGCCATCCGGAGGGTGGAACCAGCACCGGCTTCGAACTGAAGAGCCGTGAACTGACCGGCAGCTTCGAATGGGACAGCGCCGGCGGCGGCAAACTGACCGGCCGCATCGGCCAGTTCTCGATTCCGGAATCGGCCGCCACACCGGCTGCACTGCAGGCCAAGGCCAGCGAAGTCATCGAACGGTTTCCCGCCCTCGACATTACCGTCGACCAGCTCTCGTTCAAGGAGCGTCCGCTCGGCACCGTGCGTATCGGCGCGGAAAACCGCGAGGGTTACTGGAATACCCGATTCGACGTGAAGAACGACTACGGTACGCTGGAAACCACCGGCCGCTGGCGACCCAGCCCGACCCAGCCCGATACCAACATCAATTTCAAGCTCGGCGCCAAGAGCGTCGAGAAGCTTCTGACGCGCTTCGGCTACCCGGATACCGTGCGGCGCGGCAGCGCCAACCTTTCCGGCAATCTTTCATGGAACGGCTCACCGTTCACGATCGAGTATCCGACGCTTGGCGGCAGCCTCAAGCTGGATGCGTCCAACGGTCAGTTAAGCAAACTCGAACCTGGGGTCGGCCGCCTGCTCGGAGTTCTCAGCCTGCAATCCCTGCCGCGCCGCATCACGCTGGATTTTCGCGATGTCTTCAGCGAAGGTTTTGCCTTCGACAACATAGCCGGACAGTTCGCCGTCACGCGCGGCGTGATGGAAACCAGAGACTTGCAGATACAGGGGCCGTCGGCCAAAGTCCTGATGAGCGGGACGGTCAATCTCGGCGCCGAAACACAAGACCTCAAGGTCCGCGTGCAACCCGCGGTTGGCGACTCGATTGCCCTCGGCGCGATGATTGCCAACCCGGTAGCCGGAGCAGTCGTCTGGGCGGCGCAGAAAATCTTCAAGGACCCCCTGGATCAAGCCTTCGCCTTTGAGTACGCGGTGACCGGAAGCTGGGCAGACCCGAAAGTGGAAAAAATCGGACAGACTCAGCCCAAACCCGCGGAGGAAAGCAAATGAACATTCAGCGTAGCCGAGCTTCAGAGCAGCCTCGTGCACGCGCCAGCGAGCATGATGCCGGAACCAGAATCGCCGCGATACAGATGATTTCCGGGCCGGAGGTGGCGCCCAATCTGGCCACGGCGGGCCGCCTGGTCGCCGACGCGGCGGCAGCCGGCGCGCAACTGGTCGCCCTGCCCGAGTACTTTCCGCTGATCGGCGCCACGGATGCCGACCGGTTGGCGGCACGCGAGGTGGATGGGGATGGCCCGATTCAGGACTTTCTGGCCCGGACAGCCCGCCAGCATGGCCTGTGGCTGGTCGGCGGCTCGATTCCGCTGATGGCGCGGGACCCGGCCAAGCTGCGCAATGCCTGCCTGGTATTCGATCCGCAGGGTCGCCGCGTGGCGCGTTACGACAAGATCCACCTGTTCGGCTTCAACAAGGGCGACGAAGCCTACGACGAAGCGGCCACGATCGAGCGCGGGGATCAGGTCGTGGCCTTCGACTCGCCATTCGGGCGGGTCGGCCTCGCCATCTGCTACGACCTGCGTTTTCCGGAACTCTTCCGCGCCATGGCTCAGTTGCCGAGCCAATCGCCAATCCAATTGCCAAACCAGTTACCCAACCCCGTCGATCTGCTGGTGCTGCCCGCCGCCTTCACCGAAACCACCGGCCGCGCCCACTGGGAACTGCTGCTGCGCGCCCGCGCCGTGGAAAACCAGTGCTATGTTCTGGCCGCGGCGCAAGGCGGCCAGCATCCGAACGGGCGGATGACCCACGGCAACAGCATGGTCATCGACCCCTGGGGCGAGGTGCTCGCCCGCATGGACAAGGGCGAAGACGTGGTCATCGCCGAACTGAACCGGCAACGGCTGGTCGATACCAGAACGAGTCTGCCGGCACTGAGACACCGAATACTGTATTAACTTTCATGGTGATTCGCCACCCGTATCGATGAAACACGCTAAAGGCTGCATAAAGGCCCGCCCCTCCCATCCGCTGCGCGGCCCACGGCAGGCATTGCACTGCCTGCCGGCTGCTGCGGCGCAACGCATGCGTTGCGAAACCCCGCCTCGCCCCCTCGCGGGGAGGCTTCCAATTTGCTCGCTTCGCTCGACTATCACCAGTCGCTTCGAACTAGCTGTTTCACGCTAATCCTTCCAGGACAACCATGAACGCTCTCACCAGCCCGATCCCGCACTTCGAAATTGCCGAACAAATCCTGCTCAAGCCGCACGGTCTGGCGCCGCACCTGCTGGAACGCGTCTTCGGTCAGTTGTTCGGCAATCATGTCGATTACGCCGACCTGTATTTCCAGTACGCCCGTTCCGAGGCCTGGAGCCTCGAGGAAGGCATCGTCAAGTCGGGCAGTTTCAACATCGAACAGGGCGTCGGAGTACGCGCTCTGTGCGGCGAGAAGACCGCCTTTGCCTATTCCGACGACATCAGCCTGGCGGCATTGAAGGCCGCCGCCGGCACGACCCGGGCGATTGCCGCCGCCGGCGCCCAGCGCCTGGCGCCGCTGCTGAGGCGCAGCAAGGCGCCGCCGGCGCTCTACGCCGGGAACGACCCCATCGCTTCTCTCGACGACGCCGCCAAGGTCACGCTGCTGGAACGCCTCGAAGCCATGGCGCGCGCCGCCGACCCGCGAGTCAAGGAAGTCATGGCCAGCATCGCCGGCACCTGGGAAGTCGTGCTGGTGGCGCGCTCGGATGGCGGCATGGCGGCCGACGTGCGTCCGCTGGTGCGCGTTTCCATTTCCGTGATCATGGAAGACGGCGGCGGCACCGCGCGGCGGCGCGAGCAGGGTTCCGCCGGCGGCGGCGGCCGCTTCGATTACGCCTATTTCACCGATGCCGTGCTGCATGACTACGCCACGCGCGCCGTGCACCAGGCCAGCGTCAATCTCGCCGCGAAGCCGGCCCCCGCCGGCGAGATGACCGTGGTGCTTGGCCCCGGCTGGCCCGGCATCCTGCTGCACGAGGCGGTCGGCCACGGGCTCGAAGGCGACTTCAACCGCAAGGGCAGTTCGACCTTTGCCGGGCGCATCGGCCAGCGCGTCGCCGCCAAGGGTGTCACCGTGGTCGATGACGGCACGATTGCCGATCGGCGCGGCTCGCTCTCCATCGACGACGAAGGCAACCCGACGCAGCGCACCGTGTTGATCGAAGACGGCATCCTCGTCGGCTACATGCAGGACAGCCTGAACGCCCGCCTGATGGGCGTCCCGGTGACCGGCAACGCCCGCCGCGAATCCTTCGCTCACCTGCCGCTGCCGCGCATGACCAACACCACGATGATGAACGGCGGCCACGATCCGCAGGAGATCATCAAGTCGGTGAAGAAAGGCGTTTACGCCGCCAATTTCGGCGGCGGCCAGGTGGACATCACCAGCGGCAAGTTCGTCTTTTCAACCGCCGAGGCCTACCTGATCGAAAACGGCAGGATCACCACGCCGGTCAAGGGCGCCACGCTGATCGGCAGCGGCCCCGAGGCCATGATGCGCGTCTCGATGATCGGCAATGACATGGCGCTCGATTCGGGGGTCGGCACCTGCGGCAAGGAAGGCCAGAGCGTGCCGGTCGGCGTCGGCCAGCCAACGGTGCGCATCGACGGGCTGACGGTGGGTGGCACGGGCTAGCAGCGCTTCGGTCTAGCCGGCGACTTCAACCCGGTCGCGGCCGTTTTCCTTGGCGCGCCGCAAGGCGGCATCGGCACGGGAAATCAGTTCGTCGAGCGATTCGCCGGGGAGCATCCGGGCCACACCGCAACTGAGGGTCACACCCTGGTCGGTCGGCAAGCCGCAGCCGATCGCCACCAGTTCGCGCAAACGCTCGGCAATCGGCAGCGCCTGTTCCAGGCTGGAATTCGGCAGCAGGATTACGAACTCCTCGCCGCCGGAACGGGCGATCAGGTCCTGGGCGCGCAAGCCGTCGGCCAGGCGGCGCGCCATGCGCCGCAACACGGCATCGCCGGCGAGGTAGCCGAATCGCTCATTGAAGTTCTTGAACAAGTCGATGTCGGCAATCACCAGGCTGAGCGGCGCCTTGTCTCTCTCGCAACGCGCCATGGCGCGCGGAAAGGCTTCAAGCATCCAGCGCCTGCTGTGGATCCAGGTCAGCGGGTCCACGGCTGCCGCTTCCTCGAACTCGAGACTGCGATTCTGCAGGGCCACCAGTGCGCGGTTGCTCTCGCGCATGCGGCCGCTGAGGATCGCCAGCAGGTTGCGCGCCACGCCGTGGGAGCTGTCCACCAGCGACCAGAGCACCTCGTGCGGCACCGCGATCAGTTTCGAATCCTTGGCCGCCAGCACCAGGGCAGACGCCGCCTGCCCATCCAGCAGCGACATCTCGCCGACGCAGTCGCCGGCGCCGAGCACCGCCTGCGCGGGCAGATTGCGATCCGTCAGATAGACGCGCAGCTCGCCGTCGAGAATCAGGTACAGATTGCTGTTGGCCGCGCCGGCTTCCAGCAGGTGCTCGCCGCGTTCCAGATTCAGGCGATCGCAGCGTACGAGAAGGTGCTGAACACTCTCCAGCGTGATGTTGGCGAACAACCTGGCTTGTTCGAGGTACTGTCGCTCCCGGCTATCGATCATCGCGGCACCTGTTTCCCTTCGTCTACTGAATGCCTGGCATAGCCCAAAACGGTGCCCAGGCCGGCTTCGTCACTTCTCATCGTACGTGTAGCCGAGTTCCTCGACGCCACGCCGGATCGCCTGCATCGCCGCCGGCACCTGTTCCGGCGCACCGCGTACCCCGAGTTCGATGTGGCGCTGAACCTCCTCCGAGCCGAGGAAGGGCAGGCTGAAGGCCTTGACGCCGGGAAAATCCGCTTCGACGCGTCGCATCAGATGGATCACCCGACCCTCGACGCCCTTCCAGACGAGGATGGCCGCCTCCGCAGTGGGGACCGCGTTGAAGCGACCGCGGTACTCGCCGTCGAGCCCCCAATCGACCATCGGCCAGGCCATTTGCGGAAAGCCCGGTACGAAATGGTGCCGGCCCAGCGAGAAGCCGGGGATGCGATTGTAGGGATTGGGAATGATGCGGCTGCCCACCGGGAAATTGCCCATCGCCAGTTGCACGTCGCTCAGCTCCATCTGGCGTTCGGCGAAGCGCGCGCGGATCTCGCGCTCGGCGTCCGGATGCAGCACCAGTTCCACACCCGCGGCGGCGGCGGCGGCCTGCCGCGTGTGGTCGTCCGGGGTGTTGCCGATGCCGCCGAAGCTGAACACGATGTCATCGCTGGCGAGGCTGCGCGCCAGCGTTTCGGTGAGACGCTGCCGGTTGTCGCCGATGTGCAGCGCCCAGTCGAGCACCATGCCGCGCGCCGCCAGGAGTTCGATCACCTTCGGAAAATGCTTGTCCTCGCGGCGCCCCAGCGTGATCTCGTCGCCGATGATGATGGCGCCAATGCCGGACATGTCTGAACTCATGGCTGTATTCCTCCCTCCTGACGCTGGCGCCGCGGCGCCACAAGACCGAGATGCACGAAGACCAGCGCCGCCAACGCCGCCGCCAGCGCACCGACGACGAAGACTCCCCTGCCCCGAAGGCAAGCACGGAACACAATTGCCTCTCTGTCGATGCGGCGGCGGTGCGTCTCCGCTGCAAGCTTGAGTCGTTCATACACCTCGTCGGGAATGTTCTTCAACCTCAGCGTTGTAGGCGTGGGATTCTCCAACCATAATGGCACCATAGCGGTTCCAGTCTACAGTCTGCCGCTCAGCTTGCCAATCTGCGGGCCAACCTGGCGGCGCAGGGGCCGTAGCGCGATAATGCCGCGCAGACCGGTGAATTCAGCCGGTCAGGTGACCAAGCGAACAAACCGGATGGATCAATGTCATTGAGTTCAAAGCACCCCGTCTCCTTGCACATTGAATCGATCAAGTCCGTGGGCACTTCGAGGCGGCCCGCATGGCCTGTCGGGAGCTTTGCAACGCGACCGGCGGCGGGTATTCTTGGCGCCCGTCCCGCTTCAGGAAGAAGCAGAAGGAGTACGCGATGCTGAGATTTGCCCTGTTCATCGTCCTGCTGCTGATCGCAGCCCTGCTGTTTCTGGTCGCCACCCGGCCGGCCCGCTTCCGCGTGCAGCGCTCGATTCACATCGATGCACCGCGCGAGAGGCTGTTTGCGCTGGTCAGCGACTTCCACAACTTCGATGCATGGTCGCCCTGGGCGGCACTGGATCCGTCGATGCGCAAGAGCTTTTCCGGCGCCGACAGCGGCCAGGGCGCGGTGTATGAATGGCAGGGCAACAGCAAGGTCGGGCAGGGGCGCATGGAGATCGTCGATGCGGTGGCGCCAGCGCGGGTGGTGATCAAGCTGGATTTCCTCAAGCCCTTCAAGGCGCACAACACGGCCGAATACCTGCTGACGGCCAACGGCGAAGGCACCGAGTTTGCTTGGGTCATGCACGGCAGCAACAACTTCCTGTCGAAGTTGATGGGCGTGTTCTTCAGCATGGACAAGATGGTCGGCGGACAGTTCGAGCAGGGTCTGGCGAGCCTGAAGGCGCTGGCGGAAGAACAGCAGCGGGGAGGCGGACGTTTGGGGCAACAGGGATTTCCGGAAAGGAACGACGCATGATCGACGACGGATGTTGGTGCGGAGGTGGCCGCTACCCGTACCAGGGCAAGGAACACAGATGCTGCCAAAATCGCTGACCGAACTGGAGAAGATCCGCGCTTCCTGCAAGGCCATGGTCAGGCGGCGCGCCGCGACCTCCGGCGGCATGTCGCTGATTCCGATACCGGGTGTGGACATCGCCGGCGATGTCGGCCTGCTGCTGCAATTGATTCCGGCAATCAACCAGAAGTTCGGACTGACCCCCGAGCAGATCGAAGAACTCGATCCCCGGCACAAGGTGCTGATCTACGCGATGCTGAAGAAAGTCGGCAGCGATCTGGCGGGGCGGGCCATCACCCGGCAACTCGCGGTGGCGGCGCTGAAGAAGGTCAGCGTGCGCCTCGCCACCAAACAGGTGCTCAAGTACATCCCCTTCGCCGGACAGGCGGCCGCGGTGGCGCTCAGCGTGACGGCGATGATGTACTTGGGCAACTCGCACATTGATGCCTGCTACGAGATTGCCAGGGGATCAATCAAGAAATGAACAGGGCCGCCAGCGCACAAACCCTCCCCCTGCCGCAACTCTCGGTCCGCGCCTTCGCCGTCTGGCGGCGCAATTTCCTGGTCTGGAAGAAGTTGGCGATCCCTTCGCTGCTGGGCAACCTCGCGGACCCGATGATCTACCTGTTCGGTCTCGGCTACGGCCTCGGCGGCTTGCTGCCGCAGATCAACGGGGTGTCCTACATCGCCTTTCTGGCCAGCGGCACGGTCTGCGCCTCGACCATGAACGCCGCGTCGTTCGAGGCGCTGTATTCGGCCTTCTCGCGGATGCATGTGCAGCGCACCTGGGAGGCGATCATGAACGCGCCGGTGACGCTGGAGGACGTGATGGCCGGCGAGCTGCTCTGGGCGGCGGCCAAGGCCACGCTGTCCGGCGCGGCGATCCTGGTGGTCATCGCCGCGCTGAGCTTTGTCGCCTCGCCGCTCGCGCTGTGGTCGCTGCCGGTAATCTTCCTGACCGGACTGGCCTTCGCCGCGCTCGGCCTGATCGTCACGGCGCTGGCGCCCTCCTACGACTTTTTCATGTACTACTTCACCTTGTTCATCACGCCGATGGTGCTGCTGTGCGGCGTGTTCTTCCCGGCCGACCAGTTGCCGCCGCTAGTGCAGGCGGTGGCTGCCTGGCTGCCGCTGACGCATGCGGTGGCGCTGGTGCGGCCGCTGCTGTTCGGCGAGGTCCCTTCAGGCATCCTGGGTCACCTCGCGGCCCTCGCTGCGGTGGCGGTCGCGGCCTTCTGGATTGCCCTGACGCTGATCCGGCGCCGCCTGCTGAAGTAAAATGAACAAATTGCAATGACACCCACCCCCTCCCGTCCTCCCCCTCACGGGGGAGGCTACTGATTGGCTCGCTGCGCTCGAATATCACCGGGCGCACTTATTTTTGTATTTCACGTCAAGCAATGGACATCATCATCAACGGCGAGTCGCGACAGTTTCCTGCACCCCTGAGCGTGGCCGCCCTGCTGGAACAGCGCGGCCTGGCCGGCAAGCGTGTCGCGGTGGAAAGAAACGGCGAGATCGTGGTCAGGAGCCGCCATGCCGAAACCCTGCTCGCCGCGGGCGACCGCATCGAAATTGTCGTCGCCGTCGGCGGCGGCTGAACGCACCTTCAGGATTCACTCACCATGAACTCGGATTCCCTCGTCATTGCCGGCAGGACCTACCACTCGCGCCTGCTGGTCGGCACCGGCAAATACCGTGATTTCGCCCAGACGCGCGCAGCCATTGAGGCTTCGGGCGCGGAGATCATCACGGTCGCGATACGCCGCACCAATATCGGCCAGGAACCCGGCCAGCCTTCGCTGCTCGACGTGCTGCCGCCCACGCAATTCACCATCCTGCCCAACACCGCCGGCTGCTATACCGCCGAGGAAGCCGTGCGCACGCTGCGCCTCGGACGCGAACTGCTCGACGGCCATGCGCTGACCAAGCTCGAAGTACTGGGCGATCCGCGCACCTTGTTCCCCAACATGCCGGAAACCCTGAAGGCCGCGGCGACCCTGGTCAAGGACGGCTTTCAGGTGATGGTGTACTGCTCGGACGATCCGATCCAGGCGCGCATGCTGGAAGACATCGGCTGTGTCGCGGTGATGCCGCTGGCCTCGCTGATCGGCTCCGGCATGGGTATCCTGAATCCGTGGAACCTCAAACTCATCATCGAACAGTCCAAGGTTCCGGTGCTGGTCGACGCAGGGGTCGGCACGGCCTCGGATGCCGCGATTGCGATGGAACTCGGCTGTGACGGCGTGCTGATGAATACCGCGATTGCCGGTGCGCAGGATCCGCTGTTGATGGCCGGCGCGATGAAAAAGGCGGTCGAGGCGGGCCGTGAAGCATATCGCGCCGGCCGCATGCCGAAGAAACATTACGCGGCGACACCGAGCTCGCCTGGCGCTGGAATGATCGGCCAAGTCGCCACGTGAGGCGCTTCCTTGTCGGCGGCATGCTGCTTGCCGCGCTGCTGGGTCCCGCGCATGCTGAAGACACGCCCCGGCCAGCCGTTCCGTCGGCAGTTCCGACCGCGGATCCGCCCACCGCGGATGCGCCGACCCTGAAACCGATGCACCAACGCCTCGGCTACGCCTTCGAGCAGCCGGAGATCCTGATTCGCCAGCGCCTGTTCGGCCTGGCGCATGGTTTGTCGTTGCTGGCGGCGTCCTGCCTTGATCTGCCGGAGCATTCCACACCGGTACAGGATGCCTACACCATTTGGCATGTCAAGCAGGCACAGACCATCGAAATCCTGGCACTCGACCTCGCCGCTTACTACTTTGGCCCACGCGCGGCGCAGGCCCAATGGCAGGATCTGGCGCGGGCGCTGAACCTCAAGGACAGCATCCAGCCTTCCCTGGGCACGGTCAGCTTGCAGGACGCCTGCACCAGCCTGCCCGAGGCGATCACCCAGCCGCGTTACGAACTCGACAGGCTGCTGGCGGAAGGCGCCGCGCCGGAGCTCAATCCAGCCAAGGCGCCCGCCGTTGCCAGTCCGGCACGCAGAATTGACGGCCCGCAAGACGAAGTTGCCACCCCGCAAAGCGGAATCCACGGCATGCAGAGCCAGGCCACGCAAAGCGAGGCCATGCAGAGCGAGGCCATGCAGAGCGCACCACCAGCAATTCTCCAGGGGCCCGCCGAATGAGCGAAGCGGGCGACGAGGACGCGACAGCGGCGGGGCGTCGCGCCAGCCACATCCGCAGCTTCGTCCTGCGCCAGGGACGCGTCTCGGATGCCCAGCGGCGCCATCACGAGGACGGCATGCCACGCTGGGGCATCGCCTATCGGCCGGCGCTGCTTGATCTTGAAACGGTATTCGGTCGCCGCGCACCGCGGATCCTCGAAATCGGCTGCGGCATGGGCGAAACCACGGCGACGATTGCCGCCGAACACCCCCAGAACGACTATCTCGGCATTGAAGTACACACGCCGGGTGTCGGCAGCCTGCTGAAGGAAATCGCCACGCGCGAACTCGCCAACCTGCGCGTGATCCAGCATGATGCCGTCGAGGTGGTGCGCGACATGATCGCGCCGGGATCGCTTTCCGGCATCCATGTTTTCTTCCCCGATCCGTGGCCGAAAAAGCGCCAGCAAAAGCGCCGCCTGATCCAGCCGGAATTCGTCAAGCTGCTGGCAACCCGGCTGACGCCAAGGGGCTACCTGCATTGCGCGACCGACTGGGAAGACTATGCATTGCAAATCCTGGAGACGCTTGCCGGCGACGCGCTGCTGATGAACATGGCCAAGACTTCATTCCGCGGCCGCCGTATCGACCACAAACAAAGTTCGAGACGCGCGGCTTGAAACTGGGTCACCGGGTATGGGATGTCCTGTTCCTGCGCAAGGCCCTGAGAGCTTGTGAGAAATTCATCGCGGATCGATTTCCGCTCTCATCACCCCGGCGAAAGCCGGGGTCCAGTTCGTCTATCCGATTGTTTTTATGTATATCAGCGTTACGCACTGGATTCCGGCTTACGCCGGAATGACGGATGGGGTGGATGGTGTCAATTGATTCACGACCGCTGAACCCGGCATGATGCAACTCGCGGCACGGTCCTTCTGGCTGGTCGGCTTCGGCCCTTCTTCACCCTGGCCTGCCTGTCGGGGCTTAGCCTGCCGCTGCTCTGGGTGCTGATTTTCCTCGGTCTCCTGCCTGCTCCCGCATTACCCGTCGCGGCGGTCCAGTGGCATGCCCACGAGATGTTCTTCGGTTTCGGCTGGGCCGTGCTCGGCGGCTTCCTGCTGACCGCGACGAAGAACTGGGTCGTGGTTCGCGGCTATCACGGCGCAGCGCTGATATTCCTCGTGGCGGCCTGGCTGTTCGAACGTCTCGGCATGTGGTTTGGCGGACTTTGGCCCGGCTTGCTGTTCGAGTTTTCCAACACGCTGTTCCTGGCTTCGATCGTCGCGATGCTCGCCTGGACACTGGTGCGCTACCGCAACAGGGACAGCTATCGCGACAATTATTTTTTCCTGCTGATCCTCCCGACCTTTCTGCTCGCCAAGCAGTTGATGCTGAGCGCGGAGCACTTCCAGATCGGCATAGCCATGGCCACCGGCCTGTTCCGCATGGCCTTCCTGGTCATGCTGGAACGCACCCTGACCCAGTTCATGAAGAACATTTTCCAGGTGAGCATCCTGCGCAACACCACGCTGGACAAGGCCATCAAACTGCTCGGACTGTTGCTGGTCGGCGCAGGCCTGATGCCGCCCTGGCTGGCGGGCTGGATGTCGCTGCTGCTGGCGCTGTTGCTGGCCGGCAGACTGTGCTTCTGGAAACCGCAACTGGCGCTGCGGCGGCTCGACCTGGGCATCATGTATCTGGGCTACGGCGCCATCGTGCTGCAACTGCTGGTCGAGTTCCTCGGCCAGGTCGCGCAACCCGCCTGGGTCGGCTCATTCTCGGTGCACATCTTCACGATGGGCGCGATGGGCCTGATCATTCCGGCGATGCTGGTCCGGATCGCCAAGGGGCACACGGGCAGAAAAGTCGTGTTCGATCCCATCGACAAACTGGTGCTGTGGACCATGATCGCCGCCTTCGTGCTGCGCGTGATTGCGCCGCAGCTTCATCCCGCCGCCTACGCGCTATGGATCCTGCTGGCGGCGGGCGGCTGGTTTTCCGGCTTTGCGATCCTCGCCTGGCGCCTGATTCCCTTTCTGGCGCAAGCACGGGTGGATGGCAAGGAACACTAGCAATCAGTCAAGGTGAAACGAGCGCGGTCGAAGCGGTCCACTTGCTGCGTCATTCCGGGCCTGACCCGGAATCCAGTGGCACACCGCTGGATTCCGGCCCCCGATCGGGCTCCGCGGTGACGGTCTTTCGCCGGAAATGCCTGCCCCGAACTTGATACGGGGACGAATCCATCGAATGCCTTCAACGCGACTACCCACCAAGCCGAGCGTGGCCAGCGCACCGCGACAAGCGTTCGGCTATTTGAATTCCAGGGCTGGAAACTTGACTCCAACAAGGCCCTGAAATTGCGCCGTACCGAGCACGCCAGGGTTGGGTGAGCCAAGATAAGCCCATTGGATTTCCTATCCTTCGCATTCATGCGATTGCCTTGCCGCTTGGGCTGATTACCCGCGCTTTTCCGGGAATTCTTGTTTATGATCCAAGGATTGCGACTCCAGCCGATATCGGGCCATGCCAGCATCCTCCGTACTGAATCAAACAGCCGCAAACAAGGATGCACCCCTGAAATTCGCCCGCCCTGTATTCCCAGGTGACTTTCTTGGCCCGCTGACCGCCGCCCTGGTCGCCATTCCGATGGAGGCCAGCTACGGCATCATTGCCGTCGCGCCCCTGGGCCATGAGTTCATGGCGGTCGGCGTGCTGGCGGCGATCTATTGTGCGCTGATCAGCAACCTGGTCGGCGCTATCGGCACCGCGCGACCGGGTTTGCTGGGCGGCACGGGGGCGACCCCGGCGCTGGCGATAGCCGCCCTGGTCGCCTACCTGGCGACCCGGCTGCGCCTGGATGGCGCGCCGGACATCCCGCTGATACTCGCCTTTACGATGCTTACGCTGGCCTTGGCCGGCGCAATCCAGGTGCTGATGAGCCTGGCTAACGTCGGGCGCCTGTTCAAGTACATGCCTTACCCGGTGCTCGCCGGCTTCATCAATGGCGCGGCGCTGCTGCTCCTGCTCACTGCCGTGCGCCCCTTTCTGGGCCTTCCGATCGCTTCCTCATGGGCTGGCCTTGCCGGCCAGTTGGGAGCGGTCCAGCCCGGCGCCGTGGCCATCAGTTTTGCCACCCTCGCGATTGCACTGTCGGCGCCGCGCTTCGCCTCAAAAGTGCCACCGCTGACGGTGGCACTGGCAAGCGGCCTGCTGCTGCATTACCTAATTGCCGCCGTGGCCGGCCCGGAACGGGCGGGCGCCACGCTCGCCGAGGTAGCCACACGCTGGCCGGACCTCGACGTGCTGCGCGGCTTCCAGACCATCTTCGGCGATCCGCAGTTGCGGGCGATGATCCCGTCGCTGATCCCCGCGGCCGCCGGCCTGGCCTTGCTGGTCACGGTGGAATCCCTGCTGACGGCATCGGTGGTGGACGGCATGCTGCATGAACGCCACAACGCGAAACGGGAACTGTTGTTCCAGGGGCTGGCCAATGTCCTCAGTGCCTGCGCCGGCGGAACGATCAGCCTCGCCCGCCTCGCGCGCTGTTCCAGCAATGTCCATGCCGGTGCGCGGACGCGCTGGTCGGCACTGGTCTATGCCCTGATTGCGGCGGGCGTGTTGTCCGCGGTCGAGATGATCGCCTACCTGCCGCTGTCGGTGATGGGCGGCCTTCTGGTCGCGGTGTCGTGGACCATGGTGGACGAATGGAGCCGCCGCCTGCCGCGGCAACTGCTGCAGGGCCACGGCCTGACGCCGAACCAGCAGCGCACCCTGCTCGGCAACTACCTGGTGATGCTGAGCGTGGTCGTTACCGCCGTGGTGGCCAACCTGATCGTCGCCGTCGCCGTCGGCGTGATCGGCGCGATGCTGCTCTTCGTCCGGCGCAACAGCGGCAGCGTGATCCGGCGCGAGCTGCACGGCAATCACTATCATTCGCTGCGCCAGCGCAGCATCTCGCGCATGCGCGAACTGGAGCGCGAGGGCTGGCGCATCGTCCTGCTGGAACTGGACGGGCCCCTGTTCTTCGGCACGGCCGACAAGCTTTCGCGCGAGATCGAGCGGCTTGCGGCAAAGGCCGAATATCTGATCCTGGATTTCCGCCGGATCACCGATATCGATGCCACGGGCGCGCGCATCCTGCAACAGGCGGCCCGCGAAGGGTCGGCCAAGCGTTGCCAACTGCTGTTTGCCTCGATCAATCCGGACGGCGCCCGTGCCCGCATGCTGGCCTTGCTGGGCGGCGCCGGGCTGCCGGAACGGCGCTTCTGGTTCGATACCGCGGACGATGCCATGGAATGGGCGGAGGAAGACCTGCTGGCCAGGTTCGACCTGCCCGAACCCCGCGACCGCCTGCTTTCGGTACGCGAAACCCAGCTCGGCCGCGGCCTCGACCGCAATGACCTGCAGATATTGGAGAGCGCCCTGGTCGAGCTGCACATCCAGCGCGGTGCGCCGATCTTTTCCACCGGCGACATGGCCGACGGGCTCTACGTGGTGATTTCGGGCAGCGTCAGCGTTTTACCTGCGCGGCGAACCCCAGCGCAAACGTGTGGCCTCGCTGGCCCCCGGTGTCGTCTTCGGCGAGATGGGCCTGCTCGACGGCCTGCCGCGCTCGGCCGACCTGACGGCCGACGAGGACAGCGTGGTGCTCAAGCTGACGCGAACGCATTTCGACGAAATGCGGCGCAAGCATCCGAACATCGCCGCAACCGTCCTCTTCAATCTGAGCGCTGAAATGGCGACCCGCCTGCGCTACATCAACCTGGAATTGCAGGCCGCGTCGACGTAGTACTGTTCAGCGGTGCCCGGCCGCCGTGTCGCCGGCGCCGACTTTTGCATTGACGCAGTCATCTGGCCAAGCTGGCTTAACATTCGCCGATGATCACGCCCGACAACCTCACCGACCTGCTCGCCGTGCCGGGTTTTCAGAAAGCGAAAACAGTCTGGCGCAAGACGATCGGCGCCGCCTTGCTCGAACACAGCATCGCCAAGCCGAAGCCATCATCGCTGCCGCACCAGCCCGCAAGCAGGCGGTCATGCGGCATTACCTATGAGGCGACGACCATGAAACTGGCGCAGTTCAAGGCGGGAGTCTGGAAGAAGCAATACGAGTACCGCAGCTTTGCGCCGGTTATGGTCAATCAAGTCTGGACCTGGGAAGACCCGACCATCAACACCCCGCCAGGCTGACGGCATCCGGCCAGGAGCCACCAGTCGGGTCGCTCCTCCAATTTTCAGGTTTGTTTGCCGTGTTTTCTCGGAAGCGGCCATTGGATCGGCGGCACACTATTTTCTCGCCTGATTGGCTCCAATGCAGCGTGAGCGGACGGTGGTGCCGCCAGACTCCTGGCTGGCGGCAGCGGCATTGATGGAGTGTGGCGCCACCACTGCGACCGAAGTTATCCGTATCCGCCCCCAGGCGGTGCCTGGGTCAGCGGGCGCCGAGGCTGCTGCGGAAGGCGTACCACCAGACATGGTTTCGCTCAGGCGTGAAAGCTGTGGCGCAACCGATGGCGAGCAACCCGAAGTCCATTTGTCGGTGCATGCCTCCGATCAGCGTGATGAAACCGCCCAGCGGTGAATCACCCGGTGACGTCGCCGTGCCGGTTGAGCGGCGGGTGGCCACGCCCGGGCGCCAGCGCCGCCTTTGTGCCCAGACCTCGGCAAGCTCGAGCCATGACAGAGCGCTTGGCCTACATAATGGCCGTTATGCAGAGCTCTGCATAACGGCCAGGAGCTGTCATTGGCAAGCGGCGGCTTTCTGGAAAGAGAAGCTGATGAGCGCTCGCGACACCACCGCGCGGCCCGGCCAATTCTGGCTTGAGCCCATCGGAGACGTTGCGGGTGTCGACGAGGCGGGGTGTGGGCCGCTCGCCGGTCCGGTGGTGGTCGCGGCCGCAATCCTCGACGAGCCGAAGTGGATGCCCGGGGATGACGGACTTGAAGAAGCGTGCCCACTATGGCGTGGCCAATATCGGCCAGAGAACCGAGGGCTTCGAACACTCAGTAGTAGCCGTCGTTCTGGTCCATCTCCCCGAGCCAGGAGTGGATTCCGCCCAGCAGCATGAACACGCTGTCCATGACTTCGGAGAGGTGTCTTACGTTGATGTGTCGCAACTCGGGGAGCGACACCTCGCCCCTCTTCGTCGTGGGGTACCGGAAGGCGAATGAACCGGGATCGACGGTATCGAGTTGGCGGATGAAATCTTCAATGGCCGGCAGATCTTTGTCGTCTTCGCGAGGATCGAGCTGTTGGAGGTGCCGGCGCAGTTCATTCCACAACGGCATCAGCTTATGTCCGATATCGGCGCCGGCCTCCTTGCCAGCCAGGCGACGGGCCAGCGGCAGGATCAGTTTCAGTTGGAGTTCCAGTCCTTGGCGATACAAGAACACCAGCGGGTAAACCACGCTGTCGAGGGACGCTTTCCGCTCGGCCAACGCCTCGACCAAGGCGTCGGCAGCATCCTTGTAGCCGGCAGCGTAGATGTCCCACGGAGAATAATAGACGCAACCCAGCATCGCGTTGTTGTACCAGTCCTCGCCCTGAATAAAGAGCGCTTGCCCGACGAAATCGGATGGCGACTTCATCCTGGCGAGAGGATCAATTTCCGCCGCTCCATCGTCTTGGTCGTTCTGCATGATGCTCTCCAAGGAATTTGGTGGTGGCCAGCGTGGGGCTGGCTTGTCAGTTCGTCGGAACGCCGTAGCGTTTGAATAGCGCCTCGAAGAAGGCCTTCACGTCCGCCTTGGCTGTGGGCGCCTGCAGATCCGCTGCCCCGAAGCGAAAGACTTCATAGCCCGCCAGCTTGAGTTCGCGGTCCGCCTTGACCATCTGCGCGTAGCGCTGTACGTCGGCGCTACCTGCGGCATCCGCGTAATGGTGTTTGCCGTCAACCTCGATGACGACCCGCACGCCCTGTGGCAGCAGGAGCAGGAAATCCATGCGAAAGCGCAAAAGTGCGTCCGGCCCTCGTTCCTTGACCGTGCGCGGGTCCCAGTGCAGCCATACTTCTGGCAACAGCGCTGGCAGGTTTGGTACGGCACTGCGGAACCCCTCGAAGAAGGCATCGAACAGCAGGGACTGTGGCGGGGAGTTGCGGGGCAAGCTGGCCTTGAGGCGCTTGTACAGCGAGTGCTTGGCCTGCGTGGCATCAGCGATCTGCTCGGTATCGCTCCACCACTGCTGCAGGTCGTTCCAGCGCAGTCCGTCGTTGCCGATGGGGTGGTCATAGACGAGCACCTTGTCCGCGTTGGTGACGATCTCGACATCGTTGTCCAGCGCATCGCGGAAACGCAGATCGGGCTTGTCGGGTGATGCGAAGATGAGATTCTTCGGCCGGCCTTTGGTCGCCGCGTGTAACGAGCCCATTGAGAAGACGGGGTAGCCGCCCTCTAAACCAGTCTCGCGCAGCTCGACGCCACAACTGTGCAGCGACTCGTTGACGCAAGCGACGAAGTGGCGTTGCGCTGCCTCATCGGGGCGCACGTCGGCCGAAGCCAGCCCTCCAGAAACAGCGCAAAGCGTCTGTCTGAAGCGTCGTAGGCGCCCAACTGGTCGAACAGCGTTTCGGCCAGCCAGTCCTCCGGATTGCGATGGACATGCTGCTGAATTTCCGCCCGCAATCCGGTGGGCTTACCGCCCAGCAGTTGCATCCAGTTATTGGCATCCAAGATCCATAACTGCTCCAGCAGATCGTCGAACCTGCGAGCATCCCCATACAGCTCTTCGCTATTGAGCCGCCGCGCGAGATCGCGCCGATACCGCTTCGGGATTGGCGGGCACGCACTGTCGCTCCAGAGAATGTCCTGAATCTGGTTGCGCGTAGTGGCATTGGGCGGGTGGCGCACCAGCAGCTTGCGTGCAACCGCAGGCAGGTCGGTGTCCGCTACCGCCTCGAAGCTGGAAGCCATGCGGTCGCGCTTGGAACCGTCGGTGGCTGGCGCAGGCAGTCCTAATTCTTCGCAAAGCGTCGGCAGCATGGTATGGGTGCCGGCGTCTTTCAATCCCGTGATGAGCGGCTCCAGCAGCGTGCGAAGTTGCGTGTAGTCCATCGGGCCTGGCTCAATCTCGCAGTGCCATGGTGCGCAGCAATGCGTCGATCTGCCCAAACGCATCCTGCTGCCACTGTTCGGGCGTGCGATCACCCAGTGCATGCGTGTCTTCGACGAAGCGTCGCACACAGGTTGGGCCGTGTCCATCGAAGGTGTCGAACTTCTCGGCGATGTGCCGGAAGCCGCGTTCACCGCTTGCATGCCCCAGGAGTGGGCGACATTCCCGCGCCAACGCCTCGATCCCATTGGGATAGTTCCGCACGCAGTAGTAGATGTCGTAGGCATCCTTCTGCTTGTAGCGTCCGGCCAGCGCATGGCCCTTCATCGCCAGTAAAGCGGGGATGGAGCACACCGCAATCTCTACGCGGTTTGTCCCACCGTCCGGCATTGGACCTGCCACGGCCACGAGTTGATAGAAGCGCATCGCCAAGTCGGCGCCATCCGCCCGTTGCACGGCGAAATCGCTGATCAAGGGCGGATCGTTCCTGACGATTTCCGCGTCGCGCGGCATCAAGAAATCGACCACAACATCGATCGCTTCCCCGTCATCACGCGCGGGCACTTGGCGAACCAACTGGAAGCGCCGAAGCCCCTCGCGCTGAGCGTATCCATGGCCTTGAAGCGCTCCGATCAGGGTGGCGTACTCGCCGTCGCCGAGTGCTTCCGCGTCCAGCCCGACGTCTACGTCGAGCGTGCCAACGTGGGGCATGTCCTCGTTGGCCAGCAGCAGCCAAGGAACCGCACCGCCGATGATGGCGAACTTTCCCCTGAAACTGCCAAGAATCTGGCCGATCTCGATCAATACGGATTTCACGGCCGCAGTCGTGCGGTCGTCGTACTCGGCCGCCGACTGTGGTTCTTGGGGTGGTGTCATTTGGGCCATGAGAGTCTTTCCTGCCGCAGGTGGTCGGCGGCCTCGGCGCCGCGTTCGCCGGCAATGGAGAGATCGAGATAGGTCTGAATCGGACTCGTGCAAACCGCGCCCGGTGCAGGTTCAACGGTGTCGGAGAGCAGTCCCAAGTCCTTCGGCACGGTGACGACCACGTTCTCCCCCTTGGAGGCGGGCGCGAGCTTCAGCGCTGCCTGGAGCTTGCGCAAGCCTTCCCCGTCAGCGAAGAAGTAGTGCGTGCCGGTGCGCGCGTAAGGGGAAAGCCATTGGGCCGCCGAAAACGATGCGAAGGCAGCACGCCCGGGGGCGTTATCCGCACGCAGAGCGCTTCGAGCCGCGTCTTCAAGTGCGCTCCCATGCAGCGACGTGTAGAAGCGCAGCCGCTCACCTGGTGGCGCGGTGTAGCTGTCCCGCCATGCGTCTAGCAGGGCATTGGGCTCCGAGAGGACCAGACCATCGTCCGACGCGCGTGCCCACTCCCGATCAATCAAGCCGGTGCGCACATTGCTGACGTGCCCAAGGCTGACCCCGGAGATTTCCGACAACTCGGTGACCCGCCATGCACGGCTTGCTTCACGCAGCATGGCACGCAGCACCTGCGCGGATTTCGGCCTGAACAGCGACTTGAGTTCGCGTTGTTCGGCCGCAGGCCTGTCCGCCACCACGCGCTCGATGAATACACCACCGAAGGCGATCCGGGCGTTTCCCTCCAAGTCGAGGTAGCCGACGCCCTTCTCTTCACACAACTGTCTCACTGCGGGTGAGATGTAGGGCGCGATGAAGACGGGCGTCGCCTTGGGGGCTCTGTGCGCTATGTAGTTCCGCAGCTCCAGCAGCGCGGATCGGGCGTACCGCGGCTGCCCGTTCGACTTGTACTCGCAGATGAGCAGGTGCGGACGACCGCCTACGAGCAACCGGGCGATCAAGTCCGGCTCCCAATCGTCGGACATGGCTTCGGCATCGATGCCTTCCACTTGAAGGATCGGAATCTTCTCAAGCAAGCCGCGCAGTGCCTCACCAGACAGGGCACTTTCCTGCCTGTGGTCTCGGAAAGGCGACCGTCCGCTCCCAGTCTATTGCTGACGGTCGAGACGGATAGCTCGACGGTCCGCTGATGGCCGACTACGAGAGTTTGCCATGCTCCCCGCGAGCTGGTGGTGGCAAAATGCCGCGAACGGTCGCCGCAGAGGATTGAACCTAAATTCCTCAGTTGCCCCAACATTCTGAAGGTGCTGAATAGAGAAACGCTATTCTTATCATGATATTGGCGACGCTTTTTGGAACTGCGCCACAGTTACCTTTTTGGTAGATTTTTGATCAACAAATGCCTCCGAGAATCAATTGGATGCAACGCATTTATGGCGTCAACTGAGGAAAATAGGTTGAATGAAGCGAACACTAATCCTTGTTCGTCATGCCAAGTCGAGTTGGGATAGCCTTGACCTGCCCGACACGGAGCGGCCGTTGGCCGACCGCGGCAGGCGTGACGCGCCCATGATGGGCAAACGCCTGGCGAAACAGCAGGGGAAACCTGACCTGATGCTGTCGAGTCCTGCACGTCGAGCGCTTACAACCGCGGAAATCATCGCCGGCGAACTCGGCTACAAGACCAAGGATATCGTTGTGGATGACCGGCTGTATGCCACCGACCCCGAGACCCTGCTGGCGGTAATTGGCGGACTCAATGACAAGCTGAAGTGCGTGATGCTCTTTGGGCACAACCCCGAGATCTCCGAACTTGCGCATCGTTTGTCCACCGATATCGCACTGCTGCCGACGTGCTCGGTTGCGCAATTCACGTTCGAGTCGAAGTCATGGGCGACCATCGGTTCCGTAAATGTGGAGAAGGTCGTCCTCGACTATCCGAAGAAAGGGTAGCGAAAGGCCGTCGTACTTTGTCGCCATGCGACCGTAGGGATGCATCACTAGATTTCGGTCTGTTCCGCACGCGAGACGTTGGAGAGGCTGCCGACCTGCCTCAACAGCCAGATCGATTCGTTGTTGCCTCTGCGCGCGGAACCCACACCTCAAGCCGAGACGTGAGGCAATAGGGGATCCGTAGCACGCTTACGACTCAACCCGAACCAATCGAAGTTTCGAGGTAGTTGAACACGAGAGGCTGACTCCACCCTTGGTCGCCAACTGGATTGGACCGTGCGATTTCCGCGATCGAACCCCAGATCGCACTTGGTCAGAAGTTTTCTGCATCCGGATTCGACGCCGTCGCGTATGGGTAAACAGGTGCCTGCCAGGCGCCCCTTGACAAATACCCAATCCGGCCCGCGAGGCCGCAACTGAATGAAGGAAACGCCATGCTGATCAAGACCAACCCATCTCCCGATCCCTCCCGCCGCAGCTTCCTCGGCGCGACCGGCGGTATCGCCATCTCCGGCGCCGCCCTGGCACTGCTCGCCGGCCATTCCCGCCTCGCCGCGGCGGCGGCCGGCAATCCGGCCGGCGACGTGGGCATCCTCAATGTGGCCCTCGGCCTGGAGCACGAGGCCATCGCCGCCTACCAGGTCGGCGCCGAGAGCGGACTGCTGCAGAAGCCGGTGCTGGACATCGCCGTGCTGTTCCAGAGCCATCACAAGGGGCACCGCGACGCGCTCGTCGCGACCATAGAGAAGATGGGCGGCAAAGCCGTGATGGCCAAGTCCAACGCCGACTATGCGGCGGCCCTTGGCGCGGGCGGACTCAAATCCCAGGCGGATGTCCTGACGCTGGCGGCGCGCCTCGAACTGGGCGCTGTCAACGCCTATCTCGGCGTCATTCCCTCGCTCGGCGACAAGGATCTGGCCAAGGTGGCGGCGCGTCTGGCGGCCGACGAAACCATGCACTGGTCGCTGCTCGCGAATGCCCTGGGCAAGCCGGTGCCGGTCGCTGCCCTGAGCTTCGGAGCGTAAGGTGGCGCGGGCCGCCGGGCCTGTCTTGCGGGCCACGGCGCTGCTGACCGTGATGGCTGCCCTGGCGGTTCATCCGGCCGGGGCCGCGCGGGCCGCCGACGCCGAGCGCGGCGGCGCGCTGTACGAAGCCCGCTGCGGCGCCTGCCACAGCCTCGATGCGCATCGGGTCGGGCCCATGCACCGGGGCGTGTTCGGCCGCCGCGCGGGTTCCGCGCCCGGCTACGACTACTCGCCGGCCCTCAAGGGGGCGGGCATGGTTTGGGACGCCGCGTCTCTCGATGCCTGGCTGAAGAATCCGGAGGCCCTCGTCCCCGGTCAGCGCATGGGCTATTCGGTCCCCGTGGCGAGCGATCGCGACGACCTGGTGGCCTTCCTGCGCCGCTCGTCGACGCCGTGACAGCCGCCGCGACGCACCGCATGCACCATGTCACCCCGCACCGCCGATGATCCGCCAAGGCGCTACGCGGCGCCCCTCGCGCTACCCGATTTCTTCGGGCCCGCGACGGTCGCGATCGCCCGCGCCACGTCTGCGTCCGCAGCAAGCGAGTTTGGCGAAAGCGAGGGATTGGTGCAGGATGCGCGGATGGTCTTGACCGACAACTTCGATTCCCCGCCGCCAACAACAGCGGGCGGCGACACATGGTTCCACGCGCCGGCAGGCACCGCGGCGGCGGACGAGGAGACCCACGGAGGCGAAAGCGCGGCGGCGGCCAGCAAGGCTTGCCTGCGGGACTGGATCGCGCGCGTGGTGCGACAGGACCAGCAGGCCCTCGCGGAACTCTACGAAACCATGGCCGGCCGGGTGTATGGCCTCGCCCTGCGCATCACCCGTCAGGTGCAGACCGCCGAGGAAGTGACCGAGGATTGCTTCTGGCAGGTCTGGCGCCAGGCGCCGCGCTTCGACCCGCTCGCGGCGCCGTGGTGGCCTGGATCATGACCATCGCCCGCAGCCGCGCCCTCGATGCCTTGCGTCGTGCGGACACCGCCGAGCCTCTCGGCGACGATCGCCTCGCCAACATCGAGGCGGAAGACGGCAGCAACCCCCACGACCTGCTCGACGCCGTCGAAAAGCAGCACCGCCTGCATGCCGCCCTGCGCGACCTCGAACCCCTGCCCAGGCAACTCGTGGCGCTGGCCTTCTTCCGCGGCCTTTCGCACGAGGAGATCGCGGGGCAGATGGGCCTGCCGCTGGGCACCGTCAAGTCCCACATCCGCCGCGCCCTGCTGCGCCTGCGCGAGCTTCTGGGCTCCGCGCCGGGCGGCGTCAACCCGAGCCACATGGTGATGCCATGAGTACCGATTCCACCCCACCCGCCAGTGACTTCCCGGACGAGTCTTCCGGCGATGACGGCCGCGCCGAGCGCGAAATCAATCGGCTGATCCTCGAGAGCCTGGCGCCCATGGAAGTTCCCCCGGCTCACCGGGCAAGCCTGCGCGGAAGGCTGATGGCCCGCGTCGGCGAGAGCCAGCGCCGCCACGCCGGGCTGGTCACCGTGCGTGCCGGCGACGGCGCCTGGCGCAACATCAAGGCCGGCGTGCGCGCCAAAACCCTGCGCGAAGGCCCGGCGGGCGCCTCCGTGCTCATCGAGTTGGCGCCGGGAGCGGCGCTGCCGGTGCACCGCCACCGCCACCTCGAGGAAGGCATCGTGCTCCAGGGCGGGTTGCAACTGGGCGACCTGGAGCTGGGCCCCGGCGACTACCATGTCTCGCCCGCGGGCAGCCGCCATGGCCGCATCAGTTCCCGCCAGGGCGGCATCGCCTACCTGCGCGGGACATCGCTGGGACACGCGGCAGCGGTGCTCGCCGAACTTGTCGGCGGCCTGGTGCCGGGCGACGGTCCGGCGCTGCATACCGTGCTGGCCGGCGATGGCGCCTGGGAGACCATCGCCGACGGTGCAGAGCAGAAGCTGCTCTGGCGCGATGGCAATTTCGTCTCCCGATTCATCCGCCTGGCCCGCGGCACCCGCCTGCCGCCACATGCCCACGACGGCGAGGAGGAATGCATCATGCTGGCGGGCGAGGCCTTCTTCGGCGACATCCTGGTGCGGGCCGGCGAGTTCCATCTGGCGCCCCACGGCAGCGTGCATCTGGAGACCTTCAGCGAGACAGGCGGCATGGCCTTCCTGCGCAGCGGCAACTACCTGCCGGCGCCGGCCGCGTGAGCCCGCCGCGGTGAGCCCCCGCCTGGTTCTGGTCAGCCGCTGGCGCCTGCAAACCACGCGCGAGCGGCTTTGGGAACTGCTCAGCCAGCCCGAGGACTGGCCCGGCTGGTGGCCCCACCTGGCAAGTGTCGAGCCGCTTGGCGCCGGCAATGCCGAAGGCATCGGCGCCAGGCGTGGCTTCCGCTGGCGCAGCGGGCTGGGCTACGGGTTCTCGGTCGTCATGACCACGACCCGTGCCGAGCGACTGCGAGAGATCGAAGCAGCGGCCGATGGCGACCTGCGCGGCATCGGCCTGTGGGTGATCGAAGAGGACGGTCCCGGCGCCGTGCGCCTGACCTACCGCTGGGACGTGGAACTCGCGAAGCCCTGGATGCGTTTCTCCGCGCCGTTGCTGAGGCCGCTGTTCGCCTGGCGCCATTTCGCGGTCATGGGCAGCGGCGCCCGCGGCATGGCGCAATGCCTGGGTTGCCGGCTGGGAGAAATCGAGGAGTGGTCGGCGATCACGTCCCTGGCGCCGAACCCGACAGCGGGGTGATCTGCCGGACAGGAAGTGTCGGAATAATTTACACCCCCTGTCAAAAACCGCAGCGAGAACGCTCCAGGCTGTTGTTTTACAACGAAGTGCTCAGCCACGCCTGGCCGGTACGGTAATTGCTGTCAAGCATTGGCAGCGCAACCTGGCTCCGGGCGGCAGGTGAAATACAACGCTCCCCAAGGATGTCAATAACGAATTGCCAGTGAAATCCTCCTCCTGCGCCCGGAGGACCGAAATGATCGATCCAAGGCGCATGAATTCTTTCCTCGCGACGCTGTACATGACCGACTTCGAAGCCTCGGTCACCGATTCGTCAGCCAATCCTTACGGTGTTTCGGTCGCCAGTATCCTGGACGGCCAGGTGACGGTCGACAACACTTGGCGACACGGACCCCTCCTCGGCAGCGAAGTGGGCGAAGGGCTCGTGCGCAGCCCGATCGCGGTCGCCGGCGGCAGGATCGATGTGTTGGGCCCGTACAAGCATCGCTACGACATCGGCGGCAACGACCAGACGGGTTCGCTCCGCGCCGATGCCAACCTGTGCCTGTTTCGAGGCACGGTCGTCGATGGCGCCACCGACGGACGCCACAATTTCACCATCCGGCGGACCGGCAACGGCAATCTGCTTTCGCCGACCAGGACCTTCATCTGGCAAACCGGCAGCTTCGGGGGCAATGGCGATGCGCTGTGCGAACTGCCGATCGGCGACGATGAATCGGCGTTCGGTATCACCTACGATCCGTTCCGGCAATCCTTGTGGGTGCAGATCGGCCCGGAGTTCGCCGTCCCCGGCGGCGCTTACCGCAGCCTGGAAGTAGGACTCGACGGGACCGTCAAATCGGCAAGCACGGGCCCCACCATCGGCCTTGTCGGCCTGCTGGCGGGGGCGCTGACGATGGACCATGAGGATCGGTCGCTCTGGTGGATCCAGTTCGGGGACCTGCGGCTGCGCCAGAACATCTCCCACGTCGGCTTGCGTTTCGATCGCATTGGCCCGCGACTCTCTTATTTCTTCCTCGAACCCGGCACGGCTGCGGGCGCTCCCTGCTGGCCTTTGCGGCCGATCCACGGCGCCGAATTCGAGATACCGGTTCGGTTACCCGAGCCGACTTCCCTGTCCTTGTTCCCTGACGCCGTGGCAGCAGCGTAGGCCGCAGTCCGACGCCGACGCAGGACGCGCTACGCCAGGAACCCGGCCAAAAGCTGGTTGAGGAAACGCCGGCCCAGTGGCGTCGGGCGGATGTACCCGTCCATGGTCACCAGCAGGCCCGCGCGCCGCGCCGCCAGCCCCGGCCCTTCGATGACGGCCAGCGGCAGGCCGGTGCGTTCGACAAACAGCCGCGGCGGAAAGCCTGCGTTCAGGCGCAACGCATTCATCATGAATTCGCCGGGCAGATCGGCACGGGCGATGGACTGCCGGGTGCTGAGGAAATCGCCGCGCGTGGCGCCGGTGCAGGTAGGCGCGCGGATTTCGGTGCCGCGCCTCGCGCCAGATCGTCTCGTGGTTTGACAACTTGCTGTGGGCGCCGGCGCCAATGCCGAGGTAATCGCCAAAGGTCCAGTAGTTCAGGTTGTGCCGGCACCGCTCATCGGTGCCACTGGCAGGTTTGGCGAAGGCCGAGGTTTCATAGTGATCGAAGCCGGCCGCGCCGAGCGTGGCTTCGACCATTTCCTGCATGTCGGCCGCCAGGTCATCGTCCGGCAGCGGCGGGGGCGCATGATGAAAGGGCGTGTTCGGTTCCAGGGTCAGGTGATAGGCGGACAGGTGGCTGACGCCGGTGCGTATTGCGGTGGTGATGTCCTGCCGCGCTTCGGCCAGAGTCTGCTGCGGCAACGCATACATCAGGTCCAGATTGACGCGTTCGAAGTTCCTTAGCGCCAGTTCGATCGCGCGATGCGCCTCGGCGCTGTCGTGAATCCGTCCCAGCGCCGCCAACTTCACGTCGTCGAAGCTCTGCACACCGATCGAGAGCCGATTCACTCCCGCCGCGCGGAAGGCCGCGAACTTCGCCGCGTCGGCAGTGCCGGGATTGGCTTCGAGGGTGATCTCGGCGCCGGGATGCAGGGGCACACGCATGCGGATGGCGGCCAGCAGCGCCTCGACGGTTTCGCCGCGCATCAGGCTGGGCGTGCCGCCACCGATGAACACGCTGACGACCGAACGATTCCAGATCCGCGGCAGGGCCGCTTCGAGATCGCCGATCAGCGCGGCGAGATAGGCGGCCTCGCTGTCCTCACCCAAAGTGCGATGGCTTTCGTGCGAATTGAAGTCGCAGTAGGGACACTTCTTCACACACCACGGCCAATGCACATACAGCGCCAGCGGCGGCGGGGCCGCCAGCCCTGAGCCGGCAGCGGTCGGCGCTGGCGGGACGCCGCGCAGGAAGTCCTCCGCGGAGGAGGAAGCCAGCGGAATGATCGGGATCACATCCCGATCCGCAGATGCTCGATGAGTCGCGCCAGCGCCTGGCCGCGATGCGAGCGGCGGTTCTTTTCTTCGTGCGGCAGTTCGGCGGCGGTCATGCCGGCGTCCGGGATCAGGAAGCAGGGGTCGTAACCGAAGCCGCCGGCGCCGCGCGGCGTATCGATGATCTCGCCATGCCATTCGCCTTGCGCGATGAGCGGCTGCGGATCGGCGGCCGAGCGCAGCAGCACCAGCACCGCGACATAGTGCGCGCGACGATCGGCGATCCCGGCAAGATCGGCGAGCAGCCTGGCGTTGTTGCGCTGATCCGACCTGGGTTCGCCGGCATAGTGGGCCGAATACACGCCCGGCGCGCCGCCGAGGGCCGTGACGCACAGGCCCGAGTCATCGGCCAGCGCCGGCAGGCCGGTAAGCTGCGCGGCATGACGCGCCTTGGCCAGCGCGTTCTCGACGAAAGTGATGTGCGGTTCTTCGGCCTCCGGCACGTTGAAGACCGCCTGCGGCAGCACTTCGAAATCGAAGCGCGCCAGCAACTGGCCAAATTCGCGCAGCTTGCCGGCGTTGCCCGACGCGAGGACGAGTTTCTTCATGAGGGTTTGGCTAACCGCTCTCGACGCAGAGGGCGCAGAGGCGCAGAGAGCGCAGAGGAAACGCAAGAATTTGCGACATGGACGTCCTGCTTTGCCTTTCTCCGCGTCCTCTGCGCCTCTGCGCCCTCTGCGTTGAAAGAGGTTTCATCCGCACTTTGTTTTCGTCATGCCGCCAGCGCCAACTGCTGCGCCTTGATGATGTCGCCGATGCCGACCGCGGCGAGTTCCAGCAGGGCATCCAGTTCCGCGCGCGAGAAGGGAGCGCCTTCGGCCGTGCCCTGCACTTCGATGATGCCGCCGGCGGACGTCATCACCACGTTCATGTCGGTATCGCAGCCGGAGTCTTCGGCATAGTCGAGGTCGAGCAGCGGCAGGCCATCGACGATGCCGACCGAGACGGCGCCGACCAGCTCGCGCATCGGGTGGCCCGCCAGCTTGCCATTGGCGACCAGCGTGGACAGGGCGTCGTGCAGCGCGACGCAGGCGCCGCTGATGGATGCGCAGCGCGTGCCCCCGTCGGCCTGCAAGACGTCGCAATCGAGCGTGATCTGCCGTTCGCCGAGCGCCGCCAGATCGGTTACCGCACGCAGGCTGCGGCCGATCAGGCGCTGGATTTCCTGGGTGCGGCCGGACTGCTTGCCCTTCGCCGCTTCGCGCGCGGTGCGCGTGTTGGTGGCGCGCGGCAGCATGCCGTATTCGGCCGTCACCCAGCCGGAACCCTTGCCGCGCAGAAAGCCAGGCACCGATTCCTCGACACTGGCGGTGCACAAGACCTTGGTGGCGCCGAACTCGACGAGCACGCTGCCTTCGGCGTGGCGGGTGTAATTGCGGGTGATCTTCAGGCTGCGCAGTTGATCCGCTGCGCGGTCGGTGCGTTGAGGCGGGCGGGTCATGAGGATGCTCCACTGGATATGTACGGAACGGAACGACGAAGCTCGGCGATGGCGCCCGCGATATCGTCGTCGCTGACCGACCCGGCCGGCGCCTGGGCAGCGGAAGCCGCCTTGCGGGCAACTGCGTCGGGATCGGGGGTTTCCCAGCGCAGGGCGATCAGGGTCAGATTGTCGGCGCCGGGACCGGCCATCCGCTCGGCGGTGGCAAGCAGATTCGGCACGATGGTGGGCAGCGGCGCACTTCCGAGTTGGGTGACCAGCGTGTCGCCCAGGGGCGACCAGGCGCCGTCGGTACACAAGGCAAGCATATCGCCATCCGCCAGCGGGACCGCAGGCGAAACTTCGATGTGCGGCGCCGCTTCGCCGCCCAGGCAACTCAAAACCCGGTTGCGCAGCGGGTGGGTGGCCGCTTCCGCATGACTCAGGCTACCCTCGTCGATCATGCGCTGGACAACGCTGTGATCACGGGTCTGAGTGCCGCGGGCCTGTCCAGGACCATGGCCGTGGATCAGGTACAGGCGCGAATCGCCGGCATGGGCCCAGATCGCCTGCCCATCCTGCACCACGCAGGCGATGCACGTGGTGCGCGGCGCGGCGTGCAGCGGGATGCGGCAGTCGGCGGCATAGCGGACGATGGTCTCGTGCGCCTGCTGAAGGCTCGTCCGCAGAAACCTCGCCGGGTCGGCAAGGCGCGTCTTCGCTTCGCCGCGGAAACGCTCGCTGACGGTATCGATCGCGATCTGTGCCGCAACTTCACCCTGCAGATGACCGCCCATGCCATCGGCCACCACCATCAGCACGGCGTCGTCAGTTGCCAGCCAGGCGACGCGATCCTGATTGATCCGACGGCCGCCGATACGGCTGGCCTGGGCGATGGTGTAGCTCATTTCCTGCCACCCAGGCCGAGGAGGGAAAGCCAGGTATCCGGCGGCTGGTCCCGCGCCTCGTCGCCTGCCAGGGAAGCCTGCAGGGCGCGGGCATGTTGCGGCCGCCGCGCCGGATCGAGACCCAGGCATTGGTCGATGGTTGCCAGCAGGTGGGGCGAATACTCGCTTCCCCAAACCTGCCGGGCAGGCAGCAACTGATCATCGATCAGCCTCGCGTCGGCTGCCTGCGGCGCGCCACCGGCCAGCGCCGCATACATGCAGGCGCCGACCGCGTAGATATCGGTCCACGGTCCCAGCGTGAACTTGCCGTGATACTGCTCGGGCGCCGCATAACCCGGCGTGTACATCGCCTGCGGCTCGGGCGGACCGATATCGACGGCATAGCGCGCGGCGCCGAAGTCCAGCAGCACAGGGCTGCCGTCGGTGCGCAGCCAGATGTTGGCCGGCTTGATGTCCAGATGCAGCAAGCCAGAGCCATGCACCTCGCCGAGACCGTCGAGCACGCCGCGGAACATGGTGCGCAGAAACGCTTCGTCGAGCCGGCCGCGACGCTTGCGAATGAGGTCGCGCAAGGTGCGACCGACCTCGAAGCGCATCACCAGATACACGGTCTGGTTTGCGCGGAAGAAATTCAGCACGCGCACCACGTTCGGATGGTCAAGCCCGGTCAGCGCCCGCCCTTCCTCGAAAAAGCACTTCAGGCCGCGATTGAAGTCCCCCTGGTACTCCGGCGGAATGGTCGGCGCGATTTGCCCTTCGCCGCGCAGCGCCAGGGCATTCGGCAGGTATTCCTTGATCGCCACCGGCGTGCCCTTGGCATCGTGCGCCAGATAGACAATGGAAAAGCCGCCGATCGAAAGCTGCCGATCGATACGATAGCCTTCGAGCTCGTAGCCGGGGGGCAAGGGCTGATTGTTTTGGAAAACCACTTTTTGGCTAGGGGAATGACAAGTGCGAGCAGGTTGATATACTGCCGCGATTTTCCTAGTTCGCCTTGCCACTGTAAACAACTCCTTTGGGCGACAGGAAGGGAGACTCCCTGACACCATGATCCACAGCATGACCGGCTATGCCGCCGCCAGCCGCGACCTGGGCAGCGCGGTGCTGAACCTCGAACTCAAGAGCGTCAATTCGCGCTACCTCGACATCGGCTTTCGCCTCGGCGAAGATTTGCGCTTCCTTGAAATGCCGCTGCGCGAAAAAATCACCGGGCGTGTCGGGCGCGGCAAGATCGAATGCCGTGGCTACCTGCAGGCGCAGCCGGCACAAGGAAACACCGCACGCCAGCGGGCGCCCGATCCGGCGCTGCTGGCCGAACTGGGCAAGCTTGATGCCGCGGTGCGCGGCGTCCTGCCGCAAGCCGCGCCCCTGTCGGTGGCCGAAGTGCTGCGGTGGCCCGGCGTGCTCGCCGACGACTCGCTGACCGCCGAGCAGTTGCAGGCCGCCGCACAGGAACTGTTCGCCACGCTGCTGGATGACTTCGTCGCCTCGCGCTCCCGCGAAGGCGCCAAGCTGGCCGACGTACTGCGCGACCGTGCCGCTCGCATGCGGGAGCAGGTGCGCGCCACCGAACCCCTGCTGCCGGTCGCATTGGCGGCCTATCGCGAGCGCCTGGCGACAAAACTCCGCGAGGCCGTGGCGAGCCTTGACGAGGAGCGCATCCGCCAGGAAGTCGGCGTGTTCGCCGCCAAGATCGATGTCGACGAGGAAATCGCCCGGCTCGTCACCCACATGGACGAACTCGAGCGCGTGCTGAGGAAGGGCGGCGCCGTCGGCAAACGGCTGGATTTCCTGATGCAGGAGCTGAACCGCGAGGCCAATACCCTGTCCTCGAAATCGGTCTCGGGCGAAGTCACGGCCATCGCGCTCGAACTCAAGCTGCTGATCGAGCAGATGCGCGAGCAGGTGCAGAATCTGGAATAGCGTTCGCGACGGACGACGACGCCAAGCATGCGCCGCCGTACCGCTGCCATGATTCCCGTTCGGCGCCGCGGAGGATCAGTCAGGCCAGTACCTTCACCTTCAAATCGGCCACCCGCCGGAAAGCAGCATCGCCGGTCAGGAACAGGTGGTCGGGCCCCAGTTGCAGGCAGGAAGCCGCCTGCAGCGTATCCGGCGTCTTCAATCACGTCCGGACGCGAATCGCCGCCGCGAGTTCCTTGCGCAACCTGGTGGCGAAAAGCGCGGCACCCTCGATCAGGTAGATCAGCGCGCTGGCGTCAGAGAAGGCGATCACCAGTCACGCTCACCCTTGAAGGCGGCATCGATTTGCGCCTTGCTGCGCTTGCCGGTCACACGCTGATTCAGCAGCCACTGCACGGCGGTCATGCCGCCAGGGGTGGCGACCCGGCCATGTGCCAGCTTTTCATATTCGGCTTCGGTCAACACCACCGCCGCTGGCTTGTTGCGCTTGACGATATGCAGCGGTCCGCGACGCAACCCATCTTCGATGGCCGCCATACCCCGACGCTTCAGTTCCGATACGGTGAGGGAATTCATACCAGTAGCTTTCAGACAATGAACGGTACTGATCATAGTACTCAAAGCGTCGACTTCCATGGTCTGCCGAACCCGATCCCATGTCGTTGCGGCTTGCCGCGGCCCCTGCAAGCACCGCTCAGCGGCTGCGATTGCGAAGCCGCGGCCCCATGACTTTCGGGACCCGGTCGGCGCCCGACAGCAGGATCAATGCTTGTGTTCGGCTTCCACCTTGCCGGCGGTGGCCAGGGCCTTCACCGGTGCCTTGACTTCGATCGTCGTGCGCTTCTTGTCCTTGCCTTCGACGACCAGCGTCACGGGCACGGTGTCACCTTCCTTCATCTGCTGTTTGAGGTCCATCAGCATGACGTGGTAGCCGCCGGGCTTGAGCTCGACCGGCTTGCCGGCCGGAAGTTCGAGGCCATTGGGCAGGGCGCGCATTTTCATCACGTCTTTTTCCATGGTCATTTCGTGCACCTCGACCACGCCGGCGACGGGCGACTTGGCTTCAAGCAGGCGCGCGTCCTGCCCCGAGGTAATCTGCATGAAGGCTCCCGTGGCCTTTTGCTGCGGCACGGTGGCGCGCACCCAGGGATCCTTGACGGTGACCTGGGCCTGGGCGGGAAGGATGAAGGCGGCTGAAACAAGCGCGGACAATGCGGTGGCGCGGATGATGCGATTCATGATGACTCCTTGCGATGAGGATGGACCCGCGACAGCGCGGGCAGGCAGTTCGACTCCGGACGCGCCGTGACGCGCGTCGGAGCGGGTTGAACTCGGCAGTGTTCAGGCGCGCGGGTGGGCCGCGCGGGGATGGGCGGTCCGCACGGCAAGCGTCGCACCAGCGGAGGCGAAACAGCGTGAAGTACGGGGATCCGGGCATGGGCCGCGTATACTAGTACAAGCTCCCGTCGCGCAACATTAACCCTAATCAAGTTCGCTACCACCATGATCGCCGGTACCCTGTTCATCGTCTCGGCGCCCTCCGGCGCCGGCAAGACCACGCTGGTGAGCCGCCTGCTGGCGGATGATCCGCGCGTGATGCACTCGGTTTCATTCACCACGCGCGCGCCCCGCCCCGGCGAGGAGGATGGCCGTCACTATCAGTTCATCGACGTTCAGCGCTTCCTTGCGATGCGCGAACGCGGCGAGTTTGCCGAATGGGCCGAAGTGCATGACAATTTTTACGGCACCTCGCGCACGTGGCTCGAACAGGGCATGAGCAAGGGCCACGACATGCTGCTGGAGATCGACTGGCAGGGCGCGCAGCAGGTGCGCCGGCAGTTTCCCGAAGCCGCGAACGTTTTCATCCTGCCGCCCTCGATCGCCGAACTGGAGCGTCGCCTGCGCAGCCGCGCCGCAGACAGTGAAGATGTCATAGCGCGCCGGCTGGCCGGTGCCCTGGGCGAAATGCGCCACGTGAGCGAGTTCGATTTTGTTATAATCAACAATCACTTGGATGTGGCGCTGGGCGAGCCAAGGCCGCCGTGCAGGCTTCCTGTCTGCGTTTTGCGCGTCAGCGCGCCCGTCATCCCGAAGTATTCCGTTTCCTTGATCAGGACTGAACTCCATGGCCCGTGTCACCATTGACGATTGCATCAAGCTGATTCCCAATCGCTTCCAGCTCACCTTGGCCGCTACCTACCGTGCCCGCCAGCTCACGCTCGGCAGCACGCCGCACGTCGAGCCGGGACGCGACAAACCAACCGTGATCGCCCTGCGCGAGATCGCCGGCGGCAAGGTCGGCATCGAAATCCTCAACCGCAACCAGACGTAAACGTCATGCGAACGGGGTGAAACGTGACGGCACCGCTTATGTCAGTCGGGTCACCACCCCTTGCAGCCCCCATTGCCACGCTGGATCCCGGCGTGGTGCCGGGCGCGCTGGACGAGCCGCCGCTGATTTCGGCGGACATGCATCCGCCGGTCGATCTGGCCGAGGATCTGGAACGCTTCAACGCGCGGCTTGCCACCTATCTCAAGCCTGACGACATCGCCCGCGTCGGCGCCGCCTATGTGTTTTCCGAGGCCGCGCACCGCGGCCAGATGCGCCTCAGCGGCAACCCCTACATCTCGCACCCGCTCGCCGTGGCCGAGACCCTGGCGGGCTGGCGTCTCGACCCGCACGCGTTGATCGCGGCGCTACTGCACGACGTGATGGAAGACACGTCGATCACCAAGGAACAGATCGCCGAACGCTTCGGCAAGGTGGCCGCCGACCTCGTCGATGGCGTGTCGAAGCTTGACCGGATCGAACACCAAAGCTTCGAGGAAGCCCAGGCGGAGAACTTCCGCAAGATGCTGCTGGCCATGGCGCGCGATGTGCGCGTGATCCTGATCAAGCTGGCCGATCGCCTGCACAACATGCAGACGCTCGATGCCATGCGGCCCGAGAAGCGGCGGCGGATCGCCTGCGAGACGCTCCAGATCTATGCGCCGATCGCCAACCGGCTGGGCCTCAACACGCTTTACAGCGAGCTGCAGGAACTGGCCTTCCGCCACGCCCACCCGCTGCGCTACAGCGTGCTTTCGAAGGCCGTGAAAGGCGCGCGCGGCAACCGGCGCGAGGTTGTCAGCAAGATTCTCGCGACCATTCGCAAGACGCTGCCCGCCGCCGGTATCGATGCCGAAGTCATGGGCCGGGAAAAGCATCTCTACGGCATTTATCGCAAGATGCGCGAGAAGCACCTGAGTTTTTCGCAGGTGCTGGACATCTACGGTTTTCGCATCATCGTCAAGGATCGCCCCACCTGCTACCTGGCGCTGGGCGCGCTGCATGGGCTGTACCAGCCGGTGCCGGGCAAGTTCAAGGACTACATTTCGATCCCCAAGGCCAACGGCTACCAGTCGCTGCACACGACCCTGATCGGGCCTTTCGGCACGCCGGTGGAAATCCAGATTCGCGACACCGAGATGCACAACATCGCCGAATCCGGCGTCGCTTCGCACTGGATGTACAAGGATGAATCGGCGCTCGGCCAGTTGGCCAAGAAAACCCACAAGTGGCTGCAGTCACTGGTCCAACTGCAGGCCAGCACCGGCAATTCCGCCGAGTTTCTCGAACACGTCAAGATCGACCTGTTCCCCAGCGAGGTGTATGTCTTCAGCCCCAAGGGCAAGATCTTCGCCCTGCCGCGTGGCTCGACCCCGGTCGATGTGGCGTATGCGGTGCATACCGACATCGGCGACCACTGCTTCGCCTGTCGGATCAATTTCGAGACCATGCCCCTGCGCACCGAACTGCGCAACGGCGACCGCGTCGAGATCATCACCGCGCCAAACGCCGCGCCCAGTCCGGCCTGGCTGGGATTTGTCAAAAGCGCGCGGGCCCGCTCCAAGATCCGCCACTTCCTCAGCACGCAACAGACAGCGGAATCCTCCGCCCTCGGCGAGCGCCTGCTGGCGCACGCCTTGCGAGATCTCGGCCTGGCCCTGGCCAAGCTCCCGGCCAGGGCGTGGGAGCGCTTCAAGCGAACCTCGGGCGCCCGCTCCGAGCGTTCCGTGCTGGCCGACATCGGTCTCGGCAAGCGCCTGCCGGCGATTGTCGCGCGGCGACTGGCGGAGGGAGTCGAGCCGTGGGCGGCAGGCGTCGCACCCGGCGAGCGCACGCAGCAGGCGATCATGATCCATGGCTCGGATGGCGCCGCGATACGACTCGGCGCCTGTTGCCAACCGATTCCCGGCGACCCGATTGTCGGGGTCATCCGCAAGGGTCAGGGTCTGGTGGTGCATACCCATGACTGCCGCGCCATCGCCAAGCTGCGCAGCGAGCGCGGCAACTGGATCGATGTCGAATGGGAGCCGGGCACCAGCGGGATGTTCGAAGCCAGCATCCGCATCGTGGCGAAGAACGTGCGCGGCGTGCTCGCCGGGCTCGCGGCCCGCATCGCCGAAACCGACTCGAACATCATCAACATCAGCATGGACGATGACACCGGCGATGCCACCACACTGTACTTCAAGCTGCAGGTCAGCGACCGCAACCATCTCGCACGCATCCTGGTCGCGCTGCGGCGCGTGCCCGAGGTAGTGCGCATTACCCGTTACGTCAATCCAAAATCCTGAACGTCGATCCAAAATCCTGGAAAGGAATCCCGATGGCCCTCTACGAATCCGAACACACCAAATTCATGCGTGAATGGATGAAACAGCACCCCGAAGAACTGCTGGAGCAGAAGAAGGGCCGCGCGCTCTGGTGGGACAAACCGCCGCGAACATTGGAAGCGATGAAAAACGACGCCGAGGCGGAAGTGCCGAGCAAGGCGTATTACTACGACGCCAACTGAGGGGCGGGCGCCAGAACCAGTTCCATCCGCACCGGATGGAACTTCCGATCCGATGCAGAAATCCCTTGAGGCCGAGACCTGCTCAGGCCGGCTGCGGCTTTACGGATCGATGGAAGCCGATCATGCCGGAGAACACCGTATCGACGGTCACTTCGACATAGCCCAGTTCGCGCAGCACGATCGACAGTTCCTCGGCGGTGTAAAACAGGTCCAGCGCATCGATGAAATACTTCTTGAAGCGGGTCGCCGCCGGTCCGCTGCCGACTATCAGGCTGGTGAAATTCAAGCAGGCCTTGAGGTAGGCGTAGTACAGGTTCTTCACGATCACATTGCGCGGGCGCAGCATGTCGGAATGGTGGAAATGCCCGCCGGGCTTGAGTACGCGCAGGATCTCGCTGAACACTTCCCGAACGCGCAGGTGGCGCGAGGCGAACTGCAGCGTGACGACATCGAAATGATTGTCCGGGAAGGGCAGCGTGTGCACGTCGCCGATGGTGCTCTTGATATGGAAACCCAGCGCCGCGGCGCGCTGCTGGCCGACGGTCTGCATCTCGGCGCTGCGATCGATGGCGTGGACGTCCAGCGTCGGCTCACGCTTGAGCAGGGCGATACCGACCGCGTTGGTGCCGCCGCAGACATCCAGGACTTTCTGGTTCGGTCGAATGTCTACTGTCCGCATGAAGCGCTTGAGAAAGCTGCTCCACAACCCCAGCGCGGCAATTTCGTTGCCCCGGTCGTAGTACGGAGCGATGTCCGCAAACGCATCGTTCAATTCGTTGGTCCAAAGCTTGCTGAAGCGCTCTTCGCGTATCGCTTCGCGCGATGCAAGTGGGGGTGGCGCCATTGTTGATTTCTCCAGCGGTAGGGTTGAACGAGCTTTCCGAGGCCGGGAAGGTAGCCGCTGCTGCGCCCACTTGTCAAGTCAGGCGTTTGCCGAGCGACGCGCAGTCCCCTGCCGACGGAAAGCATTTTACATCTGAAACATGCGGGCGCGTCATGCACGGGGTTGCCCGGCTCCGAAGTAAAACGTTGATCAACGCCCTTCTCTCCGTTCGGCCTGAGTCGTGAGCTTGTCGAACGGCCAAAGGGCCTTGCTGGCACCGGCCATGCTATTCGACAGACTTACCACGAGCGGAAATTCCCAACATTTTGCTTCGCACCCGTGCATGACCCCGCGCTTTCAGGCCCCGCGGCCTGCCGTGCGCGACATCATGACCAGCAGCGCCGCGTCAGCGAAGAAGCCCCGGCGACTAAGGTAGATGCCGCGCCGAGACGATCCCACAACAGGCCGGCCAGCGCGCTGGCGACCAGCATCGTGATGCCGCTGGAGTGGTTGAAGAAACCATAAGCGGTGCTGCGCAGGTCGGCCGGCGCGGTGTCGGCGATCATTGCCGCGAGCAATCCCTGCGTCATGGCCAGGTGCAGTTCCCAGAGGGCGATGCCCGCGCCTACCGCGCCCTGATGACCCAATCATGACAGGGTTCGCAGAGCGATTTGTGGTCCTTTGACGCCGATCAACCGGTTTTTCAGGCCTTTCGTCTCACTCGCTCCCTCTTTAACGGGTGGCAGCGATGGCAAAACCTCAACTCGTGTGTCCGGCGGGCAGCCTAGCGGCACTCAAGGCGGCGGTCGATAACGGCGCCGACGATGTCTATCTCGGTTTTCGCAACGACACCAATGCGCGCAACTTCGCCGGGCTGAACTTCGACGACAAGCGTCTGGCCGAAGGCATCCGCTACGCCCATCAGCGCGGGCGCCGCGTGCTGGCGGCGATCAATACCTATGCCCAGGCCGGGCGCTTCGCCGACTGGGCCGCTTCGGTCGACAAGGCCGCAATGCTGGGCATCGACGCCGTCATCATTGCCGACCCCGGCCTGCTCGACTACGCCGCGCAGACCTATCCGGACATGCGTCGCCACCTCTCGGTGCAGGCCTCGGCCACCAGCTACGAGGCCATCAATTTCTGCCGCGAGAGATTCGGCATCCAGCGCGCGGTGCTGCCGCGCGTGCTGACGCTGGCACAGGTCGAGAATGTGATTCGCCACACCGAAGTCGCGATCGAGGTGTTCGGCTTCGGCAGTTTGTGCGTGATGAACGAAGGCCGCTGCTGGCTGTCGTCCTGGGCCACGGGCGAATCGCCCAACACAGTCGGCGCCTGTTCACCGGCGAAATTCGTACAGTGGGAAAAGAAGCCGACGGAAATGGATGTGCGCCTCAACGGCATCCTGATCGACCGCTACGCCAACGACGAGAACGCCGGCTATCCGACGATCTGCAAGGGTCGCTTCGAGGTGGCGGGCGAGACCTACTACGCGATGGAGGAACCGGCCAGCCTCAACGTGCTGGAAATGCTGCCGGAGATCGTCAGGATCGGCGTCGCCGCGATCAAGGTCGAGGGCCGCCAGCGCAGCCCGACCTATGTTGCGCAGGTGACGCGCAACCTGCGTCAGGCGCTCGACGCCGCGATTGCCGCACCCGACAGATTCGAGGTCAAACCGGCCTGGGCCGCGGAACTGGGCAAGGTCGCGGAAGGTTCGCAGATTACGCTGGGCGCCTACAACAGGCCATGGCGGTGAGTGCGTTAGAGCGTCATTCCCGCGAACGCAGGAATCCAGGGTTACGCGACTGGATTCCGGGTCAAGTCCGGAATGACGGATGCCAATTGCCATCTCTTGTCCGAATCCCATGCAAATTGCACTAGGCGCCCTGCTGTACTTCTGGCCGAAAGCCGAGGTCATGGAGTTCTATGCCCAGGCGGCGCAGCATCCGGCAATCGACCGCATCTACCTGGGCGAAGCCGTCTGTTCGCGCCGTCAGCAACTGCGTTTGACGGACTGGATCGGTCTGGCAAAGGACCTGCGCGAGGCCGGCAAGGAAGTGGTGCTCTCGGCTCAGGCCCTGCTGGAATCCGAGGGCGACCTGAAGGCCCTGCGCCGCCTGATTGCCGAGGCCGGAGGCACGATCGAGGCCAACGATCTCGGCGCGGTCAAGATCGCCTGCGACCACGGCCTGGGATTCGTCGCCGGGCCGCACCTGAACATCTACAACGAGCGGACCCTGGCCTTCTTCGCCGCGCAGGGCGCACAGCGCTGGCTGCCGCCGCTGGAGGTTTCCGGCAGCGTGATCGAGTCCTTGCACCGGACGCGCCCGGCCGGCATGGAAACCGAGGTGTTCGCCTTCGGCAAATTGCCGCTGGCATTGTCGGCGCGCTGTTTTACTGCGCGGCACTACGGCCTGAACAAGGACGACTGCCAGTTCAAGTGCCTCGACCACCCCGACGGCATGCTGGTGAATACCCGCGAGGGGCAGGCCTTCCTGACCCTGAACGGCATCCAGACCATGTCGGCGCAGACCGGGAGCCTGCTGGCGCAGATGCCCGAATTGCTGGCGTGCGGCATCGACGCGGTGCGCATCAGTCCACAGCCGGCGCATACTTTGATGTTGTCGACGCGTTCGACCGTGCGCGCAGCAGCCAGCCGGCTGAAGACGCCGCCGACTGGGCGCCGACTGGTTTCGTCAATGGTTTCTGGTTCGGTTGCGCCGGCACCGTGCGGCAGGCCGCCTGAGAGGAGTTTGCGATGAATCTTCGTCCCGTTCTTCCACCGATACCCGCCTTTACCCTGCCGCCGCTGGTGGCCCGGCTGGGCGCGCGACTGCCGCAATGGCCGCACGCGCTGAACCTGGCGCTGGCGTTGAACGCGGCATGCAAGCTGGGCGTGCTGCCCGAAGACACCCTGCGGGAGCTTGAAGGCCGCCACTTTCGCGTGACGGTACTGGATACCGGCATGGAGGTGAACTTCACCTACGGCACGGGGGCATTCCGGCCCGTCTTCGCTACGCCTGCCCAGCCCGATCTGCATTTCACGGCGCCCCTGTCGGCCTTCCTGCAATTGGTCAGCCGGCAGGAAGACCCGGACACGCTGTTCTTCAATCGCACCCTGACCATCGAGGGAGATACCGAACTGGGCCTGAGGGTAAAGAACATGCTCGACGCCCTCGAGTGGCCCCGTCTCTCCTGGCAGGGCATGCGGCCCACGTTTCTGAAAACCTGAAAGCAAGAGGGGCTGGCTTCGATTTGATCGGTTCAATCAATCGGCGGCTTCCTCGCTGTCGTGTTCGAGGCTGGCAGGTTGCGGGCGCGATGCAGCACTCGCTCGATGCGATCGGTGGTTTCGACTGCACGGAAGAAAATCACATACCGTCCCAAGGCGGCCATTCGCACGCCCGGAGCCAAGTCCTCCCTGCCGACATTGCCCATCGGGGCATTGCCGATGCGTTGGCACTGCTCGATGCGCTTGGCAAATACGTCCTCGGCCGGAATGGCCGGGCCGCTGGCGATACCTTCCTGAATCACCAACCGCAGATCGGCATTCAGGCGTTCCAGCATGGCCAGATAGAAGCCTGAACGAAACTCGCCACCCAAGGCGCCAAACGAATCCAGGGCATTGCCGGCGCGCTGTGTTACAGTCCGGCCCGCTTCAACCCCTCAGCGATCGCGCCCCAGTCTGCCGGTCGTGCCTGAAGGGCGACAAAGAGTTTCTCTGAGTCCCCTCGACGGTTACACCCCATCGAAGTCTCCGCCCAGATTGGCCTGCAGCATTGCGGGGGTCGGCTTCAGAGGTAATACACATGCAGTTCACCGAACTCGGCCTGTCGGCCGAGCTCCTGCGCGCCATTGGCGAGCAGGGCTACACCACGCCCACGCCCGTCCAGGCGCAGGCCATCCCCCACATCCTCGCCGGCCGCGACCTCGAAGCCCTGGCCCAGACCGGCACCGGCAAGACCGCCGCCTTCGTGCTGCCGATCCTGCAGCGCCTGACCGCAGCGCAAAACACCCCGTTGCAAAAGGTCACCCACACCGCGCCGCGCGTGCTGGTGCTGGTGCCGACACGCGAACTTGCCGCCCAGGTGCTGGAAAGCGTCCGCGTCTATGGCGCCCACACCGGCCTGCGCAGCCTCGCCGTGTTCGGCGGGGTCGGCATCAACCCGCAGATCCAGACCATGCGCCGCGGCATCGATATCCTGGTCGCCACCCCAGGCCGCCTGCTCGACCACCTCGGCCAGCGCACCGTCGACCTGTCGAAAGTGCAGACGCTGGTCCTCGACGAAGCCGACCGCATGTTCGACATGGGCTTCATCCGCGACATCCGCCGCATCATCGAGCGCCTGCCGAAACTGCGCCAGAACCTGATGTTCTCCGCCACCTTTGCCGCCGAAGTGCGCGAACTGGCCCATGCCGTGTTGCAGAACCCGGCGCTGGTCGAAGTCGCGCGCCGCAATGCGCCTGCGGAACTGGTTTCCCATGCGGTGATCAAGGTCGACCAGGACAAGAAGCGCGACCTGCTGCTGCATCTCTTCGCCGCCCACGGCTGGCACCAGGTGCTGGTGTTCTGCCGCACCAAGCACGGCTCCGACGCGCTGGCGCGGAAGCTGGAGCAGTCCGGCGTGCGCACCGCCGCGCTGCACGGCAACAAGTCGCAGAACGCCCGCACCCGCGCGCTGGCCGATTTCAAGGCCGGCAAGCTGGCGGCCCTGGTCGCCACCGACATCGCCGCGCGCGGCCTGGACATCGATTCGCTGCCGCGCGTGGTGAACTTCGAGCTGCCCAACGTGCCCGAGGACTACATCCACCGCATCGGCCGCACCGGCCGCGCCGGTGCCAGCGGCGAAGCGCTGAGCCTGGTCAGCAGTGACGAACGCATCCAGTTGCGCGACATCGAGCGCCTGCTGAAACTCGATATCCCGACTTCGGTCATGCCCGGCTTCGAGCCGCAGCACAATCATTCGGTGCCGCGTCCCGCCGCCGGTCGCCCGCCGGCGCACAAACCTGCGCAGGCGCGCACGCGCAGCGGCAGCGGGGATCGCAGCGGCGCCCCGCGTTCGCCACGCCCGGCCCGTTCGGGAGGCAGCGCTGCCAAGCCGGCAAGTCATCACAGCGGGCAGCGGCATCGCTGAGATGGTTTCATGCGTACCGCCGATCCGCTGTTCCTGGTGGGGCGGCAAGCGCGACTGACGCCGCGCGATCAATCCGCGCCGGCTTGGCGCAAGCGCCCGAACAGCCTCACCGCCGCCAGCGCCAGCGCGCCGGTAACGACGCCGAGCAGCATGTCGAGCAGGGTCGGTACCACGGCGGCAAGCAGGCCGCCGATGCCGGCCACGGCGCGCAGCACGTCGCCGAGGTGATGCAGGACATCATGGCTGCCGGGCAGGCCGTGCATCAGGATGCCACCGCCGACCATGAACATCGCCGCCGTGCCGATCACCGTCAGCGCCTTCATCAGGCGTGGGGCGGCCAGCAACAGCGCACGCCCGACCGCCATGCGCAGGCGGCCGCCGCGTTCCAGCAGCCAGGCGCCGGCGTCGTCCATCTTGACGATGGCGGCGACCAGGCCATAGACGCCGACGGTCATCAGCACACCGATGCCCGACAGCACGGCCACCTGGAACGGGAAGGGTTTCTCGGCCACGGTGCCCAGCGTGATGACGATGATCTCGGCCGAAAGGATGAAATCGGTGCGTATCGCACCCTTGATCTTGTCGGCTTCCATGGTCACCAGGTCGACCGTCGGATCGGCTAGCAGCGCAAGCTTTTCAGCGTGGTGGGCGGTATCCTCGGCAGCCGGATGCAGCCATTTGTGGGCGAGCTTTTCGACACCCTCGAAGCAGAGGAACACGCCGCCCAGCATCAGCAGCGGCGTGATCGCCGCCGGCAACAGGGCGCTGATCGCCAGCGCCGCGGGAACCAGGATCGCCTTGTTCTTCAGCGAGCCGACGCCCACCGCCCAGACCACCGGCAGCTCGCGCTCGGCGCGCACGCCGCTGACCTGCTGGGCGTTCAGGGCGAGGTCGTCGCCCAGCACGCCGGCGGTTTTCTTCGCCGCGACCTTGGTCATCACCGCCACATCGTCGAGGATGGTGGCAATGTCGTCGAGCAGTGCAAGCAAACTGGCGCCGGCCATGGTTTCGTTGTTCCGTTCTGGAGAAAGATCGATCCGCAGTTTAGCCGCTATCGCCGGCGATCCAATCAAAAGGTCAGATGGGAAAAGAGCTGGAAAAGGGCAGCCAGGCTCAAATTTCCAGGGCGAGCTGCACTGCATTTTCCGTCGGCTCGGCTACGGGCTTTCGCGGATGGCCGCAGGGCTTAACTTCCCTCCGCTGGCCGCGAGCGCCTCACCCAGCCAGTGGCGATAGGCGTGGTAGTCGACCTCGGCGAAGAAGCAGGCGTCGCGGTTGTGTCCGCGCTGGACGATGTGCAGCGCGAGTCCGGCAGAATGGATCACCTGCGTCGCGCGTGCTGTTCAATGCCGCATCGACAGCCGTGCCAAAGCGTTCGCGGATCGCGGCATCGAAAGCATCGTTCTCGCGGAACCACTCAGGTTTGCTGGCTGCCGCTTTCTTCGGCGCAGCCTTGGTCGCCGTATCGCCAGCGCTCTGCGTCCCGGCGCGAACTTTCGTCGCGGTCTTCTTCGCCACGGATTTTTTGGCCGCCGCCTTCTTCAGCACGGGTTCGTTCGCCGCCGGTTCTGCCTTGGCCGCCGGCTTCGCGCCGGCTTTCGGCGCCGCTTTCGGGTTCCTCGGTTCGAACTCGAAGCCGACCTTGCCGGTCTTGGCATCGCGCACCAGGAAGGCGGAGAACTTGCGCCGCGTCTTGTTCGAGATGAAGCCCTTGAGCAGGTCGGTGCGGCCGGTGGCCAGCAGCTTCTGCATGTCGCCACGCGCGACTTCCTGCTGCAGGATGATCTTGCCGGAGCGGAAATCGCAGGTCCGGCCGGCGCCCACGCTTTTCGCAGACATAGGCCATGCCGTGCTCGAAGACGCGGGCGCCGCACTTGGGGCAGGCGCCGAGCGCTTCCTGGGTCGAGAAATCCACTTCCTCGCCATCGGCGTCGGCGTCCGACTTGCCGAAATCGAACTCCGGCGTGTGGTCGTCCTTGAGCTTGATGATGGCGGCGAAGGGCGCCCCATCTTGCTGCGGAAACCTTGCAGCGGGCCGATCGTGCGCTTGCTGAGCAGTTCGTCCATTTCCGCGGTTTCCCACTGCCGGCTGGCGACCACTTTCCACAGCTTGTAGTCGCACTTTTCGCAGGTGAAGTGCTTGTAGCCCTCGTGGATCTTGGCGCCGCAGCGCGGGCAGGGCGTCTTCAGGGTGCCGAAATCGGGATCGGCGAACTCGCCGGTCTTGATCCGCTCGACCATCTCGCGCGTCTTGTCCACGATGTGGTTCATGAACTCGTCGCGCGAGAGCCGCCCGTGTTCCATTTCCTTGAGCTTGTATTCCCATTCGCCGGTGAGTTCCGGCGAGCGGATTTCGTCGACCTGAGTTGCTCCAGCGCGAACAGCAGCGAGAAGGCCTTGGCCGTCGGCTGCAGTTCGCGGCCGTTGCGGTGCAGGTATTCCTCGGCCAGCAGGCCTTCGATGGTCGCCGCGCGCGTGGCCGGCGTGCCCAGGCCGCGCTCGGACATGGCTTCGCGCAGTTCCTCGTCCTCGATCAGCTTGCCGGCGCCTTCCATGGCGGTGAGCAGCGTGGCTTCCGTGAAGCGCGGCGGCGGCTGGGTGGCCTTGGCCTTGACTTCGACATCCTTGGCCCAGATGCGCTCGTTCTTTTCCAGCGGCGGCAGGTTCACGGCTTCACCGGCTTCTTCGCGGGTTCCTGCGACTCCTTGCCATATACGGCCAGCCAGCCCGGCGTCACCAGCACCTTGCCCTCGGTCTTGAAGGCTTCCTTCTCGACCCGCGTGATGCGCGTGGTGATGTTGTATTCGGCGGACGGATAGAAGATGGCGAGGAAGCGCTTGGTGACCAGGTCGTAAATCTTCTGTTCCGGCTCGGAAAGGCTCTTCGGCGCGGCGCCGGTGGGGATGATGGCAAAGTGGTCCGACACCTTGGCGTTGTTGAAAATGCGCTTGTTGGGATGCACCCAGCCGTTCTTGATGATGGCGCCGGCAAAGGTGGCGTAGGGCGTCCCGGCCATCGCCGTCAGGGTTTCCTTGACCGTGCCGATGTAATCCTCGGGCAGGTGGCGGCTGTCGGTACGCGGGTAGGTCAGGACCTTGTGCTTTTCGTAGAGCGCCTGGGCCAGCCCCAGCGTGTTCTTGGCACTGAAGCCGAAGCGGCCGTTGGCCTCGCGCTGCAGCGAGGTGAGGTCGTAGAGCATCGGGCAGGCTTCGGTCTTGGGCTTGCTTTCCTCTTCGACCGTGCCGTGCTGGCCGAGGCATTTCTTGCGCAGGGCGTCGGCCCTGGCCTTGTCCCAGAGGCGCTCGGCGCGGGCGTGTTCATCATCGGCCTTCTTGAATTTCTCGTCGAACCAGCGGCCGCGGTAAGTGCCGGCGACGCACTGGAATTCGCCTTCGACTTCCCAGTAGTCGCGCGAGACGAAGGCGCGGATGCGGCTCTCCCGCTCGACCATGATCGCCAGCGTCGGCGTCTGCACGCGGCCGACCGGCGTCTTGTAGAAGCCGCCTTCCTTGGAATTGAAGGCGGTCATGGCGCGCGTGCCGTTGATGCCGATCAGCCAGTCGGCTTCCGAGCGGCAGCGCGCGGCATCGGCCAGCGGCAGCATTTCCTGGTCGGTGCGCAGATGGGCGAAGCCGTCGCGGATCGCGGTGGCGGTCATCGATTGCAGCCAGAGGCGGCGCACCGGCTTTTGCTTGGCGCCCAGCGCGTGCTGCGCCACGTAGCGGAAGATCAGTTCGCCCTCGCGCCCCGCGTCGCAGGCATTGACCAGACCGGTGACGTCCTTGCGCTTGATCAGGCGGGTCAGCAGGCGCAGCCGTTCCTGGGTCTTGTCGATCGGATTCAGCGCGAAATGCGGCGGAATCATCGGCAGATGGGTGAAGCTCCACTTGCCGCGCTTGACGTCGTATTCCTCGGGCACCGCCAGTTCCAGCAGGTGGCCGATGGCCGACGACAGGACGTAGTCGTCGCTTTCGAAGTAGTCGCCGGTGCGCGTGAAGCCGCCCAAAGCCTTGGCAATGTCCTGGGCGACGGAGGGTTTCTCGGCGATGATGAGTTGCTTCATGGTGTGGGCTTTCCCGACCCCTTTCTTGGAAGGGGGTGCGGAGGCCGGAAGCGGCGCATCATAAGCGTGCCCCGCCCAATTAAGCAAGCCGGGAATCAGTTGAGCAGGATGCGGGCGACGTCCTCGCCGGACTCGTGATCCTCGTCATCGGCATCCTCGGCGAGCAGTTCTTCGAGGATCAGCGCATCGACTTCGTGGCGGTAGCGCCAGATCACGGCGAGGACGATGACCTTGAGCCGGTCGAGGGCGATTTCGTCATCCGGCAGGGCCAGCGCGCGCTCGATGATGGCTTCGCGCAGGGAGGCATCGACGGCGTCATGTTGTTCGAGGAAGGCGATGAAACCGCGACAGGCGGCGGGCAGCCTTTCCTGTTCTTCCTCGTCGTAGATCCTTATCGAGCCGGCCAGCGCCGGGCTGCGGCAGCGCCCGCTGGCTTCGCCGCCGAGGCCGTCGAGCCAGGCCAGGGCCGCGCTGATGTCGTCGGTCTCGAAACCGGCGGCCGACAGCTTCCTGGCCAGCACCTCCGGTTCCGGACAGGCGTCGGGCAGGTAGTTCTCGAACAGGTAAACCAGGATGTCGATCATGGCTGTCGAGCCGCATTAATAGGTTGGTAGAGGCCACCGGGCAATTGGGCGACGCGGCCGGCGAGTTCCATGGGCAGGAGCATGGCAAGAAGGGCTGCTGGCGTCAAGCCGCTGCGGTCCGCAAGCGTGTCCAGCGCGCAGGGCGCGTTACCCAGAACGGCAAGTACCTGCTCTTCGCTCCGCCGTCGGCGGTTCCCGGGCCTGCTGCGGGCACCGTTGCGGGACGGCGAGCCCCAGCGCAATTCCTCGAGTACGTCCTGTGCCGATTCGACCAGCTTGGCGCCCTGGCGGATCAACTGGTGGCAGCCGCGCGACAGCGGCGAGTGGATCGAGCCGGGAATCGCGAACACTTCGCGCCCGCTTTCCGCCGCCAGCCGGGCCGTAATCAGCGAGCCGCTCCGCGGCGCCGCTTCGACCACCAGGCAGCCGAGGCCGAGGCCGGCAATGATCCGGTTGCGGCGCGGGAAGTTGGCGGCCAGCGCCGGGGTGCCGAGCGGGAATTCGCTGAGGACCACGCCCTGCTCGGCGATGCGCCGTGCCAGCGCCTCGTTTCTTGCCGGGTAAAGCCGGTCGGCGCCGGTGCCGATCACGGCCACCGTGCCCGCCGGGGTTTCCAGCGCGCCACGATGGGCGGCGGCATCGATGCCCAGCGCGAGCCCGCTGACGATGGTCAGGCCGGCTTCGCCCAGCGCCCGGGCAAAGGCCTCGGCGTCGCGCAGGCCCTGCGCCGTGGCATTGCGGCTGCCGACCATGGCCAGCATCGGCTGTCGCAGCCGCGACGGGTCGCCCTTGGCGTAGAGCAGCAGCGGCGGGTCATCCGCGCTCAGCAGGCTTTGCGGATAGTCCGCGTCGGCCAGCGTCAGCAAATGATTGCCTGGCCGGGCCGCCCATTCAAGTGCCGCTTCGATGTCGGCAGTGGCGTCGTGGCTCATCAGACGTTCGGCCAGGCCAGGGTCGATGATTGCCGAAAGCGCACGCCGACCGGCTGCGAATACTGCTTGCGGCAACCCGAAAGCCGTGAGCAGCGCCCGCCGCGCCTCGCCGCCGACGCCGGGGATCGGCCTGGCGGCGAGTTCCAGTGCGGCTCTGGCGCCGGTGGCCGCCGGCGGGACGCCCGCGCGAGGACGGGGCCGGTTCAGGGTGCGCACCGTATCGCCGACCACCACCGGCTGCGTCGCGTTCATTATCAGGGCGTAGGAGACCCGGTCGAAGACGCGGAACATGAACAGCAGGCCGTTGCGGGTATCGGGCAGCTGGTAGTCGGTCCGTTTCCTCCGGAAGCGATTGGTCACTTCTTGCGCCGGCGACATCGGCGGCGAGCACATGGCCGACTTCCAGGCCGTCTGCCTTGCCGCGATTGAGCGTGACGACGGACTGCGGGCCGCCGAAATTGACCCGGCGTACATGGCGAGCACCTTGCCGTTGATCATCGTTTCGGGCGGGCGCGGAATGTAGCTCGGCACATCCTGGCGCGGCGCCGGCAGCAGCCGGTCGTCGGCACGATTTCCTGTTTCGAGGTGAGTATCAGGAAGCTCGATGGCACGCCTGCCCTGGGTCAGGCGCGCAGTGCCGAGGAAGAAGGCTTCCTGGCCCAGCGTCTCCTTGGTGTCGGGATCGACAAGCGGCTTGCCCGGGCGGAATAATTGCCAGATCTTGGGTGGCTGGTGCTGGGGCGGGGGGGGGGGGGGGGGGGACCCCCCCCCCCCCCCGCGAAAAATCGGGACCCGCCCGGCCCGCAGTGACCTCGGTGGCAAAGATGGTGTCGCCGGCGCCGGCGATGACGCGGTTGTCTTGCACGCCGACGATGCGCGGTGCGGCATCAAGCCCCGCCTTGTCGAGCACGCGCGGCTCGCTGAGGAAGGGTTCGATTTCCTGGGGGGGAATGGAAGGGATGGGCTTGCGCAACGGCTCGACATACTCGCGACGTTGTTCACGGACCGTCACCAGCCTGACGCGCGGCTGGTTGCCGCTCTTGTCGAGGCTGATGACCTGGCCCGGATAGATGCGTTGCGGGTTCCTGATCTCTTCGGCGTTGAGCTTCCACAGATCGCCCCAGCGGTAGGGATCCTTGAGGAACTTGGAGGCGATGCTCCACAGCGTGTCGCCCGGCGACAACGACATGCCTGTCCGGCGCCCCGTCGGCCAGATCCAGCGGCTTTGCTCCATGGGCGAGCGGCAGGGTGGTTGAAATGCTGATTAGCAGCGCAGATATAATGCGACGCATGGCTTGATCTCCTGGCCGAGTGTCTGTGGGGATGGCGAACCAACCGAGTATTCGTCCGATTCTGCCCGACAATTCGCCCAGCATCAATTCTTTCAAGAGCGGTTTCATGGCCCTATTGCCGATTTTGCGTTACCCCGATCCACGGCTGCACAACAAATCAGCCCCGGTCAGGGAGGTGGATGCAGGTATTCGCCGGCTCGCCGCCGACATGGCCGAGACCATGTATGCCGCCCCCGGCATCGGCCTCGCCGCGCCACAGGTCGACCGGCATGTGCGCCTGATCGTGATCGATGTTTCGGAAGACAAGTCGCGCTTGCAAACCTTCATCAATCCTGAACTGCTGGAAAAATCCGGCGAATGCGAAGGCGAGGAAGGCTGCCTCTCGGTGCCCGGCATCTACGATACGGTCACCCGCGCCAGCCACGTCAGGGTGCGCGCGCTGGGTCTGGACGGCCAGCCCTTCGAAATGGAGGCCGACGACCTGCTCGCGGTCTGCATCCAGCACGAGATGGATCACCTGGAAGGCAAGGTCTTCGTCGAATACCTGTCGCGTCTCAAACAAACGCGGATCAAGAGCAAGCTCGTCAAGCAGGCGCGCGAGACGTTTTAGATGCGCCTGATCTTCGCCGGTACGCCGGACTTTGCCGCGCGGGCGCTGGAAGCGCTGCTGGCGGCTGGGCATCAGGTGATGCTGGTGCTGACGCAGCCCGACCGTCACGCCGGGCGTGGCATGGCCCTGCAGGCCTCCGCCGTCAAGAAAGTGGCGCTCGCCCACGGCATTTCGGTATTTCAGCCCGAGCGCCTCAAGGATCCGGCAATGCATGAGCCGATCCGCGCGGCCTGCGTCGAACATGGGGCCGAGCTGATGGTCGTGGCCGCCTATGGCCTGATCCTGCCGCAGGCGGTGCTCGACCTGCCGCGCCGCGGCTGCATCAACATTCATGCTTCGCTCTTGCCGCGCTGGCGCGGTGCGGCGCCGATTCAACGCGCCATCGAAGCGGGCGATGCGCAAACCGGCATCACCATCATGCGGATGGAAGCCGGGCTGGATACCGGCCCGATGCTGCTGGCCGAGGCCATCGATATCGACGCGCAGGACAGCACCGGCAGCCTGCAAGAGCGCCTCGCCAAACTGGGCGGCCGGCTCGTGGTCGATGCCCTGGGGCGCTTCGGTCAGCTTGTTCCGGTGCCGCAACCTGTAGCCGGCGTGAGCTACGCCAACAAGATCGACAAGGCCGAGGCGAGGCTCGACTGGAACCAGCCGGCCATGCTTCTGGCGCGCAAGCTGCGCGCCTTCAATCCCTTTCCCGGCGCGCTCGTGACTCTGGCCGGTGAGCCGGTGAAAGTCTGGCGTGGTGAAGTCGTTGCCGCCAGCGGCCCGCCCGGAAAGGTGCTGGCGGCCGACGCGACGGGCATCGTCGTCGCCTGTGGCGAAGGAGCCCTGCGCCTCACCGAACTGCAGAAGCCTGGCGGCCGCCGCGTCGCCAGTGGCGGCGCAGGGGTTACCGCAATGCATGGTTTTCTGCGCGGCAGGCCCATGCGGCTGGATTGACGAGCAAGGCCCCACCCTGACGCGGCGAATTCAAGCATATACCTTGATCTATCCCACCGCTTGGCATAGACTATGGTATCTATCAATACAGGCAGGTACAGCCATGAGCCAGGTAGCCAAACTCTTCACCAATGGTCGAAGCCAGGCGGTCCGCCTGCCGGCAGCCTATCGCTTCGATACCAGGGAAGTTTTCATCCGCCGGGACACGGAAACCGGCGACGTGATTCTGTCGCGCAAGCCGGCGACCTGGAATGACTTCTTCGCCGCCGTCGAGAGCGCCAACGTGCCGGCCGATTTCCTGAATGAGAAGGAGCGTCAGCAGGGAACTCAGGATCGCGATCCGTTCAAGGAATGGACCGAATGAAGCGGTACATGCTCGACACCAACACGGTGAGCCACCTGATCAGGGCGCATCCGGGCGTCGCCCGGCGCGTGGTGGCGGCGCCCATGGCTTGCCTTTGCATCTCGGCCATCACTGACGGCGAACTGCTGTTCGGCCTGGCGAAGCGGCCGGACGCAAAGCGGCTTCATCTCGCCGTGCGTGAGTTGCGGCGGCGCGTCGATGTACTGCCCTGGGACACTGCCGTTGCCGAGTGCTACGGGACGATGCGAGCCGGCATGGAGCGAAGCGGCCGGATTCTTGCGCCGCTTGATCTGCTGATCGCCGCGCATGCGCGGAGCACAAGCGCGGTACTGGTGACGAACGACCGGGCTTTCAGGCAAATCGCCGATCTGGAAAGTGAAGACTGGACAGAATGATTGATACGCGTGCTGCTGCACATGTCGCAATCCATCGCACCCAAGCGGCCGGCAGCGCATCGACTATTCCAAATCAATAGCCGCGCTTTGGGCGCGGCAATTCCGTACCGGCTTCACCATGGCGTTAGACTTTCGCGATGACCGATTCTTCCAACCGCTCTGCACCGCTGGCCGAAGCCCTGCTTGGCGCGGCGCAGTTGATCGCCGCCGTGCTCGGCGGGCGCAATTTCGATGTCGCGCTGACGTGCGCCGCACTTCCCGGTCCGTTGCGCGCGGCGACCATGGATCTGGCCTACACGACTCTGCGGGCCTTCGGCCGTGGCGACTTTCTGCTCGGCCTGCTGCTCGAACGCCCGGTCAAGGACCCGGCCGCGCGCGGCCTGCTGCTGGCCGCGCTGGCGCGCCTCGAAGCGCGGCCGGAAGAAGCCCACACCACGGTGGATCAGGCGGTGACGGCGGCGGCGCGGGTGGCCCGGGGACAGTTCAAGGGTCTGGTCAATGGCGTGCTGCGCAACTTCCTGCGTCGTCGCGAAGAACTGCTGGTCCTGGCCGCGGCCGATCCGGTGGCGCGCTGGCAGCATCCGGCGTGGTGGATCGCGCGCCTGCGGCAGGATCATCCGGCGCAGTGGGAGAGCATTCTCGCCGCCGGCAACAGCCATCCGCCGATGTGCCTCCGCGTCAATCGGCGCCGTGTCACCAGTTCCGTCCCGGGACAAACCGCTTCGCAAGACTATTTGAAGCGACTCGACGCTGCCGGTATCGCGGCGCGCGCGCTCGACGATACCGCGATCCTGCTCGAAAAGCCGTTGCCGGTGGAGCGCATTCCGGGCTTTGGCGGCGGCCTGTGCTCGGTGCAGGACTGGGGCGCGCAGGCCGCGGCAGGCCTGCTCGACGCGCGGAACGGGATGCGCGTGCTGGATGCCTGCGCGGCGCCCGGCGGCAAGGCGGCGCACCTGCTGGAAACCGCTAACGTCGATCTGACGGCGCTCGATGCCGATGCAGCGCGCGCCGGCCGCATCGCCGACAACCTGCAACGGCTGGGGCTGACGGCGAAGGTGACGGTGGCCGATGCCCGCGCCATTGATGACTGGTGGGATGGCCGCGCCTATGACCGCATACTGGCCGATGTGCCCTGTTCGGCCTCCGGCGTGGTGCGCCGCCACCCCGATGCGAAATGGCTGCGGCGCGAGTCTGATGTTGCCGGCTTTGCGGCCACGCAAAGAACAATTATCGATGCCCTGTGGCGAACTCTGGCCCCAGGTGGCAAAATGCTTTACGCCACCTGCTCGGTATTCGTCGAGGAGAATGCCCGCCAGGTAGAAGGCTTCATCGGCCGTCATGCCGATGCCCGGCGCCTGCCGGCAATGCGTGCGGCAACCTGCGATGCACAACTGCAAGACCTGCCCGATGCCGATCATGACGGCTTTTATTACGCGCTGCTGCAAAAGGATTGAGGCCGGGCTGCTCGGGCTGCTCCTGATGGCGGCCGTCGTCGCGCAGGCCGGCAGCATCGAGCCGAAGCACGCGGCGCTGACCCCCGGCGAGGACGGCTATACCTTGTCCGCGGAGTTCGCCGTGGATCTCGGCAACCGGCTCGAAGAAGCCGTGACGCGCGGTGTGCCGCTTTACTTCACTCTCGAGTTCGTGCTTGAGCGCAGCCGCAAGTACTGGGTCAACGAACACATCACGGGACGCAGCCTGAACTACCGCCTGGCTTACAGCGGCCTGACGCGCCAGTACCGTTTGACTACCGGCAACCTGCACCAGAACTTCGGCAGCCTGGCCGAGGCACTGCGCGTGATCGGCCGCATCGCGGCGCTGCCGGTGCTGGAAAAGGAAGCCCTCAAGGCCGGCGAGTCCTACGAGGCAGCCGTGCGTCTGGCGCTCGACCGCAGCCAGTTGCCCAAGCCCTTCCAGGTCGATGCCATCACGGATCGCGACTTGCAGGTGGATGCCAAGGTACTGCGCTGGAAATTCGTCGCTCCGGTGGTGCCGGCCTCCCCCGCCCCCAGGGGCGCAGCCAACACGGACGCGGCAACCCGTCACCCCCCCCCCCCCCAGCCAGGGGCCGGGGATGGTGGCGCCATGAGAGTCGCGCTGGCGGTCATCGCCGCGCTTGGCGCCATCCTGCTGTTCCTGCTGGCGTCGGCGTCGGCCAATACCGCGCTGTTTGCCGAGAACTACCCGTGGCTGCTGGCGATCAATGGCGCCGCCGCGGTGGCGCTGCTGGTGCTGGTCGGCGTACAGTTGCGGCGCCTGCGCCGCGATTTCAGGGGTGGCGTTTTCGGCTCGCGGCTGAAGTCGCGCCTGCTGCTGATGCTCTCGCTGATGGCCGTGCTGCCCGGTGCGCTGGTGTATGGTGTTTCAATGCAGTTCGCGGTGAAAAGCATCGATTCGTGGTTCGACGTGCGCGTCGATACGGCGCTGGAAGGCGGCCTCAATCTGGGCCGCAGCGTGCTCGACACCTTGCAGGCGGAATTGCTGGCGAAAGCCCGTGATTCCGCTCTGGAGCTGGGAGATGTCGCTGTCGTCAGTCCGAGCCGGCTGAATCGGTTGCGCGAACAGGCTGGCGCACAGACCGCGACCCTGCTGACGCTTTCCGGGCAGGTGCTGGGCAGCAGTTCCGGAGAAATGGGCAACCTGATGCCGTTGGTTCCGGCGCCCAGCCAATTGCGCAGCGCGCGCGGCGGGCGCGGGCTGGCGATGATCGCCGACGCCGAGGACGGCGGCCTGATGGTGCGCGTACTGGCGCCCGTCAGCGGCGGTAGCCTGAATCTCGATCCGCGGATTCTGCAATTGACCCTGGCGGTCCCGGTATCAATCGCCAAGAGCGCGGAAAGCGTCGAGGAGGCGCACCGGGATTATCAGGAGCTGCAACTCGGTAGGGTCGGCCTCAAGCGCATTTACACACTGACACTGACGCTGGCCTTGTTGCTGGCGCTGTTCTCCGCGATCGCGCTGGCCTTCTTCCTCGCCGAGCGCCTGGCGCGGCCGCTGCTGATCCTCGCCGAAGGCACCCGGGCGGTGGCGGCCGGCGACTTCGCGCCGCGCGCCACGGTCGAGGGCACGGACGAACTGGGCGTCCTGACGCATTCCTTCAACAGCATGACGCGGCAGTTGAGCGAGGCACGCGCGCTGGCCGAACATCATCGCGAGGAAATGGAAGCGGCGCAGGCCTACCTGGAATCCGTGCTGGCGAATCTGTCGGCCGGCGTGCTGGCTTTCGATCTGCGCTTCCGCCTGCGCGCGGCGAACCGCGGCGCGCAGGCGATTCTCGGCGACGACCTTGCCGGCTTCGAACAGACGCGCCTGCCGGACTGGCCACGCCACAAAACGCTGGCCGAGGCCATTCTGGGCGGTTTCGCGCGGCGCGGCGACGAATGGCAGGAGCAGCTCGAAATCGCCCGCCCGGATGGCATGCCGCAGGCGCTGCTGGTACGCGGCACGGCGCTGCCGGCAGCCGGTGGCGGCGGCTACGTGGTGGTTTTCGACGACATCACGCGGCTGATCGCGGCGCAGCGCTCCGCCGCCTGGGGCGAGGTGGCGCAGCGCCTGGCGCACGAAATCAAGAATCCGCTGACGCCGATCCAGTTGTCCGCCGAGCGGCTGCAACTCAAGCTGGCCGACCAGCTCACGGGTCCCGCGCGGGAGTTGCTCGATCGCGCCACGCAGACCATCGTCAATCAGGTCGAGGCGATGAAGAACATGGTCAATGACTTCCGCGACTACGCGCGCACGCCCCTGCCGCAACTCGCCGCCGTCGATCTGCAAGGGCTGATCGGCGAGGTGCTGGGGCTCTACGAGAACTCGCGTGCCGTCGTCGCCGTCTCCCCCGCATCGACTCCCGGCGCGGTGCCGCCGGTGCTGGCCGATGCCAACCAGTTGCGCCAGGTGCTGCACAATGTCGTCACCAACGCCCAGGACGCCCTCGTCGAGATGATGGATGCAAGAATCACGATCGTCGTCGCGCGGGAAGGATCCCGTGCGCGCCTGACCATCCAGGACAACGGCCCGGGCTTCCCGCCGCAAATTCTTGCGCGCGCCTTCGAGCCCTACGTCACCACCAAGTCCAGGGGCACCGGGCTCGGGCTGGCGATCGTGAAGAAAATCGTCGATGACCACGGCGGCGAGATTCGCCTGGCGAACCATAATGGCGGCGAGGTAAGCATCTGGCTGCCGCTGGCAAGGCCGGATGTGGCTAAGGGAGTTTAGGAAAATGCCGAAGATACTGGTGGTCGACGATGAGATCGGAATCCGTGAGCTGCTCTCGGAGATCCTGCGCGACGAGGGACATGACGTCCATCTCGCCGAGGACGCGGCGGCAGCACGGGCGGCGCGCGAAGCCGGACGGCCCGACATGGTCCTGCTCGACATTTGGATGCCCGATACGGATGGGATTTCACTGCTCAAGGAATGGGCCGGCAACGGCCAGCTCAACATGCCGGTGGTGATGATGTCCGGCCACGCCACGATCGACACCGCGGTGGAGGCCACCCGGATCGGCGCGCTGGACTTCCTGGAAAAGCCGATCGGCATGCAAAAGCTGCTGGCGGCGGTAAAGAAGGCGCTGGAGCGCGGCGCGCGCCAAAGCGCCGGCGGCCTGTCGCTGGCGGCGTTTGCCCGGCCCGGCCCGCTGCGCGACCTGAAGCGCCGTCTGGATCAGGTGCTGGCGAAGAGCCCGCTGTTGCTGCTGCGTTCCGCACCCGGCGGCATCGTCGAGTTGGTGGCGCGCACGGCACAGGTCGCCGGCAAGCCATGGATCGACCTGGCAGGCGATTCCAATCCCTTGAGCACCGAAGCGCTGCAACGCGCCGCCGGGGGGGTGCTGTGGTGCGAAGAACTGGCGCGCCTGACGCGGCTGCAACAGAAGAACCTGCTGTTCGCCGCCGACCGCTTGGAGCGCTACAGCCTGCGCCTGGTGGCCGCCACCGTCCACAGCGGCGCGGAACTGGCGGCCCTGGGCTGGGAGGAGGCCGGCCTCTCGCGCCTGTTCGAAACCGGGCTGGGGGTGCCGGGTCTGGCCGAGCTGAAGGATGAAGTGCCCGACATCGCCGCGCATCTGCTGACGCAGTTGATGGAAAGCGACGAGATTCCGCTGCGGCGGTTTTCCAGCGCCGCGCTGAACGCCCTGCGCCAGCATGCCTGGAGCGGCGGTTACGCCGAACTCAAGAGCGCGGTGAAATCGCTGGCGCTGGCCAGCCTGGGCGAGGAAATCGGCGAGGACGAAGCATTGCAACTGCTGGCGCCGGCCGGCGAACCCGGCCCGGCAGCGGCGGGCCTCGCGCCGGAAGTCATCGAACTGCCGCTGCGCGAGGCGCGCGAGGCCTTCGAACGCATGTATTTTGCCTACCACCTGGCGCGGGACGGCGGCAACATGACGCGCCTGGCGGAAAAGACCGGGCTGGAACGCACCCACCTGTATCGCAAGCTCAAGGACCTCGGACTCCGTTAGGCAACGAATCATGAAAATCATCATCCTCGGCGCCGGGCAGGTTGGCTCCTCGGTCGCCGAGGCGCTGGCCGCGGAAGCCAACGACATCACAGTGGTGGATTCAAACAGCGCCTGCCTGGCGCAACTGGCTGATCGCCTCGACGTGCGCACGGTGACCGGGAATGCGGCGCTGCCCTCGGTGCTGAGGAGCGCCGGCATCGAGGATGCCGAGATGCTGGTGGCGGTGACGCAGTCCGACCAGACCAATCTGGTGGCCTGCAAGATTGCGCGACGCCTGTTCAATGTTCCGACGCGCATCGCGCGTTTGCGTGGCGTCGACTTCATCAAGGACGAGGCCCTGCTGGCCGACGACATGTTTGCCGTCAGCCATGCCATGTGCCCGGAGCAGGACGTCACCGACTACATCACGCGGCTGGTGGCCTTCCCCGAGGCGCTGCAGGTGCTCGAATTCGCCGACGGCCAGGCAACCCTTGTCTGCGTGCGCGCCTATGAAGGCGGTTTGCTGGTCGGTAAGGAAATCCGGTCCATGCGTGAGCACCTGCCGCGGGACGTTGATGCCCGCATCGTCGCGATATTCCGCGAAAATTCGCCGGTCGACCCCGCCGGAAAGACCCTGATCGCGGTTGGCGACGAGGTCTTCCTGCTGGCCGCCACGGAGCACATCCGACAGGTGTTGCTTGAGCTGCGACGCATGCAGAAGGCGGTCCGGCGGATCATGATCGCCGGCGGTGGCAACATCGGCGCCCGGGTTGCGGCGACGCTGGAGAAGGATCACGAGGTCAAGGTGATCGAGTGCGACGCCAGGCGCGCCGAGCTCATTGCCACCCGTTTCAACGACGCACTGGTGCTTTGCGGCGAGGCGACGGACGAAAACCTGCTGGCGCAGGAAAACATCGACGAGATGGACATGTTCCTCGCCCTGACCAACGATGACGAAGACAACATCATGGCTGCGTCGCTGGCCAAGCGCCTGGGCTGCCCGCGGGTATTGGCGCTGATCAATCGCCGCGCCTATGCCGACATGGTGGAGGGTGGGCCGATCGACATCGGCCTGTCGCCGTCCCAGGTCTCCATCGGATCGCTGCTCGCCTTCGTCCGTCAAGGCGACGTGGCGCGAGTGCATAGCCTGCGTCGCGGCGCCGCCGAAGCGCTTGAGCTTATCGTGCATGGCGATCGCGACAGTTCGAAGGTCATTGGCCGTCGCATCGAGGAGTTGCCGGTAATCGAGGGGGCGCATATCGCCGCGATCCTGCGCCATGGGCCGCCCAAGACGGGTTTGCGGGACGGCCTGCCGGTGACGGTATCAGGCGACGAAGTGATCATTCCGCATCACGACACGGTGATTCGTGCCGATGATCACGTCGTGGTGTTCTGCATCCACAAGGCGCAGATACGCAAAGTTGAAAAGCTGTTTCAGGTTGGCCTCGGCTTCTTCTGAGCAAGCGGGCGACGGAACATGGAACGCTACTATTCGGTGGTGCGCGTGTTCGGCGTGTTGCTGGTCTGCTTCGCGCTGACCATGCTGGTGCCGCTGGTCTTTTCCTGGTGGCTTGAGGATGGCGCGCATGCCGCCTATGACGAAGCCTTCCTGTTGACCCTGGTCACTGGCCTGGCGCTGTGGTGGTCGGCGCGAAGCGCCGGAGCCGATCTCAAGGTCCGTGACGGGTTCCTGATGGTGGTTCTGGTGTGGACCGTGCTCCCGGTTTTCGCCTGTTTGCCGCTGATGTTCCAGCTTGGCATCTCGTTCACCGATGCCTACTTCGAGGCGATGTCGGGGCTGACCACCACCGGCTCGACGGTGATTTCGGGGCTCGACACGCTGCCGTCATCGATCAACCTGTGGCGCGGAATGCTGGTGTGGATGGGCGGCATGGGCCTGATCGTGCTGGCCGTCGCGATTCTGCCGCTGCTCGGCATTGGCGGGCGGCAGATGTTCAAGGCCGAGACGCCGGGGCCGATGAAGGATTCGCAACTGACGCCGCGCATGACCCAGACCGCCAAGGGTCTCTGGGGCGTGTATGCGGCAGTGACCCTGCTCTGTGTTGTCAGTCTGCACTGGGCCGGCATGAACTGGTTCGACGCCGTGATGCATTCGTTCACGACCATGGGTCTCGGCGGTTTCTCCAGCCACGACGCGAGTTTCGGCTACTGGAATTCGCCCGCCGTCGAAGCCGTCACGATCGTCTTCATGCTGTTTGCCGGAATGAACTTCGCGACGATGTTTGTGGCCTTGTATGGACGTACTTTCCAGCCTTATCTGCGGGATCCGGAGGCGCGCTGGTTTCTCGCGGTCACCGTCGGCAGCGTGCTCGGCATCGCGATCTATCTTTGGGCGGAGGGCGCCTATGCCGAGTTGCCCACCGCGTTGCGCCACGCGGCCTTCAACGTGGTGTCGATTGCCACCACCACGGGCTTTGCCAGCGTCGACTACAACCTGTGGCCCGCCTTCGCCCCCTTGTGGATGCTGTTCCTCTGCAGCTTCTCCACCAGCGCCGGCTCGACCGGTGGCGGCATCAAGATGATCCGTGCGCTGATCCTCTACAAGCAGGTATATCGGGAGTTGATCCGCGCCATGCATCCCAACGTCTCCTGGCCGGTGCGCATCGGTAACGACCCGGTGCCGCAGAACATCCTGTTCGCGGTGCTGGCCTTCGCCTTCATGTACATGGCCAGCATTGTCTCGATGACGCTGCTGATGTCCTTTAGCGGGCTGGATATCGTCAGCGCTGTTTCCGCCGTGGTCGCCAGCATCAACAATACCGGACCCGGACTGAACCAGGTCGGCCCGGCGACCACCTACGAGGTGCTGACCGATTTCCAGACCTGGGTGTGCACCTTCGCCATGCTGCTCGGCCGGCTGGAGATCTTCACGCTGCTGGTCGTGCTGACACCGGCGTTCTGGAGGCGCTAGCGCGGCCGCCAAACGCTCTCGACGCAGAGGGCGCAGAGGCGCGGAGGCCGCAGAGGACATGCAATGGACCACCCAGTGGATGTCTGGACTTGACCTTCTCTGCGCTCTCCGCGCCTCCGCGCCCTCTGCGTTGAAAGAGCTTCGAGCCGGGGTTTCAAGGATAATCACTTCTTTGCCTCGCCGGATCGCACCTCATGTCACCCTCGGCCCGTCCCAAGAACGACACTTTTCTGCGTGCGCTGCTGCGCGAGCCGGTCGAGTATACCCCCGTATGGCTGATGCGCCAGGCGGGACGCTACCTGCCCGAATAGAACGAAACGCGGCGTCGCGCCGGCAGCTTTCTGAATCTGTGCAAGAACCCGCGACTCGCCTGCGAAGTCACGCTGCAACCGCTGGCACGCTTCGAGCTGGACGCGGCGATCCTGTTCTCCGACATCCTCACCGTGCCCGACGCGATGGGGCTCGGCCTGTATTTCGCCGATGGCGAGGGACCGAAGTTCGAACGCCCGCTGCGCGAGGAATGGGTAATCCGCGATCTGACGGCCCCTGATCCCAATGTGCATTTGCGCTATGTGATGGATGCGGTGGCCGAGATTCGTCGCGCGCTGGGCGGATCGGTGCCGCTGATCGGTTTTTCCGGCAGCCCGTGGACTCTGGCCTGCTACATGGTGGAGGGCGGTTCATCCGCCGACTACCGCACGGTGAAGACCATGCTCTACGATCGCCCGGACCTGATGCATCGCATTCTGGAGGTGACCGCCACGGCCGTCACCCACTATCTCAATGCCCAGATCGAGTCCGGCGCGCAGGCCGTGATGATTTTCGATTCCTGGGGCGGCGCACTGTCGCACGCGGCCTATCGCGAGTTCTCGCTGAACTACATGCAGCGCATTCTCGCCGACTTGTTGCGCAGCCGCGATGGCGAGCGCGTGCCCTGCATCGTCTTCACCAAGGGCGGCGGCCAATGGCTGGAGGCGATTGCCGACATCGGCTGCGATGCGGTAGGCCTCGACTGGACCACCGACCTTGGCGAAGCACGCCGGCGGGTCGGCGCACGTGTTGCATTGCAGGGCAATCTTGATCCGATGGCCTTGTTCGCTTCGCCCGACAAAGTGGCGGCCGAAACCCGACGTGTGCTGGACAGTTTTGGCGCCGATGTCGGTGGCAAGAATTCGGGCGGGCATGTCTTCAATCTCGGTCATGGCATTTCGCAATTCACCCCGCCCGAGAACGTCAAGGTGCTGGTTGACACCGTGCACAGCCACAGCCTGCGCGGCTCCGCGCCGGGCTGATCCTGCCAAGCCAACGGGGGAGCGGTTCGAGCCGCTTGCTCTCGCGAAAAAGCCCACCCAGCAAGGCTTGGCGCTAGGGCAGAAAAATGTCTTTCAGAGTTGACTTATTCACAGAAATCCGAAAAGCGAGGCAAACCCGGAGTCGGACAGGGCCTTCGCCAGCGGCTCTATATAACATACTGTTTTTGAACGGTATTATTTTGTTCAATTGTTGCGCAGAGATGAAAATTGCCTTGTCGGACGGCCACTTAGGCGTCTTGCCCGATGCTTACCCACAAAGTTATCCACAGAGTCTGTGGGTAAACCGATTTCCTCATGGCAACAACAACTTGAGTGACTATGTCAAAGTTTTGTCGAGAACAGGTCAACAAGCATTTGAACCGGCATGAACATCGTCCGTGTAGCGCTGGATTTGCCGGTGCCGAAACTCTTCGATTATCTCGCGCCGGACTGTCTCGAAAGCGATATTGGCCGACGCGTCAGCGTCCCCTTCGGCAAGGGTTCGCGGACCGGAGTGATCGTAGGACTGGCGGCCGCGAGCGAGCAACCCGACGCCAAGCTCAAGGCGGTTACGGCGATCCTGCGCGACATGCCGGCATTGCCCGCCGACTGGTTGGCGCTGTGTGAGTTTTGCGCATCTTATTATCATACCCCGCTGGGTGAAGTGACCTCCTTTGCGCTTCCGCCCATGCTGCGACGCGGCAAGCTGCCGCGCATCAAGAAAGCGCTGCGCGGCGCCTTTGCCTGCCTGCCAAGCGCAATCCCCATCACGCAACACGCAGCGACACCGAGCACGCCGGCGCCGGCTCCCGTACTGCCACAGCTCATGGCGGCGCAGCAGTCCGCGGTCGAGGCTATTTTCACCACCAACGGCTTCCACGCAATGCTGTTGCACGGCGTTACCGGCAGCGGCAAGACCGAGGTCTATCTGCGTGCCATCGACCGCGTGCTGGCGCGGGGCGGTCAGGCTCTGATGCTGGTGCCGGAAATCGCGCTGACGCCACAACTCGAAGGCCGCGTCGCGGCGCGCTTTCCCGGTGCAAACATTGTTTGCGCCAACAGCGGCATGACTGACGCGGCGCGCGCCCGCGGCTTCATCGAGGCCCTTGGCGGCCGCGCCGAGATCGTGCTCGGCACGCGCCTGGCCGTGTTCATGCCGCTGCCGCGGCTGCAATTGATCATCGTCGACGAAGAGCACGACGCTTCCTTCAAGCAGCAGGAAGGACTGCGCTATTCGGCGCGCGATGTCGCGGTCTGGCGCGCCCATCAATTGAACATCCCGATCGTGCTCGGCTCCGCGACGCCCTCGCTGGAAACCTTTCATCACGCCCAGCCGAGGTCCGCGCCGGCCACCGTCCAATCGCAAACGTCGCATGCGACCTTCCCCTCGCGCGGAGGTGACAGCAGTTCGCCGCAAGGTGTCTCCGATTCATTGCCTGGTTCCGCCGTGGGCCGCTGCGGCGGCGGGGCGAGCCGTTACCGGATGCTCGAACTGCCCGAGCGCGCAGTGGCCGAAGCCATGCCCATCGTGCGCATCGTCGATACGCGGCGCGAAAAATTGCAGGAAGGCCTGTCCGCTGTCTTGCTCGCAGGCTTGCAGCAGCGGCTGGAACGCGGCGAGCAAAGCCTGGTGTTTCTCAACCGGCGCGGCTATGCCCCGGTGCTGGCTTGCCCGCCCTGCGGCTGGGTTTCGCGCTGCCGGCGCTGCGCCGCCAACCTGGTGGTGCATCTGGCCGACCAGCGGCTGCGTTGCCACCACTGCGGCTTCGAAGCCCTGATCCCGCGCGCCTGCCCCGACTGCGGCAACGTCGATCTGCTGCCCTTCGGGCGCGGCACGCAGCGCCTTGAAGCCATGCTGGCCGAGCGCTTTCCCGCGGCCCGCGTGTTGCGTGTCGACCGCGACTCGGCGAGCACGCCGAAGAAATGGCAGGCGCTGCTGGCTACTATCCACGCCGGCGAGGCCGACATCCTGGTCGGCACGCAAATGCTGGCCAAGGGTCACGACTTCCCGCTGCTGACGCTGGTCGGCGCCGTCGGCGCAGATGCGGCGCTGTTCGCCGCCGACTTTCGGGCACCCGAGCGGCTATTCGCGCAACTGATGCAGGTCGGCGGCCGCAGCGGCCGCGCCGACCTGCCCGGAGAAGTGTTGATCCAGACCGAATATCCCGAGCATCCGCTATATCGGGCGCTGGTCGACCACGACTACGCGCGCTTCGCGCGAACGCAGCTCGAAGAGCGCAGGATCGCCGGTTTTCCGCCCTTCAGCTTTCAGGCCATGCTGCGCGCCGAGGCCCGCGATATCGAGCAGTCGCTGGTGTTCCTGAGCGCCGCGCGCCGCGCCGCCGAAGCCCTGGCGCATGGCGTCACGCTCTACGACCCGGTACCGATGCGCCTGCAGCGCCTGATGACGCTCGAACGCGGCCAGTTGCTGGTCGAATCCCTCAGTCGCCCGGCCTTGCAGGCCTTTCTTGCAAAATGGATGGAAACGCTCTACGCCCTGAAAATGCCGGCAGGATTGCGCTGGCACCTGGATGTGGACCCGCTGGAGTTTTAGTGCTGCCGCGTTTGCCGCAAGATTGCCGCACCACGGGGGAGCGATCATGGGCCTGGTACTGCGCGACACCACACGTCACACTTGCGGCGACTATCTGACGTGGCCGGAGGACGTGCGCCACGAGCTGATCGACGGGATCGCCTATCTGATGGCGCCGGCGCCGACACCGCGACACCAGCATTTTGTCGGGGGTATCTAGTGCCTGACCGAAAATTCAGCAATCCCAGCAGCAGCAAAGGATCCAGTCATTCTTGCGGTGCCGAAGAATGGACGGCGGAGGGGTCAAGCGTGGCTGGGAGCACGGAAATGCAGGTCTGATTACCGATAACGGAGGGAATCTTCGCGCCAGAAGCGGAGCGGAATCGGACGATGAATTTTTCTTCGTTTCCGTTTGAAAGGCTTGGCCGCTGTAGACCATAAGCATTATACTGGCTGCTACGGCATGACATGAGCAGACGACTTTTCGGAGACAGGCGATGCGGAGTTGTTCAAAACACCCAGATGCATATCGGCGAAGTGGATGTTTCCCGAATCGTTCTCGACGCCAAGTCACGCGACGACATTCCGCAGATTCTGAGAGGGTTGCCGCACCTGTACATAGACCAGAACACGCGCGCGAAGATCTTCCATCTGCTTGAGACAGAGTTGGCACCGGAGGTAAGCAAGCTAACGGGGCGGCCCGGAATGACGCTCTGGTCGATCTTCGTCTGCGGCGTCATCCGGCTTGACCTGAGCATCGACCACGACCGTTTGCACGAATTGGTCAATCAGCACAACGCCATCCGGCAGAGGCTCGGCCATGGCCTGTTCGATCCGGCGTCATATCATTTCCAAACGCTGAAGGACAATGTCAGCCTATTCACACCGGAGTTGCTGGGCAAGATCAACCAGATCGTCGTGGATACCGGTCATGACCTGGTAAGAAAAAAGGTCGGCGAAGTCCTGCGTGGGCGTTGCGACTCTTTCGTGGTTGAGACGAATGTGCATTACCCGACCGATATCAGCCTGCTCTTTGACGCCTGTCGCAAGGTCATCGAACTGACGGCGCGTCTCAGCGCCGATCAAGGATCGAGCGACTGGCGGCAGCACGCCTACAACGTCAAGCAGGTCAAGCGGCACCTGCGCGCGGCGCAGAGCACAAAGCGCCGCAAGGGACGTAATGATGCGCAGCAAGTCTTTTCCGTGTTCCAGACGCACACCGAATGGATCAGCAAGGGCAAGGCCGGCGTGCCGGTCGAACTGGGCTTGCGGGTCTGCATCATGGAAGACCAGCATCGCTTCATCCTGCATCATCAGGTGATGGAAAAACAGACGGACGACCAAGTCGCTGTCGCCATGGTCAAGGAAACCAAGCAACGCTTTGCCGACCTGGAGTCCTGCAGCTTTGACAAAGGATTCCACTCACCGGCAAACCAGCAGGAACTGCAGGCCCATCTGAAACTGGTGGCGTTGCCGCGCAAGGGCAAGCTGTCGCAACAGGCGCAGGCAGTGCAGAACGCGGAAGATTTCATCAAGGCGCGACGTCAGCACTCGGCGGTCGAGTCGGCGATCAACGCGCTCGAGGTCCATGGCCTTGATCGTTGTCCGGATGATGGCATTCGCGGATTCAAACGCTACGTGGCGCTGGCTGTCGTGGCGCGAAACATCCATCGCATCGGCGCCATCCTGAGGGAACAAGAGAACCGTCGGGCAAAGCGCAAGACGCGGTACGCGGATCGTGACATGCCCCACAAACTGGCGGCTTAGGCCGCCAAGCACGCTATTTCATGAAGGGATCTGGCATGTCATCGGAGCGCTGCACCTGCGCTATATGCCATATGGGCATCTTTGCCCGCGACCGATGGAAAACAGTCAGCACAACGACGGTCGGACGATAAACCTCATGACAATCGGGACGTTCATGGCGGGGCTCTCGCCAGAAAACGGGGTTTTCGGTCAGGCACTAGCCATGTCCATTGCCGGAATTCGCCTTGGCAGGTCGCGGGTGACTTCAGGATCGCGTGATTGATCATCAGCGGGTTGCCCTCGCTGCCATGAGCGTCAGGGCTGTATTCGGCCCGTGCCGGTCCGGTCAGCACTTTGCAAGTCGGCGAGCGGCTCGGCGGCGATGCGGTCGGCGAGGTGCCGGGCTCGTTCGATCATGGTGGAACACCACCACGATATTCAATGGACGGCCTGTCAATCATCGTGGTCTTTGTAGACTAGGCCTTCTTTGCTCGCGGATGCGCCGCGTCGTAGACCTTCGCCAAATGCTGGAAGTCGAGATGCGTATAGATCTGCGTCGCGGCGATGCTGGCGTGGCCGAGCATTTCCTGCACTGCCCGCAGGTCACCGGACGACTGCAGCACATGCGAGGCAAAGGAGTGGCGCAGCATGTGGGGATGCACATGCACGCCGACGCCCTGCCGCTGCGCCCATCGGGCGAGGCGACTCTCGACTTGCCGGGGCGTCAGCCGGGTACCGTTGCGGCCGAGGAACAGCGCCGGCTGCGCGTCCCGCTCGAATTGCGGGCGCAGCGCCAGCCATGCCTCCAGCGCAGTGCGCGCCTTGTCGCCGACCGGCACCTTGCGGGTCTTTTGCCGCTTGCCGGTCACGGTGACTTCGCCCGCCGCCAGGTCAAGCCCGCCGGGCCAGTCGAGGCTCACCAGTTCGGACAGGCGCAATCCGGACGAATACAACAGCTCGAACATCGCCGCGTCGCGGAACTGCAGCGGCTCATTTGTCAAACCCGTTGCCAAACCCGTGTCCGGGCTCCCTGTCGGCCTGTCGAGCAGCGCCGCCGCCTGGTCGATGCCCAGCGCCTTTGGCAGGCTGTGCGGGCGCTTCGGCGCGCGCAGGCCGTCGGCCGGATTCAGCGCGATCGCGCCGCGCCGCGCCAGCCAGGCGTAATAACTGCGCCAGGCCGACAGCGTGCGCGCAATCGAGCGCGGCGCGAGATGCTGCGCATGCAAGGCCATCAGGCCGCGGCGCAGTTGCGGGGTCGTCAGCGCCGTCGGTTCGGCGTCGGCTGCCAGCGCCGTCAGGCGCGCAAGGTCGCGGCAGTAGGCGTCGATCGTGTGCGGGCTGGCACGCCGCTGTATGGCAAGCTCGGCGAGAAAGCTGGCGACCGAAGTGTCCGCCATCTCAAACAACCGTCATTGCGGAATCGGGCCGTGGTGGCTGCTTCACGGCCTCTCAGGCGACAACCCGCAGCAGCGCCGCCGCGGCCATCTCGCCGATGCGTTCCAGGTACAGCGTGCCGAGTTCCGGGTAGAAGCGATGCGGATCTTCACTGGCCATCACCAGCAGGCCGAAGCAGGCGCCGCCGGGTTCGCGCAGCGGCACCTGGGTCATCGAGTGCAGATGCGCCGCAGCTTCGCCAAACCAGGCCAGCGACTCCTGCGCGGTCGCGGTTCCGCAGTAGGGCCGCTGCAGGCCCGAGGCAAAGGCTTTCGCGGCATCGGCAACGGCGTCGAACTCGTGGCCCTCCCCTTGCCTCGCGCCCCACAGGCGCAAAGTGACATGGGGTACGGCAAAGGCGCCGCCCAGGTGCGAATACAGGGCGCGCACCACGGCGGCCTGGTCGGTGGCCGAGACAAGCGCCACGGCAAGCGCATGCACCTTGCCGCCAATGGCGTCGTTCTCCTCGCCGAAACCAATCAGTTCGACCAGTTTGGATTCGAGCGTGCGCACCTTGTCGCGCAGGTTGAACAACTGCTTTTCGGTGATCGAGATGGCCCGGCCGCTATGGGGGTCCGGCAGCGTCACCAGCGCAAGCATGTCAGCATATTGATCGAAGAATTCCGGGTGATCGTGGAGATAGCGCGCGACGTCTTCCGATTTCATGTCAGGTCTCATAAAAGGTTGCTCGGTAGGTTGATTTCCGCGGTGAATACGCTGGTTGCCGGGCCGGTCATCATGACCGGCGCCACGCTGTTCGCTGCCTCGCCGTTCCAGGCGATGGACAATTCGCCGCCGCGCATGCCGACGCGCACCGGCGAATCCAGCAGGCCGCGGCGAATGCCGGCGACCACGGCGGCACAGGCGCCGGTACCGCAGGCCAGGGTCTCGCCGGCGCCGCGCTCGTACACCCGCAGGCGGATGGCGTGGCGGTCCACGATCTGCATGAAGCCGGCATTGACCCGCCGGGGAAAGCGCGGGTGCGCTTCGATCAGCGGGCCGAGTTGCCCGACCGGCGCGGCGGCGACATCGGCCACCACCTGCACCGCATGCGGATTGCCCATCGACACCACGCTGATGTCGATCCGGGCGTCGCCGACGGTGAGCGGGTGCAGGATTGAGTCGGTGACGCTGTCGAAGGGAATCTCGGCGGGCCGGAAGCGCGGCACGCCCATGTCCACGGTCACCTGGCCGTCGGCTTCGAGTCTTGGCGTGATCAGGCCGGACTGCGTCTCGACGCGAATCTCGCGCTTCTGCGTCAGGCCCTGCTCATGCACGAAGCGCACAAAGCAGCGGGCGCCGTTGCCGCATTGCTCTACTTCGCCGCCGTCGGCGTTGAAGATGCGGTAGCGGAAATCGACACCGGGTGACGTGGCGCGCTCGACCACCAGGATCTGGTCGCAGCCGACGCCGAAGTGGCGGTCGGCGAGAAAGCGCGCCTGGGCGGGCGTCGGCACGAAGTCCTGGTGGATGGCGTCGAGCACGATGAAATCGTTGCCGAGGCCGTGCATCTTGGTGAAGCGGATGTCCATCGGGTGAGCATACGCCGTGGCGTTGGCGGGGGCTTTCCGCAATTGAGGGGTCAATAAACCCCTTTTTCTCCCGGTGGCCGCGTCTTGAAGCGTTTGTGCAACCAATAGTACTGCTCGGGCGACTGCATGATCTCGGTTTCGAGAAAGGCATTCATGCGCCGCGTATCGGCCACGACATCATTGGTCGGAAAATCGGCCCACGGTTCGCCGATGCTGACTACGTAGTGATTGCCAACCATGCGCGTGATGACCGGCAATACCGCCGCGCCGGCTATCTTTGCCAGCCGTGAAACACCGGTGATGGTTGCCGCCGGAAAACCGAAGAAGGGCACGAAGACGGCTTCCCTGGGGCCGTAATCCATGTCCGGCAAATAGTAGAACGGGGTCCCCGCGCGCAGCGGTCGCAACACTTTTTTTACCCCGTCCTGCCGCGAGATCAGTTGCAGCCGGCCAAAGCGTTCGCGGCCACGCAGCAGAGCGCGATCGAAGACGCGATTCTTCGCCCGGGCGTAGATCACCACCATGTCGAACTCCATGCCGAGACGAATCCCGCCGGCGTCCATTGCGACGAAATGCGGCGCCAGCAAGAGGACCGGCTTCCCCCGATACGGCGCCAGCTTTTCCTCGCCCTCGATCCGCACCAGGCGCCGGATGCGCTCCGGCGAGGCCCACCACCAGAGTCCGAGTTCCAGGAAACTGCGGCCCAGGGCGGCAAAGTGGCGTCGCGCCAGCGCCGACTTCTCCGCCGGTGAAAGATGTGGAAAGCACAGGCCCAGATTGGTCAGCGTGACATGGCGTCGCTCGGGGACAAGCGCGTAGAGGACAAGTCCGAGGCCGCGCCCGATGGCCGCGAGCGCAGGCAGCGGCAGCCAGTGCATGAGCCACATCAGGGCGAGAACCAGTCGTGACATTTCAGTCCGCTTCAGGCGGCGTGGCGCCCGCCGGCACCTTGTAGCGGTTATAGCCCCACAAGTACTGCTCGGGGCATTGCCGGATCAGCGTTTCCAGCTCGCGGTTGAGCTGCGCCGCGCGCTGCATCGAATCACCCTCAAGGGGCGCCGACAGGGGAAACAGCCTGAGGTGATAGCCCGCGCCGCAAGCCAGTCGCTCGGCATAGGCCAGCAGCACGCTGGCGCCGGTTTCCGCCAGGCGCGCCGCGAGCGTCATGGTGTAGGCGGGGCGACCGAAAAAGGGCACCCAGGCGCCTTCGCCGTTGCCGGGCACCTGGTCGTGCAGCATGCCCACGGCTTCCCCGCCCTTCAGCGCCTTCAACAGACGCCGTACCCCGGACAGGTCGGCGGGGGCCAGTTTCAGGTTTGCGCCGCGCCCCGCTTCGATCAGCGGCGCCAGCCAGTCGCGCCTTGGCCGCCGGTAGAGCACGGTCATCGGCCGCCGTGCCGCGTAGTACTGCGCGGTAATCTCGAAGCAGCCCAGGTGCGGGGTCAGGAACAGGATGCCGCGCCCGGCCGACCAGGCCGCCTCGACCAGATCCCAGCCCGAAACCCTGACCACGCGGCCGGCCACCTCGTCCTGCGGACGCAGCCAGATCTTGGGCAGTTCGAGCAGCGCCTTGCCGGCCTCGGCGATCGCCGCCGTCTTGGCCTGCGTCATGCCGGCTTGCCCGATATGCCGCGAAAAATTGCGCCGGTAGCCGGGCGAGAGCAACCACACCAGCCAGCCGCCAAGCGTGCCGAGGATGTGCAGCAGCGGCAGCGGAAAAGCGGCGAGCGCCTTGAAAACAATGGGTATCAGGGAGGCCATCGAAGAATGGGAAGGTGCCGAAGCAAGTTGAATTATCGCCTACTGTCGGTCCGACAGCCCATCCTCCCGATTTCCCTGTCATGGGCAAGAAACTGCGCGAAGCAGTGGCCGGTGTCGGCTGTCCGGTTCACTTCGATGCGCGGCAGCAGGCCGCGCCGGGCGGCGCTACCGGCGTCGGCGCGCTAGCGCTTGCCGCCCGCCAGCTTGCCCGCCGCCGGCATGCGGCGCAGACGCCAGACGGCCACCGGCCCCAGCAGTCCGCCCAGCCCCAGCGTCGACCACGCCAGTCCCCAGACCACGTGATCGGGCAGGCCGTCGCCGGCCCGGCCCCAGTCAAGCACCAGGCCGAAGACCCAAGGAGCAATCGCGCCGGCGCCGAAACCCAGCACCGAGCGCAGCGAGTAGGCGGTGCCGAGACAGCGCGGGTCGGTGAGTTCCGTCAGAGTCGTCGAGTGGATCGACGAGTCGCCCACGCCGGTGACGTTGTAGAACACCGCCACGGTGACCAACAACACCATCGGCAGGCCAATCATCCAGCCGAAGCTGAACGAGCAGGCCAGGCTGGCGACCGACATCGCCAGTGTCATCGCAGTGCGTCCGAAGCGATCCGACAGCGAGCCGCCGAGGACGCTGCCGAGCACCGCCACCAGGTAGGTCAGCGCGGTCAGGGTGGCGCCGAGGCTGACCGCCTGCGTGCCGCCCGTGCCGCCCGCGATGGCGGCGGCGGCGAGAAAGGCGGGCAGCCAGGCCCACAGGCCGAGGAGTTCCCAGGCGTGGAAGGCATAGCCCCAGATCGAGAGCATGGCCGGCTTGTTGCGCAGCACTTCGCGCAAGCGGCCGCGGTGGCCGCCGGGCGACGCGTGCACGACATTGGGCACCGCGCGCAGCGCCCGCCAGCCCAGCGCCACGCCGGCGAGCGGGCAGCAGGCGGTGACGACAAAGGCGCCGCGCCAGCCGGCCAGCGGGATCATGGCGCTGGCGATGAACAATCCAACGGCATAGCCGAGCGAGGCGGCGGCGAGGTAGTAGCCGAGTGCGCGGCCTTGCCGCTGGCGCATCTGCTGCGCCACGATGGCCAGTCCGGGCGTGTAGGAACCGCCCGAGCACAAGCCGGTCAGGCCATACAGCAGCAGCGCCGAAACGAAGCCGTCGGCCAGCAGGGCGAACATCAGGCCGCTCGCCGCCGCGGCGACGCCGGACAGCAGGTAGATGCGGCGCGCACCGTAGCGGTCGGAGAGGAAGCCGACCGAGAACAGGGAGATCAGGAAGCCCACGTGATACGCCGACTGCACCATGCCGGCCTGCCAGGCGCTGATCTGCCAATCGGTGCGCAGCAGCGGCAGCACTGCCGACCAGGCGGTGAACATCGTCGCGAAAGCGGCACGCGCCGCGCAGAACTGGAGCAGCCAGGGCATGGGCGCACTGTATCACCCGACTTAACGCGGAAGATTGACGGGCGCTCCCATCCGCGCCTAGAATGCGCCTTGTTCCGCCGAGTTAAATGACAACTTGCGTGGCGGAGAACACCGGCGACGGTGGAAAAACAAATAGCGCTAAAGCGTCGCCCGCTCATGCCTCGAAGCCGGCCTCGCCGCAGCAACGAGGCGTTTTATTTTCAGGAGCGAGACCATGTCAAACGATTTTCTCTTTACTTCCGAGTCGGTTTCCGAAGGCCACCCGGACAAGGTGTCCGACCAGATTTCCGACGCCATCCTGGACGCCATCCTGGCGCAGGATGCGCATTCGCGAGTCGCCGCGGAAACCCTGTGCAACACCGGCCTGGTGGTGCTCGCCGGCGAGATCACGACCAGCGCCAACGTCGACTACATCGGCGTCACGCGCAACGTGCTCAAGCGCATCGGCTACGACAACACCGAGTACGGCATCGACTACAAGGGCTGCGCCGTGCTGGTGGCCTACGACAAGCAGAGCCCCGACATCGCCCAGGGCGTGAACAAGGCCTACGACGACAACCTGAATCAAGGCGCCGGCGATCAGGGCCTGATGTTCGGCTACGCCTGCGACGAGACCCCGGTGCTGATGCCGCTGCCGATCCATCTTGCGCACCGCCTGGTCGAGCGCCAGTCGATGCTGCGACGCGACGGCCGCCTGCCCTGGTTGCGTCCCGACGCCAAGTCGCAGGTGACGATCCGCTATGAAGACGGCAAGGCCCATTCGATCGATACCGTGGTGGTGTCCACGCAGCACGCCCCGGACATCGATCTGCCGCAGATTCGCGAAGCGGTGATCGAGGAAATCATCAAGCCGATGTTGCCGAAAGAACTGGTCAAGGGCGAGATCAAGTACCTGGTCAACCCCACCGGCCGCTTCGTCGTCGGTGGCCCGCAGGGCGATTGCGGCCTGACCGGGCGCAAGATCATCGTCGATACCTACGGCGGTGCGGCGCCACACGGCGGCGGCGCATTCTCCGGCAAGGATCCGTCGAAGGTCGACCGCTCTGCTGCCTATGCCGGTCGCTACGTGGCGAAGAACATCGTTGCGGCCGGACTCGCCAGCAAATGCCTGGTGCAGATTTCCTATGCCATCGGCGTCGCCGAGCCGACCTCGGTGTGGGTCACCACGCAGGGTACCGGCAAGATTTCCGACGAGAAAATCGCGGCACTGGTGACAAGGCACTTCGACCTGCGACCGAAAGGCATTGTCACCATGCTCAACCTGCTGCGGCCGATCTACGAAAAAACCGCCGCCTACGGCCACTTCGGTCGCGATGAACCTGAATTCACTTGGGAAAATACGGACAAGGCAGCCGCGCTACGCGCGGATGCGGGGCTGTAAGCCCCGGCCCGTTGGACGCCTGTCGGTACTTCGTCGCAGGCTAACCTGCCGCTGTTTGGCAGGTTAAGGCCCGCAGGGCCGGCCGATGACAAAGCTGCGACAAGGCTGCGGCTCTGCGGGCTGACGCGGGGCTCTCATTCCACACCAGCAGAATGGAAATGGCCCACGAACGGGCCATTTTTTTCGGCAGGCAAGCAGCGCAGCCGTTCATGGTCAATAATCCAAACTTCGCTTGGAGAACAACATGCATGATCTGGCAAAGAATGTCCTGGGCGGTGTCCTGCAGCCGTGCAGCACCGATCCGATGACCGGGTTTTTCCGCACCGGAGACTGTCAGGTGACCGAAGAAGACATCGGCAACCATGGCGTTTGCATCGTCGCCACCGCCGAGTTCCTGGCCTTCTCGCGCTCGCGCGGCAATGACCTGTCCACTCCGCATCCGCAATTCGGCTTTCCCGGTTTGCGGCCGGGGGATCGCTGGTGCCTGTGTTCCGCGCGCTGGCAGGAAGCCTTGCAGGCCGGCAAGGCGCCGCAGGTGTTGCTTGAATCGACATCCGCTGCCGCGCTGGAAGTCGTCCGCCTGGCCGACCTCAAGCGTTATGCCGTCAAACTCGACCAGGAGAAATAATGAGCGAACTCGATAAACTTTCAGCGCGCCGCCTGGAGGGCGGCACGCAGTCGATGGCCGACTACAAGGGCAAGGTGCTGCTGATCGTCAACGTCGCCAGCCACTGCGGCTTCACGCCGCAGTACACGGGACTGGAAGCCTTGTGGCAGAAGTATCGCAAGCGTGGCCTGGCCGTGCTGGGCTTTCCCTGCAACCAGTTCGGCGGCCAGGAACCTGGCGACGAGGTCGCCATCGGCGAATTTTGCAGTCGGACCTACGATGTCAGTTTTCCGATGTTCGCCAAGGTGGACGTCAATGGTGACGCGACCCATCCGGTTTTCGCCTTCCTCAAGGCCAGGGCGCCCGGCATCCTCGGCACCGAGGGCATCAAATGGAATTTCACCAAGTTCCTGGTCGACCGCGACGGCAAGGTGGTCGCGCGCTACGCTTCCGCGCACAAGCCCGAAGACATGGCGGACGACATCGAGAAACTGCTTTAAGCGGGCAGCTGCAAGCGGCATCGATCACCAGTAGATCGTTTCATCGAACCCGATACCGTTCGCGGTGGAACTTGTCGAACCGCAGTTTCCGCGAGAACGCCAGCCTTCGACAGGCTCAGGCCGAATGGATGAAATGGATTCACCTTGCCGGAACGGACTACTGGCCACGTAGCCCGGCGGATCGTTGCCATCCGGGATGCCGTCGCTCCGACGCTCCCGGGCAAGCCGTGTCGATAGGCGTCCTTGAGCCGACCATCCAGAACGCACGCTGACCGGGGTGCAACACCGGTTGTGCGGTGCAGCAGTATACTGGGACTTTTCCGCACCCGGCCACCTAGCGCGAGGCTGGATTTCCGCGGTGCGCACTGAAGTCAAAGGGGTCTCATGATGAACGAAGGCAAGACCGGAGAAGAACTGAACAGCTTTCTCAAGGAAAAAGTGCCGCTGTTCGAGGGCTTTGCGCCCGCCGTCATCGAGGAAATCGCCGGGTCTTCCGAACAGCGCACTTTCGAGGGCAACGAGGCCATCATCGAATGCGGTGAAGAGGGTCGGTTCATCGGTGTCCTGATCAGCGGGCATGCCGATATTTCGGTCGCCGACAGCACCGGCGGCCGAATCGTCATGAACCACCTCGAAGCCGGCGACGTCTTCGGCGAAATGTCGGTGCTCACCGGCGACCGCACGGTGGCCGATGTGATTGCCGGCAACCGCTGCTTCGTGCTGATGATTCCGCAAGCGACGGTCAGCCGCTGCATCCTGGTCAGTCCCGGCGCCATCACCTACCTTGCCAAGCTGCTCGCCGACCGCACCCGCTCGAATGCCGTGGACATCACCAGCAGGCAGCTCCATGCGCGCGCCGTCGCCCAGTCCGACGACCCCTATGCGCTGAGCCTGAAGAACAGCGTACCCGGCAAGATCCTGGCATTGAACGTGGGCCTGAGCCAGATTCATTTCGGCATCTACGACACCCAGGACGAGACGCGCGACGTGCATGGCATCGTCGATCGCGCCGACAGCACCAGGGCGCGCATCACCATCGACGCGGGCGGCGCCGTAACCCGGCGCGACCGCGCACCTTTGCCTTTGCCGATTTCTTCCAGGTGCTGTTCGAGTCGATGCAACTCCTGGACGACAGGTTCCTGTTCACGCCCTTCGATGTCATCGCCATCGGCCATCGCGTGGTGCACGGCGGCGCCAAGTTCTCCAGCGCGGCGGTGATTAACGGGCAGGTGATCGCCGACATCGAAGCGCTCGCCATCTTCGCGCCGCTGCACAATCCGCACAATCTCGAAGGCATTCGCGAGGCGATCAAGTCCTTTCCCGACGTGCCGCACGTCGCCGTCTTCGACACCGCCTTTCACCAGAGCCTGCCGACCTACGCCTACCTGTATGGCCTGCCGTACGACTATTACAAGAAGGAGGGCATCCGCCGCTACGGCTTCCACGGCACCTCGCACCGCTACGTTTCGCTGAAGGCGGCACAAATCGTCAAGCGGCCCCTCGGCGAGCTGGAAATCATCTCCTGCCACCTCGGCGTCGGTGCGTCGCTTTGCGCCATCGACCACGGCCGCTCGGTCGATACCAGCATGGGCATGACGCCGTCCGACGGCCTGATCATGCCCAGCCGCTCCGGCAGCATCGACCCGGCCGTGATGATCCACCTGATGGAGCACTACCAGATGGGGCCGCAAGCCCTCCTCAAGTTGATCAATTCCGAGAGTGGTCTCAAGGGCATCTCGGGTATCTCCAGCGACATCCAAGACATCGAGGCGGCCGCCGAGTCTGGGCACCATCGCGCGCTGCTGGCGCACAAGGCCTTTTGCTACCAGATGCGCAAGAACATCGGCGCCTACGTCGCGGCGATGGGCGGCGCCAGCGTGCTCGCCTTCACCGGCGACATCGGCGAAACCAGTTCGGCTGTCCGCAGCCTTGCCTGTCAGGGCCTGGCCTACATGGGCATCAAGCTCGACGAGGAAAAGAACCGCAATCTCACCGAGCTGCACGACTATGCGGTGATTTCGGCCGACGATTCGCCGGTCATCATCATCGTCGTCGCCAACAACGACGAGCGCCTGCTGGCCTGGGAAGCCCTGCGCGCCATCGAACGCAACCAGATCACGCTGGCCATCAAGGACCAGGACGCAACGCCGATTCCCATCGAGGTTTCCGCCCACCACGTTCATCTGGCGCAAGCCGATGTCGAAAAAGCTTTTCGGCGCCGGGCACCAGCTCACGCCCGAACATGAACTCTCGCAGCCCGGCCAGTTCGCCTGTGCCGAAAGGTTCACCTGATCGGCCCCAAGGGCAAGATCGCCAACGTGCGCGTGCTCGGTCCGACGCGCAAGGAAACCCAGGTCGAGATCGCCATGACCGAGCAGTTCAAGGTGGGCATCCAGCCGCCGATCCGCGAATCGGGTGATCTCGCCAACACGCCGGGCATCGTGCTCGAAGGGCCTGCCGGCACGTCGGTCATCGAGCGCGGCGTGATCTGCGCCCAGCGCCATATCCACATGTCGCCGGAGGATGCCATGCGCATGCGGCTGCGCGACAAGTACGTGGTGCGCGTGCGCGTCGAGGGCAGCCGCGAGCTGATTTACGGCGACGTCGTGGTGCGGGTCAATCCCAACTATCGGCTGGCGATGCACATCGACACCGACGAAGGCAACGCCGCCAACATCGCAACCGGAATGCTCGGCCACATCGAGGAAATACAGAGCCGGCATTGACGGCCGCCCGCCTGTCATCCAGGCGTACCGGGCCTCCGCGTGGCGCGAAGTGCCTCAACCGTCCGCCGCGTCCACGTAATACCAGCGGCCGTCCTCGCGCACGAAACGGCTGATTTCGTGCATCCGTTGCGCGCGGCCGCCGACCTTGCAGCGGGCGACGAACTCCACCGTTGCGGTATCGCCCTCCTGCGCTTGCGCCGTGATTTCCAGCCCGACCCATTTCGTCGGCGGGCCGTCCTTGAGGTTCAGCGTGGCGGGGCGCGTGGAGGCGTGCCAGGTGGCCAGCAGATAGTCCTCCAGGCCGAGCACATAGGCGCTGTAGCGCGAGCGCATCAGCGACTCGGCATCGGGTGCGGGACTTCCAGCGTGATGACGCCCGCAGCACGCGGCGTAGGTCAGGGGACGAGCACAGGGACAGGGCTCGGGGACATTCGGTTTCATTGGATGGCACAATGCACGGAAAGGTGACCTCCATGATATGTCCATCACTGCCAGTCTGACCAAGAGCCTCATCGAGCGCCTGCGCGAGGCTCGCCACCTGGTGGTGTTCACCGGCGCCGGCATGTCGGCGGAAAGCGGCGTCCCGACCTTTCGCGATCGGCTCACCGGCCTATGGGCGCACACCGAGCCGAGTGAAGTCGCCACGCCGCAAGCCTTTCGGAGCGACCCGCAGCGCGTCTGGGACTGGCACCTGCATCTGGCCGAGGCGGTGCGCCGGGCGCTGCCCAATGCCGGCCATCAGGTGATTGCCGCATTGCCCGCCAAAGGCCCGCGAGTCAGCGTGATCACGCAGAACATCGACAGCCTGCACCAGTGGCGGGCAGTCGCGAGGTGATCGAATTGCACGGCAACCTGTTTCGCCTCAAGGCCTTTGTCGACGAAGACGCAGCCTTCGCCGCCGCCGAACCGCCGGTGATCTGCCACGTCTGCGACGGCTACGCCGCATCGCGCGATTGCGATCCGTGGGCCAGCCGCGACGATCTTGCCAAACTGTGCCTCGAAGCCGGTCCCGTGCCCCGTTGTCCGGGCTGCGGCGCGCTGCTGAGGCCCGACGTGGTCTGGTTCAACGAGATGCTCGATCCGGCGGTGGTCGATGCCGCGGTGGAGGCCGTGGACGACTGCGACGCGATGCTCTGCGTCGGCGCCTCACTGGAAGTGCAGCCGGCCGCGAGCCTGCCCTGGCGCGCCCTGTCGCGCGGAGCAACGGTGATCGAGATCAACCCGCAGCCGACGCCACTGACGGCGCACGTCGCGGCTTTTCGCGGCACCGCCGCGCAAGTCCTGCCGGAGCTGGTGGGGAGGGTCTGGGCTTAGGATCCGCTGAATAAGCCCGGTCACACCGGCGAAAGCCGGTGTCCAGGTCTCTGAAAGCACTGGATTCCCGCCTGCGCCGGAATAGCCTGTCCCGGACTTGATCCGGGGACGATTCTGGACTTGTTCAGCACTTCCTTGGAACTCAACGAAGCGCGTCGGATTCCGGCGGTATCGCACATTTCTGGCAATCGCGGCCGAAGGGCGAAAGGTAGCGCCACCAGATCCAGGCCAGCACCGGCAGCAGCGCGATCAGCGCGATATCGCCCCAGCCCGGTTGCGCCAACTCGTCATGCCACCATGCCACGGCGGCGCGCACGGCTTCGATCAGCAGCACCATATAGCCGAAGCCGGCGGCCAGCAGCCCGATGCGCTTCACAGTACTGCCCTCCCCCCAACCCCGGCCCCACGGCAGGCTCTGCATAGCCTGCCGGCTGCGGCAGCGCGGAGCAATGCTCCGCGAAACCCTGCCTTCGCCCCAAGGCAGGGGGTGACCACGGGTCGCCGGCGCGGCCCGTGATGGCTGGCGCCCCCCCCCCCCCCCCCCCCCGCCCCCCCCCCCCCCCCGGCGCCCCAACCCCGCCCCCCCCAAACCCCCGCCTTCCCCCCCTCCGGGCGGCCGTGCGGGCCGCTCATGCCCCGCCCCGCTCATACACCCATTGCAGCAGCGCATCCTGCGCCGCCTGCGCGCCGCCGGCATTGGCGTGATTGACGAAGAACACCACGATCCAGCGCCGCCCGGTCTTGTCCAGCACGTAGCCGGCGATGGCACGCACACCCTCCAGCGAACCGGTCTTGATATGCGCCTGGCCGGCCACGCCGTTCTGCTTGAGGCGCTTCTTCATCGTGCCGTCGGTCGCGGTCACCGGCAGGGACGCCATCAACTCCGGCATCACCGCACTGCGCCACGCCGCCTGCAACAGGCGCCCCAGACCCTCGGCGGAAATCCGCTCGCGGCGCGACAGGCCAGAGCCGTTTTCCAGGACCAGCTCCGGCACCGCGAGGCCCCGTGCGTCGAGCCACGAACGGATCGCCGCATCGGCATCCTCCGCGTTCGCCGGACGGCGTCCGGCTTCCATGCCGAGCGTCAGGAACAACTGGCGCGCCATCACGTTGTTGGAAAACTTGTTGATGTCGCGCACCGCTTCGGCAAGAGTCGGCGATGGCAACACGCCGACGGCGCGCGCCTCGACCGGCACCGCACCGTCGCGCACCCCGCCGGCCAGCGAGCCGCCGAGTTCGGCCCAGAGCTGGAGGAACACCCCCAGCACGAATTGCGGGTGTTCCTGCACCGCGATGTTCCAGCGCTGCTCGCCGCAACTCTGCGGGAACACGCCTGTCAGCACCAGTCGTGTGGTCGGACCGTGGCCGAAGACGTCGGCACGCAGGCGTTCCTTCCAGTCGCCGCAGCCGTTGCCGTTGCCCAGCGTGATCTGGTTGATCAGGTCGAGATTGGTCGGCGCCGGCTCCATGCTGACGCCCAGCTTCCTGGTCACCGGATCGGGAATCAGTTGCAGCGTGACGGCCTTGAAATTCACCAGCAAGGCATCGGGGGCGACGTTGTAGGGCCGCATCGGCTGCGCGTCGAAGCGTCCGGGCTCGGCCGCGGCGACGGCAAAGGCGCTGCGATCGAGCACCAGGTCGCCGCGAACCTCGCGGATGCCGCGTGCGCGGATCTGCCGCAACAGGCGCTCGAACTGGTCGTAAGTGAGCTTGGGGTCGCCGCCGCCGCGCAGGTGCAGGTCGCCGCTCAGCACGCCGTCGTTCAGCGCACCGGTGGCGAAGGCTTCGGTCTTCCAGACATAGGCCGGCCCCAGCAGGTCGAGCGCGGCATAGGTGGTGACCAGTTTCATGGTCGAGGCCGGATTCATCGCAGCGCGGCCGTTGATCGCCAGGCGCGGCGCGGCGGCGTCGACTTCCCTGACCCAGACGGCGGTTGCCGCAACGGGAATGCCGGCGGCTTTCAGGGCCTGCGTTACCGGCGCGGGCAGGTCGCTGGCCTGTCCCTGCGAAACCCAAAGGCAAGCCAGCAAGATGAATACGTTTCGCATGGGTGCAATCTTATCGCGAGGACAGCGTCTCCGGCTCCCGCCGCAGGCTTTAGAATCCGCCGAAAAGCGAGGGAAAGATCAGCCATGGAAAAGCCCGCAGGCTCGCCGCAACCGACCTGGCAGCCACCGGCCGCGACAATTGCCGCGCGCCCTGCCGCCACGAGGAGCGCCGCATGACCCAGCGCATCGCCGTGCCGCTGCCCAAGGCTTACCTGCTGCTCAACCACGGTCCCACGGTGCTGGTCTCCAGCGCCCACGGCGGGCGGCGCAACGTGATGGCCGCCGCCTGGTCGATGGCGCTGGATTTCGATCCGCCCAAGGTCGCCGTGGTGATCGACAAGACCACGCTGACCCGCGAACTGGTGGATGCCTCCGGCGAATTCGTGCTCAGTGTGCCATCGCGCCGGCAGGCGGCCATGACGCTGGCGGTCGGCACGAAGTCGGGGCGGGAAATCGACAAGTTCGCAGGACTCGGCGCCGGTGGTGCGGCGGCATCGGTGGTCGGCGCGCCGCTGATCGAGGACTGCCTGGCCTGGCTCGAATGCCGCGTGATTGCCGAACCGCACATCCAGCAAACCTACGATTTGTTCCTCGCCGAGGTGGTGGCCGCCTGGGCCGACCCGGCGGCATTTTCCGAGGGTCGCTGGCACTTCCCGGACGCGCAGCAGCGCAGCATCCACTACCTGGCCGGCGGCAGCTTCTTCACCACCGGCGACGAATTCCAGGTTTAGCCGCCGATGCGGAAGGGCTGCACGCCGATCAGCCAGACGTGGCCGTAGAACGAAAACAGCACCCAGGCGCCGAAGCCGATCCCGATCGCGATGGCATCGCGCGACCCGCCGAGTACCGGATAGGTGCGCCCGACCGCCCGGTCGCGCCGTCGCGCTGAAATGAAGTCCGCAACCGCCCAGGCCAGGAAAGCGCCGAACAGCGTCAGGTCGGCCAGGCTGCCATTGGCCATCAAGTGAGCCAGCGCCCAGAGCTTGACGCCCGCCACCATCGGATGACCGACACGGGCCTTGATGCGGGTGCCCGGCAGGTAGGCAGCGACCAGCAGGATGAAGGCCGGCAGGACCAGTCCGGCGCCCAGATGGCGTAGCGCCGTCGGCGCGCTCCACAGCACGGAACTGTCCACGCGCGCCATGCCATAACCCCAGATGATCAGCCCCAGAGCGGCCGCGGAGACGAGTGAGTACACGCCTTTCCAGCCATTTTCGCCCAGGCGCGCGATTTGCGCAGCGCGCCAGTCGCCGGCGATGATGCGCACCGAATGGGCGCCAAGAAAAATCACCAGACCGAGGATCAGGAAGCTCATGGCATCCTTTCCGGAACATGAAAGGCGGGAATCTTACTTGCGAAACCGGTTGCCCGCACCCATCTCGTTGGCATCATCGAAAGGAGCACCCCATGTCCAGCCGTCGCCTGCAACAGATCATCCGCTCCGTCGCCACCTCGGACGGCGCCGGCGTCAGCCTGCGCCGCAGCCTGGGCCAGTCGCAGACCACCCGCGTCGATCCCTTCCTGATGCTCGACGAGTTCTCGTCGGATGACCCGAACGACTACATCGCCGGTTTTCCGCCGCATCCGCATCGCGGTTTCGAGACCGTGACCTACATGCTTGACGGCCACATGCTGCACGAAGACCATCTCGGCAATCGCGGCGACCTGCTGCCGGGCGGCGCACAATGGATGAGCGCCGGGCGCGGCATCATCCATTCCGAAATGCCGCAGCAGGAAAGCGGTCGTATGCGCGGCTTCCAGCTCTGGATCAACCTGCCGGCCGCCGAGAAGATGAAGCCGGCCGCCTATCGCGACATCCGTCCCGAAGAGATTCCCCAGGCGGTCCTGCCGGGTGGCGGAGAGGCCAGGGTGATCGCCGGCAGCATCGTGGTCGACGATCGCGAGGTCGCCGGCCCGGTGCAGGGATTAACCACCGAAGGGCTCTACATCGACGTGCGTCTGCCGGTGGGGGGGACAGTTTGCCCAGGCCGTGCCGGCGGGGCATAACGCCTTCGTCTATGCCTACGAAGGCAGCCTGGCCATCGGCCCGGCAGAAGATCGGCGTGCGCTGGCGGCGCAGACGGCCGGTATGCTCTCGGCCGGCGAGCAGGGTGGAAATCCATGCTGCCGATGGCCCCGCGCGCTTTCTGCTACTGGCCGCCCGGCCGCTGGGCGAACCGGTGGTCCAGCACGGGCCCTTCGTGATGAACACCCGTGAGGAAATCGATCAGGCCATCGCCGACTACCGCAACAACCGGCTGGTCTGACTGTTTTGCCCATTCATAGCAGCGCCGTTTCCAGGCGCTGCTTGCGCTTCTGCCAATCCGGCATCACCTGGCTGAGCAGGCGGAAAAAGCCGGCATCATGATGGCGGTGTTTGAGGTGGCACAGTTCGTGGGCCACCACGTATTCGATGCAGACACGTGGCGCCCGAACCAGATTGGCATTCAGCGTCATCGTGCCGGCTTGCGACAGACTGCCCCAGCGCGCCTGCATTGTCCGCACAATCAGGCGTGGCCGTCTGTAGCCCTTGAAGCGCGGAAACCATTGTTCCAGCACCGTACTGAAAACCTGCCGGGCATGGTCGAGATACCAGCGATGCAGCAGCGCCTTCACCCGCTCGGGATCGGCCTTGCCCGGCAAGTTCAGCAGCAGATGGCCGCGATTCATCTTCACCGACGCCGTTTCGCCGGCGCCGACTTTCAGCCGGTACTGCCGGCCGAGGTAGAGGTGCGTCTCCCCGCTCACATACTGCCGCGCCGGAGTCCGCGGGCTGTAGCGCTGAAAATTCCTGAGCTGCCTGCTGATCCAGGCTGCGCGCCTGCCGACCCTGGCCTGGATGGTGTCGGGATCGCAACCTGCCGGGGCGCGGACGACGACCGACAGGTCCGGGTGCACCTCGATCCCGAGCGTGCGCCGTGTCGCCAGGAATCGAATCTCGTAGCCGATGGTTTCGGCGCCGAAGACGATCTCTTGCCGCAGCGTATTCATGCGGCCTTCACGCCGGCATCCGGTGCCTGGCCAGTTGCATCGAGCGGTCGATTATTTCGTCCATCTCCTCGGTGCTCAGGGGGATGCCCCGCTGACCGCGGATTTCGTCGTAGAGGAAGTCGTCCATCTCGTTCATGGTCCGGCGCTGCGCATCCAGGTTGTCCCAGAATCCCACGACCTTGTTGTGTTCGACGATGGCCCAGATGCTGACCGCCGCCTCGGCGGCAACCGCCTTCGCCTGCATGGCATCCGCAATGTGTCTGCCGAAATAGGGCTCCAGGATGCCGAAGCAGGCAATCACATGGTCCTTGCCGAGCAGGATGCCCGGCACGTCGTCGGTCTTGCGGTTGACCACGGCGTCCTTGATCGCGCTAGCCTGCTTCAGGTATTCCAGATCGGAAATCCGTCCGGCGCGATAGTCGTCGATCGCCTGCTGGATCAGCTTCGAGAATTTCTCGAAGAAGGCCGGATCTTCGTCAAGATGCTCGGTGATCGCGCGCCGGGTGGCGTGGGCAATCATGTCCGCCCTGGCTGCCGTCGGCTTGCCGTGTCCCTGGTCCTCCAGCACTTGCTGGAAGGCGGTGACGTCGAAGATATTCACCGGCTCGTTGAGCTTGAGCACCTCATTGGCCGAGATGTGGGTGTCGAGCAGCTTCTGTATTTTCGGTTCGTAGTCGCGGTAGTCGATGGCCTCGGCGTAGCGCAGTTTTACCGCCGCCTTCAGATTGGTGAAGTGCTTGAGGTCGGCCTTGTAGCCCTTGAGGCGGCTGTCCGGCGTGGTGGTGATGAACGCCTCGGAAGACATGGCGATGGCCAGCGTCCTGGCATAGGCCGACAGGCACTCGTAGAAATTCTCGCGAATCTTTTCGTCGGCCAGCAGTTGCTCGAAGGCCTCTTCGTCCTTGCGGTTGGCAACCGTCTTGAACACGTCCCACAGCTCCGCGTGACGCTGCGGCAGTTGGTGCACTTCGTCGTTGATGCTGGACAGGGCTCCCGAGAGATCGCCCTCCTCGAAGCCATCCAGCGCGCTGTAGGTGGTCAGTGCCTGATCGAGTTCGCCGAGAATGCCGGCGTAGTCGATGATGTAGCCGAACTCCTTGGGTTTTCTGCCATCAGCGTCATCGTAGAGACGATTGACCCGCGCAATGGCTTGCAGCAGCGTGTGTTCCTTGAGCTTGCGCGCAAGGTAGAGCACGGTATTGCGCGGCGCGTCGAAGCCGGTCAAGAGTTTGCTGACCACGATCAGGATTTCCGGCTCGCTGCCGTGCTTGAAGCCATTGACGATCTGCGTCTCGTAGGACTCGGCATCGCCATGGCGCTTCATCATGCGTTGCCAGAAGGCGACCACTGCATCGGTGGATTCGTCGTCGTCCGCGTCGTCGAAGCCTTCGCGCTCGTCCGGCGGGGAAATAACGACTTCACTTGTTACCTCGCCGATGTCATCGAGGAAGGTCTTGTACTTCAGCGCCGCCACCTTGGAGGGCGCCACCAGTTGCGCCTTGAAGCCCGTGCCCTGCCAGTTCTGGCGGAAGTGCGCGCTGATGTCGAAGGCGCGCATGTAGATGACCTGATCGGCCTTGTTGAGCATTTCGGCCCGCGCGTACTTCTTCTTCAGGTCGGCCTTCTGCGCCAGGGTCAGGCCCTGGGTGTGGCGCTCGAACCAGACATCGATCGCCGCCTTGTTCTGCTCGATCTCCACCAGCCGCCCCTCGTAGAGCAGCGGCACGATGGCGCCATCGGCCACCGCCTGGTTGATGGCGTAGGTGTGGATGATGCCGCCGAAGCGCATCACGTCGCTCTTCTCGCGCTTGAGCAGTGGCGTGCCGGTGAAGCCGATGTAGCAGGCGTTGGGGAACATCTGCCGCATGCGCGCGGCGAACATGCCCAGTTGCGTGCGCTGGGTTGCATCCACCAGCACGAAAATCTCGGTGGATTCGTCCTGGAACTTGCGCGTGGACAGCGCCTTGTCGAACTTGTGAATCAGCGTGGTGACGATGTGTGCCTTGCTATCCGCCACCAGTTCCACCAGATGCCGCCCCGACTCGGCCCGATCCGGCGTCAGGCCGCAGGCGGCGAAGGTATTGCCGAGCTGCTTGTCGAGATCGACGCGGTCGGTCACCAGCACAATGCGCGGCGTGCGGATGTCGAGATCCAGCACCAGCGCCTTGGCAAGCATCACCATGGTCAGCGACTTGCCCGAACCCTGGGTGTGCCAGACGATGCCGCCGGCGCGCCGTCCTTCGGCATCGCGTTCCTTGACGCGGTCGAGGATGCGCTCCACGGCGAAGAATTGCTGGTAGCGCGCAATCTTGCGCCGCCCGCCATCGAACACCGTAAACAGCAGCGCCATGCGCAGCAGACGCTCGGGCCGGCACAGGGCGTATATCGTGCGGTCCTGTTCGGTCAGCGCCCGGCGCACCAGGTATTCGGCATCCGGTTCGCGCACGCCGAAGCCCTCGGCCAGCAGCTCGTAGAGCCCGGCCTTGGCTTCCTGCGGCAGGGGGCGGTCCAGCACCGCGCGCAGGGCCGCGCCGTCTTCGTCCTTCTCTTCCCGTTCCTCGCGCCACACCGACCAGTACTTGGCGGCCGTGCCCACGGTGGCGTACTTGCAGTGGTTCTTGTTGCTGCCGATCAGCAGTTGCGCGTAGGTGTACAGGGTCGGGATGTACTCGTCGCGCTGGTTGCGGATCGTCTGCGAGACGGCCTGGTCCACCTCGGTCTTCGGCGACTTGCACTCGATCACCGCGAAGGGGATGCCGTTGATGAACAGCACGATATCCGGCCGCGCCGTCTCGTGGCTGCCGACTGTTGGTCGATGGCGCTCCACCGCGAATTCGGCGGTGACGTGATAGACGTTGTTCTCGGGGTTCTTCCAGTCGATGTAGTTGAGCGTGAAGCTGCGTACCGCGCCTTCGACTGACTGCTCCAGCGCCACGCCCAGGGTCAGCAGGTCATACACGGCCTCGTTGGTTTTCAGCAGGCCGTCGTACTTGACGTTCTTCAGGCGCTGGATGGCGCTCTGGAGGTTTTCCTCGCTGAACAGGTAGGCGTCGCCCTTGTGCTGGATGCGGTTGATGCGCTTGAGGCTGTCGCGCAAGACTTCCTCCAGCAGCACGTTGGCAAGTCGCCCGCCGCGCATCGCCAGCGCCTCGGCCGGCGTCAGATAGCGGAAGCCGAGATTGGCCAGCAGTTGCAGCGCGGGGATTTGCGAGAGGTGTTTCTCGTTGAAGCGGAACGAGTCCATTACGTGGCACCCAGACGTTCCAGCAGAGTACGCAAGCTGGACAGCGAGTAGCCGGCAATCAGATAGAGGAAATCTGCTCTGCGGCCATCCAGGTTGCACTTTTCCAGGGCGTCGTAATAAGCGCGCCGATTTTCGGTATCTCCAGGGATGTTGGCAATGGCGTAACCATTGGCGAGCAGGATCAGGTTCATGACCAGCCTGGCAGTACGCCCATTGCCGTCGATGAAGGGATGGATCGTCACCAGCCGTTCATGCGCTTCGGCGGCGCGCAACACCGGGTGCAGGCTAAGCGACTCGGCGGCAAGCCACAAGCCGTAGTCCTCCATCAGCTTGGGCACGGCCCAGGGTTGCGGCGGCACATGGCGGCTACCGGAAATCATCACCGGCACACTTCGGTATCGCCCCGCATTGTCGCGGTCGATGCCGCGCAACACCAACGCATGGATGTTGCGAATTTCACGCTCGTCCAGCATCGCGTTCCGGCTCGTCAAGTCGCGGATATAGAGAATGGCTTCGTAGTGGTTGATCGCTTCGAGATGCTCGCGCATCGACTTACCGCTGACCGTAAGGCCCTTGTTCACCACCAGATCGGTCTCGCGCAGGGTCAGGGTATTGCCCTCGATGCGATTGCTCTCAAAGGTGTATTCGATGTCCAGCGCCAGTTGCACGTGTTCGCCAATCAAGGGCCTGCAAGCGTCCAGCCGGGTTTTCATGGCGTTGATACGAAGCAGCAGGTCGTCGAGTTCATTCACGGCTGTGTTCTCCTTCGTTGGTGGGACTGCACCACTGGCCGATCGAAGCAAAATGAGTTCTGACGGCTGTCCTATAATGCAACGCAAAGGTTCCTCGCTGGTGACAAGTGCAGGGGCCTTGCCGGCCCCCAATAGCCAGTGAGGTCGTTTTCAAACAATTCTTTGCTTCACCAGAGTTTCTATATAGAATTCGTCTCATGGATTGGGCTTTCCCCGGTCGGTAGAAGGGCTTTGGACTTGTTCCGAGGCCCTTTTGCTTTATGGGAATACCTTGAAGTTCAACAGCTTTTCATCCAGCACCCGTAGGGCCCGGTTTGCCTGTCCCGGCCGCAAGTGTCGTAACGCGAGAGGCCGTGCCACAAGGTCCGCCAGTTGCAACCCAGTCGAATTGCTTTTCTTGTCCACAAACAGGGAGAGGGATCTGGGAGAGGGACCGCGAAATCGCAGATGCGGCGGAACTCCAGCTCCAGATTCGCTGTCCGGCCACGCCTGGCAACACCCGAGATTCGCTTCCGGATTGGCCCGTGGCACAGGTAGCAATTCCGCCGATGCAGCACAGCATCGCGACACTGGTCGTAGGGTTGTATGGACTGGCGTACTGCCCTCGATCCAGTTCGTCGATGACCGAAGCCGGCATTCCCCGCACGCGATCAGATCCGACGATCAGAGAGGAAACGCTCGCGTAATTCACGGCGGTGCGAAGTCCCTGGAAGGCCCTTTTCTCGGATGTCGCGTGCAAGATGACCTGATCGCCCCAGGCGTTGCATTGCCGGCACTATCTGGTTCACGTAATCGTCCTTGCGCACGATGCAGAAAACCAGGGCGAACACTGGGAACTGCTCGTCGATCGAGACAAGCCCATGGTCGCCACTCTCGTCGGCGAAGATCAGAAAGTCGCTGAGCGGTGCGCGCTGTTGTCACGGGCTGGCTTTCGCTTCGACGGATTCACCCGCCATTCGCCGGTGAGGAGCTTTTGCATCAGGCCGCGTTTCTGTTTCTTCAGCGCCGCCAGGTAACGTTCCAGCGTTGCAATTTCCGCGACAGCGGTATCGAGCACGGCAAGCAAGCGCCCTGCTCAGTCAATGGCGGAAGCGGGAAGGCGAAGGCGGCGAGGTCGTCGTAGTAAATGCGGAATCCGCACGCCGCTGCCGGCCGCCTCGAAGTGGCTGGCCCAGAAGCGGGTGCGGCGCAGATGGTTGAGGCAGCCCGGCAGTAGCTTCGTCGCGTCGCTTTCGAAGACCACGTAATCGGGGCTGACCAGGATATCGTCGTCGAAAGAAGAGATGGCGATGGAACCTATGTTCAAACGCATCGGGTTGTAGGCAAAAGCCTGCGGACGGACCACCTTGTAGCGGTCGATGGCGGCAGCGATAGTTTGACCTCGGCGCAATCTTCGAGACTGACCAAAGACCAATATTTCGGAAGCTTGTGGGTCATTCCTTCTTCCCCCGCGCCTTGCCTTTCGACTTCGGACTGTCCCGCTCCAACAACTTCAGCGCCTGTACTGCCTCATCAAAGTGCCGCTCCACCGGGCTCGCTTCGTTGAGCAGTGCTTGACGGTATTTCTCGAACTCGATTTCGGCCTTTTGCAAGGCCTGCTCGTGGGATACGCTGCCGGCGTGGTCGAGGACTTCGCGCTCCGAGATGCGCAGGAATTCGTCGAGCTTGGCGATCCAGTCGGCCATGTACATCGGCCGGCGGTCGAGGGCGCGCAGTTCGGCGAATTCGAGGTAGACGGTGACGATGCGGTTCAAGGTTTGTAGTTCGTCATCGGCCAGATAGTTTTTGGCGACGATGGCATCGGTCTTGCGCGGCTTTTCGCCGAGCCAGGTCGTCATGCCCATGTTAGCTCGTGCGGCATCGGCACGTTGAAGGATGATCTCGGCGGCAGTATGGCCGTGGGCAGCCCAGTGCATCTTGTTCTGCACAGTGGCGAAGAAGCGTTGGGAGGCTTCCGTACCGGGGTCGTAGTCGATGCTGGTGGCGTAGATGTCGAGCACCTTGCGCCAGAACATCTTTTCGCTGCTGCGGATGTCGCGGATGCGCGCCAGCAGCTCGTCGAAGTAGTTGCCGCGGTTGTCGCGCTTCAGGCGTTCGTCGTCCAGGGCGAAGCCCTTGACGATGTATTCGCGCAGCCGCTGGGTGGCCCAGATGCGGAACTGGGTGCCGCGATGGGACTTGACTCGATAGCCGACTGAGATGATGACGTCGAGGTTGTAGTGGGTGACCTCCCGCTCGACGGCACGGGCACCTTCCCGCTGAACCGTTGCAAAATTTGCAACGGTTGCCTGCGGGGCAAGTTCCCCCTCCTCGTAGATGTTCTTGATGTGCCGGGAGATGACAGATTTATCGCGCTGGAACAATTCGGCCATCTGAGTCAGCGACAGCCAGACGGTTTCGTCCACCATGCGCACTTCCAGCTTGGCGACACCGTCTTCGGTGGTGTAGAGCAGGAATTCGCCGGTGCTCATTGCTTTTTTCTCCGCACTTTGGTCTTGCCCTGCAAGTCGGCAATGGTTTCTGCGACTCTTGCCACTACCCGTTTGCGGGTTCTGGGCTTCTCCGCCGAGGATGCCGCCAGTGCCTCGGTCTGAGTTTCCACAAAAAAGGTTACTGCGATTTCTGCCGAAGTCTTATCGGGCGAAGCCAGATAGTTCTGCCGACTGATTACCGGCACGCCAGTTTTGGCTTCGAGTTCCTTGCGCGCATTGCCGGCGACGGCGCCGCCTTCCCTGGCCGCGTTGCGGTTGCCAATGAAGCCCTGGGCATCCTTGCGTTTGGCGATCTCGGTGGTACCTGCTTCGCCGAGCATGGTGAAGATCAGCTCCAGGTCGGTCATGTGGTCGCGCAGGTTGGCGGTTTTCGCCTGCGCCAGCCCCTTGAGCTTCTTGTGGTCGCCGGGCGTGACGCCAAAGGTGGCGCGGGCGATTTCAGCGGTGAGGATCGAGTATTCGCGGCCTTCGGCGACGCCGCGTGCTTTCCATTCGTCGGTCAGCGCACCGCGGATGGCGATGGCGCGCATGCGCTTTTCGATCCAGTCCCTGGGGTAGCCCTTGGCTTCATAGAGCTCGCGGGCGCGGCGGCTTGCCAGTTCCGGGTCTTCGATTTCCTTGACGCGCTCATAGCCGACCTGCGCCAGCCAGCGCTTGAAGGGCTCCGCCTTGGGCGAGGGGATGGACTGGATGATGCGGAAGAGGCCTTCGGTGTTGGCGCAGTTGATCTGTTGAATGCCTCCCTGGTCTCGACTCGAAGGGGGGTGGCAATTTGCCCCCACCCTTTAGCTAATTCTTTGTCACGACGACGTAAATCCTTGACGTAGCCCTCTGGCTGAACGGAGTCGGTGAGCGCCGCGACGACGTCAACAATGGCGAACCACCATTCTTCTTTGTGCCAGGATCGACGGATGGATTTTTCCTGAAAGATGACAATTCGGTCTTCACCGTGCCCGACTTGGCGGATCGCTTTCTTGCTCATACCCCCAACTCCTTGAGGTAGTTTTTCATCCTCGCCCGCACTTCGGCCAGTTCGCCTTCGAGGCGCTCGATTTCCTTTTCTACGGCCGCGACATCGATTTCTTCTTCTTCCTCGAAGGTATCCACGTAGCGTGGGATGTTGAGGTTGAAATCATTCTCGGCGATTTCGGCCAAGGGGGCGACATAGGCGTATTTATCGACGTTCTGGCGCGCATCGAAGCTGGCGACGATCCTGTCCAGGTGCGAGTCGAACAGCGCGTTCTGGGTCTTGGCGGCTTGGAAGTCACGGCTGGCATCGATGAACAGGACATCGCGGCAAGACTCGCGTTCGCCGCCTTTTTCCCGCGCCCGATCGAAGACCAGCACGGCCACCGGGATCGAAGTGGTGGGGAAGAGGTTGGCCGGCAGCCCGATCACGGCATCGAGCAGGTTGTCCTCGATCAGCTTCTGCCGGATGCGGCCTTCGGCGCCGCCGCGGAACAGTACCCCGTGGGGCACCACCACGGCGACGCGGCCGGCCTGCGGCAGGGCGGTTTCGACCATGTGTGAAATGAAGGCGTAGTCGCCCTTGGACTTGGGCGGCACGCCGCGCCAGAACCGGTTTAAACGGTCCGATTCCGCGTGCTCGGAACCCCATTTGTCGAGGCTGAAAGGCGGATTGGCGACCACCACGTCGAAGCGCATCAGGCGGTCGGCCTCGACCAGCGCCGGGCTGTTGAGGGTGTCGCCCCATTCGATGCGGGCGGCGTCCTTGCCGTGCAGGAACATGTTCATGCGCGCCAGCGCCCAGGTGCTGCCATTCACTTCCTGGCCGAAGAGGGCGAAATCGCGGCTGCCGGTTTCTTCGACCAGCGCCGCTGCCTCGATCAACAGGCCGGCGGAGCCGCAGGCCGGGTCGCAGATGCGGTTGCCGGGTTTGGGCTTGGCAAATCGAGCTTGGCGAAATCTTCCAGCAGGTTCTTCAGGCGGCGGTTGCGATCCTTGGTCTGGCCGAGGTTGGCTTCGGAGTTGAAGTCGATGTTGCGGAAGACGCGGTCGAGCTTGGCCTTGTTGGCATCCTCGATGCCATCGAGCACGATGTTGATCAGTTCGCCGATGTTGGCGGCGTTGCGCCGCTCGTAAATGCTGTTGAAATCGCCGGCGAAGCGTTCGATCACCTTGCCGGTTTTTTCGTCCTTGAATTCGACGAAGGGCAAGGTGAAACGCTCGCGGTCCAGCTTGCGCCGGATGCGCTCGTCGTCATCGCCGTATTGCTTGCGATAGGTCTCGTAGTGCTCTTGCCACAGGTCGCTGATGTATTTCAGGAACAGCATCACCAGGATGTAATCCTTGTACTGCGCCGGATCGACGACGCCACGGAAGGTGTCGCAGGCGGCCCAGGCGGTGCTGTTGACGTCTTGCTGGGTGACTTGGTCGCTCATCGGGCTCGGCCTGGGCTGCCAGCGACGCCTGGATTTTCGGCAGGTTGATATACCAGAGCAGGTAGGAGGGCAACACCGCCATGGGCCGAACCAGCAGCATCGGCGCGGCAAGGACCGCAGGGCCGATGTCGGCCAAAACCAGCGCCACCGAGTTTGTCCGCCCGCGAGAGCGGAATACCAGGTCGCCGCGCCTGATAAGGTGGTGCTCCTTGATATCCGCCAGATTCACGCGAGCCGCATCCTCGACGCGCAACGAGCAGGCGTCGTCGATGTCTTTCATCTGCACCACGGCAATCGCCCCGCCGCGTCGTGCTCCAGGCGCGAACGGAACGGGTAACCCATGCGAATGCGTGCCACCTCGCCCAACTTCGTCATAACAGTAGAAAAAGCGTTCTTGTCTGGTATGCAAATGCTAGAACTCCGGGCGAGTTACGTCAATAGTCGTAATCGCTTTTCTTCTTTTTGCTGACTGGTCTGCCATCGCGGTCAAGCAGGGCCTTCAACTTCTTTCATCTGCCCCTTGAAGAATCACCCTTTAGGCCCTATTATTAGCACTCGCTGGCGATGAGTGCTAATAAGGCCCTGCGCCCGACCCAAACCTGCGGCCCGTCCGCACCGTTTTTGTTCCAACCCAGTTCAAGAGGAGTTCAATCCCATGAAAATTCGTCCTTTGCATGATCGCGTTATCGTCAAGCGTCTCGAAGAAGAGAAGAAAACCGCTTCCGGCATCGTCATTCCCGACAATGCCGCCGAGAAGCCCGACCAGGGTGAAGTCAAGTCCGTCGGCTCCGGCAAGATCCAGGATGACGGCAAGGTCCGTCCCATGGCACTCAAGGTCGGTGACCGCGTGCTGTTTGGCAAGTACTCCGGCCAGACCGTCAAGGTCGACGGCGAAGAGCTGCTGGTCATGCGCGAAGAAGACATCATGGGCGTAGTTGAGCTCTGATCCCCACAGATATTCAGGAGATATAGAAAATGGCTGCTAAAGAAGTTCAATTTGGCGATTCCGCGCGTCAACGCATGGTTCGCGGTGTCAACATCCTTGCCGATGCCGTCAAGGTGACCCTCGGCCCCAAGGGCCGCAATGTGATTCTGGAGCGTTCCTTCGGCGCCCCGACGATTACCAAGGACGGCGTTTCGGTCGCCAAGGAAATCGAACTCAAGGACAAGTTCGAGAACATGGGCGCGCAGATGGTCAAGGAAGTCGCTTCCAAGACCTCCGACGTCGCCGGTGACGGTACCACCACCGCCACGGTGCTGGCCCAGTCGATCGTCCGCGAAGGCATGAAGTATGTCGCCGCCGGCATGAACCCCATGGACCTCAAGCGCGGCATCGACAAGGCCGTGGTAGCCGTCGTCGAGGAGCTGAAGAAAATCTCCAAGCCCTGCACCACGACCCAGGAAATTGCCCAGGTCGGTTCGATTTCGGCCAACGCCGACGCCGATATCGGCAAGATCATCGCCGATGCGATGGACAAGGTCGGCAAGGAAGGCGTGATCACCGTCGAAGACGGCAAGTCGCTGGAAAGCGAACTCGAAGTCGTCGAGGGAATGCAGTTCGATCGCGGCTACCTGTCGCCCTACTTCATCAACAATCCGGACAAGCAGATCGCGATCCTGGACAACCCCTATGTCCTGCTGCACGACAAGAAGGTTTCCAACATCCGCGACCTGCTGCCGGTCCTCGAGCAGGTAGCCAAGGCCGGCCGTCCGCTGCTGATCATCGCCGAGGATGTCGACGGCGAAGCGCTGGCCACCCTGGTGGTAACAACATCCGCGGCATCCTGAAGACCGTCGCGGTCAAGGCGCCCGGCTTTGGCGATCGTCGCAAGGCCATGCTCGAAGATATCGCGATCCTGACCGGCGGCAAGGTGATCGCCGAGGAAGTCGGCCTGTCGCTGGAGAAGGCGCAACTGGCCGACCTCGGCCAGGCCAAGCGCGTCGAGGTGGCCAAGGAGAACACCACGCTGATCGACGGTGCCGGTTCCGAAGACACGATCAAGGGTCGCGTCACCCAGATTCGCGCCCAGATCGAGGAAGCCACCAGCGACTACGACAAGGAAAAGCTCCAGGAACGCGTGGCCAAGCTGGCCGGCGGCGTGGCGCTGATCAAGGTCGGCGCGGCCACTGAAATGGAAATGAAGGAAAAGAAGGCCCGCGTCGAAGATGCGCTGCACGCCACGCGTGCGGCCGTCGAAGAAGGCATCGTTCCCGGTGGCGGTGTCGCACTGCTGCGCGCGCGCCAGACCGTCAAGGTCAAGGGCGACAACCACGAGCAGGAAGCCGGCATCAAGATCGTGCTGCGCGCCCTCGAGCAGCCGATGCGCGAAATCGTCGCCAATGCCGGCGACGAACCGAGCGTGGTGGTCAACAAGGTGCTCGAAGGCAAGGGCAACTTCGGCTACAACGCGGCCACCGGCGAGTACGGCGACATGGTGGCGATGGGCGTGCTCGATCCGACCAAGGTCACGCGCTACGCGCTGCAGAACGCCTCTTCGGTTGCCGGCCTGATGCTGACCACCGATGCGATGGTGGCCGAGCTGGTCGAAGACAAGCCAGCCGGCGGCGGCGGCATGGGCGGCGGCATGGGCGGCATGGGTGGCATGGGCGGCATGGGGATGGACATGTAATCGGCTTCGCCGACTACCTATCCGCCCCAAAAGGAAAGAACAGGGGGAACCCAGGTTCCCCCTGCTACCCCCTTCCTACTGGGGCTCGGCCCGACGAAACCCCCGACTCTGGAAACAGGGCTGGGGGTTTGCTTTTTGCCGTGATCGCCGGCGCTGGCGGGACGATGCGCGGCGAATTCATGCCGACTGCGAAATGCTGGCGTACAAGTCATGCAAGCCATCGAATTCGAATCCACTGTCAAGGATCAGGCCATCCCGCTACCGGCACCCGGTATGCTCAGCCCCGGTCAGTCGGTACGCGTGGTGGTGATGTTCGAGGAGTTGACGCCAAAGCAAAGCCGGTTGATCCTGGACGAGCCAACTCATCCGGCAACGATGCCCAGGTCGCCGCGCTGCCGCTGATCCTCGAAGGGCAGCGCGACACGGTAATCGCCGCAGCGGCGTCTGCGGGGAAGACGAAAGCCGCTTTGTGCCCTTGTTCGCAACGGACAGGCTATCATTTCGCCAGAACGCTTCTTACCAAGAGGATATCCGTGGCCGACGACGGCATTTACCGCAAGACCGACAAGGGGCGCGCCGAGATCGCGACCCGCGCCAACAAGCTCGGCCTGCGCGAACGGACCATGCTGATCATGGTCGATGACAAGACCACGCGCGGCGACCTGTTGGCCAGGAACACCCATCCGGGCGCCGCAGCCATTCTCGACGCGCTGCTCGCCCAGGGATTCATCGAGACTGATCCGGGAGCCTTGGCCGCGGGCGCCGAGCAGGCTGCGGCCCTCACGAGCGTGCCCGGACTCGCTCCGGCGACCGTTGCGGCGCCGTCGATCGAGGTTTCGCTGGCATCGGCCTCGCATTTTGCCTGCCATGCCCTGGTGACTTATCTGGGTCCTTCCGCCGACGATCTGACCGCCCTGGTCGAGAAGGCTGCCGACGCGGCGGAGCTCGCCAGCGTACTGGAGAAATGCCGAGACGCTTTGCAGAGTTTGGCGGGCAAGAGGAAAGCCGACGAGTTCTGGGCTGGTGTCAGCGCCCGCTTGCCAGGGGTTTGATCCATGGCGAGCCCGCGCGGGCTTGGCAGCGGCGGCCCGCAGTGTGGTGTTGCACGCAAAGAGCGACTTATGAACCAAGGTTTGTCGTCCCCGCGAAAGAACGTCACCCCGGACCCTGATCCGGGGCGGGGACCCAGTGTCTTTTTCACGGAATGCCTCTGGATTCCCGCTTTCGCGGGAATGACGAGTGCCTTGTTTGACTGTTCCATCGAGATCGCAGCACTCTAGTGGCGAGACGGCCATGAGACTGCTGCTGGCGGAAGATGACCGGATCATTGCGCAGGGGCTGATCGCCGCCCTGCGCAAGTCCGGATATGCGGTGGACCATGTCAATAACGGCGCGGATGCCGACACCGCGGTGCTTGCCCAGCCTTATGACCTGCTGATCCTCGACCTTGGCCTGCCGCGCCTGTCTGGCATCGAGGTGCTCAAGCGCCTGCGGGCGCGCAAGGTCGCGATGCCGGTCCTGGTGCTGACCGCGCTGGACGGCGTCGAAGACCGGGTGCGCGGCCTCGATGCCGGCGCCGACGACTACCTGACCAAACCCTTTGCGCTGCCGGAGCTGTTTGCCAGGGTTCGCGCCCTGACCCGGCGCGGCACCGGCAATCCGACGCGAATCGAAATGGGCAGTCTGTCCTACGACCAGTCCGAGCGTCTTGCGCGACTCGACGGCGAGATCGTCGATCTATCGGCGCGCGAACTGGCCTTGCTCGAAATCCTGCTGCTGCGCGCCGGCCGGCTGGTGGCGAAGGAACAGTTGATCGACCAGTTGTGCAGTTGGGGCGAGGAAGTCAGCAGCAATGCGATCGAGGTTTATATCCATCGCCTGCGCAAGAAGCTGGAACCCGGCGGCGTCCGCATCGCCACGGTGCGCGGACTCGGCTATTGCCTGGAGAGACCGGGCGAACCCGCGGATGCGGCGGATGGCAAGGCCTGAGCCCGACCCCAAAGCGGCCGCCGGCCAAGGCAGGAAGCCGAGCCCGGACTACGAGCATCCGAATTCGCTGTTCCTCGAGATTGTCGACTGGATGCTGGCGCCGCTGCTCCTGCTGTGGCCGATCTCGATCGTCGCCACCAGTCACGTCGCCGCCCAGATCGCCAACCAGCCCTACGATCGGGCCCTGGCCGACGACGTCGGCGCCCTGATGCGCCTGGTGAAGGTCGATGGCGACCGGGTCACGGTTGACCTGCCGGCGGCGGCTCGCGCCGTGCAGCATGTCGACGACACCGACGCCCTCTACTATCAGATCGTCGGCCCCGACGGCAAGCTGATTCAGGGCGACCGGGACTTTCCGCCGCCGTTGCTCCCGGCGAAACCGGAAGCCGGCAAGATACGGTTCCGCGACGAGCGCATCGAAACCGAGGCCGTGCGCGTCGCCTACGCCTTCATTCCCGTCGGCGGCGAGCAGCCGCCGCTGGTGGTGCAGGTCGCCGAAACCCGGCGCAAGCGCGAGGCGCTGTCCTCCAGCATTATTTACGGTGTGCTGCTGCCGCAATTTTCCATCGTCCCGCTGGCGCTGATCCTGATCTACCTGGGACTGGCGCGTGGCATTGCGCCGCTCGGCAGTTTGCGCGACCGGATTCGCGGTCGCCGGCCTGCCGACCTGTCGCCGATACCCGCCGATCGCGTGCCGGTCGAGGTGCGGCCGCTGGTGGTGGCCTTCAACGAAATGATGGAGCGGCTCGAGGACAACCTGCAGGCGCAGCAGCGCTTCATCGCCGAAGCCGCGCACCAGATGCGCACGCCGCTGACCGGGCTCAAGATGCAGACCGAAATTGCGCTCTCCGAAACCGATCCGGCGCGGATGCGCCATGCGCTGCAACTGATCGCCGAAAGCACCGACCGCGCTTCGCGCATGGTCAACCAGTTGCTGACGCTGGCCCGCGCCGAGGCGAGCCACGAAAAGCTGCACCGCGTGGTGCCGCTTGACCTCGACGCCCTGGCCCGCGACGTCGCCGAGGAATGGGTGGTGCGCGCGCTGGCAAAGCGGATCGATTTCGGCTTCGAGGACAGCGGCCGACCGCTGTGGATCGAGGGTGTGCCGCTGCTGTTGCACGAATTGCTGAACAACCTGGTGGACAACGCGATCAAGTACACCCCGCCGGGCGGCCATGTCACGGTGCGCACCCGTGCCGCGGAGCAGGTGGTGATCGAGGTCGAGGACGACGGAATCGGCATCCCGTTTGACGAGCGCGCCAGGATCTTCGAACGCTTCTACCGTGTGCTGGGCACCGACTCCGACGGCAGCGGACTGGGACTCACCATCGTCGCCGAGATCGCCGAACTGCACCGCGCCAGCATCGATCTGTTCACCGGCAGGGGCGGCAAGGGCAGCATGTTTCGCGTCAGCTTCGGTCATCACCGCTCGAAAGCTCGCCGGACTGGATAAAGCGGGTTTATGCCGTTCTGCTTGCGGGACTGTAAGTTTCCTGTAAGCTTGCCCGCGCGATAATGTATCCATCTTGGGCCAAGCGGCGCAGACCGTTGCCATTCGGATTGCTCAGGGGGATACGATCAGCGCATCAAACAGGGGAATCCCGGGGTGCGGTTCAGTAACGGGGGACTGTTCCAGTCCGCCGCATGCCAAACAGGAGGAGTGACAGATGCAACTCACCGAGAAGCACAAGCAGTACTGGAACATCAACCTGAAGATAAGCTCGATTCTGCTTGTCCTCTGGTTCGTGGTCACCTTCGTGATGGGGTGGTATGCCCGCGAACTCAACGAAATCAGCTTCATCGGCCCTCTGGGCTTCTACATGTCGGCACAGGGTTCCTTGATCATTTACGTCCTGATCATCGCCTATTACGCCTATTACATGAACAACCTGGACAAGGAATACGGTGTCCATGAAGGGGAGCTCGAATAATGGCCGGCCAAGTCACCCAATCGCAATTCAACGCCAACCTGAAGAAGTACTACAGCTTCTACACCGGCGGCTTCGTCACCTTCGTCATCATCGTCGGCATCCTCGAACAACTGGGCGTGCCGAACAAGATCCTCGGCTATGTCTTCCTGTTCGCCACCATCGGGCTGTATGCCGGCATTGGCTTCATGTCGAAGACCTCCGAAGTCGGCGAGTACTATGTCGCCGGCCGGCGCGTGCCCGCATTGTTCAACGGCATGGCGACCGGCGCCGACTGGATGTCCGCCGCCAGCTTCATCGGCATGGCCGGCACGCTGTACCTGTCCGGCTATGACGGCCTGGCCTTCGTGCTGGGCTGGACCGGCGGCTACTGCCTGGTGGCGATTCTGCTGGCGCCCTACCTGCGCAAGTTCGGTCAGTTCACGATTCCGGACTTCCTCGGTGCGCGCTACGGCGGCCATCTGCCGCGTTTCATCGGCGTGATTGCGGCCATCACCTGCTCCTTCACCTACGTGATCGCGCAGATCTACGGCGTCGGCATCATCACCTCGCGCTTCACCGGTCTCGAGTTCCAGGTCGGGGTGTTCGTCGGTCTGGCCGGCATCCTGGTGTGTTCCTTCCTCGGCGGCATGAAGGCGGTGACGTGGACCCAGGTGGCGCAGTACATCATCCTGATCGTGGCCTACATGATCCCGGTGGTCTGGCTGTCGGTGAAGCATACCGGCATCCCGATCCCGCAGATCTCCGCCTACACCTCGTCCCTGCCCAAGGTGACGGCGCTGGAAAAGGAGTTCAACGACAAGACCACGCCGAAGGGCAAGGCGGAAGAGTCGGTGCGCGCGATATTCCGCGAGCGTGCCGCCGCCGCCACCGCCAAGCTGGCCGGCCTGGAGAAGGACGCCCCGGCTTTCCTCGCGGCGGAAAAGCAGAAGCTGACGGACAAGGTGGCGGCTCTAAAGGCCGAAGCTGCGCCTGACGCCAAGGCGATCGAAGCCGCCGAAAAGTCCGTCAAGGACTTCCCGGCCGACGCGGCCGCGGCGAAGAAGGCCTGGACTGCCGAGAAGGGTGTCGGCGCCCGCGCCGCGCCGGTCAAGGCCCACGCCGAAGCCTTTGCGGTTGCCGGCAAGACGCCGGAAGAGATCGAGAAGAACCGCAGCATCGCGAAGAAGAACTTCCTCGTCCTGATCGCATGCCTGATGATCGGCACCGCCGCGCTGCCGCACATCCTGATGCGCTACTACACCACGCCTTCGGTGCATGAGGCGCGCGTCTCGGTGTTCTGGGGCCTGTTCTTCATCTTCCTGCTGTACTTCACGGCGCCGGCCCTCGCGATCCTGGCCAAGTACGAGGTGTACAGCAACCTGGTGGGGTCGAGCTTCTCGGCGCTGCCGGCGTGGGTCAGCAACTGGTCCACGGTGGACAAGACGCTGATGAACATCGCCGACATCAACAAGGACGGCATCGTGCAACTGGCGGAAATCGTCATCGGCGGCGACCTGATCGTGCTGGCAACCCCGGAAATCGCGGGCCTGCCCTACGTGATCTCGGGCCTCGTGGCGGCCGGCGGCCTGGCGGCGGCGCTATCCACCGCCGACGGCCTGCTGCTGACCATCGCCAACGCGATGTCCCACGACATCTACTACAAGATGATCGACCCGAACGCCTCGACGGTTCGACGTATCGCGGTATCGAAGGGCCTGTTGCTCGTGGTGGCCTTGACGGCCGCCTACGTCACCAGCCTGAAGCCGGGCAACATCCTGTTCCTGGTCGGCGCGGCCTTTTCGCTGGCAGCCTCGGGCTTCTTCCCGGCGCTGGTGATGGGCGTGTTCTGGAAACGTGCCAACTATCTGGGTGCGGTGCTGGGCATGAGCTTTGGTCTGGGTATCTGCGCCTACTACATGTACCTGACCTATCCGTTCTTCGGCGTCAATGGAGCCAAGTGGTGGGACATCAACCCGATCTCCGCCGGCACCTTCGGCATTCCCGCCGGCTTCATCGGCATCATCATCGGTAGCCTGATTTCACCGGCGCCGAGCAAGGAGATCCAGGAACTGGTCGACCACGTGCGCTATCCCGTCCTGTCGGACGGCCTGGACACCAAGGGTGTCTGATAGATAAAACGATTGGAGGAGGAGGGGGGCCGGGAACATACCCGCCCCCGTTCCAACGGCCCGTGGGCGACCTCGGGCCGTTTTTTTTTGATCAGAAGGGAAGCTCCGGGATGAGTGTCATCAGGTCGGAACGCTGCGTATCGCGCACCAGCTTTCTCGCCCGCTTGGGTTCAAAACCGACCAGGCGCTTGACGATGCCAGTGACATCATCGGGCCGGTTGGCGTGATGGTAGGCCATGCCCAGTTGATAGAAGCCCTCGCCGCTCATCGGTTGCAGTTCGACGACTTTTTCCAGCGCCGTCACCGCCTGCTCGTGCTGCCCCAGGCGCGCATGGGCCAGGCCCATGCCGTACCATGCCATGTCTTGCGCCGGCACCAGGCGCACCGCCTCTGCAAAGGCAGCGATGGCCTCTTTCGGCTTGCCCGCGTGCTCGCACACGTAGCCGAGGTTGAACCAGTTGGCGCCGTCGTCGGGAGTCAGCGCCAGCGCGGCCTCGAACCACTTTTCGGCGACCGCCCAGTTCTTTCGCTTCGCGGCAATCGCCGCCAGGTGGCGCGCCGACTGCACATCCCGCGGATTGATGCGAAACGCCGCCAGGTAGGCCTCGAAGGCGCTGTCCTCGCGGCCGAAGAAGTGCAACACCCAGCCGCGGGCATAATGCCGCCAATGATCGTAATCCATGTGCTTGACCCAACGGATAATGGAGTCGGAAACATACCATGAGCCACCCTGAACTGCTGATCCTCGGCGTACTGCGCGCGCTGGCCGAGGTCGCCATGCTGTTCCTGCTCGGTCAGGGCCTGCTGGCGCTGCTCGCCGGCAGTCGCCGCCATGACAACACCATCTACAGGCTGTTCCTGATCGTCACCGCGCCGGTGCTCAAGATCGTGCGCAAGATCACACCGCCGCAGGTGATCGACCGGCACCTGCCCTTCGTCGCCTTCGCCCTGCTGTTCTGGTGCTGGATCGGTCTGGCGTATCTGAAGAAGATTTACTGCGACGCCAACCTGCTGCAATGCTTTTGAATCACTCCTGGCTGCGCTGCGAACCAAGGCTCATGCGCACCAGGTCAGGCACGTTTTCCACCCGCAGCTTCGTCGTCATGCGCGCCTTATGCACTTCGACCGTGCGCGGGCTGATGCCAAGTGCCTCGGCAATTTCGCGGTTGTGTCGCCCGGCCACCACCAAGTCCATGACTTCCTTCTCTCGCGGCGTCAGCCTTTCCAGCAAGTGGTCAAACTCGGTCCGATGACTTTCCAGATCGCGGACCGCCGCTTGTCGAGCGAATCCTTGTTCGATCGCGCTCATCAACTTGGCCTGGTCAATCGGCTTCTCCAGGAAGTCCACCGCCTGGGACAGAAACGCCTCCCGTGCAGACTCCACGTCGCCGTGGCCGGTCATGACGATCACCGGCATCTTGCAGCCGGTTTCCAGCAAACGCTTCTGTAGCGTGAGGCCGTCCATTCCCGGCATGCGGATATCAAGCAGCAGGCAACCGCACCATTCCGTCCGGTAGGCCTTGAGGAAGCTCATTGCGTCCGCGAACATGGCGACCGCGTAACCGCGCAGGCCCAGCAACAGCCCCAGGGCGTCGCGCACGGACTGGTCGTCCTCGACGATGAAAATGGTGTATCCGCTAGGTTGCATCGCGCTCTTTTCCTTCCGTGGGCAGCACCATCTTGAACAGGCCGTGATCGGCGACCTCGGCCCGGAGACTCCCGCCGTGGGCTTCGACAATGGCGCGACTGATCACCAGGCCGAGGCCCAGCCCGCTCTTCTTGGACGACTGAAACGCCTCGAACAGGCGTGCCGCCGCCGCCCCGGAGAGGCCGGGGCCGCTGTCTTCGATGCTCACGCAGACTCGTCCGGCGCCCTCCGTGTACGCCGACAGGCGGACGCGACGTTGACCGGGGGGTTGATCCACCACGGCGTCGAAGGCGTTGGTCAGCAGATTGCGCAAGACCACCTCCAGTTGCAAGCGATCAGCCAACAAGGCATGCGGCGAAGCCGGATCGACGACCAGTTCGACGCCGTGCTGTTGCGCCTTTGCCGCGAAGGGCGATACAGCCGCTGCCAGCAGTTCCGCGAGCGCGATCGGTTCAAGCCTGGTGGCGCCGGTGCGGAAGAAGTCCCGCAGGCGGCGTACGACGTCGGCGGCACGAAACGACTCCGCCACCATGCGTCGTATGGTTTCCCGCAGGCGCTCTCCTGTTTCGCCCCGTTCGAGCAATTGCTCGCAGGCCGTGCCGTAGGCGGACAAGGCGGTGAGCGGCTGGTTCAGTTCGTGAGCCAGTGCCCCCGCCATTTCGCCGGCGGCCGCGAGACGCAGGGTCTGCCGCAGTTCCGCGCTCACCCTCTGCTTTTCATCGACCACGACGCCGATGAAGAATCCGAACAGCACGAGCACCACTGCCAGGGTCTGGACTTCCAGCACGGTTACCGCCGACAGGCCCAGCAGTTGCACCGCGCCGATGATGCCGACCTGAACGATGGCGGCGCTGAACACGGCACCGGCGAGCCCCTGTCTTGCGGCGGCCCAGGCCACGGGCAGGAACAGCACGTAGAAATATTTGAAGTCGGCCTCGGCGCCGACGCCGAACGCCACCCATAGCGCGATTCCGGTTCCCGCCAGGTAAGCCAGCGATTCCCTTGCCACGATCATCGCCCTGAGTTGTGTGCGCCCGCCCTCGTCGGCCAGCATCCACAGGATCGGCATCGAGACCAGGACGCCGACGCCATCGCCCACCCAGTAGCGGACGAAGGCTTCCGGCCACGCCCCGGCGGGTATCAGATTCCCCAGTGAAAGCAGGGAAACGAACAACAAGCTGTTGAGGAAGGTACCGGCGAGAACCAGTCCCGCCCATTCGAGCAGGCCGCGCCGGTCGCCGAAAATGCCGCCGTGCGCAAGCCGGCGCCGCAAAACTTCGGCGATGGTCCAATAGCCGAGCGTCAGCACGACGGCAAGTGCAACGGAAAAAGCCGGCGACATCGGCAGGCCGCGCACCCAGGCGTCGGCTACAAGAATCGCCAGGGCCAGCGGCAGGGCCGCACTTCCGCCGAAGCGCAGCAGGAAAACCAGGCCGAGCGCCGGCGCCGGACTCCACGGCGTGATGTTGAGGCCGTGCAGTGGATGGATATAGCTGGCCCAGTCGAGCGCGATGTAGCCCACAAGCAGCAGCAGGAAGTCGCGCCAACCCAGCCGCAGTGTCGGCAGTTTCTGCAAAGCCGGCTCGTTCCAGTCGATGGAAGGGGAATTCTGCTCGGGCATGGCCGGTTTCGTAATTCGTCAAGACACTTAAGGGTTGCCCTTATTTTCCTCCAAACCCTTGTCCGCATTGCATGCGCAATCCGCCCGCGGACACCGCGTCGCTGACGACTTCCCCTACGCGCCGGCCCGAATTTTCAAGCGTGGCGCATCGTCATATGCTCCACCCATGGCTCGCTCGCTCATTGCTCTACTGGCGCTCTTCCTGTTCTGGCTGCTGCTATCCGGAATGTTCACTCCCTTTCTGGTGGCCGCGGGGGCCGGCAGCGCGCTCGCTGTGCTGATCTTTACCCGCCACATGGATGCGGTCGACCAGGAGGGACACCTCATTCATATTGGCTGGGGGGCGCTGCTCTCCTACTGGCCGTGGCTGGTCAAGGAGATCGTGAAGTCGGGCTGGGATGTGACGGGGCGCATCCTGTCCCCGTCGTTGCCGATTTCGCCGACCCTGGTGGAGTTCGTACCTTCGCAGCAAACCGAAATGGGTCTGGTGATACACGCCAATTCGATCACTTTGACGCCCGGCACCATCGCGGTCGAGGTCGAGCACGGCCGCTTTCCTGGTGCATGCGCTGACGTGCGAAGGCGCCGCCGGACTTGCCGGCAGCGAGATGGACCGCCGCTGCTCCGCACTGGAATCCCGCTGAGCATGTTCGCCGTAGCCATCCTCGCCCTGCTGGTCACCGTGGCCCTGGCCCTGGTCCGTGCCGCTCTCGGCCCCACGGTATTCGACCGCCTGCAGGCTGCCAACTCCATAGGCACCTGCGCCATGCTGCTGCTGGCGCTGTTCGGCTTTTTCGGTGGTCGCCCGGAGTTTCTCGACCTGGCGCTGGTCTATGGCCTGCTCAACGTGATCGGCATCATCGCCGTGTTGAAGTTCTTCCGCCAGGGCAACCTCGGCGATCGAGGCGCGCCCGCCACGGCGAGCGACCGCCAGGGATGAGCGCCCTGGTCGATATCGTCAGCGCGCTGTGCCTCGCCAGCGGCGGCTTTTTCTGCCTGGTCGGCGGCATCGGCCTCCTGCGCATGCCGGATTTCTATACCCGCATGCATGCCGGCAGCGTCATTGAAACCCTGGGCGCGGGCTTGATTCTGCTCGGCCTCATGTTCCAGGCCGGACTGAGCCTGATCACCGTGAAACTGGTGATGGTCGGCCTGCTGATCTTCTTCGCCAGCCCGACCGCGAGCCATGCGCTGGCCCGCGCGGCGATGCTGCGCAACATGCCGCGGCTGGCGCCGCCGGCCGTCGAAAGCGGGGCGCGATCATCGAAACCCTGATCATCAATACGCTACTGGTTTTCATGGCGCTTTCGGTGCTGATGCTGATGCGCATGCGCAACCTGTTCGCCGTGATCGTGCTCTTCGGCATCTACAGCTTTCTCATGGCCACCGTCCTCGTCGCGCTCGACGCGGTCGACGTGGCGATGACCGAGGCCGCGGTAGGGGCCGGCGTGTCGACGGTGCTGTTGCTCGGCGCGCTACATCTGTGCAAAAGCCGGGAAGCGAAGCCCGCGCACCGGCCCTGGCTGCCACTCGCGGTTGCCCTGTCAACCGGCCTGGTGCTGGTCTATGGCGCGATGGGCCTGCCCGATTTTGCCGACCCGCTATCGCCGATCCACCGGCATGTCGTGCCGCGCTACTTGCAGAACGAGGTTCAGGTGCCGAACGTTGTTACTGCCGTGTTGGCCAGCTTCCGCGGCTACGACACGCTGGGCGAGACCACGGTGGTGTTCACCGCCGGCGTCGGCATCATCGCGCTGCTGCGGCGACGCAAGAAGCCGGTTGCGGTCGGGTGCGCCGAAACTCTGTTTGCGCTCTACGTCCAGTTTCACGGCGATTTCGGGCCCGGCGGCGGCTTTCAGGCGGGCGTGATCGTTGCCGCCGCGATGGTTTTCCATGCCTTGATCTTCGGCGCGGACACCGCCCGCCGCGTGGTCCCGGACTGGCTGGTGGAAACCATGCTCGCCGCCGGCGTGTTGTTGTATGCCGGCGTCGGCGTGGCCGGGTTGCTGCTGGGCGGCAATTTTCTCGACTACTTCGTGCTCGATGTCGACCCCGTGCATGGCCAGCATCGCGGCATCTTCTGGGTAGAGGTTGGGGTAGCGACCACCGTGTCCGGCGTCATGCTGAAGATCTTTTACATGTTTGCCTCGCGCGATGATGCGAACGGCGAGTCCGAGCAATAGCCGTGCTTGAACACTTCAGTCATATCGTCACGGTGTTCCTGCTGGTCGCCGGCCTGTTCATCATCGTCGCACGCGGCAACCTGATCAAGAAACTCGTCGGCCTCTCGATCCTGCAGACCTCGGTGTATCTGCTTTACATCGCTCCGGGCAAGCTGCTGGGCGGCACGGCACCCATCCTCGCGCCGCAGTTCAGCATTTATTCCAACCCCTTGCCGCATGTGCTGATCCTTACCGCCATCGTCGTCGGCGTCGCCACGCTGGCGCTCGGACTGGCGCTTGCGGTACGCATCCGCGAGGCCTATGGCAGCATCGAGGAAGACGAAATTCTCGCGCTCGACCGCGCGGAGGATCCGGCATGAGCGCCCCCCGCCGGGCCGCCCCAAGGGGGGCGCATTCAATACACGGAGCCGCGCAGCGGCGAACCACCATCACCCCTCGCTTGGCGAGGGGGCCGGGGGGAAGGTAGTGCAATGAGCCTGGCGCTGCATCTGCCGGCACTGCAAGTGGTGTTGCCGCTGATCTCGGCGCCGCTGGCCGTGCTGCTGCGCCACGGCGGGCTCGCCTTCGCCACCGTAACGGCGGCTGCCTGGACGGCTTTCGCCTGCGCCATCGGGCTGTGGCTGCAGATCGGCCAGGCCGAGGGCGGCGTCATCTCCTACGCCATCGGCAACTGGCCACCGCCCTGGGGCATCGAGTATCGCGTCGACCGTCTCGCCAGCTTCGTGCTGCTGCTGGTCTCGGGCATGGCCGCGCTGGTGCTGCCCTGGAGCCGCGCCAGCATCGAGCGCGAGATCCCGCGCGACCTGCACTATCTCTACTACGCGATGTTCGGCCTTTGCCTGACCGGCCTGCTCGGCATCACCATCACCGGCGATGCCTTCAACATCTTCGTCTTCCTCGAAATCTCCTCGCTGTCGAGCTACGTGCTGATCGCCCTCGGGCGCGATCGCCGCGCACTCACCGCCGCTTACCAGTACCTGATCATGGGTAGCATCGGCGCGACCTTCATCGTCATCGGCATCGGCTTCCTCTACCTGATGACCGGCACGCTCAACCTCGCCGACATGGCGTTGCGCATCCGCGAGGTTGAGAACACGCGCCCGGTGCTGGTTGCGCTGGCCTTCCTCACGGTCGGCATCTCGCTGAAACTCGCCCTGTTCCCACTGCACCAATGGCTGCCCAGCGCCTACACCTACGCGCCCTCGGCGGTCACGGCCTTCCTCGCCGCCACCGCGACAAAGGTCTCGGTGTATGTGCTGATCCGCTTCTACTTCACCGTATTCGGCGAGAGCCTGGTATTCGACAAACTGCCGCTGCCGCAGATCATGCTCTGGCTCTCGCTGATCGCCATGTTCGGCGCCAGCGCCATCGCCATCTTCCAGGACAACCTGAAGCGCCTGTTCGCCTATTCCAGCGTCGGCCAGGTCGGCTACATCACCCTCGGGCTGTCCTTCGATTCGGTCAATGGGCTGACCGCCTCGATCGTGCACCTGTTCAACCACGGCATTGCCAAGGGCGCGATCTTCCTGCTGATCGGGGGCCTGGTGATCGGCATGGCCAAGGCGGGCGCCGTCCCGCCGGCGCCGACTTTTGACCGGCTCGCCGGTTTGGCGAAACGCATGCCGCTGACCAGCTTCGGCATCGTCATCGGCGGCCTCTCCCTGATCGGCGTGCCCGGCACGGTGGGCTTCGTCAGCAAGTGGTACCTGATCGTCGCCGCGCTGGAGAAGGACCAGTTCTGGCTGGTCGGCGCCATCCTGCTGAGTTCGCTGCTGGCGGTCGCCTATGTCTGGCGCTTCGTCGAGGTCGCCTATTTCCGCGCGCCGCCGGTCGGACAGGAAGCGCGTTGCGAAGCCCCGCTGGCGCTGCTGCTGCCGGCCTGGCTGCTGGTCATCGCCACGATCTGGTTCGGCCTCGATACCTCGCTCACCGTCGGCTCCGCGCTCGACGCCGCGCAACAGATGGTGAAGAGCGGACGATGAGTGCGGAAACCGCGATCCTCGCCTCGCTGCTGTTGCCGCTGATCGGCGCGCTCGGCATCGCACTGGCCGGCCAGGCGCCGAACCTGCGCGAAGGCATCACGCTCGCCACCTCCGCGCTGCTGTTCGTCTGCGTCGCGCAACTGCTCGCCCCAGTGCTGGCCGGCATGCGGCCCGAACTGCTGCTGTTCGAGCTGCTGCCCGGCCTGCCGATGGCCTTTCGCGTCGAACCGCTGGGAATGATCTTCGCATTGATTGCCTCGGGCCTGTGGATCGTCAATTCGGTGTATTCCATCGGCTACATGCGCGGCAACCGGGAGAAAAACCAGACCCGCTTCTATGTCTGCTTTGCGCTGGCCATCGGCTCCGCGCTGGCCATCGCCTTTGCCGCCAACCTGCTGACGCTGTTCCTTTTCTACGAAGTGCTGACGCTGATCACCTACCCGCTGGTCACTCATGCCGGTACGGACAAGGCTCGCGCCGGCGGCCGCACCTACCTCGCGATCCTGATGGGCACCTCGGTTGTGTTCCTGCTGCCGGCGGTGATCTATGTCTGGCACCTCGCCGGCACTACCGAGTTCCGCGCCGGCGGCATCCTGCCGACGGCCATGGACAAGGGGAGGTCGCGATCCTGCTGGCGCTGTTCATGTTCGGTACGGCGAAGGCCGGCGCTGATGCCTTTCCACCGCTGGCTGCCGGCCGCCATGGTGGCGCCGACTCCCGTGTCGGCACTGCTGCATGCTGTGGCCGTGGTCAAGGCCGGCGTGTTCACCGTGGTCAAGGTGGCGGTCTATGTCTTTGGCCTCGACCAGCTCTCCGGCGCCACCGACTGGCTAATCGCGATGTCCGGCTTCACCATCGTTGCTGCCTCGGTGGTCGCGCTATATGCCGACAACCTGAAGCGCCGGCTCGCCTACTCGACGGTGAGCCAACTGTCGTATGTCGTTCTGGGCGTCGCCATTCTTGCCCCGCTTTCGGTGGCCGGCGCCGCGCTGCACATCGTGGCCCATGCCTTCAGCAAGATCACGCTGTTCTTCGCCGCCGGCGCGATCTATACCGCCGCGCACAAGACCGAGGTCAGCCAGCTCAATGGTATCGGCCGCCGCATGCCGTGGACCATGGCGGCGTTCAGCGTCGGTGCGCTGTCCCTGATCGGGATTCCGCCATTCGCCGGCGGTTTCAGCAAGATTTACATCCTCTCCGGCGCCATGGCACAGGCGCAGTGGTTCGCGCTGGGCGTCATCCTGATCAGCACCCTGCTCAACGCAGCCTATTTCCTGCCGATCATCCATGCGGCGTTTTTCAAGCCGTTGCGTGCCGACGATCTCGCGCACCCGCATGGCGAAGCGCCGCTGCCGATGGTGCTGGCGCTGATGACCTCGGCGGGCGGCACCGTCGCCCTGTTCTTCTTCTCCGCACCGCTGCTGCAACTTGTGCGGCAGTTGGTGCCGAACGCTTGGTGAAACGAGGACAGCCATGACCCAATCCTCCGACTCGAAAAAATACTGGCTCGACAGCAGTGCCAACGTCACCAAGCTGTTTCACGGGCTGTGCGCGGTGTGTCTGTTACTGATCGCGATCGACCTCTTCCTGCACCGGCACGAAGATTTCGAATTCGTCACGCTGTTCGGCTTTCACGGCTTCTATGGATTCTTCGCCTGCGTCGCGCTGGTGCTGACCGCCAAGCAACTGCGCCGCATCCTGATGCGTCCGGAAGACTATTACGATCGGGATGACCATGAGCGCTGACTTTCCCGTCGCGTTGATCCTGATTTTCGGCGCTGCGCTGATCCCGCCGTTGCGCGGGGCAGTGCGTCGCGCTTACATGCTGCTGCTGCCGTTGGCGGCCTTCATTTGCCTGCTGGCGGTTCCGCAAGGCATGCATGGCCAGGTCGAACTGCTCGGACACAACCTGGTTTTGATGCGTGTGGACAAACTGAGCCTGTTGTTCTGCTACATCTTCCTGCTCGCTGCCCTGCTCGCCGTCATCTACGCACTGCACGTGGAAGACACCCTGCAGCACGTCAGCGGCCTGATCTATGCGGGCAGCGCGCTCGGCGCGGTTTTCGCCGGCGACCTGCTGAGCCTGTTCATCTACTGGGAACTCACCGCCGTGTCGTCCGTGCTGCTGATCTGGGCGCGGCGTGGCGAGCACTCCGCCGCGACCGGCATGCGCTATGTGATCGTCCAGTTGCTTTCCGGCCTGTTCCTGCTGGCCGGCGGCCTCATGCACTGGCGGGCGACGGGTTCGCTTGAATTCGGCCAGATCGGGCTGACGGGCACCGCCGGAGCACTGATCCTGATTGCCTTCGGCATCAAGTCCGCCTTCCCCTTCCTGCACAACTGGCTGATGGATGCCTACCCCGAGGCGACGCCCACCGGCACGGTATTCCTCTCGGCCTTTACCACCAAGCTCGGCATCTACGCCCTGGCGCGGGGTTTCCCCGGTACCGAAGAGCTGATCTGGATCGGCACGCTGATGGCCGCCTTTCCAATCTTCTACGCCGTGATCGAAAACGACCTGCGTCGCGTCCTGGCCTACAGCATGAACAACCAGCTAGGCTTCATGGTGGTGGGCATTGGCATCGGTAGCGAACTGGCGATCAACGGCGCCGTGGCGCACGCCTTCGCCGACATCCTGTTCAAGGGACTGCTCTTCATGTCGATGGGCGCGGTGCTGCTGCGCACCGGTACCATCAAGGGCAGCGAACTCGGCGGACTCTACAAGTCGATGCCCTGGACGACCGGCTTCTGCGTGGTCGGGGCCGCTTCGATTTCTGCCTTCCCGTTGTTCAGCGGCTTCGTCACCAAGTCGATGATCATGAGCGCTGCCGCCGACGAAGGCTTGCTGCTGACCTGGCTGGTGCTGCTGTTTGCCTCGGCCGGCGTGTTCCACCACGCCGGCATCAAGATTCCCTATTTCGCCTTCTTCTCCCACGATTCGGGCATCCGCTGCGCGGAAGCGCCACGCAACATGCTGGTCGCGATGGCCATCTCGGCCGCGCTGTGCATCGGCATCGGCGTCTTTCCGCGCGGCCTGTATTCACTGCTGCCTTTTGTGGTCGATTACGAGCCCTATACGGCGTCCCATATCGTGAGCCAGTTGCAGTTGCTTTTCTTCTCCGCGCTGGCCTTTGCGGTGCTGATGCGCACGGGCATTTATCCGCCCGAACTGCGCTCGGTCAATCTGGACAGCGACTGGCTCTACCGCAGGGCCGCCCACGGATTCGCGACCACTTTTCACGACACCCTGACGAAAACGCGCGCGGGCTTGGCCGCGGGCATTTTCGCCCACGCCGAGGCCGTCATTGGACTCATCGACCGTCAGCGCCGGCCCGGCGGACTGCTAATGCGCTCCTGGCCCACCGGCAACATGGCGCTGTGGGTCATGGTCATGCTGCTCGCCTATCTGTTGTTCTATTACGCCGGCAACGGCCATGCCTAAGTCGAACGGGATTCCGCTCCTTGGCGAATCGTTCAGGCAGGCATTGCTGATTCGGGCATTGCCGCCCCTCGGCGAGTTTCCGTCCGCCGAACGCGACGAGGTGCTGGCGCGCGCACGCGAAACCCCCTTCGACCTGATCGAGTGGATCGGCGTGCTGGCCGGAGTGGTGTTCGTTACCTGGCTGTTGCGCTTCGAAGCGGCCCAGGTTTCAGCCTACCCGCTGCCGATCCTCTATTTCGCGCAGTTCGTGACCGCCGCGCCATTACTGCTGCTGCTGGTCGGTCCCTTCTATTGGCGTTGCACGCTGCGTGGCCTGGAAGAAGAAATCGGACGTCGGCGCCAGACAGATCCATCACGAAAACGGAGTTGATCCGACCATGAATCCACTCGCACATGTTTCACCCGCCGGGACATCCGGACTTGCCCCGGCACGGTATCCACGAAAGGGGGCTCCCATGACAACGTCGAACGATATCCAGGTCGGCAGAAAGCTCCTGCGCATCCTCGTTCCGATCAATGCCAATGAGGATTCGCGCTGGGGCATTCAATACGCATTGCGGCGGCACCGTGAAGGCGCGCAGGTCGAGGTGATCCTGCTCAACGTCGGCGAGCCGATCACCCAGTGGGAGGTACTGCGCTTTCGCACCGAGCGGGAGATTGCGCAGTTTCAGGCCGACAGCGCCCAGGCTTTCATCGACGAGGCCACCGGGTTGTTGGCGGCCGCGAACATCCCCTGTCGCGGCTTATTCCGGCAGGGAGAACTGGTCTTCTCGATTCTCGATACCGCCGAGGAAGCGGATTGCGACGAAATTGCCATGCCGTTGCCCAACATGGGTTTATCCAGCATTTTTTCGCGCGACATCGTCGCCGCCGTCGGGCGCCAACAACGCGATGTTCCGGTCGTGGCCGTGAATTGCGACGGCATTGCCGAGGGCGTCGACGTGAACTGATCTCCAGAGCAGGAGAGTTTCGGGCGGATCCGGGGCGACCCGCTTCCGCCCGCTTTTTCAACGTGGGCCGGAAAGCAAAGTCGGCGCCGGCGGGACGGCAATCCGGATCGTTCCAGAATGGGGCGACGGGCATGGCACAATAGGGCTCGCAAGATGAAAAGGACCGGGTCATGCGACTTTCTCTGCGCTTTGTACTGCCGTTGTTGCTGGTGTTGGCCGGCATCGCCTATGCGGTGGCCCCGTTGGTGGGACCAACTGACCCTGAAATGGTTTGTGCGGGACCTCGACATCCGCGCCACGTTGATCGCCAACACCGTCCAGGAACCGCTGCAGGAACAGCTGGCGGCAGGCAAGAAGGCCAAGATCGGCGCCTTCTTCGCCCGCATCACCCAGGACGAGCGGCTGTACGCAGTCGGCTACTGCGCCTCGGATCAGTCCACTGCGCTGGCCAGCCGCGCCCTGCCGGCTGAAATCCTTTGCACCGATCTCTCGCGCTGGGAGGAGCTGGGCGACCACTTGCTGTCCAGCGCCCAGGGGCCCTTGCACGTGGCGGTAAAGCCGATGACGAGCGAACTGGGACCGGCGGGCAAGCTGGTCCTGATACACGACATGAGCTTCGTCACGCGCCGCAGCGAGGAAACCAAGCGTTACGTCTTCTATTTCTTCATGGCGCTGGCGGCCGTGGTGTCGCTGATCACGGTGATCATCGCCCAACTGTCGTGGCGCGGCTGGATGGCCGGCATGCGCTCCCTGCTGCGCGGCGAAGGGCTGCTGCGCCAGCCCGAGGCCGGAGCGCAAGTGGGACGGTCAGAGTTCAAGCCGATCGCCCGTGACCTGCAACGGCTGGTGCGCGAACTGGAGGCCGAGACCCGCGCGCGGGACGAAAGCCAGATCGTCTGGACGCCGGAGACGCTGCGCGCCATTCTCCACGGCGAGCTGCGCGGCGAGGACGTCATCGTGGTGTCCAACCGCGAGCCCTACATCCACCAGCGGCGCGGCGATAGCGTCGAGGTACAGCGCCCTGCCAGCGGTCTGGTCACCGCGCTGGAACCGATCATGCGTGCCTGCTCGGGCACCTGGATCGCGCATGGCAGCGGCTCGGCAGATCGCGAGACGGTCGACCGGCACGACCGCGTCGCCGTGCCGCCGGAAAAGCCCGCCTACCAGATCCGCCGCGTCTGGCTCACGGCGGAGGAGGAGGCCGGCTATTACTACGGGCTGGCCAACGAGGGCCTCTGGCCGCTGTGCCACATCGCCCATGTGCGGCCCACGTTCCGCTCCGGCGACTGGGCGCAGTATGTCGCGGTCAATCGCAAATTCGCCAGGGCAGTGGCCAGCGAAGCGAAGACCAAGGCGCCCATCGTCCTGGTGCAGGATTACCACTTCGCGCTGCTGCCGAAGATGATCCGCGAGGAACTGCCCGACGCCACGATCATTACCTTCTGGCACATCCCGTGGCCCAATCCGGAGTCCTTCTCCATCTGCCCGTGGGGCGAGGAGGTCCTGGCCGGACTGCTGGGCAGCAGCATCCTCGGCTTCCACACGCAGTTCCACTGCAACAACTTCGTCGATACCGTGGATCGCCTGCTCGAGGCCCGCGTCGACCGCGAATCCTTCACGGTTTCCCTCGGCGGCAAGCTGACCGCCGTCCGCCGCTATCCGATCTCGATCGCCTGGCCGCCGGAACCGGAACTGGTGCAGAAGGACGTGGCGGCCTGCATCAGGGACATTCGCCGGATGAATGGCTTGCCGGCGGGGCAGAAGCTCGGCATCGGCGTGGATCGCCTCGACTACACCAAGGGCATCGTCGAACGTTTTCGGGCCATCGAACGCTTGCTGGAAATGAAGCCCGAGTGGATCGGGCAGTTCAGCTTTATCCAGATCGCGGCACCGTCACGCTCGGGCATCGAAGAATATCAGCACCACGAGGCGCAGGTACGGGCCATGGCCACGCAGATCAATGCCCGCTTCGGACGCGAAGGCCCGCCGCCCATCGTGCTCAAGGTCGAACACCACGATGCGAAGGAGGTGTACGAGCATTTCCGTGCCGCCGACCTGTGTTTCGTCAGCAGCCTGCATGACGGCATGAACCTGGTGGCCAAGGAGTTCGTCGCCGCCCGCGACGATGAACGCGGGGTGCTGATCCTGTCCCAGTTCACCGGCGCCGCGCGCGAATTGCCCGAAGCCCTGATCGTCAGTCCTTACGATGCCGACCAGTGCGCGGCGGCGCTGCACCTCGCACTGACCATGCCCGAGAGCGAACAGCGCGACCGCATGCGCCTGATGCGCGGACTGGTGGCCGAGTACAACGTCTTCCGCTGGGCCGGCCGCATGCTGCTCGACGCCGCCGCCATGCGCCGGCGCGGTCGGCTGATCGGCAAGGGCGGCGGCAGGTCCGTATGAGGCAGGGACCCGTCCGCCGGCCGCCGGCCGCATGTGTCGAGTGTGCTTTTTTCCTCGACGTCGATGGCACGCTGCTGGAAATTGCCGACACGCCTTCCGCCGTGCGGGTGGATAGGGAACTGCTCGAATTGATCGGACGGCTGTTTCGCATCAGTGGTGGCGCGGTTGCCTTGGTCAGCGGCCGCTCGATCTCCGATCTGGAAGAACTGCTTGGCATGCGGCGCCTGCCGCTGGCCGGCCAGCACGGTCTCGAACGACGCGACAGCGCCGGCCGCCTCTGGATTCATGCCGCGCCACCCGGCGCCAAATGCGCGATCAAGGACGCGCTGCTTCCTGTGCTGAATCGCCATCCCTGATGGCGAGGCTGATGCGTGAAGTGGGCGGACAACTGGAACTGCAGAAGGGAAAGCGCGTCATAGAAATCAAGCCGGCGGGCATCGACAAGGGCACGGCGGTGGCCGAGTATCTGACCGAGTCTCCCTTTCGCGGGCGCCATCCGGTGTTCATCGGCGATGATCTCAATGACGAACACGGTTTCGCCGAGGTGAACCGGATGGGCGGAATCTCGATCAAGGTCGGCTCCGGGACGAGTTGTGCCCGTTATCGGCTGCCTCACGTCGCGGCTGTCCGGGAGTGGCTGAACGAAGCACTGAAAGGAGCAGGATGAACACTCTGGACCTGGCCTTGATCGGCAACTGCACTGTGGGCGCGCTGGTCGATGCCCAGGCGAAGATCGTCTGGGGCTGCTTCCCGCGCTTCGACGGCGATCCGGTGTTCTGCTCCCTGCTGAGGAAAGACGAGGACTACGGATTTTCAGCGGTCGAACTGGCGGATTGCGAGCGCACCGAGCAGCACTACCTGGAGAACACGGCGATCCTGGTGACCCGTCTTCATGACTGCCACGGCGGCGGCATCGAAGTCACCGATTTCGCGCCGCGCTTCGGCCAGTATGGGCGCATGTTCCGGCCGATGATGCTGGTACGCCGCATCCGCCGGCTCAGCGGCAGCCCGCGCCTGACCCTGAGGGTGCGACCGGCCTGCAACGAGGGCGCCGCCCGCCCGGAGGTCACCTGGGGCAGCAACCATATCCGCTATGTGGCGCAGGGACTTACCCTGCGTCTCACGACTGATGCGTCGCTGACCGCGATCCTGCAGGAAACCGCGTTCTTTCTCGAAGACACCGTGACCTTGCTGCTGGGACCCGACGAATCCGTTCATGAGGCTGCCAACGAAGTCGGTCGCCGCTTCCTGATGGAAACCACCCAATACTGGAGCGAATGGGTGCGCTTTCTCGGCATCCCATTCGAATGGCAGGAGGCGGTGATTCGCGCCGCGATCACGCTGAAACTGAATGCCTACGACGATACCGGCGCCATTGTTGCCGCGATGACAACGTCGATCCCCGAGGCGGCGGGCAGCGAGCGGAACTGGGACTACCGCTATTGCTGGGTGCGCGACGGCTATTTCGTGGTCAATGCGCTGAACCGGCTGGGCGCGACGCGCACCATGGAACGCTACCTCGGCTACATCGTCAATGTCGCCGCGAATGCCGGCGATGACACGCTGCAACCCGTTTACGGCATCGATGGCCGGGCCGCGCTGGAAGAGCGGGAGATCAGCGCCTTGGCCGGCTATCGCGGCATGGGCCCGGTGCGCATCGGCAATCTGGCCTACCGCCAGGTGCAGCATGACGTCTACGGCTCCGTCATCCTTGCGGCGACTCACATCTTCTTCGACCAGCGGCTGACCCGGCGCGGCGACGAAGCCCTGTTCCATCGACTTGAAGTCCTCGGCGAACAGGCCCGGCGCTGCTACGACCAGCCCGATGCCGGGCTCTGGGAACTCCGCGGCAGCGCCCGGGTGCATACCTTTTCGTCGGTGATGTGCTGGGCGGCCTGCGACCGCCTGGGACGGATCGCTACCCGGCTCGGACTGGCCGAGCGCGCGGCATACTGGTTCGGCCATGCCGCACAGATGCACGCGATGATCAGCAAGAAGGCGTGGAACAGCAAGCGCGGGGCTTTCGTTTCGACTTTCGACGGCAAGGCCATGGATGCCAGCCTGCTGTTGCTGGCCGAGGTCGGCTTCCTCGATGCCGCCGATCCGCGCTTTACCGCCACCGTCGCGGCTGTCGAGAAGGACTTGCGCCGCGGCGACTTCATTTTTCGCTATGTCGAGAAGGACGACTTCGGCGAGCCGGAGAATGCCTTCCTGGTGTGCACTTTCTGGTATGTCAATGCGCTGGCGGCGCTGGACCGCCGCGACGAGGCGCGGGCGCTGTTCGAGAAGCTGCTGGCCTGCCGCAATCGCCACGGCCTGCTGGCCGAACACATCGATCCCAGGACCGGGGAACAATGGGGCAACTTCGTCCAGACCTACAGCATGGTCGGGCTGATCAACGCCGCCATCCGCCTCTCGATGCGCTGGGACCAGGCGTTCTGAGTGCCCCGCATCGGCGCGCGAACTGCGGCACGCGGCGGTAGCCGGGAGTGATCTACACTGCCCGACCGTGAGCATCAACTTCGACCGAACCCGTCTGGCCCTGCTGCTGGTGCTGTTCGCCCTGCTTGGCATCGGCATTTGGGCCTATCGGGGCGTCGGCGATTCCCTGCGCGAAATCCGCGCCACCGGCATGCAGACCCTGCTCAACACCCAGGTCGGCACTCTCGGGCAGTGGATTGCCGAGCGGCGTCGCGAGGCGGAGCAACTGGCCGCGGCGCCCGAGCTGAGCGCCGCCATCGACAGGCTGGCCGCGGATGGCGAAGGTGATCGGGCGCGGGTCGTCGCGGGATTCTCGGCCAGGCCGCGGCCATGGGCGTTACCACGGCGCTGGTCATCGATCCGCGCGGCCGGGTGCTCGCCGCCAGCGATGCCCGGCGCACAGGTCGCGATGTGACGCCCGACTTCCTCGCACATATCGCACCCGTGATCAAGGGCAGCTCGGGCTTCGTGCGTCCCCATCGCGATTTCGACGCCGCTGCCGGTGCGAGGGAACTCGGTCCTTCCTGGGTCGCCGCACCCATACGCGCGGCCAACGGCAAAGTCGTCGCGGTGCTCGCCCTGGGTTCGCCTGCCGAAAAGGGCTTCTCGGGCCTTTCGAGGCGGCCCGCCCCGGCCACAGCGGCGGCGAAGCCCTGGCCTTCGACGACGAGGGCTGGCTGCTGTCGCCCAGCCGCCATGCCGAAGAACTGCGGCAGCGCGGCCTGACGCCGCGCCTGGCGGTGCCGGACGCGCCGACGGAGGCCCTGAGCCTGCTGGCGACCCAGGCCGTGGCGAAAAGCCGCGAAGGCGGCGAAGGCCTGCTGCTCCAGCCCTACCCGAACTATCTCGGCCGCGAGGTGATCGGCGCCTGGCGCTGGCTGCGCGAATACGATGTCGGCGTCGCGGTCGAGATGGAAGCCAGCGAGGCCTACGCGCCGCTGACCTATCTGCAGATCGGATTCGCCATCGTCCTGCTGCTGATGTTCGCGGTGTGGCTGTCCGGATTTCTGTCGCCGAATGCCCTCGCGGCCCTGCTGCGGCGCGACGGCCGGGCTCGGCAATTGGGCCCCTACCGCCTGTTGCGGCAGATCGGTGAAGGCGCCATCAGCAACGTGTACCTCGCGCAGCACCGCATGCTCAAGCGCCCGGCGGCCGTGAAAGTGCTCAAGGCGCAGACCACCTCGGACGAATGGACCGCCCGCTTCCAGCGTGAAGTGCAGTTGACGAGCCTGCTGCATCACCCCAACACGATCACCATCTACGACTACGGCACGGGCCCCAACGGCGAGTTCTACTACGCGATGGAGTATCTGGAAGGCCTGTCGCTGGCCGACCTGGTCGAGCGCTACGGGCCGGTGCCGCCGGCGCGCACCGCGTACATCCTGCGCCAGGCCTGCGCCTCGCTGTGGGAAGCGCATTCCTGCGGCCTGGTGCATCGCGACATCAAGCCGCAGAACATCATGCTTTGCACGATTCGCGGCGAGCGCGACTTCGTCAAGGTCCTGGATTTCGGTCTGGTCAAGCAGATTTCGGGCGAACCGACGCGCGATCTCACCGCGACGATGCGCCTGCTCGGCACGCCGCTCTACATGTCGCCGGAGCGCATTCGCAATCCGGGCGATGCCGACGGCCGCGCCGATATCTATGCGCTGGGCGCCGTCGGTTTCTTCATGCTTACCGGCAAGTGCCTGTTCGAGACGGAAACCGACCACGACCTGACCTACCAGGTGCTGCACGCCGCCCCGGCTCGCCTCGGAATGTTCTCCCTTCGCGGTGCCGGCGGAACTCGACGCCCTGATCGGCCGCTGTGGAAAAAGGACCCGGCGGCGCAGCCGCGCATCGCCGGAGTCGCCGGCGCGCTCGACGCTGCTGGTGCACAGGCCATGGACGCGTGCCCAGATCGATGCCTGGTGGAAGGAAAACTGGGTCGGCGAGGACGACCCGGGCGGCGTTTCACGGCGCCGACGTCCTAAGGGTGAATTGCGGACGAAAAAAAAAGGATAGCCTCATATCGAGGCCGGCTTCAGGCCTTGATGCCAATGTAGCGTTGCGTTGTTGAGGAACATTGAAGAGGCTATCCGTCGTTTCGGCGAAAGCGGGAGCCCAGCGGTCTTGTCCGCGAACGTCGCTGGTTCCGCGGGAATGACAAACTGACCCATAAGTCGCTCTTAGCTTGCAACGCTGCACTAGTGGCCGGAAGCGCTGGCGCTGCCGACGCCGGTTTCGAGCGCACCAACTGCGCCGGGAACAGCGCGCGTTCCTGGCTGCCTGGGCGCTCTTGTCGAGCAGGGAGACGATCCAGATCACGAGGAAAGCTCCCTGTCATCGAGAAAGATCGCCGAGGAGGCGTGTGGATACAGCGCGGAACCCTTCGGGTTGCCGAACGAGGCTTCCCAGACTGCGGGGACATCACCGTCAATGCCACCGAACTGACCAGGCCGAAGGTGCCGCCCCATACCGCGCCCCTGGTGGTGCAATCCTTCCACAACACCGACATGAACAGCACCGGGAAGTTGGCCGAGCAGGCCACCGCAAAGGCCAGCATCACCATGAAGGCGACGTTCTGCTTCTCGAACACGATACCGAGCAGCACGGCGAATATGCCGAGGCAGACCGTGGTGATTTCGACACGCGCAGTTCGGTCGCGGAATCGACCTTGCCCTTGCGCCATACCGAGGCGTAGAGATCGTGCGACACCGCGGAAGCGCCGGACAGCGTCAGGCCCGCAACCACCGCCAGGATCGTGGCGAACGCCACGGCGGAAATGAAGCCCATGAACAGGTCGCCGCCCACCGCCTTGGCCAGATGCACCGCGGCCATGTTGCCGCCGCCCTTGAGGCCCTTGGCGATTTCGCCGTCGATGAAGTAGTCCGCCGGGTTGGGGATCAGGTTGGTGATGGCGCCGAAGCCGATGATGAAAGGTCAGGATGTAGTAACCGATCCAGGTCGTCGCCCAGGCCACCGACTTGCGTGCTTCCTTGGCGCTTGGCACGGTAAAGAAGCGCATCAGGATGTGCGGCAAGCCAGCGGTGCCAAACATCAGCGCCATGCCGACCGAGATCGCCGAGACCGGGTCTTTGATCAGCGCCCCGGACCCATGATCGCGTCCTTCTTCGAATGCACTTCGACCGCCTTGCTGAACAGCGCTTCGGGGCTGAAGCCGAACTGGATCAGCACGGCGATGGCCATGAAGGTGGCGCCGGTCAGCAGCATTACCGCCTTGATGATCTGCACCCAGGTCGTCGCCGTCATGCCGCCGAACAGCACATAGATCATCATGATGCAGCCGACCATGATTACCGCATAGAGGTAGTCGATGCCGAACAGCAGCTGATCAACTGCCCGGCGCCGACCATCTGCGCGATCGGGTAGAAGGCCACCACCACCAGCGAACCCATCGCCGCAAAGCTGCGGATCGGCACCGCATCGAAGCGGTAACCGGCGACGTCGGCGAAGGTGAACTTGCCGAGATTGCGCAGGCGCTCGGCCATCAGGAAGGTGATGACCGGCCAGCCGACCAGCCAGCCGATAGAGAAGATCAGGCCGTCGAAGCCATTGGCGAACACCAGGCCGGAAATTCCCAGGAACGAGGCCGCCGACATGTAGTCGCCGGCAATCGCCAGGCCGTTCTGGAAACCGGTGATGCCGCCACCCGCGGTGTAGAAGTCGGCCGCGGTCTTGGTCTTGGTCGCCGCCCACTTGGTGATCCACAGCGTGGCGGCGACGAAGATGCCGAACATCGCGATGGCGGTCCAGTTGGTCGCCTGCTTGGCAGCCTGACCGAGATCGGCACCGGCCGCGAGGGCTGCCCCGGCGACCAGCAGTGCGGCTGCGCCGCGGAGAACATGTTTGCCTTTGGTCACCTGGAAGCCTCCTTGACGATTACGTTCTTCATGTCGTCGAACTCGCTGTTCGCGCGGCGAACATAGATCGCGGTAATGACGATGGTGAATACCAGGACGCCGATACCGATGGGGATGCCGACGGACATCACGGCGCCGGCGGCAACCTTGGTGGCGAGGAACTGCTTGTTGAAGGCGACCAGCAGGATGAAGCCGAAATAGGCGATCATCATCAATGCGGTCAGCAGGTACGAGTAGTTGTTGCGCAGGTTTACGAATTTCACGAATTTCGGATTCTTCTGAATCCTTGCGACGATGTCTTCGTCTTTCATGTTGCCTCCGGAGGATGGAAGGGATTGTTGCTATCGGCGAGAAGCGTGGCTTTGCTTCGTCCAGACATCCTGCACCGGGCCTTGGGCGGCCCTTGCGCCGACGCAGGCGGATTGTCGGTGGCAGCGCCAGGACGGGGCGCGGAGTTTAGACGCAAACCCCTGGGGGTGGTTGTTGAACGAGCACCCCGCCAATATGACAAAGGGCAGATCGCGTGCCATGAATCCGGACACCTCGGTAAACTTCCAACAGGTTCTGCCTTGACTATGGGGATCGGCTGAACCATGGTCCCGCCCGGTCCGTGTCCGATGGGCGGACGAGGTGGAAGGATCAGGCTGGGCCCGAGTGCCGCTGCTGGAAAACCGATGCCCATGTCTGTTGTGTTGAAATATTGAAATGCAGTTCGACTACACAAGATTTTCAAATTATCACGAGGGGTCAATATGTCAATTCATGCAACCAAGGAGTTACAGGCGTACTGGAAGGAGAACCTGTTCTATATCGCGGTTCTCCTGGGTATCTGGTTTTTAGTGTCCTATGTTTGCGGCATCCTGATCGTCAATCAGCTCGATGCCTACACGATCGGCGGTTTCCCGCTCGGCTGGTTCTGTAACCAGGGCTCGTTGGTGACCTTTGTCGTGCTGGATCTGGGTTTACGTTTGGTTGATGGACCGCCTGGACATCAAATACAACGTACAGTAATAACCTACCGCAAGACTGCCGTGCGGCCAAACTCGTATCGGTCTTGCCTGTCGCGAGTTGCGCTCCTCCCAAATTTTTGAGGTTACCAAACCAGTGACTATTCTTCAGTGGACCTGGATACTTACAGGCCTCAGCTTCGCCCTGCATATCTATATCGCCTACGCCGCGAGAGCAAAATCAACCGACTTCTATGTCGCCGAGAAGTCGGTGCCGCCTTTCATGAATCCATGGCGACCGCCGCCGACTGGATGTCGGCGGCGTCGTTCATCTCGATGGCCGGCCTGATCTCCTTTCTCGACGTGACGGCTCGTATTACCTGATGGGCTGGACCGGTGGCTACGTGCTGCTGGCCATGGTTGTTCGGCCCCTACCTGCGCAAGTACGGCAAGTTTATGATTCCCCAGTTCATCGGTGATCGTTACTACTCGAATACTGCCCGCGTTATCGCGCTGGTGTGCGCGATCTTCGTCTCCTTCACCTATGTGCGGGCCAGATGCGCGGCGTCGGCGTCGTCTTCTCGCGCTTCATGGATGTCGGCATCGACACCGGTGTGATCATCGGCATGGCGCTGGTCTTCTTCTACGCCACGCTGGGCGGGATGAAGGGGATTACCTACACCCAGGTCGCGCAATACGTCGTTCTGATCACCGCCTACCTGATCCCGGCGATCTTCGTCTCGATGCAGTTCTCCGGTAACCCGATCCCGCAGTTTGGCTTCGGCTCGGCGATCACTGCCGAAGGCGCAGCCTTGCTGAACGATCCCAGTACCCAGGGAAAGTACCTGCTCGATGTGCTGAACGGCCTGCACAAGGATCTCGGTTTTGTCGCCTACACCACGGGTCAGCGACCGATGATCGACGTTTTCTTTCATCACCTTCTCGCTGATGATCGGCACCGCCGGTCTGCCGCACATCCTGATCCGCTTTTTCACCGTACCCAAGATGCGTGACGCGCGTTCTTCGGCCGGCTGGGCGCTGATATTCATCGCCCTGCTGTACACCACGGCACCGGCCGTGGCCGTGTTTGCCCGCACCAACTTCATCAAGACGGTGAATAACGTCGCGTATGCCGATGCCCCGTCCTGGTTCAAGAACTGGGAAAAGACCAAGCTGGTCGGCTGGAAGGACAAGAACGGCGACGGCATCATGCAGCTTCGCAAGGGTGCGTGGACGATCCGAAGAGCGCCAACGAAGTCAGATCGACCAGACATCATGGTTCTGGCCAGCCCCGAAATCGCCAAGCTGCCCAACTGGGTCGTCGGTCTGATCGGCGCCGGTGGCTCTGGCCGCTGCCCTGTCCACGGCGGCAGGACTGTTGCTGGTCATCTCGGCGGCGATTTCTCACGATCTGATGAAGGGTATCGTCAAGCCCAACATGTCGGACAAGGAGGAACTGTGGTGGGCGCGCGGTGGCGCCGGCGTGGCCGCTGTCATCGCCGGTCTGTTCGGCATCTATCCGCCGGGGTTCGTCGCCCAGGTGGTGGCCTTTGCCTTCGGCCTGGCGGCGGCCTCGTTCTTCCCGGCCATCTTGATGGGCATCTTCAACAAGAAGATGAACAAGGAAGGCGCCATCGCCGGAATGATCGTCGGCATCATCTTTACCGCCGGCTACATCTGGTGGTTCAAGTACGGCAACCCGGCGGCCAACAACCCGGCCGGCTGGTGGCTGGGCATCTCTCCGGAAGGATCGGCACCGTCGGCGCCGCGCTCAACTTCATCACCGCGTATGTGATCAGCAAGTTCACTGCCGAGACGCCAGCCGAGATCCAGCACCTGGTGGGCAGCCTGCGTTACCCCGGCAAGCTCAAGCACCCGCAGCCAGCAGCCATTGATCAGGATCTGAATCGTGCTGCCAAGTGCGGCTGCCGTTTCGGCGGCCGCATTTTTTGGATGATCGCCTGGACTATCCGAGGAGTTGCGCCATGAAGGCGACGTCAGACCAGATCCAGGGCAGGGGAAACATGTTCAAGCGTTTCAATCAATTCATCGTGGCAAAGATCTGGGGCATTCGTCTTCGGCCGACCGGAGCCGCATTCCTGGGCGCCTGTGCCGGTTTGAGCCTGACGGCATCTGTTCTTCCCACGGTCATTTCGTTCCTGGAAGTTACCGACAGCTTTTCCGCGCGCTTGATCTCGCGGGTTGTGCCGTGTATGCCGTAATGCTATGGGCCGTCGGCGGCTGGGCGGCACAGAGGACGTCAAATGCGCTGGGAGGGGCCATCGTCCTGGGCCTGGTGGGATTGGTCAGTTCCGTTGTGTTCATCGGCCTGGCCTACGGCGCGGTCCAGGAGATGCTGTTGTTCGGTGGAGCCGGAGGATTGGCTTATGGCGCGCTCGGCGGGATGCTCATCGCCACTGCGCTTGCGGAAGTCAAGGAGACCAACTCGGACTGAGTTCGTGACAGAGCGGACTCACTAGGCTTAGGGAAGAATTCATGGCCCGTATCGAATCGCACCCGGCAAATTGCGTGGACGAGGCCAGGAACTCCTGACCGGAGAACTCGAAAACATTGCCGCGCTCGCGCCGCTCGACGAAATGCCGGCGAGCCATCTTGCCGAAATACTGGCCGGCGCCGAGCTTGTGTTCTTTCGTCATGGCAAGATCATCTGCCATCCGGACATCCCCGATAGCAGTCCATGTCTCTGGCTGGTGCGCCAGGGCAGCGTGCGCGCATTGCCGTTCGACGACGCGACAGCCGACGCGATCTCGGGGCAATTGTTGGGCATCGGGGCGCTGTTGCCGCTCGAGTCCGTACTCACCGGCGCACGCCCCTGGCACACGTATGTCGCCGCCGAAGACAGTTTTCTCTGGGCGATAAGCGGCGCGGTTCTGCAACAGATGCTCTTGGAACCTGCCGTGCTGCGCTGGATCGCGCTGCGCTTGCAGGAATCAAATGCCGGCTTGCGCGACGCAGTTGGCGAATTGCTGCGCAGCCGTCAGGTCGGCGATCAGGCACTGGCGCTGCCCGTGCGCCTGGCGGCCAGCGCCGGTGCCATCTGGGTATCGGCGGATACCTCCATCGGCGAGGTCGCGGCGTTGATGGCCGATCGGCAGAGGGGATCCGCTGTCATCGGCTCGCCGGATTGCGCCATCGGTATTGTCACGCAGACCGACTTGACCCGGCGCGCAATGGCCACCGGGCTTGCGTACTCGACCCCGGTTGCGGCGATCATGACGGCGCAACCGGCAATGATCGACGGCGACGCAACGGTCCTTGATGCGGGTGTCGAGATGGCGCGGCGCCGTTGCCGCCACCTGCTGGTGCGCGAACCGGATGGGCCTGTCGTAAGCGTTGTTTCCGAACGCGACATTTTCCGCATCCAGCAACAGGGCATTGTCCAGGTATTCCATCCCATCGACACGGCGAACAGCGTGGAAGAAATCGCCACGCTGGCCGGGCGTATCAGGGATTTCGGTGAAAGAGTCTTTCGCCAGGGAATGGAGGTCAGCCAGTTCACCCGGCTCGTGTCGTCGATCAATGATCGATTGACACAACGCCTGCTCGCGGTGATTGCCGGCCAGACTCACCCCGAGCGGCGGTTCTGCTGGCTTGCGTTCGGATCGGAAGGGCGCGAGGAACAGGGCTTCGTTACCGATCAGGACAATGGTCTGGTCTTTGTGCCACTGGCGCCGGCGAATATCGAAGCGGAACGCGCCGGTTACCTGGAGATGGCGCAACGGATGAACGACGCTCTCGATCGTTGTGGCTTCGACCGGTGCAAGGGCAACATCATGGCTGGCAACGTCGAGTGGTGCCTGACGCTCGACGAGTGGAAAACGAAGTTTTCGCAATGGATAGGCACGACAACGCCATCCGCATTGCTGAATGCGACGATTTTTTCGACTTGCGCGGCATCTTTGGCGACGGCAAGCTTGCGGAGCTGCTGCGCGACCATTTCACCAGGGAAATTCGCGGCAACACCATCTGCCTGAAGATGCTCGCGGCAATGGCACTGGCGGTCAGGCCGCCAATAGGCAAATGGAACCGCTTCGTCACCGATGACAGCGAGGAGCGAACCATCGACCTGAAGACTCATGGCAGCCGACTCTTCGTTGACCCGGCACGCATCTTTGCACTGGCTAACGGCGTGCATACGGCAAATACCGAAGGCCGCCTACGCGCTGTCGGCAAGCATATCCAGCGCGCGCCGACGGCCATAGAGGGCGACATCGCCGCTTTTCGCTTCATCCAGGCGATCCGCCTGCGACGCCAACTCGATTCCCTGAAGGACGGCAAGCCGGCGAACCGCGTCGATCCCTACTCGCTCAGTGACCTCGACCAGCGCATGCTGCGGGAGTCCATGCGACAGGCGCAGTCTCTTCAGGATCGACTGAAGCTCAATTACCAGCAATGAGCCTTGCTGACTGGCTGCGGAAACCCGCGCTGTTCTTTGGCTTGGGCAGCGATAGCGCGCCGCTGCCGCTGTCCGAAACACGATTTATCGTCCTTGATGTGGACGTCACGGGCGTGGATATCCGCAAAGACAAGGCGACGGGCATCGCGATTCTGCCCGTTGAGGGCGGACGCTGCCGCATCGCGGATATCAACTGGATTCCCCTGGCTCAGCCAGACGGCAGCCCGGCCCCGTTGAATTCATCCTGGCGCGAGCAGTACCGAGCGATGGTCGACTCGGCGGCGGCAAATCCGATCGTTACCTACAACACCCGCTTCGTCAGGCGCATGATCAAGTGCTCTGCGGTCTTGCACGACTTGCCGCTGCCTGGTGGTCGCTGGGTTGACCTGGCCGCGATCATGGGTGGCGCCGTCGGCAGCGAAATGGGCGAGGTTACCTCGTTGAAATATTGGCAGGAACAGATGGGAGTCGCCGCCCTTGGCGGACATTCCGCAGCGGGAGACGTGTTCGCGATGGCCCAACTCCTGGAAATCGCGCTCGCGTATTGCGAGGACCGCGAGATCGTGACGCTGGATGGACTGATCGCGGAACAAAAGGCGCGTACCTGGTTGCGCGGCGAGTGAGCCAGGTAAATAGGCCCCGGTTCTCCGCGGTGACCACCGATTCCGGAGCAGGCGGCAATTCGCGCATCTGCGGGAAAATGAAGAGCCGCCGAGTGATCTTGGCGGGATCTGCAACAGTGTATCGAGCGAGGCATCAAGGCATAGCCCTTGTCGCGGCAAGACCGAGGGCCTATAATCCGCGACCTTTCCGGCTAGGTAGCTCAGTTGGTAGAGCAACGGACTGAAAATCCGTGTGTCGGCAGTTCGATTCTGCCCCTGGCCACCAGTATCCAAGCGGCTCCCAGCGATGGGGCCGTTTTTCATTCTGCGGGTCTCGGTCTCATGTAACACCATGTAAGCAAATTTCATCAATCTGATGGGCGGATGCCGGTGATTCTGCGCATTGACATTCCGCGCATAACCCATACACTGTATAGGTATGGGAACGGTCCAACCGATGCACCTAACTGATGCCGGCTTTCTGAAGAAGCTCCGCGCTATTGCCAAGGACAGCCTTCGCGTCGTCCTGACAAATCACGCGACGCAGCGAATGAAGAAACGTCGCATCAACCAGCGCCAAGTGATGGAATGCCTGCGAAAGGGCTGGATCTACGAACGAGCGCATTTGACCATTCAAGGCGATTGGAAGGCGACGATCGAGCATCCGTATGCGGGCGATCTGGTGCGGGTGGCTGTTGCCATCGAGAGGCGGGAGGACGGCGATCTAGCCGTGGTTGTGACGGTCATGGAATGACCAAGGAGTTCGGGAAATGAAAAACGGGTATCACTACACGGAAAGTGGCTTGACGAATGTCTGGCTGGCCAATGGATTCGCCATCAGGAAGACCAACTACGGGGAAGGTGTGTCCATCCATGACGTCGATGGGCTGCATCGTGCCCTGGCGCAGGCCATGGCCAACAAGCCACGCCTGGCGGGGGCCGAGATTCGTTTTCTGCGCAAAGAAATGGGGCTGTCGCAACGCGGCCTCGGTGAACTGCTGGGCGTGACGGACCAGGCTGTGGCGCTATGGGAGCGGAAGGGCCGGCTGCCGAAGACGGCTGATCGCCTGTTGCGCTTGATCTACGTCGAACACGACAAGGGCAATGCCCCGATTCGTTCCACCATCCAGCGGATCAACGATATGGACGCGCAGGAGAACGAACAAATCATCGCTGAAGAAGCCAAGGGCGGGTGGAAAACAAGGATGGCGGCTTGATTGGGGGCTGTGGTGCTTTACCCAAGCGACATCAACTACACCCCGTTTACGGATGAGCAGATAGCTGGTTTTGCTCACTGTGCCAGGGCTGAGTACGCCAACGATCTGTGGTGTCGCGACGACCTTGATGAGGCGGCGCGAGCGATGCAGCAGGCATGATGATTTCCCCGCCCAAATCAATCAGCTTGGATGATAGCCCGAGACGCTGGAGACGGCAAACCAGGCATGTGCAGACAGGCCCCGGCAACCGGATTGGCCGCAGCGGCGCGATGGCCTCCCGGATCCGGTCCCGCGTGTAGTGTTCTGCCATGGCGTGCTGCGGGTATCGCCTAATGACGATGTTATAAAGATAGAGCTTTTGAGCGATACTAACATCGCTATAAAGCGATATATTCACAATATCGCTTAGGGCAGATAGCATGTGTCGATGGACTACCCGATTCGTTTCCCAGACCAGATCCGGCAACAACTGCGCGCGTTGCGCAAGACCAAGGGCCTGACCCAGACGCAGCTTGGCAAGTTGCTGGGCCTTGGACAGGTTCGCATTGCTGAAATCGAGCGGGACCCCTCGGTTGTGAGTGTGGCGCAACTGTTCAAGCTGCTCACCGCCTTGGACGCACACGTCGTGCTGCGTGATTCGCGGCCTGACGACGCTTCAAAGCCGGACACCACGCCGAAAGGCTCTTGGTGAGCACCGCGCTCAACGTCTGGATGAACGGCGAACTGGTTGGGGTGTGGTCGCGGACACGCGCTGGTGGTCATCGCCTGACCTATGAGGAAACCTGGCTGCATTCCCCGCGGCGGCGCTCGCTTTCGCTGTCTCTTCCCATCGGCCCGTCTCGCGAGATTACCGGATCGCTCGCAGCGGTGGAAAAGCGCCTCGCATCGGACTTTCCCAGGATTCCGTGGGAGCGAATTTCAAACGGCATGCTCTCCCAAGCGGACGCCTTCAAGAATGAGATTCTTGGCTGGGCTACGCCAGGTAATCCAGCCGCAGCCGCCGCTGCAGGATTCTTGCCTGGCGAAAGGCTTCCTTGAGGATCTGCCGGTCCAGCTCGTGCAGGCGATCCGGATTGAGCCGGTTGGTGGCTTCGGGGAATTCGCCCGATACTTGATTCTGCAGGCGCAGGCGCTGTATCTGGTAGAAAGCGGCGGCGATCGCCGCCGCCTCTTCGAGCGGCATGCGCAGCGCCGCGCGCACGCCGCGCAGCCGCTCGATGGTGTTGGTGTGTTCGACGCCGTGGGCCAGCGCAAGTATCCGCAACACATCGACAAACAGGCGGATCCCCTGGCCCTTCAGGTCCAGGGTATGCGGATAGTCCCGGTTGCCGCCCAGGCGGAAGTCACGCCACCAGGAGAGTGGAGGCTCCTGCAGCAGCGCATTGCCGGCCATTGCCCGCGCAAACGCGGTGTTTCCCTTGCTACGTTGCAGCAGCCAGTGTTGCAGTTCCGTCACCAGGTCGTCTCGGCCATAAAGCGGTCTGAAGTCGAAGAAGATGCAGGCGTTGAGCAAGGCCTCCGGCTCGGGCACCGACATCCAGCCGCCAAAACGCTGCTTCCACTCGTCGAGGGAAAGACACCAGGTCGGGTTGCCGGCCATGATCTGTCCCGTGCACAGGGGGAATCCGCAGGCATCCAGCGCCAGGTTGACGGCCTGGGCGAAGGGCAGGAACCGTTGCCGCAGATCGGCGGCCTCCGTCGCCGATGCCGCCGCAAAGACGATGCCATTATCCTGGTCGGTGACCAGGGTCTGTTCCAGCCGGCCTTCCGATCCGAAAACCAGCCAGCACCAGGGTACATAGGGAAGTTCAAACTGGCCTTCCACCAGATCGATCGCCTGCAGCGCGATCAGATCGTTGAGCGCCGAAATCCATCCGCAGAGAGCCTCGGCGCCGCTGCCCTCGGCCAGGCGACGCGCGGCGAAGCGGCGCACCTCCGCGGTCTGCGCCGCCAGCGCCTCGATACTGCGGGTCGCCAGAATGGCGCTGGCCAGACTCGCGGAATCCGCCGCCTGCATGCCATACAGATCGCCCTGGGAGATCACGTTGAACAGATGCCCGTCGGCCCCGGTGAGGATCAGGTGACGCATGCCGCGGCGGAACATCAGCACGGTCGCCTGGTGCACCGTCGCTTCCGCCGACAGGCTGGCCAGCCCGCCGGTCATGATGCCGGCCACCGGCCCGGCGAGATCGCAGTCGTCATCGACAATGCAACGCAGCGCATCGCGCAAGGTGACGATGCCCAGCGGCACAGAACGCCCCGTATCGACAATCACCGCGGCCTCGGCACCCCGCGCGTCGATGGTGCGCAGGGCGTCGCGCACCGATGTCGCCGGATCGACTACCACGGGCGGCGCCAGCGGCAGGTTGCGCAGCGTCGTGTTGAGGTTGATCGACACCGCGTCGAAGGCGCCCGCCTCAATAGTGGATGCGAGCATGGTAGGTTTTCTCGCTGGCCTCGCGGGCCTGGCCCAGGGTGCGGATGCCCTTGTCGGCGAGCAGTGGCAGCATCTTGAGGAAGACTTCGGCCGTGACGATGGCGTCGCCCATCGCCGTGTGGCGCCCGAGCACCGAAACCCCCAGGCGCTCGGCGATCGCCTCCAGGCGGTGCGACTCCTGATTCGGAAACACCACGGCGGAGAGCAGGAAGGTATCGAGCACCGGCCGATCGAAACGAACGCCGGCGGCGGCCTGTTTCAGTTCAAGAAAGCGCATGTCGAAGGCTGCGTTGTGCGCCACCAGTACGCTGTCACCGACGAAGGCTCGGAACATCGGCAGGACGCTCTCGATCGGCGGCTGCCCGACCAGCATTTCGGCGCTGATGTGGTGGATTTTCATCGACTGCTTCGGCAGGGTGCGCCGCGGATCGACGAGTTGTTCGAATGCTTCGTGCCGCAGCAGGCGCCGATTGACGATGCGCACCGCGCCGATCTGGATGATCTCGTCGCCCGCCGAGGGTTCGAGGCCGGTGGTTTCGGTATCGAACACGGTGTAGCTGAGCTGCGCCAGCAGCCGGTCGTCGAGCGCCAGGCTGGTCTCCTCATGCTTGAACAGGTCAAAGTCGTAGAACTCGGGACGGCTGTCGACCAGCGCCGCCGCGGCCTCCGTCGAAACCGCCGCCAGCCCCTTGAAGGCCGGCAGCAGGAAGCGGAAGAAAGCGCGGCGCGTGGCGCGATTGCGCTGGAACCATATCTCGCCGCCGGTGCGCTCGACGACATCGCGCACCGTCAGCGGCGATGATTCGCCCGCCACGTTCATCGGATCAAGTTCCCACAGCATCACGGTCTCGGTGCTCATGAACACACCCGACCAGATCAGGTCGATGTGCGCCATCTCGCCCTCCCGACCCAGCCGCAGCCGCAGATCCTTGATCCCGTACTCCGCTTGCATGCGGGCGGCAAGATAGGTCATCGCCTGCAGCAGGGAAAAGCCGTCGACCTTGATCCATACCTCGGGGTCGGCTTCCTCGAAACTGACCTGCAGGGCGCAACGGTCGGCAATCCGGCGCCGGGCCGCCGTCAGCAGATCGACGCCGAGCATTTCCTCCAGGGGCCAGCGCGCCTTGAGCACCGATGCATACTGGCGCGCCGCCGCTTCGACCCGCGCGGCGAGGCCTTCGGCTTCATCACGGACCACCGCAAGGAAGCGCCGATTCTCCTCGGCGCTCATGTCGGTGTAGTCGTGCAGTGTCTCCGCGGCGGCGCGCAGGCTGGCCACCGGACCGCGGCTGCTCTCGGTGAGATCCTGCAGCAGGCGGTCGCGCGTCGACTCGCTGTCGAATGTCGCGGTCATGTCCTCGATCATCGTCATGTAGCCGGAGAACCCGCTTGCCGCTTCGGTCTGCGCATCGGCGTCGTCCCCGGCCGCGGCTCCCGCCTGCGGTATCGGCGCAACGACGACGCGCAACAGGCGGCCGTCCGCGGCGACCGCGACGAAGTGACGGTCGGTTTGCCGCCGGACATTGATGTGTTCGAGGGCATAGGCAATCAGGTGCCGGTCGATCAGGCCATAGATCGAACGTCCCAGCCCCAGTGCCGCCATGTCATGACCGGTCGAACCGGCAAACAGGGCGCGGGCGCGACGGTTGTAGAGCAGCACGCGCCCATCCGGATTGCAGACGATGACGCCCTGCGCCAGTTCCGACATCAGCACCGCGAAACGGTTACGCTCGGCCTCGGCCGTCGCGTTGGCGGTGCGGATTCGCGCCTTCGATATCCCGATCCCGCGCCTGACGCTGCTCGGCCACGCGATTGACGGCGACCAGCAGGGCCTGCAACTCGCTGCTGCCCTGCGCGGTCAGGCGCGTCGCGGGTTCTTCGAGCATTGCGCTCGCTTCCTCGGCTGCCCGTGCCGGCGGCAGGACCAGAAACTCGTGCGTCGCGCGCAGCATCAGGAACAGAAACACGCAGGCGAACAAGGCAATCATTACCATCGCGCCAAGTCGGCGTTCGAGCAGCGCCGCGAACAGATCCTGTTCCTGTCCCTCAAGCCCCGAGCCCAAGACGATCCCCGCCACCAGCAGGACGGCCAGCAGGAAGGCGCAGGCGAGCGCGACCGCGGCGATCAGTTTGGCCTGCGAGCTCACGAAGCCATCGACCCGGAGGCTGTCAACCAGTGGAGCGCGACGCGCTCATTCCCGCTCGATCAGCGCCTTGACCTTGGCGATGAGCTCCTTGGTCGAAAACGGCTTTGTCATGTAGATGTCGGCGCCCAGCGCCATTCCCTTGGAGACCTCGGTATCGCGTCCCTTGGCGGTGAGCATCATGATCCGCAAGTCCTTGAACTCGGGGTCCTGGCGCAAATCCTGGCAGACCTCGAAGCCGTTGCGATGCGGCATCATCACATCGAGAATCGCCATGTCGGGGCGCTCGGCGCGCACCTGGGCCAGCGCCTCGAGGCCGTCCTGCGCGACCACCACCTCGTAACCCTCGCGCCGCAGCAGGAACTCAAGGGAAATGACGATATTCGGCTCGTCATCCGCGATCAGAATCTTCTTGGTCATGCCGCTCCTCCAGTCTCGGACTATTCCGGCCCCGCCAGAGGCAAGCATGGCAAGCCGCCAATACGCTCGATGGCGGGCTCGGCAGTGTCGCCGAACTTCCTCGCGGGGTCCTCTTGTTCTTGTTTTGAGCGCTCACTTTACCTCTTCTCCCGGAATCGTGGACAAACCAAATTCAAACGGGTGCAGCGGAGCAGCCGACAACTTGTGCCAAGCCACGATGTTTCGCAGCTTCTGGCATTTCGGTTCTTCGCCAATCGAGCTACCCCGCCCGGCGCCGGATAGAATTCCGGCATGACTTCCGCCACTGATTACGCGCGCCGTTTCGGCGGCATCGAGCGCCTGTATGGCGCCGGCGCGCTGGCGCGCGCCGCGGCGGCGCATGTGGTGGTGGTGGGCATCGGCGGCGTCGGTTCGTGGGCGGCGGAGGCGCTGGCGCGCTCCGGCGTCGGGCGGCTGACGCTGATCGATCTGGATCATGTCGCCGAATCCAACGTGAATCGGCAGGTTCATGCGCTCGAATCGAGCTTCGGCGCGGCCAAGGTGGCCGCCATGCGGGAACGCATCGCGGCGATCAATCCGGCCTGCGTGGTGCACGCCGTGGAAGAGTTCATCGACGAAGCCAATGTGGCAGCGCTGATTCCGCCCTGCGACGCGGTGATCGACGCCATCGACCAGGTGCGCGCCAAGGCGGCGCTGATCGCCCATTGCCGCCGTGCCGGCATCTGCGTCGTGACGACCGGCGGCGCCGGCGGGCGCACCGACCCGACGCGAATCGAAGTCCTGGACCTGTCGCGCACCACGCAGGACGCGCTGGCCTCGAAAGTCCGCGCGCGACTGCGCAAGGATTACGGCTTCACGCGCGAGCCGAAGAAGAAGTTCGGCGTCGAGTGCGTGTTTTCGCCGGAGCAGATTCGCCGACCGGCTGCCGTCGTCCCGCGGGACACCACTGCGAACGACTCCTGTGCCCTTGTCGGCGCCGCTGCGGACGAGGGGTTCGATGCGGCAGCGGGCCTCAACTGCGCGGGCTACGGCTCTTCGGTGGCGGTCACGGCAAGTTTTGGCTTCGCCGCGGCGGCGCGGGTTCTCGCCGCTATACTTCCAGCATGAGCCTTGCCACGAATCCCCCGGTTGTTCTGGTTACCGGCGCTGCCCGTCGCGTCGGCGCCGAGATCGCGCGCGCACTGCATGCGGCGGGCGCCCGCGTGGCGATTCACTATCGCTCGTCGGCCACTGCCGCGGCGGCGCTGGCCGCCGAGCTGAATGCGGCACGGTCGGATCGGGCCGGCGAATCCGCCGCGGTTTTCGCCGCCGACCTTCTGGATACGGCGGTACTGCCCGTGCTGGTGGAATCCGTCGTGGATCGTTTTGGCCGGCTCGATGCGCTGGTGAACAATGCCTCCTCGTTCTTCGCGACCAAAGTCGGCGCCGTGGACACGGCGGCATGGGATGACCTGATCGGCTCCAACCTCAAGGCGCCGCTGTTCCTGGCGCAGGCCGCGGCGCCGCATCTGGAAGCTAGCGGCGGCTGTATCGTCAACATCACCGACATCCATGCCGAGCGTCCGTTGAAGGGTTATCCGCTCTACTGCGCGGCGAAGGCCGGCCTGCTCGGGCTGACCCGTGCGCTGGCGCTCGAACTCGGGCCGCGGGTGCGGGTCAATGCGGTGGCGCCCGGCGCCATCGAATGGCCCCAGGGCAAGAATGACTTTCCGCCCGCCGAGCGCACGGCTATCATTGCGCACACGCTGTTGAAGCGCGTCGGCTCGCCCGCCGACATTGCGCACACCGTGAAATTTCTCGTCTTCGATGCCCCCTATGTCACCGGACAGGTGATCAACGTCGACGGCGGACGCACTGCACACTTATGAGCACTATCCCCCCAGCCCCCTTTCCGCGAAAGGGGGTGACTACGGTTCAGCCGCAGTTGCGGCTTCCGGATGTTGACTGGCTGCCTCCTTGGGGCGGCCCGGCAGAGGCAGCATGAACGCACCACTGACCACCAACCCGAACGCGGCGCCGACCGCCCGCCAGGCGCAGAAAGTCGCGTTCGAGGCCAACAAGCTGGCCAAACACCTGCGCCGCGAGGTGGGCAAGGCGATCGCCGACTTCAACATGATCGAGGCGGGCGACAAGGTCATGGTCTGCCTTTCCGGCGGCAAGGATTCCTTCGCCCTGCTGGACATCCTGCTGTTCCTGCGCCAGCACGCGCCGATCGACTTCGACATCGTCGCAGTCAATCTGGACCAGAAGCAACCGGGCTTCCCCGCGGACGTGCTACCGAATTACCTGCGCGGGATCGGCGTGCCTTTCCACATCGAAAACGAGGACACCTATTCCATCGTCAAGGAAAAGATACCCGAGGGCAAGACCACCTGTTCGCTGTGTTCGCGCCTGCGCCGCGGGTGTTGTATCGCGTCGCCGGCGAACTGGGAGCGACCCGGATCGCGCTCGGCCATCATCGCGACGACATGCTGGAAACGCTGTTCCTCAACATGTTCTTTGGCGGCAAGCTGAAATCCATGTCGCCCAAACTGGTCTCCGATGACGGCCGCAACGTCGTGATCCGCCCGCTGGCCTATTGCCGCGAGCGCGACCTCGAAGCCTGGGCGGAGGTGCGCGCCTTTCCGATCATTCCCTGCAACCTGTGCGGTTCGCAGCCGAACTTGCAGCGCCAGCAGATCAAGCAGATGTTGCGGGACTGGGACAAGCGCTTCCCTGGGCGCATCGAGAACATGTTCCGCAGCCTGGGCAACGTGGTGCCATCGCATCTGCTGGATGCGCGGCTGTTCGACTTTGCCGGATTGAAGGCAGGCGGAATCCCGGACGCGGACGGCGACATTGCCTTCGATGCGCCTGTCCTGCCCACGGGATCGTCGCAAGCCGTCCGTTTTGAAGGGGAGGAGGACTGATGGACGCGCGCCGGCTGCCTGCCCGCCACGGAGTTCTCTGGCTGCTGGCCGGCTTTGCCTTGTTCCGCCGCCATCCGCCGCTGGCAACCGCGGTAACCTTTGCCTACCTGCTGATCGTGATCGTGGTCAACCTGATCCCGAAGCTTGGCCCCTTCCTGCTGCCGCTGTTGCTGCCGACCCTGACGGTCATGCTGGCCAACGGCTTCCGCGCGATTGAGCGCGGCCAGCGGTTTTCCAGCGAAACCCTGATCGCCGGTATCAGCGCCCAGCAGGTCGGCTTGATTCGTCTTGGCGGCCTGCACCTGGTCGGCTCCAGCCTGCTGGTGCTGGGCGGCTTCGCGCTGGGCGAGCCGATCGATATCGGCGACGGGCTCGATGAGGCCGAGGCGATGGCGCTCGCCGGCGATCTTGCGCTGATTCTGCTGCTGGCCTCGCCGCTGCTGATGGCCTTCTGGTTCGCGCCGCTGCTGGCGGTCTGGAATGGCGTCGGCGCCGGCAAATCGCTGTTCTTCAGCTTTGTCGCGTGTTGGCGCAACTGGCGTGCATTCACGATGTACGGCCTGGCGCTGGTGCTGGCGGGCGGCGTACTGCCCGGCCTGATCCTTGTCGTCGCCGGCCTGATTTCGCCGACGCTGGTCGCCATTCTCTCCGTTGCGCTGCGCATGCTGCTGATCTTCGTGCTGGCGCCGACGATGGCGGCCAGCGTGTATCTGTCCTACCGCGACGTGTTCGAGGCGCCGGCACAGCCCGATGCATGAAGAACGCGGGGGAGTTCTCGGCCTCTTCGGCGGCACCTTCGATCCGCTGCATGTCGCGCACCTGCGACTGGCCATCGAGGCGCGCGAGGCGCTGGGCCTGGCTGAAGTGTGTTTCATCCCGGCCGGCCGGCCGGCCCTGCGCGATGCGCCACAGTGCGCGGCCGTGCATCGCCTGGCGATGGTCGAGCGGGCCCTCGCCGATCTTCCGGGCTTCAGCGTCGATGCCGCGGAAGTGCTCGACCCGGCCGGCCGGCCGAGCTACACCGTCGAAACGCTGGAACGCCAGCGCCTGCTGCACGGCGCGCAGCGCCCGCTGGTGCTGTTGCTGGGCGCCGATGCTTTCGCCCGATTCGAGGCCTGGCACCGCTGGCGCGAGCTGTTCGGGCTGGCGCATATTGCCGTGGCGACGCGAGCGGGACACGAATTGAAAGTCGGCGCAGGCAACACGGCGCTCGATCGCGAATTCGCCGCGCGCCAGGGTGACGCCGCCGACCTGGCCGGTGCATCCGCCGGCCGCATCGTCTGCTTCGCCATCACCGCCCTGGAGATCTCCGCCACGGCAATCCGCCGGCGCCTGGCGCTCGGCCTCGGCGTCCGCTACCTGGTTGCCGACGCCGTTCTCGACTATATTGATTCACATCAGCTCTACCGGACCTCGCATGGACATTAGAAAACTTCAGAAGATCGCGGTCGCCGCCCTCGAGGACATCAAGGCCAAGGATATCGAGGTACTCAACACCAGCAAGCTCTCCGCCCTGTTCGACCGGATCATCATCGCCACCGGAGATTCCAATCGCCACGTCAAGTCCCTGGCGCGCAACGTCCATGACAAGGTCAAGGAGGCCGGCGGCCAGGTGATCGGCATCGAGGGCGAGGAAGCCGGCGAATGGGTGCTGGTCGATCTCGGCGACATCGTGGTGCATGTCATGCAGCCGGTGGTGCGCGCCTATTACAACCTCGAAGAGCTGTGGAAGGTGGCGCCCAAACGCGCGCGCAAGAAGGCTGACAGCGACGCCGAGGGAGCATGAAGTTGATCGTCGCGGCGGTTTCCGCGCGGCCGCCGGAATGGGTCGCGGCCGGCTGGGCCGAGTACGCGAAGCGGCTGCCGCGCGAACTGCCGCTGGAGTTGCTGGAGATCAGGCCCGCGCCGCGCACTGCGGGCAAGACCGCGCAAGCCATGCTGGCGCAGGAGGCGACGCGCATCGAGGCGCAACTGCCGCCCGGCTGCAGGCGCATTGCGCTGGATGAACGCGGCGCTGCGCCGACGACGCGGCAACTGGCCGAGGGTCTGGCAAAATGGATGGCCAGCGGCGATGATGTGGCCTTCATCATCGGCGGCCCCGACGGGCTGGATGCCCGGATCAAGAGCACTGCCCACGAAACCATGCGTCTTTCCAGCCTGACCCTGCCCCATGCCCTGGTGCGAGTGATCCTCGCCGAGGCGCTGTATCGCGCCGCGAGCCTGCTCAAGGGCCACCCCTACCATCGCGACTGAGCATGGTTGACCAGCGCATCTACCTCGCCTCCAGAAGTCCGCGCCGCCGCGAATTGCTGACGCAGATCGGCGTTCGCTTCGACTTGCTGCTGTTTCGCACCCTGCCGCGCGAGGATGCGGAAGTGAATGAGGCCTGGCTGCCCGACGAAACGCCGGAAGCTTACGTGCAGCGCGTAGCGCGGGCCAAGGCGGTGTTCGCCGCCGGCCTGATGGCGCACCGGTCGATCGTCGCGCGCCCGGTGCTGGCGGCCGACACGACGCTCGATCTGGATGGCGCGATCATCGCCAAGCCGAAGGACGAAGCTGACGCGGCGGCGATCCTGACGCGGCTGTCCGGCCGCAGCCATCGTGTCCTGACGGCCATCGCGGTGGCCCGCGGCGAGCGCGTTGAACAGCGTTTGTCGATCAGCGCTGTGCGCTTTCGCCAGTTGGGCGCGGAAGAGATCCGCCGCTATGTGCACAGCGGCGAACCGATGGACAAGGCCGGCGCCTACGGCATCCAGGGGCGCGCCGCCACCTTCGTCGAAGAGATTCACGGCTCGCATTCCGGCATCGTCGGCCTGCCGCTGTGCGAAACCGCGCTGCTGCTGCGCGAATTCGGGTATCCGTTATGACCCCGGCGCCGGGCCGCCCAAGCGGGGTCGGCGTATGTTTATGGAGGCCGCGTTTTCTTGCGGCCGAACCACTGTCACCCCCTCCCCTGGGGAGCTACCGTATGCACACATCTCAACGGCACCGTCTCCCCGGCGAAAGCCGGGGTCCAGAAGGGCTGAGGCGATGGACTTCGGGACGGTCTTCGGCAAGAAAAGCCAAGACATACAGGGTAAATCGATGTTTTGCGGTCCCCGTCCACTGGATTCCGGCCTGCGCCGGAATGACGGGAGAGATGTGTGCATACGCTAGCCCCTGGGGAGGGGGATGGGGGAGGGGCGTGCCATGACCCCGGCGCCGGGCCGCCCCAAGCTGGGGTCGGCGTATGACATGGAGGCCGCGTTTTCTTGCGGCCGAACCACTGTCACCCCCTCCCCTGGGGAGGGGGATGGGGGGAGGGTCGTGCCATGAGTGAACAGTTCCTCATCAACTTCACACCGCAGGAGACCCGCGTCGCCCTGCTGCAGCAGGGCGTGGTGCAGGAACTGCATATCGAGCGCACCAACGGACGCGGCATTGTCGGCAATGTCTATCTCGGCCGTGTGGTGCGCGTGCTCCCCGGCATGCAGTCGGCCTTCATCGAAATCGGACTGGAGCGCACCGCTTTTCTCCATGTCGCCGACATCTGGAGCGAACGACCCGGCGTCAATGGCTATGGCGGCCACGAAACGCGCCCCATCGAGCGCGTTCTGAGCGAGGGCCAGGCGCTGACCGTGCAGGTGCAAAAGGATCCGATCGGCACCAAGGGCGCGCGCCTGAGCACCCAGATTTCCATCGCCGGGCGCCTGCTGGTGCATCTGCCCCAGGACAACCACATCGGCATCTCGCAGCGGATTGGCGACGATGCCGAGCGCGAAAGGCTGCGCGCGCGCATCCAGGCCCTGCTGCCGGCCGATCAGCCCGGCGGCTATATCCTGCGCACGGTCGGCGCGGACGCCAGCGACGCCGAACTGGCGGCCGACATCGCTTATTTGCGCCGCATCTGGCGCGAGATCAAGAGCCGCAGCGTCGGCGCCTTGCCGCCAATGCTGCTGCATCACGACCTGACGCTGGCGCAGCGGGTGCTGCGCGATCTGGTGGGCAGCGAGACCACCGGCGTCCTCATCGACTCGCGCGAGAATTTCCTGAAGCTGCAAGCCTTCGCCCAGGAGTACGTGCCGCAGGTCAGCGACCGCCTGCTGCACTACACCGGCGAACGACCGCTGTTCGACCTGCACGGTGTCGAGGACGAGATCCAGAAAGCCCTGGCGCGCCGCGTCGATCTGAAGTCCGGCGGCTACCTGATCTTCGACCAGACCGAGGCGATGACCACGGTCGACGTAAACACCGGCGGCTATGTCGGCTCGCGCAATTTCGACGACACCATCTTCAAGACCAACCTCGAAGCGGCGCAGGTCATCGCCCGCCAGCTCAGGCTGCGCAATCTCGGCGGCATCATCATCGCCGACTTCATCGACATGGCGGACGAAGAACACAAGGCAGCAGTGCTCACTGAATTCAACAAGGCCCTGGCGCACGAAAACACACGCATCACGGTTTCCGGCTTCACCCAGCTCGGGCTGATCGAGATGACCAGGAAGCGCACCCGCGAAAGCCTGGCCCATGTGTTGTGCGAGCCCTGTCCCACTTGCGGCGGACGCGGCCAGGTGAAGACCGCGCAGACCATGTGCTACGAGGTTCTGCGCGAACTGCTGCGCGAGGCTCGGCAGTTCACCGCGCGCGAGATGCGCGTGCTCGCCGCGCCGTCGGTGATCGACCTGTTTTTCGACGAGGAATCGCAGGCGCTGGCGATGTTGTCCGAGTTCATCGGCCTGCCGATTTCCCTCCACGCGGAGAGCGGTTACCTGCAGGAGCAGTTCGACATTGTCCTGATGTAGGGCTAGAATTTGGCCCCGACGCGGGTGTCGTATAACGGCATTACCTGAGCTTCCCAAGCTCGTGAAGAGGGTTCGACTCCCTTCACCCGCTCCACCGGACGATCAGGCGCCGGCGGGTTCGGGCTTGCCCTGAGGAGCAAGCCGCCAGGACAGATGCAGTTTCCCGCGGCTGGCTGATTTGCTCCGCAACAACTCCTCCCAAAAGGCTTTCAGATGGCGAATCCCGATATCGGTGCCTGCGTTTCGGCCGGCTTCAATGGACTCAGAAAGGATCCCGTTACCCACATCGTCGCGACCCTGCTGGTCGTGATCATCAGTAATGTCAGCTTCGGTCTGCTTGCCGGGCCGATGATCGTTGGCTACATGCGACTGGTCAGGGTGGAAGACGAGGGCGGCAAGGCCTCGATTGACCACGTCTTCAAAGGTTTCGATGACTTCGTGCCGGCCCTGCTTGCGGTCCTGGTGGGCGGGATCGTCGTCGGCATCAGTTCATGCTCTGCGTCATCCCCGGATTACTGATCCTGGCCTGGTTCCGACCGCCGCCTATCTGGTCGCGGTCGGCGAGAAGGACGGCATCAATGCGTTGAAGGGGGCCTGGCAAGCGGTCAAGGAAAACCTGCTCGGATCATGTCTGTGCGCCGTGGTGCTTGCCATCATCGGTTCGCTGGGCGCAATTTTCTGCGGCGTCGGCGTGGTGATTACCCTGCCGATCGCCTTCATCGGCTTCTATCACATGGCCAAGCAGCTCACCAGCAGCCCGGCCAATGTCTGAGGGAATCCTTTTAAGTTACCCGCAGCGGCAGTGGCGGGCAGCCATCTGCCTGGGCTGGCCGCTGGCAATGGGCGCCGCCCCGGTTCTGGCGGCGCTCGGCAATCTGCCGCTTTGCGCCTTTCGCCAGCTCAGCGGCCACCCATGTCCGCTGTGTGGCGGCACGCATGCCTGCGCCGCGCTGCTGTCCGGCGATGTTTCCGCTGCCTGGCAGGCCAATCCCGGCTTGCTGCCGTTGCTGGTGGTGGCGGCAGTGCATACCCTGCTGCTGGCGCGCGAGGCGCTGGCGGGTCGTCGCCTTGGCACGCCGCGCTGGTTGTCATGGGCGTGGGCCGGCAGCGGCGTTATCCTGCTGGGGGCGTGGAACCTGCGTCTGCTCGGCCAGCCTTGCCCGATTCTAATGACCATTCATGCTGCGGCCCCATGCTTGCCGGGAAATCGAGGAATCATCGTTGCCCTGTTCAAGCCCAGTCAATGACAATGGGCTGGTGCGGTGTTTCGCAGGGGATTTCCCTGCCACGCTGCGCGCGGCGATTTTTCGCAGCGTGCGAGATCTTCCGGCGTGTTGATGTTGCTGAAGGCATCGGCCTCGTCATCGAAAACCACTTCAGCCAATTTCAGTGACGCGTGCCAGAGACCCAGCCTGCGTCCGCCGGATGCAAGAAAGGCCTCGAGTTGCGGCAGCAGTTCGCGCCGCACCAGACAGAACGCGCGGTGCACCTGGTCGCCGGCGCGTGCGACGGCAAGGTCGACGCCTTCGGCTGCAAGCGAGGCATGCAGTCGCTGGACCAGATCGGCCGGCAGGAATGGCGAATCACAAGGTACGGTGACCAGCAGCGGCGTGCTCGCCCGCGACAGCGCCGCGTGCAATCCAGCCAGCGGGCCGACATAGTGGGGAATCCTGTCCGCCACCACCGGACAGCCGAATTCCGCGTAGCTCGGCAGGTTCTGGTTGGCGCTGATCAACACGTTGTCCTGCGGCGTCAGGCGTTCCAGGACCCACTGCACCAGCGGCCGGCCGTTGAAGCCTTGCAGGCCCTTGTCGATGCCGCCCATGCGCCGCCCGCGGCCACCGGCGAGCACAACTCCGGTGATCGCCTCCCTCATCGCTGCACCATGTTCCAGATCATCGCGACACCGTCCAGCAGCAGATCGCCAATGTCGGCATCGAGTCCGCCGCTGCGTTCGCGTTGGCGCTGGCTGCGTTCACGCTCGCGGCACAGAATCGTCTCGGCCAGCAGCGTCGGGTTCGGTGGAGACGCCAGCTTCATTGCGGCCTGTTGATAGCCCGCCAGAGCGGCTTCGACCGCCTGCGGATCGAGAATGGCAATGGGCGCCCGGCAATGGCCGCAGACGATGTCCTTGCGGATATCCACCGGTGCTCCGCAAGCGCTGCAGCGCACCACGCCGATATGCAATTGGAGTTGAGCGAGCTCGGCGCCGGTTGCCTGGCGCACAAAGCCCTTCTCGATCATGAACTGGGAAAAGGTGATCAAGCGGCCGTGATGCTGCACGCAGCGCAGGTAGTTGAACAGCCCGCTCTTGACGCGATCCTGCGATTTGATCAAGCCTTCCCCGCAGCGCGGACATTGCAAGGGGCTGGCCAGCGGCAGGCGCTGGTCGTCGCGGCGCTCGTGGATCAGTTTGAACAGCTCGATCACCCCGGCCGGCGCCAGTTGCACGCTCTCGTATTCGTCGAACCAGAGGGCCTGGCAGGCGAAGCAGAGGTCAAGCTCGACCTCGCCGCCAAGCTTGCGATTGAAGCGCTGCGCGCTCATCGGCGCGCGGCAGGAAGGGCAGGACGTATTGGCGGGTTCGGACATCGCGATCAACACACCAGCGCTGCCTGCAGCGCGTCGAGTGCGCTGCATTTCTTGCCGGTCAGAGCGAGCGGGTCACCCCCAGGCAACGCGCTTGCCCGAGTTACCGACCGGCTGCGACTCGTAGTCGTCAGGATCGGCCTGAATCGCCACGCTGCGATTGAGGATCCCGCCGGGACATTCGGTCAACGCCAGTCCATCAAGTTCGGCGGAGAGGCTGGCATTGCCGTAGTTGTCGGCGACCCGCCTTTGCATATCCACGGCATGACATTGAATGCCGCCGCGATATCCGTGAGGTTTTGTGGCCGGGTTGAAGTGTCCCTTGGCGCCGTGCAGTTTCATGACGCCTTTTCCTTGCGTGGGATGATGGCAGAGACCAGGGAAGCGGGCGCCGGACTGAACGACGGACGACCCACCGAGGGAAGCAGCGAGAGCGGATTCATGGGAACAGGTTCCGCCCGCGGGAGTAGCTGCTGCTCGACCTGGATATCCGGCGGTTCAGCCGCCCATCCCGCTGAAACGCTTCTCGATTTCGGCCGCGGAAATGTAGCCCGGTACACGTTCGCCGTTGGCGAAGAAGATTGCCGGGGTGCCATTGATGCGCAATTTGGCGCCGAGTTGTGCCGACTTGTTGAGGCCGCCCAGGTCGCACTTGGCCGGTGCGACGGGCGGCGCCTTGCCGGCCGTCATCCAGTCCACCCACGCCTTGGACTTGTCCGGGGCGCACCAGATGGCCTTGGATTTCTCGAAGGAATCGTCGCCCAGCACAGGCAGCAGGAAGGTGTAGACCGTGACGTCCTTCAGGGTCAGCACGTCTTTCGCCAGCTTCTTGCAATAGCCGCAGTTCGGATCCTCGAAGGTGACCATGATGTTCTTGCCCGAACCGCGCACCTGCTTGACTGCCAGTTCCAGCGGCAGGGCAGTGAACTGGCGTTCCGCCGTGATGTTCTTGCCCGTCTTCATGTCCAGCAGATTACCGATCAGCACGAACGTTCCCTTATCGTCGGCGTAGAGGATCTGGCCATCCACGGTCACTTCCCACATGCCGGCGATCGGCGCCTTGACGATCTTTTCGACCTTGCCAAGCCTCGCTTCGAGGGCCCTCCTTACATCAGCCTCGTCGGCAACAGCGGCGAAGGACACACAGGCCAGGGCGGCGGCAAGCAAAGGTAGTTTCATCAGTTGAGTTCTCCAGGGAAATTCGGCACGCCGGTGATTCAGGACGCCAGCGCGTAGCGGACCAGCAGGCTCTTTATGACCGGCAAACTGTTGGTGAGGTTCAATCCCAAATTGCGCAGCCTGGTAACGGCGCCTCCCGCGGGACGGAACAGGTCATGCAGGCTGTCGGTCACGGTCTGCAAAGTCACCACTTCTTCCTTGCGGGCCCGCTCGTAGCTTCGCAGCAGGCCCAGGTCGCCACAATCCACGTGACTCGGCTTGTCGCACAGCACGGCCGCCAGAAACTGCGCATCCTGAAAACCCAGATTGATGCCGTGACCGGAAAGCGGATGGATGGTGTGCGCGGCATCGCCGATCAGCGCCAGTCGCGGCGCCACGGTGCTCGGCGCGCGCATCAGTCGCAGCGGAAAGCCGGCAGGCGCGGTAATCAGCTCCAGCGCGCCGAGTCGCCCACCACCGGCCGCGGCAACACGAGCGCATAGCGCGGCATGATCGAGCGCCAGCAGCTCACGTCCATGATCTTCCCCGGTGGACCAGACCATCGATAGGCGATTCCCCGGCAGCGGCAGCCAGGCGAGCACCCCGTCCGGACGGAACCACTGAAAAGCCGTGGCGCGATGCGGCCGCTCGACCGCAAAGTTAGCCACCACGCCCAACTGGTCGTAGGGGTCGAAGCGCACGCCGATGCCCGCCGCCGAGCGCGTCCAGGAATCGGCGCCATCCGCCGCGACGATCAGACGCGCCGTCAGCATGCGGCCATCATCAAGTGTCAGTTGCGCCGCATCGGGCGTGAAGGCCAGGGCTTTCGGCTGCACCGGGCAGAGCAGGCTCAGATTGCCCTGGCGCTTTACGGTCTCCCACAATTCGCGGTGCAGCAACGAGGATTCCAGGATCCAGGCCAGCTCACCAACTCCGCTGTCATAGGCGGTGAAATCCAGCCGGCCGCCGGCATCGCCGTAGATTTCCATGGCCCGCACCGCTTCCATGCGCGTCGCATCGAGATGGCGCCAGGCGCCGAGCGCATCCAGGAAGCGCGCGTTGGCCGGGCTGATCGCGTAGACACGTGCATCCCAGCCCTCGGCGAAAAGTGGCAGCCTCGCTTCCACCAGGGCCACGGACAAAGCCGAGCGGCGCAAAGCCGCCGCCATGGCCAGACCCGCCAAGCCACCACCGACAATCACGATATCGAAGTCCATGCCCGGATTGTCGCCCAACGGGGCTTGTCTTGACAAGCCAAGCGTGCGCCGAGGATAATTCCGCCCCTTTGCACGGTGATGTAGCTCAGTCGGTTAGAGCATCGGATTCATAATCCGGGGGTCGGTGGTTCAAGTCCACCCATCACCACCAGTGATACCAAGGCCTCCAGCGATGGGGGCCGTTTCTCTTTGGGGTCTGGTTCGGCCTTCCCTCGCCCGAGGAACGACGAGCTGCGCAACTGCGCAGTCGAAATCGGCAGCAGCGTCTACCTACCGATGACGCTGCCGCAGCGTATCGAAGAATTGTTCGGGATCGCGCTCAGCATGGCCGCCGAAATCGAAGACCCTTTTTGGCAGGTCTCCTTTATTTTGGTGCATCTGCCCTATCTTCAGCCTTTCGAAGACCTGAACAAGCGCGTATCCCGCTTGGCGGCCAACATTCCGCTGATCAAGGGCAATCTGAGTCCGCTTCGGACTCTGGCCATAGTTCGAGGCTTGGCTGAAATTGCAGCTATCCGGAAATTCCGGATAGCTGCATCGTTGGGGATTCCGCTCATTTCATGCCGCTACCGGGCAAGCACATGCGGAGCAGCCGAGCGGACCGCCAACGTCGGGTCGGCGGAGAAGCGCCCCGGCGCCGGTCCAGCGCTTACCACTGGCGCATCGACCGCTGACGGTGCTCCACCAGATCGCGAAACTTCTGCCAGACCTGCCAGCCGATAAAGCCCCGGCGTGCCCAGCGCCAGACGCTCTTCGGGCGAACGACAACCAGCGCCACCGCAGTCGCAACGACAAGTTCAGGGTGGCGGCGCACCCACCGGGCGCCCTCGACAGCGTAGTCCGCCCCGGCGAACAGGGGTCTCAACGCCTTGGCGCAATCGCCAAATTCGGCGCGCAGGCCCTCGCTGGCGATCTGTAGCCGCTGTTTCCTTAGCGCAAGCTCCAGCGTGGCGGGGTTCACTGCGATCCGGCGGCGTCGCTTGGCGTCAGGGCCTCGCGGTCACTGCGCAGTTCAGCCAGGCTGGCGGAAAACAGTTGCGAGCCCGAGCGCGCCAGGCTCATGGCCAGCGACAGGCTGGCTATTCCCGCACCGAGGAACAGCGCGGAAAAGACGCCAAGTGCCAGCAGCCGGTTGTTTTCCCACAGCAGCACGGTAAGGAAAATGGCGAGGAAGACCAGACCCGCAGCGATGCAAAGAAAGGCCGCGCCGCCATAGGCGAGCAGGGAGAGCACACGCAACCGCTCCTGGGCAAGTTCGACGCCGAGGAGTTCGAGGCGATTGCGAAGCAGGGTGACGCCGGTGCCCAGCAGACCCTTGGTCGAAAGGAAAAGGCCGCGCTGGTCGGACACCTTCGCCCCTCCGTCGCCCACCGCGGCGCTCAGCGACGACCGATCAACAGGCCGACGATGAAGCCGAAGCCCGCGGCGACGCCCACCGAACGCCAGGGATTGTCATGCACATAGTCGTCGGCGACCCGGCCGACCTGCTTGGCCTTGTCCACCAGGGCAGCCTCGGCTTCAGCCAGCTTGATCTTGGCAGAGGCAAGACGATCCTGGGTCCTGGCACGAATCTCCGCGATCTTGTCGCCCGCCTGACCGGCGGTGGCGCGCAGTAGTTCTTCGGTATCGGCAATCACCAGCTTTATGTCGGCAATCAGTTTTTCTTTGGTGACATCGCTTACGTCGCTCATGGCTCTCTCCCGTATTGAAGGATTAAAACCCCAGATTACCGATTTTGTCGCGTTGCTGCAATGATCCATGTCAGGCGCAAGCCAGATCGTAATCAATTGTCAGCGGCGCATGGTCGGAAAAGCGCTGATCCTTGAACACCGCCACATGGCGTGCCGCCGCCGCCAGGCCGGGCGTGGCTATCTGGTAATCGATGCGCCAGCCGACGTTCTTGGCCCATGCCTGGCCCCGGTTCGACCACCAGGTGTAGGCCTCGCCGCTCGCCTCCGGCAGCAGCCGGCGATGCACGTCAACCCAGCCCAGGCAGTCGAACACGGACGACAGCCAGGCGCGCTCCTCGGGCAGAAAGCCCGAATTCTTCTGGTTGGACTTCCAGTTCTTGAGGTCGATTGGCCGGTGCGCAATGTTCCAGTCGCCACACAGCAGGATTTCGCGCCCGTCGCGCCGGGCCTTGCGTGCAAGGCGTTGCAGTTGCGGGCGAAACTGATCGAGAAAGCGGAACTTGGCCTGCTGGCGCTCGTCGGAACTGGAGCCGGATGGCAGGTAGAGCGAAACCACCGAAAGCTTGCCGAAGTCGGCCTGGAGGTAACGCCCTTCGGCATCGAACTCGGCATTGCCAAAGCCTTCGACGACGCGGTCGGCCGGCCGTCGGGAATAGATGCCGACCCCGCTGTAGCCTTTCTTCGCCGCGGCATGAAAACACCCGACGAAACCCGCCGGGTCACGGAGGGCGGGGGTCAGGTCGGCGAGTTGCGCCTTGAGCTCCTGGACGCAGACGATGTCGACCTGTTGCGTCGCCAGCCATTCAAAAAATCCCTTGCCGGCAGCGGAACGGATACCATTGAGATTCAGTGTGAGTATTCGGAGCATGTGCCTGAACATGTAGAATGCGTTTGATGAATGCCAATGCCGATCCTGCCGTCACCAGCGAACTGAGCCAGCCGAGCCAGCTCAGCCGCGAGTTTATCGCCTTCGCCTGCGCACTGGGCGTGTTGCGCTTCGGCGAGTTCAAGACCAAGGCGGGTCGCCTGAGCCCGTATTTCTTCAACGCCGGTCTGTTCAGCGACGGCGCTTCGCTGGCGCGTCTCGGCGATTTCTACGCGCGCCGCATTTTGGCTGCCGGGGTCCGCTTCGATGTGCTGTTCGGGCCGGCCTACAAGGGTATCCCGCTCGCCGCCGGCACCGCGATCGCGCTGTCAGGTCTCCGCCACAACACGCCCTACGCCTACAACCGCAAGGAAGCCAAGGATCACGGCGAAGGCGGCACGCTGGTAGGCGCGCCGCTCAAGGGGCGCGTGCTGATCATCGATGACGTGATTTCCGCCGGCACCTCGGTACGCGAATCGGTGGATCTGATCCGCGAAGCCGGGGCGACGCCTGCCGCGGTGGTGATTGCGCTCGATCGCCAGGAACGAGGTCAGGGTGAACTCTCGGCAACACAGGAAGTCCAGGAGAACTATGGCCTTTCGGTGATCAGCGTTGCAAGCCTGACCGATCTCATCGACTATCTTTCCGGCCATCCGGAACTTGAAAACAATCTTGCGGCCGTGCGCGCTTACCGCGTTCGTTACGGCGTTGCCTGATGCCCATGACACCTCTCCGGGGAGACAACCCATGCGCCTGATTTCCGCCCTGCTGTTCGCTGCTTCCGCCTTGTTTGCCGTGGGCACCTCAGCCCAGGTACGCATCTACTGTTGCAATGATGCCAAGGGGCGCAAAGTCTGCGGCGACTTCTTGCCCCCCGCATGCCAGGGTCGGGCCTATGAAGAACGCGACAATCGAGGCTTCGTTTCCAAAAGGGTCGAAGCCCCGCTGACGCAAGAGCAGCAGGCCCGCCGCGATGCAGAAATGGCAAAGAAGGAAGAAGAGGCGAAGAAGGCGAGTGAGGAACGCCGCAAAGTCCTTGCGCTGCTGTCAACCTATTCCAGCGAAAAGGATATCACCACCGCGCGGGACCGCGCGCTGGCCGAAGTAGAGCAAAACATGAAGCAGTCCCAGTTGCGGCTTGAGGACGCCAAGAAGAACAAGAAGAAGCTTGACGGCGAAAAGGAGTTCTACAAGGGCAAGGCCCTGCCTGACTCGGTCAAGGCGCAAGTCCGCGAAAACGAGAAGGAGCTCAAGGCCCAGCAGGCTGCGGTGGACGGCAGGGTCAAGGACATGGAAGACATACGCATTCGGTTCGAGGAGGAGCGGAAGCGCTATCTCGAGCTGACGGGCAAAAAGCCGGCCGAGGCCGCCCCGACTGCCGCCTCTGCTGCCGCACCCGCCGCAGCGCCGGCCCCGGCAGCACCCGCGCCGGCAGAAGCTCCAGCCAAACCCGCCGAAAAGAAGTAGTCAGCCGCCGAGTTTTTTCTTCAGCAGGTCGGTGACCTGCTGGGGATTGGCCTTGCCGCGGGTGGCCTTCATGGCCTGTCCGACCAGGGCGTTGAAAGCCTTTTCCTTGCCGGCGCGATATTCCTCGACCGACTTCTGATTGGCCGCAAGCACGTCATCGACCAGGGCCTCGATTGCGCTGGTGTCGGTGATCTGTTTCCAGCCCTTTGCCTCGATCACGGCGTCGGCGTCCTGGCCATCACCGGCCCACAGCGCCTCGAAGACATCCCGCGCGATCTTGTTCGAGATCGTGCTGTCGACAATGCGACGAATGATGCCGGCCAGTTGCCGTGCCGACAGCGGCGCGGCGTCAATCTCCAGCCCTGCCTTGTTGAGCCGCGCGGAGAGCTCGCCCATCACCCAGTTGGCCGCCGGCTTTGCATTTTCCCTGCCCGCGGCCTCCAGCGTGGCTTCGAAGTAGCTTGCCATTTGTCGCGACGCCGTCAGCGTTGCCGCGTCGTATGGGGACAGCCCGAATTCGGTCTCGAAGCGCTGCTTCATTGCTTGCGGCAGCTCCGGCATCTCCGCGCGAACGGCAGCGATCCAGTCATCCTTGATCTCCAGCGGCAACAGGTCGGGATCGGGGAAATAGCGGTAATCATGCGCATCTTCCTTGCTGCGCATCGAGCGGGTTTCGCCGGTGTCGGGATCGAACAGCACGGTGGCCTGCCGGATGGCACGGCCCTCGGTGATTTCGTTGATCTGCCACTGGACTTCGAAGTCGATCGCCTGCTGCATGAAGCGGAAGGAATTCAGGTTCTTGATCTCGCGCCGGGTGCCGAATTCCTTTTGCCCCATCGGCCGCACCGAAACGTTGGCGTCGCAGCGAAACGAGCCTTCCTGCATATTGCCGTCGCAGATGCCGACCCACTGCACCAGTGCATGCAGCGCCTTGGCGTAGGCAACCGCCTCGGCGGACGAGCGCATGTCGGGCTCGGTGACGATCTCCAGCAGCGGCGTGCCGGCGCGGTTCAGGTCGATGCCGGTGCGCCGTGAAAATCCTCGTGCAGCGACTTGCCGGCATCCTCTTCCAGGTGGGCGCGCGTCAGATGCACGAATTTCTCGGTTGCGGTCTCTCCGGAGCCAAGGGTTATTGCGAGGCCACCGCCGGTTACCACCGGTGTTTCGAATTGACTGATCTGGTAGCCCTTCGGCAGATCTGGGTAGAAATAATTCTTGCGCGCAAAGATCGAGCGCGGCGCGATCTTCGCCCCGACCGCCAGGCCAAACTTGATGGCGCAGACCACCGCCTCGCGGTTCAGGACCGGCAGGACGCCGGGCAGCGCGACGTCGACGGCGCTGGCCTGCGCATTCGGCTCGGCGCCGAAGGCGATGCTGCTGCCGGAAAAGATCTTCGACCGGGTTTGCAACTGGGCGTGGGTTTCCAGGCCGATGACGACTTCCCACTGCATGGTCAGATCCCCTGGGGCATCCGCAGATGCCAGTCCGTGTTCAATTGATACTGGTGCGCCACATTGAGCATCTGCGCCTCGCCAAACCAGTTGCCGATGATCTGCAGTCCCACCGGCATGTTGTCCCTGCCAAAGCCGCAGGGCAGCGACATGCCCGGCAAGCCCGCGAGGTTGGTCGAGATGGTGTAGATGTCCGACAGGTACATCTGTACCGGGTCGGCGCTCTTGGCGCCGAAGGCGAAGGCGACCGAGGGCGAGGTCGGGCCCATGATCACATCGCAAATCTTGAATGCCTGCTGAAAGTCGGCGGCGATCAGGCGGCGGATTTTCTGCGCCTTGAGGTAGTAGGCGTCGTAGTAACCGTGCGACAGCACATAAGTGCCGATCAGGATGCGGCGCTTGACCTCCGCGCCGAAGCCCTGCGCCCGGCTGCGCGAGTACATCTGCTCCAGATCGGCGTACTCCTGTGCGCGATACCCGTAGCGCACGCCATCGAAGCGCGACAGGTTGGAACTGGCTTCGGCCGGTGCGATCACGTAATAGGCCGGCACCGAAAGCCCGGAATTGGGCAGATGCACGTCCACCGTGACGGCACCCAGCCTGCGGTACTCGGCCAGCGCCGTATCGACCGCGGCGCGCACGTCGGCATCCATGCCCTCGCCGAAGAACTCCCGCGGCAAGCCGATTTTCAGGCCCGCCAGCGGCTTTTCCAGATCGCGCAGGTAATCTTCCGGGGGGCGTTCCAGAGACGTGGAATCGCGCGCATCGAAGCCGGCCATGGCATTCAGCAGCAGCGCGCAGTCTTCCGCGCTCTTCGCCATTGGCCCGCCCTGATCAAGGCTGGACGCGAAGGCGATCATGCCGTAGCGGGATACCACGCCGTAGGTCGGCTTCAGGCCGCTCAGGCCGCAAAGGGCCGCCGGCTGGCGGATCGAGCCGCCGGTATCGGTGCCGGTTGCTGCCGGGGTGAGCCGGGCCGCGACGGCCGCCGCCGCGCCACCCGAGGAACCGCCGGGCACGCGCGAAACATCCCACGGATTCCTTACCGGCCCGAAGTACGAGCTTTCATTCGACGAGCCCATCGCGAACTCGTCCATGTTGAGCTTGCCCAGCGTTACCGTGCCGGCGGCGGCCAGCTTTTCGACAACATGGGCGTCGTAGGGCGCAACGAAGTTCTCCAGGATCTTCGAGCCGCAGGTGGTGAGCCAACCCCTTGCGCAGAAGATGTCCTTGTGTGCCAGCGGAATGCCCGTTAGCGCCATGGCGCCTGCAGCGTTGGCGGGGATTCCGTCGCGCATGACCTTCAGTCTGTTGTCGGCGGCCCGCGCCTGGGCCAGAGTCTTTTCGCGGTCCGTGGTGATGAAGGCGTTGAAAGAAGGATTGAACTTGTCGATGCGATCAAGAAACAGGGTCGCCAGTTCGACGGCCGAAACCTTCCCGGTCGCCAACGCCGCGGAGAGCTGCCGCAGCGATGAATTGATCAGGTCGCTCATTCGACGACTCTGGGTACAAGGTACAGGCCGGCCTCGGCCTCCGGCGCCAGCGCCTGAAAATCTGCGCGGTGATCCGTTTCGGTGACCCTGTCGGGGCGCAGGCGCTGGACTAGGTCGACGGCATGAGACATCGGCTCGATACCCGTGGTATCGACGGCCTGCAACCGTTCGATGAATCCAAGTATGCCGTTCAACTGGTCGCGCGTGGTTTCGCACTCCGCGGATGAAAGTTCGATGCGGGATAACAAGGCGATACGAGCGACGTCTTGCAGGTTCAGTAACATGATGGCAGGTCGGGGTGAGTGATGTCGGAGCCGGGTGAAACGAGGCCTGGTCGGTAGCTGTCCCGGCCGACGCGATAGGGTATCATAAGCGACTTTTTGGTCACGGTCGCTGCGCTTGACGCTGATAAGACCTACGTTGACCTGCACTGAAACTTCCTTTCCGTGACGGCCCTCTCCGAACGTACTTCCACACTGGAACCACGATGTTCAGCTTTCTCCGCTCCTATTTCTCCACCGACCTGGCCATTGACCTGGGCACCGCCAACACGCTGATCTATGTGCGTGGCAAGGGCGTGGTGCTCGACGAACCTTCGGTCGTCGCCATTCGCACCGAAGGCGGCCCCAATGCCAAGAAAACCATCCAGGCGGTCGGTCGCGAGGCCAAGACCATGATTGGCCGCAATCCAAAGGAAATCGCCGTGATCCGGCCGCTGAAGGATGGCGTGATCGCCGACTTCACCGTCACCGAGCAAATGCTCAAGCAGTTCATCAAGCGGGTGCACGAATCCCGCCTGTTCTCGCCTTCTCCGCGCATCATCATCTGCGTACCCTCGGGCTCGACCCAGGTGGAGCGCCGAGCCATCCGCGAATCAGCGCTGGGCGCCGGCGCCTTGCACGTCTACCTGATCGAGGAGCCCATGGCGGCCGCCATCGGCGCCGGCTTGCCGGTGTCGGACGCCACCGGCTCGATGGTGGTGGACATCGGCGGCGGTACCACCGAAGTGGGTGTCATCTCGCTCGGCGGCATGGTCTACGCAAACTCCGTGCGCGTCGGCGGCGACAAGTTCGACGAATCGATCATCTCCTATATCAGTCGCAACTACGGCATGCAGATCGGCGACAACAGCGCCGAGAACATCAAGAAGCAGATCGGCTCCGCCTTCCCCGGCGCCGAGGTGCGCGAAATGGAAGTCTCCGGCATCAACCGCGCCGAGGGCATTCCGCGCAAGTTCACCATTTCCTCCAACGAGGTGCTCGAAGCCTTGTCGGAGCCGCTCAACCAGGTGGTCAAGGCAGTCAAGGATGCCCTGGAAAAGACTCCGCCGGAGCTTGGCGCCGACATTGCCGAGCGCGGTCTGGTTCTGACCGGCGGCGGTGCGCTGCTGCAGGACATCGATCGCTTGCTCACCGAGGAAACCGGCCTGCCGGTGATCGTGGCCGACGATCCGCTGACCTGCGTGGCGCGCGGCTGCGGCATGGCGCTTGAAAAGATGGACAAACTTGGCAGTATTTTCGCCAACGAGTAAGGTTCGCCCCGTGTAGCTTGGCAATTGGCTCCGCGGCCGCCGAGCGCGGGGCATTGCCGGGGTTCCATCCTTCGCCGAGGGCTCACCTGCCTTGATGTCCGTTGTTGGCCATGCTCCGCCACCTTTCTTCAAAAGAGGTCCGGCGCCGCTCGTGCGGCTGGTTTTCTTCGTCTCGCTTTCGGTGGTCCTGCTGGTTGCCGATCTGCGTTTTCATACCCTGGAATGGGCGCGGCTGGCGGTCGCCACGCTCGCCTGGCCCCTGCAGCGCATCACCGGGATGCCGATTGATGCGGCGGGCGATTTCGGCGCCTATCTGACGCGGCAATCCCGCCTGTTGCAGGAAAACGAGGAACTTCGCCGGCGCCAGCTCGACACCGCCAACCTGTTGCTGCGCCAGCAGCATCTGGAGCAGGAGAACATCCGCTTGCGTGCCCTGCTTGACATGCGCGCGCGGCTGCCGGTCGAAGGGCGCATTGCCGAGATCCTGTATGCGGCGCGCGACCCGTTCTCGCGCCGCGTGATCATCGACAAGGGCACCCAGCATGGCATCAGCGCCGGCCAGGCGGTGGTGGATGATGTCGGCGTCATTGGTCAGGTGGTGCGGGTCTTCCCGCTCACGGCGGAAGTCCTGCTGCTCACCGACAAGGAGCAGGCGATACCCGTCGAGGTGCAAAGAAACGGCTTGCGCGCCGTTCTGGCGGGCGCCGGCTCGGGCATGATGGAACTGCGCTTCCTGGCGGCGAACGCCGAGGTGAAGGCCGGGGATATCCTGATGACTTCGGGACTCGACGGTGTCTATCTGCCCGGCTTGCCGGTGGCCAAGGTGGTCAATATCGACCGCGACAATTCCTACGCTTTCGCTCGCATCACCTGTGTCCCGCTGGCCGGTGTCGAACGCCACGGACTGGCCCTGGTGCTGGGTGCTCGCAAAGCCTTGCCGCCGCAACCGGACGACGCGCCGTCGCTTTCCGCGCAAGCGGGCCGCGGCAAGCGGATAAAGAAGAAAGCCAGGTAGATGGAACCCACCCATTCCTCGCGCCGCATTCTGTTGCCGGTCAGAAACTGGTTCATCGTGGCGACGCTGTTTCTCGCCTTGCTGCTGAACCTGATTCCCTTTGGGCGGTTGCCGGGAATTCCCGACTGGGTGGCCCTGGTGCTGGCCTTCTGGTGCGTTCATCAACCCTTGAAAGTCGGCATGTCCGCCGCTTTCGTGCTCGGCCTGGCGATGGACGTGGCGAACGCCAGCGTGATGGGCCAGCATGCCCTCGCCTACGTACTGCTGGCCTTTGTTGCCGCGGGACTGTCGCGACGGGTCTTGTGGTTCCCCCTGGCGCAACAGGCGCTGCATGTGCTGCCCATGTTCCTTGGCATGCAAGTGGCGATGCTGGCAGCGCGCCTGCTGGGCGGCGCCGAGTTCCCCGGCATCCTGTGGTTTCTTTCGAGCTTCAGCGCTGCGCTGCTCTGGCATCCGGTGACCTACCTGCTGCTGATTCCCCAGTTCAGTCCGGAAGACAAAGACGTCCATCGGCCGATATGAGAGCCTTCCCCCCGCCCCTTCCCAAGAGAAGGGGGTGACGCAAGTTCGGCGCCTCGCGGCGCCTCCGTGTTTCAGGCTGGCGCCGGCTCGGGGCGGCCCATCGCCGGCGCGACCTAATGGAATTCAAGAATCCCGAGGAAGAACTCGAGCGCTTCCGTTCGCGGCTGGCCGTCGCGGGCGGGTTCGTCCTGCTTTGCTTCACCCTGTTGTTCGTTCGTTTCATCTGGCTGCAGGTCGTCCAGCACGACTACTACCAGACCCGCGCCGAAGACAACCGCATTTCGCTGGTGCCCATCCTGCCCAACCGGGGCCTGATCGTTGACCGCAATGGCGAGGTGCTGGCGCGCAACTACTCGGCCTACACGCTGGAAATCACCCCCTCCAGGGCAACTGATCTGGAACAGCTCATCGATGGCCTGGCGGGCATCATCGACATCCAGCCCAAGGACCGCAAGCGCTTCAGGAAACTGCTCGACGAGAGCCGCAACTTCGAGTCCTTGCCGATCAGAACCCGGCTCACGGACGCGGAGGTAGCGACGTTCATTGCCCATCGCTACCGTTTCCCCGGTGTGGAGATCAAGGCGCGCCTTTTCCGCCAGTATCCCGGCGGCGCCTTCGCCTCGCACCTGCTGGGCTACATCGGGCGCGTCACTGATCGCGATCTGGAAAAGATCGAGGAAATGGAGCAGGACGCGAATTATCGCGGCACCGAGCATTTCGGCAAGACCGGACTGGAACAGCGCTACGAGTTCGAACTGCACGGCACCACCGGCTTTGAAAAGGTCGAAGTCGATGCCGGCGGCCGCGCGGTGCGCACGCTGGCACGTACCGCGCCGGTGGCCGGCAACAACCTGACGTTGACCGTTGACGCCGGGTTGCAGCGCATCGTCGAACAGGCCTTTGGCGACCGCAAAGGCGCCTTGATCGCCATCGAGCCGGCAACCGGCGGCATTCTGGCGCTGGTGGCGATGCCCAACTACGACCCCAACCTGTTCGTCGATGGCATCGACACGCAGAGCTGGAAGGAACTCAACGAATCGCCCGACAAGCCGATGGTCAACCGCGCCCTGAATGGGGCTTATCCGCCCGGATCGACCTTCAAGCCCTTCATGGCCCTGGGCGCGCTGGAACTGGGCAAGCGCCGGCCGGAACAGGCCATCTCCGATCCGGGCTACTACAACTTCGGCGGCCATCATTTCCGCGACGACAAGAAGGGCGGCCACGGCATGGTGGATATGTATAAGTCCATCGTGGCTTCGTGCGATACCTACTACTACATGCTGGCCAACGACATGGGTATCGACAACATCTCCAGCTTCATGGGCAAGCTCGGTTTCGGCAGCCGTACCGGCATCGATATCGAAGGCGAATCGGAAGGCGTCCTGCCATCGCAGGCGTGGAAGAAGAAGCGCTTCAGGAAGCCGGAGCAACAGAAATGGTATGCCGGGGAAACGATCTCCATCGGCATCGGCCAGGGTTACAACGCCTACACGCCGATCCAGTTGGCGCAGGCCACGGCGATCGTGGCCAACAAGGGCGTGGTGTTTCGACCGCATCTGGTGAAGTTCATTGTCGACACCCGGACCGGCAAGCAAACCATGATTGAGCCGAAGCCCATACGCGACATCGGGCTCAGGCCGGAACATGTCGAGGTGATCAGGAATGCGATGGTCGGCGTCAACAAGGAAGGCACCGGCGCGCGCGCCTTTGCCGGCGCCGGATACGTCTCCGCGGGCAAGACCGGCACTGCCCAGGTGTATTCGCTCAAAGGCGCGGAGTACAGGGCCTCAGCGGTCAAGAAGGAGCTGCGCGACCATGCCCTGTTCATCGCTTTCGCTCCCGCCGACGATCCCAGGATCGCCTTGGCCGTGCTGGTCGAAAACGGCGGCTTCGGCGCCCAGGCCGCAGCCCCGATCGCGCGCCAGGTGCTCGACTACTACCTGCTGGGAAAACGGCCCAAGGGGGCGGCTCCGGTCGATGAGGCCGCCGCCGAGGCGGACGAGGACGGCGAGGAATGAACCCCGGGATGAACCTTGCCATGTTTCGCGAACAGGTGCGGCGACTGGTCGCACCGATCGATCCGCCGCTGATGCTGATCGCCGGACTGCTGCTGCTGATGGCGATTGGCGTGATGGGCAGCGCCGCGCCGGAGCGACTGAATGCGCAATTGATCAATGTTGGCATCGCGCTGGTCGTGATGCGCGTTCTGGCGCAGGTGCCGCCGCAGCGCCTGATGCACCTGGCGCTGCCGGTGTATTTGTTCGGCCTGCTGCTGCTGGTCGCCGTGGCACTTTTCGGCGACGTGTCGAAGGGCGCCCGGCGCTGGCTCAACCTTGGCTTCATCCGTGTGCAGCCCTCCGAACTGATGAAGATCGCCGTGCCGCTGCTGCTTGCCTGGTTTTTCCAGAAGCGCGAAGGCATGCTGCGCCTGCGCGACTATGGCGTCGCTGCCGGACTGTTGCTGTTGCCGATAGCACTCATCGCGCGTCAGCCGGATCTGGGCACGGCGATCCTGGTGCTGGCGGCGGGCTTCTATGTGATCTTCTTCGCCGGACTGTCATGGAAGATCATCCTCGGCATGGCCGTCTCGGCAACGGCGGCTGCGCCACTGGCGTGGAACCTGCTGCACGATTACCAGAGGAATCGCATCATCACCCTGTTCGACCCCGAAAAGGACCCCCTGGGCAAGGGCTTCCACATCATCCAGTCGACCATCGCCATCGGCTCCGGGGGGATCTTCGGCAAGGGCTGGCGGGCCGGTACCCAGGCGCAACTCGAATTCATACCCGAACGGCATACCGATTTCATCTTCGCGGTGTTTTCCGAGGAATTCGGCCTGTTCGGCAACCTCGTGCTGCTCGCCATCTACGCGCTGCTGATCGGTCGCGGACTGATGATCGCCGCCAGCGCGGCCACACTGTTTTCGCGTCTGCTGGCCGGCGCGGTGACGATGATTTTCTTCACCTACGCCTTCGTCAACATGGGCATGGTCTCGGGCATCCTGCCGGTGGTCGGCGTGCCGCTGCCGCTGATCAGCTATGGCGGGACGGCCATGGTGACGCTGTTCATCGGCATCGGCATACTGATGTCGATTCACGGACACCGGATGCTGGTGCAGAAATGAGAGTGGATACAACGTTGGTTAACCGCTCTCGACGCAGAGGACGCAGAGGCGCAGAGATCAAAGCCGTTCGTTCACTGGTTGAATTCTCGGATTTCCTCTGCGCGCTCTGCGCCTCTGCGTCCTCTGCGTTGAAAGAGCTTGCATCCCCGCCGTGCGGGATGAATCGCTACGCGCTGCTCCTGCCGCTGTTGCTTGCCGCCTGCGGCACGCAGGCGCCGCGCCCGGTCATCGACCGCGGGGAGACTCCGGGCGCCGTGTCGCCGGCGCCGACTCCTGGCAGCGCGGTCAGGAAACCTGCGCCCGCGATCAAATACAGCGGCGGCTTCTACAAGGACGACGGGCCCGGCGACAACCCGCCGGAAGACATCGATGCCATTCCCGACGCGGTGCCCAGGGCGGAACCGCTGCACCGTTTCGCCAACAACCCGTATTCGGTGCTGGGGCGTGACTATGTGCCGTTGCTGGATGCCAGGTCCTACAGGGCGCGTGGCGTCGGCAGTTGGTATGGACGCAAGTTTCACGGGCAGAAGACCTCCAGCGGCGAGCCCTACGACATGTACGGCATGACGGCGGCCCATCCGACGCTGCCGATTCCGTCCTACGTTCGCGTCAGCAATCCGGCCAACGGCAAGTCGGTGGTGGTGCGCGTCAACGACCGCGGGCCCTTCCACGCCGGGCGGCTGATCGACCTCTCGTGGACCGCGGCCTGGAAGCTCGGTTACATCGGCGAGGGCAGTACTCTGGTCGAAGTGGAAAGCGTGCTGCCCGGACAGACGCTCGCCGGTGCCGCGCCGACGCTTGTCGACGACCCGATCGCGCGGATGGCGGCGGAGCCTGCGCCGCCGCTGCCGCAGGTACAGGATGCGCGAGGGCACTTCCTGCAGTTGGGCGCCTTCGGCAACCGCGACAACGCCGAGGCGTTGCGGGCGCGGCTGGCGCGCGAACTGGGGAGCCTGGCGGAGAAGCTGGTGGTCCAGTCCGCCGGCAAGCTGTTCCGTGTCCAGCTCGGGCCGTGGCCGGACGCCGCCGCGGCACGTTTGGCGGGCGGGCGCCTGAGCGAGGGCTTCGGCATGACGCCGGTCATCGTGCAGCGCTAGTCGCTCGTTTCACCGGCGCGATGCCAAGAACTCCGTTGGGCTCACCGCAAACGGTATGGAACGATCCACCGGATGCGCGGGCCGACCGACTACCGCGTGCATGGCGTTCCCGCCACGGGTGTCGGGAACATATAATTCGACCCCCTCTTCCGAGTCGATTCCCTGATGCGCTTCATTGTTCTCCTCCTTGCCCTGCTGCCCCTTGCGGCCAGCCACGCCCAGCCGATCCCCGTACCGAACCTGAGTGCGCGGGCCTGGATCCTGATCGACTACGCCACCGGCCAGGTGCTGGCCGCGCAGGAGGCCGACTTGCGTCTGGAGCCGGCCTCGCTGACCAAGGTGATGACCACCTATCTGGTTGCCGACGCGCTCGCCCGCAAAACCCTGTCGCTGCAACAGCCCGTGACGGTTTCGGAACGCGCCTGGCGCACCCAGGGCTCGCGCAGCTTCGTCCCGGTAAACCAGGGGGTCCTGGTCGGCGATTTGTACAAGGGCATGGTGATCCAGTCCGGCAACGATGCCTCGGTCGCGCTGGCGGAAGCCATCGGCGGCAGCGAGGACGCCTTTGCCGAAATGATGAACCGCACGGCGCAGCGCATGGGCCTCAAGGACACGCATTTTCTCAATTCCAGCGGCTACTTCGAAGGGCCGGCGCCGAACCACTATTCCACGGCGCGCGACATGGCCCGGCTTGCTGCCGCGCTGATCCGCGACCATCCCGAAGCCCATGCGCTGCATGCGATCAGGGAATACACCTACAACGGCATCCTGCAGCACAATCGCAACCGCCTGCTGTGGGCGGACCCGACAGTCGACGGGCTGAAGACCGGGCACTCCAGTGCCGCCGGCTATTGCCTGATCGCCACCGCCAAACGCGGCCCGCGACGGTTGATCTCGGTCGTTCTCGGCACCGCGTCGGACGAAGCCCGTACGCGGGATTCGCTGAATCTGCTCAACTGGGGCTTCACCGGCTTCGAGGCGGTAAAGCTCTACGACAAGGGGCAGGCGGTTTCGCAGCTCAAGGTCTTCAAGGGCGTGCAAAACCTCGTCGGCGCGGGGTTTGCCGAGGATTTCGTGGTCTCGGTGCCGCGCGGCATGACCGACAAGGTCACCGTGCAACTGGTCAGTCAGCAGCCCTTGATCGCCCCCGTGGTCGCCGGCAGCGTGGTCGGGACACTGAAGCTGGCGGTGGGCGGCCAGCCCTGGGGCGAGTATCCCGTCGTCGCGCAGAGCACGGTTCCGCTGGCCGGCTTTCTGGGGCGGCTGTGGGACGATATCCGGCTGTATTTCAAGTGAGCGCCCCGCACGGCCGCCCGAATGGGTGCAAGTCAGAACCCGGAGCCGCGCAGCGGCGAACCGTGGTCACCCCCTCCCTTGGGGAGGGGGTTGGGGGGAGGGCTGTCCAGTGACGGCGCGGATCTTTCTCAACGGCGAGTGGCTGGATGCGGAAACGGCCCGCGTTTCGGTCATGGATCGCGGCTTCCTGTTTGGTGATGGCGTGTATGAGCTGGTTCCGGTGTATTCGCGGCAGCCGTTCCGCCTCGAACAGCACCTGGGCCGACTCCAGCAAAGCCTCGATGGCATCCAGCTCGCGAATCCGCATCGCCTGGAGGAATGGATCGCCTTCGTCACGCAACTGGCGCGCGAAGCCGAATGGGACGACCAGTCGATCTATATCCAGGTCACGCGCGGACCGATGGCGGTGCGCAACCACGCTTTCCCGAAGGCGATCACGCCCACGATAATGCTGCTCGCCGACCCGATGATCACGCCGCCTGCCAGCCAGCGCGAACAGGGCATCGCGGTGGTATCCGCCGCCGACATCCGCTGGCTGCGCTGCGACCTGAAGACCACTTCGCTGGTGGCCAACTGCCTGCTGCGCCAGTTCGCCGTGGCCGCGGGCTGCGTGGAGACAGTGCTGTTCCGCGACGGCTTTCTCACCGAAGGCTCCGCATCCTCGATCTTCGTCGTCAAGAACGGCGTGCTGCTGGCGCCGATCAAGAACCACCTGATGCTGCCAGGCATCACCTATGACGTCGTGCTCGAACTGGCCGCGCGGCATGGCCTGCCGCATGAAGTCCGCGACATCACCGAGGCCGAAACCCGTGCCGCCGACGAGTTGTGGATGTGTTCCTCGACCAAGGAAGTGCTGCCCATTGTCAGCCTCGACGGCCGCGCCGTCGGTACCGCAGCCGGTGCGACAGGTGGCGCCGCAGGCACGCCGGGGTCGGTGTTCGCGCGGATGTACGCCTGGTACCAGGAATTCAAGGCCACGGTGATGCGGGCACCCGGATGAATCGGCCGACCCTGCTGGAGTTTCCCTGCGGTTTCCCGCTGAAGATCATGGGCCCCGCCGCGGCGGGTTTCGCTCAGACCATCGCCACGGTTGTGGTCAAGCATGCGCCAGACTTCGACGCCAGGTCGATGGAAATGCGCCCCTCGAAAGCCGGCAACTACCTGTCGCTGACCTGCACGGTACGCGCGGTCTCGCAGGACCAGCTTGACGCGCTGTATCGCGAGCTCACGTCGCACCCGATGGTGAAAGTAGTGCTGTGAGCGGCAAAGCAGGAGCCCCGCGAAGCGGGGATGCGCGCCTGGCGAACGGCACTTCGAGCCGACAGGAAGGTCTGTCGAGTGGCAAGGACGGCGCGGAGGCGAGGCTGTGAGCGGCGAAGCAGGGGCCCCGCGAAGCGGGGATGCGCGCCTGGCGAACGGCACCGCGAGCCGACAGGCCGATCCGTCGAGTGACGACGGCGGTACGAAGGCGAGGCGGTGATCATCAGGCGGCTCGGCCGCGTCGATTACCCGGCGAGCTTCGCCGCGATGCGGGATTTCACCGCTGCGCGTGACGACGACACGACCGACGAACTGTGGCTCTGCGAACATCCGCCCGTATTCACCCAGGGTCTCTCGGGCAGGCCGGAACATCTGCTCAAGGACATCGGCATCCCCGTGGTGCAGGTCGATCGCGGCGGCCAGATCACCTACCACGGTCCCGGCCAGGTCGTGGCCTACCTGCTGCTCGATCTGCGGCGGTGCGAGCTGAAAGTACGCGAGCTGGTGCAAGGCATCGAGCAGGCGGTGATCGACCTGCTGGCCGGCTACGGTGTTGGCGCGGCGCGCCTGGCCGGTGCGCCCGGCGTCTATGTCGACGGCGCCAAGATCGCCGCGCTCGGCCTGCGCATCAAGCGCGGTTGCAGCTATCACGGTGTCTCGCTCAACGTCGCCATGGATCTGGCCCCCTACAGCGCCATCAACCCCTGCGGCTACGAGGGCATGGCGGTGACGCAACTGCGCGATCTGACGGGCGAATGCGATACAGTGAAGGTCGGCGACGAGCTCGCCGAAAATCTGGCCCGGCAACTGGAACCATCGACCCCATGACGACCAAGCAAAAAGGCGAAGCCAAGACCGCACGCATTCCGATCAAGGTGGTGCCGGCCGAAACCGTGCTGAAGAAGCCGGACTGGATCCGCGTCAAGGCCGGCAGCAGCGCCGGGCGCTTCGGCGAGATCAAGCAGATCCTGCGCGAACACAAATTGCATACGGTGTGCGAGGAAGCCACCTGCCCCAACATCGGCGAATGCTTCGGCAACGGCACGGCGACCTTCATGATCCTCGGCGACTTGTGCACCCGTCGCTGTCCCTTCTGCGATGTCGGCCACGGCAAGCCGCTGGCGCCCGACGCGGAAGAGCCCGAAAAGCTTGCGCGCACCATCGCCGCGATGAAGCTCAACTATGTGGTGATCACCAGCGTCGACCGCGACGACCTGCGCGACGGCGGTGCCCGGCACTTCGCCGACTGCATAGCGAAAGTGCGCGAGTATTCGCCGGGAACCAAGATCGAAGTGCTGGTGCCGGATTTTCGCGGGCGCCTCGACATCGCGCTCGACATACTCGCGGCGACGCCGCCGGACGTGCTCAACCACAACCTGGAAACCGTGCCGCGCCTCTACAGGCAGGCGCGCCCCGGTGCCGACTACGAAAATTCGCTGAAACTGCTGAAGGCCTTCAAGGCGCTCCAGCCGGGCATTCCAACCAAGTCGGGCCTGATGGTGGGGCTGGGCGAAACCGACGAGGAAATCCTCGCCACCCTGCGTGACCTGCGCGCCCATGACGTCGAGATGCTAACCATCGGCCAGTACCTCGCACCTTCAGGCCATCACCTGCCGGTGCTGCGCTACGTGCACCCCGATGTCTTCGCGATGTACGCGCGCGAAGCCGCCGCGATGGGTTTTCACCCACGCCGCCTCGGCGCCGCTGGTGCGCTCCAGCTATCATGCCGACCTGCAGGCGCATGGCGCCGGGGTGGGCTGAGCGCCGCAATTTCGGACCGGTTTCTCAACCGCACTCCAGTCGACCTCGGTGGTCCGGAGTCGTGCATCGACTGCGCGATAGCCAAGTCAGC
>JADJQA010000005.1 GCA_016712985.1 Sulfuritalea sp. | reverse complement strand
TCTTCCAAGTTCGAGGCGCTTGCGACAATGTGTTCGGAGACCAGGGAACTCGGCTACGAAATGCTCTGGCAGGGAGCCCCTTAACATTAAGCACATCGCCATTGACAGCGGTGATGCGGCGATGGACACTTGGAGCCGTGCGCTTGGACTTCCCGCGCCTGGCCTGAACCCATGAAACATTCAGTGAAACTCTATGTCGGCGACTCACTCGGGAAGTATGGCTTTCCCGGCGGACACGCGTTCGGCCCCGACCGGCAGGATGCGTTCTGGAAGGAAGCGTTGAAGCGGGGGCTCGACAAGCGCGTGGGGATCGTCGATCCGCGCATGGCGACCGAAGAAGAACTGCATCGTTTCCATACACCCGAGCACGTCGCCTGGGTGAAGCAGAAATCCGCCGACGGCTACGGCCTCATCGACTATGGCGATACGCCGGCCTGCCCCGGCATCTTCGAAGCGGCGATGACGGTGGCGGGGTCGGCCCTGCACGGGCTCGACACCATCATGAGCGGCGACGCGCTGCGCACCTTCCAGCCGGTCGGCGGACTGCATCACGCGCGGCGCGAGACGGCCGCCGGTTTCTGCGTCTTCAATGACGTCGGCGTGGTGATCGACACGCTGCGCGCGCAGTTCGGGGTGAAGCGCATCGCCTACGTAGACATCGACGTGCACCACGGTGACGGGCTCTACTACAGCTACGTGGACGACCCTGACCTGATCTACGCCGACATCCATCAGGACGGACGCACGATCTACCCCGGCACCGGCCACGCCAACGAGACCGGCGCGGGCGCGGCGCGCGGTACCAAGCTCAACATTCCGTTGCTGCCGGGCATGGGGGACAGGGAATTCTTCACCGTTTGGCCGCATGTCGAAGCGCACCTGCGCAAGTTCCAGCCGGAATTCATCCTGTTCCAGTGCGGCGCGGACAGCCTGGCCGGCGACCCGCTTGCCATGCTGCAGTACAGTCCGGCGGCCCACGCCCATGCGGCGAAGCGCCTGTGTGCCCTGGCCAACGAGATGGCCGGCGGGCGCATCATGGGTTTCGGCGGCGGGGGCTACAACCGTGCCAATCTCGCCGCCGCCTGGTGCGCCGTTCTCGACGAGTTCATCAGGGGCTCGGAAGGCTGAAGCACCGGGGAGACTCCGGAACATGGTTCGCTATCGGTTGCTGGTATGGGTTTTCGGCCTGTTTGTCGTCGCCGCTTGCGGTGCAGTCGCTGCCGCTCCGCTGTCGCTGACCGAACTGGCCAAACCCGGACGCGTCCTGATGTTGCGCCATGCCCTCGCACCGGGTACGGGCGATCCTCCCGGACTCCGTCTCGACGACTGCGCGACACAGCGCAATCTCGATGACAACGGGCGTCGTCAGGCCGCAAGGCTCGGCCGCGAGTTGGCGGCCGCCGGCATCGCCTCTGCGCGGGTGTACTCCAGTCAATGGTGTCGCTGCATGGAAACGGCGCAACGGTTGCAGCTCGGCCCGGTCGCGACTCTGTCGGCCTTGAATTCGTTTCATGGGCGTCCGCACGATCGCGAAACCAATATCGCAGCGCTGCGCGCCTTCCTTGCCCGGCTGCCGGTCGATGGCCCGCCCGTGGTGCTGGTGACCCACCAATTCACGATCAGCGCCTTTACCGATGCCGGCACACCCTCGGGCGGCGGCAGCATCTTCCAGTTGAATGGCTCGGACGCCCCACGCTGGCTGGGAACCCTGCCGGCCGATTGAATCGATCCACCTGGAGGCCATGACCATGCGCCTGTTCGCCCTTCTCGTTACGCTATTGCTTGCAATTGCTGCCGAGGCTCAACCCGCCCTGCAGGCCGCCCAGATCGCCGAACAGGCGGAGGGCCTGGCCCAACCGCACGATGCCGCCCTGTCGCCGGATGGCAAGCTACTCTATGTGACGGACATGGCCAACAGCCGGGTCGTGGTGCTCGATGCGATGACGCTCAAATTGATCGGCGCCTTTGGCAAAGGTGTGCTCTCCTATCCGCACGATGCAGAGTTCGATGCGCAGGGACGCCTGCTGATCGCCGATACCGGCAACGACCGCATCGCCATCTTCAAGGTCCGTGGCGCGAACGCGGACCTGGTCGGCGGCAATCAGGGGCTTGAGGGTCCCGAGGTGTCGCGGTTGCCGGCGACGGCCGGGTGCTGGTCACCAATACGCGCTCGGCGACCCTCAGCGTGTTTCGCGACGGCCGGATCGAGCGCAGCATCGGCCGCTACGGCTCGCGCGATGGCGAGTTCTCCCACCCGCACGATATCGACATCGCAGCGGATGGTACGGTGTATGTGGTCGACTCGGGCAACAACCGCGTGCAGGTGTTCGATGCGGGCCTGACGCACCGTGCCAGCTTCGGACCCGAGCTGGGCCTCAGTGGGCCGAAGTACCTGTCACTGAATAATGACCGGATCTGGCTTGCCGACGAATACAACCACCGCATCCTGCTGCTCGACCGCAAGCACCGGCTGCTCGGCGTACTGGGCACCGGCAAACAGGGTCGCGGGCCGAATGCCTTCTACAAACCGGAAGCCGTGGTCGCCCGCAGCCCTTTCGTCTGGGTCATCGACACCTATAACAACCGCGTCGTGCTGTTGCGCGTGGAGTAGTGATCGGAAATGCCCGGCGCCGGGGCGATTGCGAACGGTGATACGCTGCACCGGAAAGCCGCCAGTCGGCCCCCTCGCGAAAGAGCGCAAATGATCGAACTATTCACCGCCGCCACGCCGAACGGCCACAAGGTCTCCATTGCGCTGGAGGAACTCGGACTGCCGTATGCGCTGCGCGTGCTGGATCTGGGCCAGCAGGAGCAAAAGCAGCCCGGGTTCCTGGCGATCAATCCCAACGGCCGCATTCCTGCGATCATCGACCACGATGCCGATGACTTCGCGGTCTTCGAGTCCGGCGCGATCCTGATCTATCTTGCCGAGAAGACCGGAAAGCTGATGGCCGGCGATCCCAAAGGACGCTCGCGCGTCCTGCAATGGTTGATGTTCCAGATGGGCGGCATCGGTCCGATGATGGGCCAGGCGAACGTGTTCTTCCGGTATTTCCCGGAGAAGATCCAGCCGGCCATCGATCGCTACCAGGGAGAGTGCGCGCGGCTGTTCCGGGTCCTCGACGGACATCTCAGGGATCACGAATACCTGGCCGGCGACTACTCGATTGCCGATATCGCGAACTGGGCCTGGGTCCGCACGCACCGCTGGTCGGGGGTGCCGGTCGATGACTTCCCGGATCTTCAGCGCTGGTTGGGGCTGATCCGTGCCCGGCCTGCCGTCCAGCGCGGGATTCTCAGGCCGCCCTCCAGCGTGGATTCGAGAGATGACGCTGAAACCGCGCGGCGATTCTCGGAGGAAGCGCTCAAAATGGTGGAGACGGGCCAGTCGCACAAAGGCGGCGTGTAGCGGCAGGACGAAAGGGGACAGACATGAGGCTCTACACAGCGGCGCGCGCGCCGAATCCACGGCGGGTGGATATGTTCCTGGCCGAAAAGGGTGTTCGCGATATTGAACGCGAGCTGGTCGATTTGAACGCCGGCGAACACAAGCAGGATGGTTTTTTGGCGCGCAACCCGCTGGCCAGGGTGCCGGTGCTGGAACTCGACGATGGGCGGTTCCTGGCCGAATCGAGGGCCATTTGCAGCTTCCTGGAGAGCCTTTATCCGGAACCCAATCTGATGGGTCACGACGGCGAGGAACGGGCCTTTATCGAGATGGCCGATCGCCAGATCGAGCTGTATCTGTTTGCCGGCATCGCCAATTGCATCCGGCATACACACTCGGCCTGGCGGCGCTTGAACAACCGCAGTTCCCGGAATACGGCGCTGCGCAGGGGCGGAAGTTCAGGGAGGTTGCGCGCTGGCTCGATGGCCACCTCGCCGCACACCCCTATGCGGCGGGTGAGCGGTTTACCATCGCCGACATCACCGCCTACTGCGCCATCGAATTCGCGCGCCTGATCAAGTTCCGGCCGGGAAATGAGGGCATGGTCAACTTGCAGGCCTGGCGTGATCGTATCGCGCAGCGTCCCGGCGCAAGCGTCTGATGTGCCTCGCTGCTACTTCGGCTGGAAGGCCATCGAGCGCGCGGAGACAGTGAAGGCATCGGAGAAGCACATGCCTTCCTCGGCGCCCTGGGTCTTCAGCGAGGGGAAGATCGCCTCGACCATCTTCACCGAGCCGCAGGCGTAGATCTCCTTGCCACGGAGATCGGGAAAGTCTTCCAGGATGGCTTCGTGCACCAGGCCGGTCCGTCCGCTCCAGTGGTCCTCGGGCGCGGCCTCCGACAGCACCGGGATGAAGTGGAAGTTCGCGTGCTCGCGCGCCCAGCCTGCCGGCAGGTCGGGCAGGTAGAGGTCGGCCAGTCGGCGCACCCCCCAGTAGAGATAGATGGGGCGCTTGAGGCCGCGATGGAAGGCGTCCTCGACCATGCTCTTTACCGGCGCAAAGCCGGTGGCGCCGGCGACGAAGACGATCGGACGCTCGGATTCGCGCAAGGCGAAATCGCCGAGCGGGCCTTCGAACTTCACGGTGTCACCCGGCTTCATCCGTTCGAAGACGTGCGTGGTAAAGCGCCCGCCCGGCATCAGGCGGATCTGCAATTCGATCAGATCGGGCTGGTGCGGCGGATTGGCGAAGGAAAAGGCGCGGCGCTGGCCGTCGTCGAGCACGATGTTGAGGTATTGCCCGGCCTTGAACGGAATCATTTGTCCTTGCGGCAGCTTGAGCATGACGCGCATGACGTCATCGGTCAGCTTTTCCATGTTCACCACGTGGGCCGTGTATTGGCGTATCGCGGCCGGCGCGGCGGACGATTCGTATTCGATCTCGACATCGCCCAGCGCCGTGGCGCAGCACAGCAGCACCTTGCCGGCGGCGAGTTCCTCCGCCGACAATGCACTGGGCTGATACAGGCCCGGATTCACGTTGCCGTAGAGCACCGTGCACTTGCACTGGCCGCAGCCGCCGTTGCGGCATTCGTAGGGCAGGTTGATGTCCTGGCGCAGGCCGGCATCGAGCAGGGTTTCGTCGAAACGGATTCCGACCGCCCGTTGATCAGGGTGGAAGGTCACCAGGGCTTCGGCCTTGCCGGCGCCCATGCGCTTGGGCGGCAACCAGGGGGCGAGGAACAGCAGCAAGGAGAGGCCGATGACGCCGAACCAGAGGTAGAGCGGATTGACCACATAGACCAGCGCCAGCACCGGCATCTGGAACCAGTCGAAGGCGATGTTGGTCGGCACCACCAGCATGTCGGCTTCGCCGCCCTGGCTCACCACCGGCTTGACCAGGGCGAGTACGATGAACATCAGGGTGAAGGCGATGGCGATTTCGCGCGGCGGGTTGACGTGGGCGCGCGGCACGCGCTGCACGTGTACCCATGCGATGACCCCGGCGATCAGCGGCGCGCCAAGGTGGATGAAGGCCAGCAGGGTGAACAGCCGGCTGGTGACGTTTTCCTGGTAGATGAAATTGCGGATCAGCGTGCCGTTGAACATCGGCAGCACATCGAACCACTCGGCGGTGGCGACCACCACGAACTGCGCCAGCTTGTCCCACACCAGCATGAAGCCGTTGAGGCCCGAGATGTAGATCAGCCAGATCAGGGCGACGCCGGTGGCCCAGGAAAACCAGCGGAAGCCGCGGTAACGGTCGTAGGCGAAGTGCCGCATCATGTGCAGCAGCATGGTCAGGATCATGCCGTCGGTGGCATAACGATGCACGCTGCGCATGATGCCGCCGGCCCACCACTGGTCGTGGGTGATGCGCTCGACCGATTCGTAGGCGTCATGCACCGCGGTGTCGGCGAAAACGTAAAGGTAGAGGCCGGTCCCGATCAGCAGCCAGAACTGCCAGAAGCTGATGGTGCCGAGGTGATAGAAGGGATTCAGCTTCTCGCCGAAGGCGACATTGAACAGGTTTTCCGCGCGCATGAAGAACCAGCGCACGAGCTTTTGCAGGAGGGTCAGCATGGTCGTTGTCTGCGCAGAAGGATGGAGATTAACGTGGAATGCATTCGTTGCGATGAACGAAGTGCCCCGTCACTGTCGAGCGTGGCGAGCTAACCGTCACCCCGGCCGGGCGGGGGCGTAGGCGGGGTTTCGCAAAGCACTGCTTTGTGCCGCCGAAGCCGGCTGGCTGTGCAAAGCCAGCCGTGGCCGGGGGGCTGGGGGAGTTCAATTCGCATTGGTCTTTGCACTCACTGGAAGAACAGGCCGCCCTTGTCGGGATTGAAGTCGATCACCAGCACGCGCGCCGGTTTCAGCGTGACTTGTGCTTCCTTGACGAAATTGAAGTCGTGATTGATGACCAGGTTGTCATTCATTTTCACGGCGAGTTGGTAGGTGCCTGCCTTTACCTCGAAGCGCTTGTAGACCGTCGAGACGCCATCCTTCGAAAGGCCGGTGGGATGCATCACGGTGTCGAACATCGGCTTGCCGTCGAGTTCAAGCACCAGCTTTATGTCGGAGCGCCCGCGCGGGCAATCCAGCGGCGCGCGCATGTTGGCCGGCAGCTTGGCCAACTCTTCAGGCGTGCGCTTGCGGCACTCGCGACCGCCGAGGTGGCTCATCGACAGCTTGATCAGGGCGACGTCGTCGGGGATCTGCTGGTAGGTGGGCGAGGTCGAGAAGTAGCCGATGAAGGCGGCGAACGCACCGTAAAGAATGATCTGGCCGACGATGGCGGCGGGCTTAGGCATGATGGGTTCCTTCGCAGGGCCGCCCCAAGAAGGAACAGCCAGGTACATGGAGCGGGCATTGCCCGCGAACAAGCGTCACCCCCTTGCTTGGCAAGGGGGCCGGGGGGAATGCGGTCATGATTTTCCTTCGCAGGGCCGCCCCAGGAAGGAACAGCCAGGTGCATGGAGCGGGCATTGCCCGCGAACAATCGTCACCCCCTTCCGTTGGAAGGGGGATGGGGGGAAGGGGATCATCTGATTCTCCGGGAATAGGCGGGCGGCTTGCGGCTGGCAACCGCCAGGTCCCTGAGTTGCTTGCGGAACTTGTTCACCACAGTCGCGACGGTGTCGCCCTCGCTGCGCGAGGCAAACACGAGTTGCAGCCGATCCGGCGGCACCAGGCTGCGCAGGTGCGGTTCGCGCTGGTGGGCAAGGCGTTCCCGCGTCCATTGCATGCCGAGGCGGAAATCGCAGCCACCCTCGCGACAGCCGGTGACGACGACGCCGTCGGCGCCGCTGCGCAGTGCGTATTCGATGAAGGAAGGCGGCAGCATGCCCGTGCATAGCAGGCTGATCGCTGCGGTGTCGGCGCTGGTCAGACGGTGCACATCGGCGCCCTTGTCGCAGCCGAAGACAACAAGTCTTGTGGTGCCGGCAGCTTGCGTTCCGAGTCGCGCCAGTTGCGCTTCGAGTTGTCGGCGCAGGACATCGACCGGCTGCTGCGGCATGTCGATGCCGGTCACCAGTCGTTCCTGGCTGCGGAAGGGCGTCGAGGAGGGACATGAACCGGCGCAAATTCCGCAGCCGGCGCACAGGTCGGGATCGACAACGGCGATCTTGTGGCCCGCTTTGTCGGGATGCAGTGCCATGGTGACGGCCTCGTACGGGCAATCGGCGTGGCAGCGGCTGCAGCCGTTGCAGTTGGCGGCATCGACCACGGCGATGGGCTGGGCCGTCGGCTGCGGCAGGAAGGGCAGGGCGAAGAGCAGGATCGTGGCGCCGAAGATCAGCGACCACACCGAAGCCGGCGAGGTGATGTCGGTCAGCGGATGGATGAACAGGATGAACCAGTCCAGTGCCAGAGCGGTCGGGGCCAGGGCCAGATCGGCCGGCGCTTCGGAAAGCGCCGGCTTGACCAGAGCCAGGACCAGCAAGCTGGCCAGGGTTCCCAGCATCAGCCGCCGCGAAGGCAGGTAATCCACCCGGCTGATCCGATTGACATGAGCCCAGAGGCCGAGGATCAGCATCAGCGGAATGCCGATGTGGATGAACACCAGCACCGTGAAGAAGCGGTCGTTGATCGAGTCGGGAGCGAGGAAGTTGCGCGCCGTCGGCTCATTGAAGAACGGCAGCCAGTCGAACAGCTCGGTGGTGGCGATGGCGGAGAACTGCGCCAGGCGGTCCCAGACGATCCAGTAGCCGCCGATGCCGGAGATGTAGGCCAGCCAGATCAGCGGCACACCGGTGACCCACGAATAGAGACGGAAGCCATGGTAGCGGCCATAGGCCCATTCCCGCGCCAGATGCAGCATCATCGCCAGCACGAAGCCGTCCGAGGCGTAGCGATGCAGGCTGCGCAGCATGCCGCCCAGATACCACTGCTCCCGCGACAGGTGGCCGATCGACCGGTACACGCCTTCGATGCTGGTATCCAGCACGGTATAGAGATATAGCCCTGTGGCCACCAGTATCCAGAGAAAGTACAGGCCCAGCGCGCCCAGGTGGCGCAGCGGATTGTCGGCGCCGCCGAAAGAGGCGTCGAGGAAATTTTCGATGCGCTCGAAGGCGGTTTGCGCTTTGCCGCGCAGGGCTGCATGCAAGCTCAAGTTGGGAGATCCGGTAACGCGGTACTGGTATTGTCGCGACAATCGCGAAGCAGCATTTTGGTCATCGTCATTCCCGCGAAGGCCCGAATCCAGGGCCAAGGAGCACATCACATCGCCCTCTGGATACCGGCCTTCGCCGGTATGGCGGTGCGGAAATGATTTCTCTTGGTACTGGCTGACGAAGGCCGACTATCAGCGGTTGATGATATGCAAGTCGAAAGTATTCCGACTTGACTCGCATCAACCGGATCGAACCCTGTCGTGGCGGCGACTTCTCATGAAGCTCCAGGCCAGCCAGGTCATGAAGATCATGAAGCTGATGAAACCGGCAATCTCGAAATACAGCGCATAGTTGGTGCGGTACTTGCCGCTGATCGGGTCGTACACCGAACAGAGGATCCGGACCCGGTCGATGATTTCCGCCAGGGTGTCTGTCTGTGGCGGGATGGGCGCGCCGGTGATCATCGCCTTGAGCGGTTCCGCGAGGTCTTCGGCAGTGAATCTCTCGCCATACACGTGCCTGTAGATCTTTCCGTCGGCATCGACAATGGTGACCTGGTTCATGTGGTCGAAACCTGCCGTGGTGGCGACATAGCTGAAGCCGAAGTTCCTTGTCAGGTCGTCGACGATGGCAGCCGCCGGACTGAGGAATTCCCAGTTCGGCAGATGGATCCCGTACTGGAAGGCGAAGGCTTTCATCGCCTGGGGAGAGTCGAAGGGCTGGTTGAAGCCGATGCTGACGATATTGAAGCGATCGGCCCCCAGCATGCCGACGGTATTCTCCAGCGCCTTCTGCAGATTCTTCGTGGTGGTCGGGCAGACCTGGAAGCAGGCGGTGTAGATGAAGTTCACCAGCAAGGGCTTGCCCTTGTAAGCACCCAGGCGCACGGGTCGACCCTGCCGGTCGAGCAGGACATGATCGCCGACCGGCTTGCCGATGGCGTCTTGCGAAATCTTGTAGGCGGTCTGGTTATCCAGCGTGGTCAGCGTGAGGCCGCTGCGATTACCCTGCGGCACCTGGGCCAGCGCGGGGGCTGGGGCGGGCGCCGCGGGCGCCGTGTCGCTGGCGCCGACTTTTGCCGCAACGGCGAACGAAAGCGCCGCGAGGGCGGCGCACAGGGCGCGAAGGTTCACCATGGACGACGCCTGGTACACCAGCACACCAATTTCGAAGCGCCATACCGGCGAAGGCCGGAATGAGGATCCTTTGACTGTTGTTTCACAATTATCGTGTTCCAATACTAGAAGCGCGCGTCGATGATTGCCGCGGTGAGCACCAGCGTCAACTGAGCCAGCGAGGCATGGAAGCATGCCATCGCGCTTGCCCGGTTGGTGTCCTGCACCAGGCGCCAGGCTTTCTGGATGAACAGGAAGCCCCCCGTCGCGGCGCCAGCGAGGTAGATGGCGCCGAGGCCGAAGGCCAGCGGCAGCATCGAAGCCGCCACCAGCGCCAGGGTGCCGCCGAAAATTACCTTGGCGGCGCGCTGGTCGCCGACCACGACCGGCAGCATCGGTACGCCGGCCGCAGCGTAGTCGTCGCGGAAGGCAATCGCCAGGCTCCAGAAGTGCGGTGGCGTCCACAGAAACAGCACGAGGGCCAACGCCAGCGGCACGGCGCCGACGTGCGGATCGGCGGCGCTTGCACCGGCAAGCACGGCCCAACTGCCGGCGAGTCCGCCGAATACGATGTTGAGCCAGGTGCGGCGTTTCAGCCAGACCGTATAGACGATGGCGTAGAAGAAGGCGCCGAGGAAGGTGAACAGCGCTGCCCAGACATTCAGCGCGATCCAGGCGGCGACCACCGAGATCGCCATGAGGCCGAAGATGACCACCAGCCAGACCGGTCCGTGCTTGAGTTCGCCGGTGGCGAAGGGGCGGTTCTTCGTGCGCGACATCAGCGGATCGGTGTCGTGCTCGTAGTACTGGTTGAAGGCGCCGGCGCTGGCCGAGGAGATCAGCACGGCGAGCGTTAGTGTAATCATCTGCGCGAGGCTCAGGCCGGGGCCGCTGCTTACCGCCAAACCGGCAAGCGCGGTGAAGGTGATGACGACGCCGATGCGCAGCTTGAAAACGCCCGCGATGGCGCGCAGGCTCAGGCAGGAAGATCTATTGGTGGGAAGCGTCGATTCCATGGTGTGTTCAGGGCGCCGTCGTGGTTGTTTTCCATCGGAACCTATTTCGGTCGGGGATCAGCTCATCTTCAAGGACACACTGATTCATTCGATTGTGCGGGTGGTTCGACAAGCTCACCACGAACGGAATCAACCAGTTGCCGTTCGTCCTGAGCTTGTCGAAGGACTTGATCAGTGCTTCCTTAACTGAGGCCCCAGACCTCGGACAGGTATTTCCAGTTCACGAAGTAGTACAGCACGAAGCAAACCAGCAACGTGATCGCCAGGACTACCGTGCCGGGCACGGAGGTGTGCTCTTCGCTGCCGGTGGCCGATGCGGATGCCGCGACGCTCTGGTCTGGAATCGGCACGGTCTTTTCGGAGGTCGCGCCGCCGTCGAGCTTCTTGCCGAACAGCAGGGACCACACCACCAAAAAGATCCACAGGCCGCCACCGACGACTGCGATCACGCCGAAGATGCCGGTGAGACCCATCATCAGGTAAGCCGCGCCAGGCCATTCATACTGGAACGGCGCACCCGAGAAAGCCATGTCCCAGTGCCGGCGCGATACGCCCAGGGTGCCGGCGCCCATCATCACCAGCGACAGCACGATCATGCTGAGGCCGTAGAGGTAGGGCTGGATCTGGCACAGCTTGGGGAACATCATCTCGCGCTTGAACAGCGTTGGCACCAGCAGGAAAGTGATGGCCATGAACGCCAGCGTGGTGCCCACGACGACAGTCGCATGGAAGTGGCCCGGCACGTAGAAGGTGTTGTGCATCAGCATGTTGATCTGCTCGGTGCCCAGCACGACGCCGGAGATGCCGCCGATGAAGCCGAAGCCGACCAGCGAGATGAACATGCCGGAGAATACCGGGTTGCCCCAGGGCGCCTTGCGCAACCACTCGAACAGGCCGTTGTTGAAGCCCTTCTTGCGCTGTGCCGCTTCGATCGCACCCGGAACCGTGAAGCCGTGGATCATCGAGGCGAGTACCGCGAAGTACATGAAGTAGGAAGTGTTCAGCACCTTCCATTCCGCGCTCATGCCCGGGTCGGACAGCAGGTGGTGCGCGCTGGCCAGTTGCAGGAACAGGATGTAGAGCAGGAAGGCGAAGCGGGAAACTTTCTCCGACAGCGGCTTGGCGCCGAAGGCCACGGCAGCGACCAGGTACCAGATCGAGACATGGGCCGCGACGTTGATCTGCTGCGAGGAGTGACCCAAACCCCACCAGACCATGCGGTACAGTTGAGCGTCGATTTCCTTGATGATGCCGACGGACCAGAGGAAGGTCGGGATCAGGATCGCGGCGCCGGAAGCGATGGTGAATACCGCGATGATTGCGGCTGTCAGGGCACCGAAAGTGACCAGCGGAATCGAGCCGACATAGGTCTTTTCGCGCTTGGCCACAACCAGGGTGCCGAAGAAGACGCCGCAACCGATCAGGGCGCCGACGGCAAACAGGATGATGCCGAGGTAGAAGTGCGGCGCGGCCTGCATCGGCACATAAGAGGTGAACATCACGCTCGACTCGCCCTGGAAGATCGCGACGTTGGTCATGATGCCGCCGACGGCCATCAGCCAGAACTGGACCCAGCCCAGCGCCGGCGTGGCAAGCCGGCATCGCAGCAGGGTCGACGAGGCGAAGTAGAGCACCGCCATTTCGAAGAAGATGATCCACAGGATCAGCATGTCGATGCCGTGGGCCGTCAGGATCAGGTAGAACTGGTCCGCCGGCAGCAGCTTGATCGCCGGCCAGCGCGTCAGGATTACCAGCAGCGCGGTGATGCCGCCGACCAGAAGCCAAAGGACGCCGGCCACGGCGTTCCAGCGCATCAGCTTGTCGGCCGCCAGGTCGAATTGCAGCCCGGTGCGCGGACAGGTACGGTAAGTAGTTGCCATCTGTGGGTCCCCTTATTTCACGTAGATACGGCCAAGCATCGAGTGGTGTCCGATGCCGCAGTATTCATTGCAGACGATGGCGTAGGTGCCGGCCTTGGTCGGCGTCATCTTGACCACGTGCTCGTAGCCGGGAATCACCTGGATGTTTATGTTGGTAGGCTGCAGCGAGAAGCCATGGTTGTAGTCGACCGACGACATGTGGATCTTGTAGGTCTTGCCGGCTTCCAGTTCCAGGATCGGATACCAGGACCAGAGGCGCGCCAGCAGGAAGGCTTCGCCCTTGGCGTTCGGCTTGGCGACCGGAATGTTCTGGTCGGTCTCGGTGCGGATGGTGTTTTCCTTGACGAAGGCTTCCGTCTTGGCGGTAAACATCTCGGTGGTGGTCTTGTACACCTCGTTCGAGAGGTTCTGCTTTCCGTAAATATGCCAATACACCATCATCACGAACATGATCATGGCCCAGACGAAGGCAATGCCGATCCAGGCCCATTCCTGGCCCGCGATCGGCTGCTTCCACCACAACCGCTCTGAAGGCGGCAGGATTGCACTCATGTGATTCTCCCTGATTGACTGGATTGCTTACTTGGCGAGGGGGACACTCATGATGTCCACGATGCCCCACAAGATGTAAAGGACGCCGGGAGATGCGATTCCCAGGAACAGGAGCAGGAAGTGGTTGTCCAGCAGCTTCTGCATGAATGGAACGTCGTCGTCGTTGTTGTTCGCCATGTTTCTTTCCTCTCACGTTGGCGCCTGCGGCGCGCGATTGACACGAACTTCCGGATCTCTTGAGTTTCAGTGGAGGCCAGATGCCGCTCCGATCGGAGCCAAGCGCAGCGGTCGCAACCAAAACCCGTGGTGCCGACGATATCGCGGTGGGGGGGCGAGGTAATTGATTCAGGACAAGAAACCGCCGTGTTGCCAGCGAGTTGCATGCTGCGCTGCGACAAAATGCCGCAGCGCTTCGCTGCCGCTTGATTGCGGAGAGCCGACGTGCGTCGGTGGCGAAGCGAGCCCGCGTGGCGGGGTCAGGCGGCTTCCTGGGCGTCCAGCCAGAAGGCCAGACCCTGGGCGTTGAGTTCCAGGTCGAGACGCCAGATTTCCAGGATTTCCGCGTCGCCGAGCCGGCAGCCGTGCCGGTGTGCTTCGGCCAGTAGCAGCGCCGTCAGCCCGTCGTGGATGCGCGCTGTCTGGTCCTCGTCGTCGCTGGCGGCCAGTGCAATTGCCACGTACTGGTCGAGCAGCGCCAAAACCGTCCTGCCGAGTTCGGCGGGCGGCGCGAGGCGGCTGAAGTGCGTCAGATACACTGCTTCCGGATTGAAGGAAAGTATGCGTTCGATGGAACTGCGCATCGCGTCGGGGTCGAACTGGGTCGGGCTTGACGAGGGAAAGATCACCGGGCGGCCGGCGACATCCAGTTCGCGGTAGGAAATGCCGAAGGTGTCGCCGGTGAAAATGCCGCTGGTCTGGCGGTCGACAATGGCAATATGGTGGCGCGCATGGCCGGGCGAGTCGATGCACAGCAATTTACGGGAGCCGAGGCGCAGCACCGTGTTGTCGTGCGCCTCGACGATGCGCGTGGCGGTGATCGGTATCAACTCGCCGTACACCTTCCGCGCCCGTTCCCGACCATAGACGCCCTCGACGCCGGCCATCAGCTTGCTCGGTTCGGCCATGTGCCGCGCCCCGCGCGGATGCACCACCAGCCGGGCATTCGGGAAGGCTTCCATCATCGCGCCGGCGCCACCGGCATGGTCGAGATGGATGTGGGTAAGGATGACGTAATCCACCGCCTCCGGGCCGAGTCCGAGCGTATCCAGTGCCGCCAGCGCCTGCGGCATGATGCCGAAGTTGGCGGTATCGACGAAGGCGGCGCGACCGTCGCTTTCAATCAGATGGATGGCGGTGGTAAGCGGCTGGATGCATTCGGCACAGAACGCATGGATGCCGTTGTGGTAGTCGATCAGGGGTGTTGGCATGGCGCGTGATGTGCAAGGAAAAATTTCATTCATTCACCGGCATGACGAACTCAGGTCCCTTGGAGCCGCACCCGGCCAGCGCTGCATGACGCTCTTGTAGCGCGTGTAGAAACGCACGCCCTCCTCGCCGTAGATGTGGTGGTCGCCGAACAGGCTGGCCTTCCAGCCGCCGAAGGAATGCCAGGCCATGGGCACCGGAATCGGCACGTTGATGCCGACCATGCCGACCTCGATCTGCCGCACGAATTCCTGCGCCGTGGCGCCATCGCGGGTGAAGCAGGCGACGCCATTGGCGAAGCTGTTGCGATTGATCAGTTCGACGGCGGCGGCGAAGGTCGGCACGCGCAGCACGCAAAGCACCGGGCCGAAGATTTCCTCGCGGTAGATGCTCATGGCTGGCTGCACGTTGTCGAACAGCGTCGGGTTGAGGAAAAATCCCCGCTTGAGTTCGGCAGTCAGCCCCTCGCGACCATCGAGTATCAGCGTGGCTCCTTCCGCCACTCCCGCGGCGATGTAGCCGGCCACCTTGTCGCGATGGGCGGCGGTCACCAGCGGCCCCATGTCCACATTCGGCGCGTCGCCGGCGCCGACTTTGAGTCTTCTTGCCCGCGTCACCACGCGCGCCACGAGTTCGTCGGCGCAGGCGCCAACCGCCACCGCCACCGAAATCGCCATGCAGCGTTCGCCGGCCGAGCCGTAGCCCGCGCCGATCAGCGCATCGGCGGCGCCGTCGAGGTCGGCGTCGGGCATCACCACCATGTGGTTCTTCGCGCCGCCCAGGGCCTGCACGCGCTTGCCGTGAGCGATGCCGGTCTGCTGGATGTACCTGGCGATCGGCGTCGAGCCGACGAAGGAAACGGCGTGCACGTCCGGATGTTCGAGCAGCGCGTCGACGGCTTCCTTGTCGCCTTGCACCACGTTGAAGGCGCCCGCCGGCAGCCCGGCTTCACGCAGCAGTTCGGCGGCGAACAGGGACGGCGACGGATCGCGCTCGGAGGGCTTCAGCACGAAGGTGTTGCCGCAGGCCAGCGCCAGCGGCGCCATCCACATCGGCACCATGAAGGGAAAGTTGAAGGGCGTAATGCCGGCCGCCACGCCCAGCGGCATGCGCTGGCTCCAGTGGTCGATGCCGCCGCCGATGCCGTGCGAATGCTGGCCCTTGAGCAGTTGCGGGATGCCGCAGGCGAACTCGATGACTTCCAGCCCGCGCTGCACCTCGCCCAGCGCGTCGGGCAGGGTCTTGCCATGCTCGGCGCCGAGCAGCCGGGCAATGTCCGCGGCATGGCGTTCGACCAGGTCGCGAAAGTGGAACATCACGCCCGCGCGTCGCTGCGGCGCCGCCCCGCCCCAGTCCACGAAGGCTGCGCGCGCGGCAGCCACGGCGCGATCGACATCGGCGCGGGAAGCCAGCGCGACCTGTCGTGCCAGCCTGCCCCGCGCCGGATCGAACACCTCGCCGCGGCGCGTACCGCTACCGGCATCGGCCTGGCCGTTGATCCAGTGGCCGACGGGATCGGCGGCGTTGATGAATTGCAGGCTCATGAGCTTCCGTGTGCGCGAGTGAATGGATGGCATTGCAGCCTGATGCCGCAAGGAAGTCAAGCGCATGCGACAGACGCGAGTCTCTTGTTGCGCGGCCCGGTCGCCTGTGGCATGATGCGCGCCTTCCAACGCGGAGTGGTAGTTCAGTTGGTTAGAATACCGGCCTGTCACGCCGGGGTCGCGGGTTCGAGTCCCGTCCACTCCGCCAGGTACCAAGCAAAAAAGCGCCTTTCCGGGCGCTTTTTTTGTTCTACCCATCAATCCGCCCATAAATTGGCAACGCAGTGCAGCCTGCTACACGCTGGCATCGGCAAGCCTTCCGCTTCCTGATCTTCCGGTTGCAATCATAAGGAAACTGCCGCACTGCCCGTCCGTGCCAACAGCGCGCTTGGGGCGCATGGCGGTCGATCTCGATTTCAAGAGGCTGGGACTCGGTTCCGCACTACTGGCCGATGCCATGTATCGCGTGACGCGTTGCGAAATTGCGGCCTGTGCCCTTCTGGCTGACGCCAAGGACGAATCAGCGCTGGCGTTCTATCGGCATCCCGGATTCCTTGCATTGCCGACGGCGGTGCAGACTTCGTTTCTGCCACTGGCGACCGCCCGCGTCTGAGGTTGCTCAGCTTGCCGTCGGCCCAATCGGCAAGCTTGTTCCGCGAGACCGGGATTTGGCGTGCCAATTTCGCGGCTCGGGTCGATTGGGCGAAATCCCTCGGGACGGGGGCGATGGTGCTTCCGGGCCGAGGTACTATTCGTCGCTGACATCCAGCAGGACTTTCTTGTTGAAAATTCCTTCCGTTGAACCCGGCACCGTCGGCCCTTGCCCCGTTGCCCACGATGCCTTGCAGGGCATCAAACGCCAGCAGACCAATCCCGCGCGCTGGAATGGCGCCGGCTGGGGCGGTTTTGTCACGGCATTGCGCGCTGCCGGCGTCGAACTCGCCGAGGGCGCGGTTGCCTGCGGCGTGTACGCCACCGATGCCGGTGGCACGGCCTACGGCTTGCCACACGGCGTGGTGCTTGCGCGCAACGCGGAGCAGATTGCCGTCCTGCTCAAGGCCGCGCAGGCCCACCGGGTGCCGGTCACGGTGCGCGGCGGCGGCCTTACCACCGAGGGCGAATCGGTGGCCTTTGGCGGCGTCCTGCTCGACATGGCCGGCATGAGCCGGGTGCTGCGCATCGACGCGACGGCGCTGACGGTGCGCACCGAGGCAGGAATTTTCTGGCACAGCCTGGCCGAGGAACTGCGCCGCGAGAACCTGGACTATCTATCCGCGCCGCTCAATCTGACTTCCTCGGTCGGCGGCACGTTGGGCGTCGGCGGCATCGACGTGAATTCGGCGCGGCTGGGGTGCAGCGCGGATCAGGCCGTGTCATTGCAGGTGGTCACCCCGACCGGCGAGATCGTCGAATGCTCGGACGGGGAGAACGCGGAGTTGTTCCAGCGCGTTATCCTCGGCTACGGCCAGTTCGGCATCATCACCGAGGCGACGCTGCGGGTGCGACCCTACACGCCGATCTCGATGCACTACTACTACTATTCCTCGCTGCGCACCGCGATCGAGGACCTGCAAATGCTCGACCAGAACGATGCCAGCGATTACTCGGGCATCCTGACCATCATGGATTGCGCGGTTAACCTGCTGGTGGCGTTCGATTCGGATCAGCGCGAGGCAGCGTTTCGCGGCAACTGGCAGGCGCGCCTGCGCGGCCATGGCGAGTTCGGCTTTGCGCTTTGCATGCTCGGCCACTATGCCCTGCGCCCGTGGAAGCTGGCTGAGGCCATGTACCTGTTGCGACGCAAGCGCGAGGTATTCCCCGAGTTTCACCGTGCCGAGTTCATCAATGATGGATACATGCGTGATCGCAGCGTTGTGTTCTCGCGCGCAGTCTGGAAGCACTGGGGTTCGCGCAACATGGTGATCCCTGACCTTGCCACGACGGCGGAGCGTTTGTCGAGGCGGTCGAACGCGGCAACGCGGTGTGCCGCAAGCATTTCGCGCATTACACGCTGTATTGCGTCGGCATCAGGCTGCGCGCGGACCATCGGCCGCATTACGAAATGTCCTGCATCCCTCCGGCCGCGGAAGAGTGGGCGTATGGCTGTGAATTCGAGCCGATCATCGAAGGCGCTGTATACAGCCGCGATCATTTCCAGGCCTTCAAGAACGCAATTTACGACATCGGCGTCGATCTGGGCGCCAGTTACTACCGCTTCGGCGGCATGATGAAGGGCTATATCCGGCGCGTCTTCGGCGACGCGCTGGTGGACCGCCATCTGGCCATGAAGCGTCGCGCCGATCCGGCGATGATCCTCAACCGCGACGTGATCTTCTGATGTTCGGATTGTTCGCCAAAGCCCCGGCAGCGCGCCGCGATTACTCGGACTGCAGCGGATGCAGTCTATGTTTTCTGGTGTGCCCGATGTGGCGCGACAGGCACGATCCGAGCTTCACTCCGGAGGGGCTGGCCAAGGCCCTGCAGTGCGGTGCGACAGCCTCCGCGCTGGCCGCGCCGCTCGATGCCTGTTCCTTGTGCGGCGCCTGCGATCCGGTTTGCCCGGAGCGCATCGACCTGTCCGGCATGATCATGAATCTGCGGAGACAGTTGGCAAGCTCAGCGGCGCCGTCGCGCCCCGCCGTGCTCGACGATCTGCGCACCAGGCTGCGCCGCGACATCATCGCCGGCTCGGCGGTGTCGCGCAGCGCCCCGGTGCTGTTGCCGGGTTCCGACTTGCGCACCGCCCCTGCGTTGCTGGCGCGCGTGCAGGCCCTGCTCGGCCTTACAGTGGTCGAGGATGATGGCGCCGACATTTCGCTGGCACTCGAAGCCGGCGTCGAGATTCCGCAGGCTCGACTTCAGGGGTTTCTCGCGTCGCTGCGTGGCCACAGCATCGTCGCCGAGGATGGCCTGCTGCTGCGCCAGTTGCGCCGCTGGCTGCCGGGCTCGCAACGGATGGGCCTGGGGGCGGCCCTGAGCAGTCGAACCGCGCTGCGCGGCAAGCTCGGCGCGTCGGACCTGTATGTGATCGAACCACGCGCGTACCATGCCGACCATGAACGCATGGTGGCCTACTACAATCGCTTGCAGATCGAAACCGGCTGCACCCTAAGCCTTGACTTGCAGCGCATCGCGATTCCCGCCGTGGCGCAAAGCCTGTCGCAGAGGCTGGGGCTGGTACCCGGCGACGATCCTGGCCAAGCCAATTGGATTCTGCAAGGGAGCAAGGCGACCCGTATCGTGGTCGAGACGCTCGCCGATCGCGCCGCCTTCGAGCGCGTCAGCGACTTGCCCGTGCTGCACATTGCCGATCTGGCAGGGAGCTTGAAATGATGAACAAGGAAGCCCTTGATGCGTTCGGTTGATGTCGTGATCGTCGGCGCCAGCCTGGCTGCGGCCGCCGCCGCCAAGCGGCTGGTCGATGCCGGGCTGGAGACCATTGTGCTCGAACGCAAGGAATTGCCGCGCCACAAGATCTGCAGCGGCATCCTTTCGCCGCGCGGGCATCGCTTCCTGTTGGAGAATTTCGGCCCGCTGCCACGCGAAGCCCTTCACGAGCCGACCTCCTGTCGCGGCGTGACCTTCCATTTCCCGAGCATGGTCTCCATGCCAATGGACTTTTTCGGCGGCACCACGCCGCATCTGCACCGCAAGTACTCCGATCACTGGGCGATCCAGCGCAGCGGCGCCGAGGTGCACGACCAGACCTCGTTCGCCGGACTGGACGACAGGGACGATCATGTACTAGTTCATGCCAGGCAGAACGGCGAGCCGGTCGAGTATCGCGCGCGCCAGGTGATTGGCGCCGACGGTCCCAGCTCGCTGGTGACCCGCGCGACCTATCCCGACTACCCGAAGCAGATTCCGTGGTTTTTCGTCGGCCAGAAATTCCACGACATCATCGACTGCCCGCTGAGTCCCGAGTATTTCCATTTCTGGTTCCACCCCGGCCTCGGCCACTACACCTGGAGCCACGCGCGCGACGGCCGGCAGATCGTCGGTGTGGGCTTCAAGCGCGGCGACAATTTCGCCAGGAAGCACGCGGTGGTGCAGCAGTACCTCGAAGACAGGCACGGCGTGCGCCTGCAACCGGCCGGCGAGGATGACGAAGGCTGCGCCGAGAATTTCGGGCCCTCGCTGATCAATCGCTACGTCTTCGGCAAGGGCAACGTGCTGGTCACCGGGCAGGCCGCCGGTTTTCTCAACATGATCGGCGAGGGCATGAGCTGCGCGCTGCATTCCGGAGCCATATCCGGCGAGGCGGTGGTCGAAGCCCGGCGGCGCAACCGGCCGGCGCAGGAGATCTACCGCAAGATGATCGCCTCCGAGGTGCGCCGCTGCACGGACCAGTGGAATCCGTTGAAGATCGCCTTCGACAAGCCGCACGAGGCGGACTTCCCGGACGCGCTGATGGCTCTCGGTTGGCGCGATCGCGGCAAGGTGTTGCGCGACATGTGGCGCTTCATCGTGCTGTTCAAGGAATTCAAATGGGGCCGGCAGATTGCCCGTGCGGCGCTACAGCGTCCGCTTGTCGGCGGCTATTCGATGCAACGCTGGCTGTAGGGGCTGCCGTCCGCCCTGGCGACGGGCCGCGTCAAGGCACATCATCCGGGAAGAGAATGTAGCCGGATGAATGCCCCTTCTGCAAGGGGCGGTTTGCGGTATAGACTCTTGCTATTCTTAACGAGTCCGCAAGGGGAGCCCCATGAACACCCGCACTGTTACCACAAGCCCGTTCAACGATCAAAAGCCCGGCACCTCGGGCTTGCGCAAGAAGGTCACCGCCTTCCAGACGCCCAACTACCTGGAGAATTTCGTCCAGTCCGGTTTTCGACACCATCGCCGCGCCTCCCGGCAGCACGCTGGTGGTGGGGGGCGACGGGCGCTTCTACAACCGGGAGGCGATCCAGGTCATCCTCAGGATGGCGGCGGCCAACGGCTTCGGCAAGGCGCTGGTGGGGCAGGGCGGCATCCTGTCCACTCCTGCGGCGTCGTGCGTGATCCGCAAGTACGGCACCTTCGGTGGCCTGATTCTTTCGGCCAGCCATAACCCCGGCGGGCCGGATGGCGATTTCGGCATCAAGTACAATATCGGCAATGGCGGGCCGGCGCCCGAGAAGATCACCGATGCGATCTTCGCCGCGAGCCGCGCCCTGACCAGCTACCGGATCGCCGATGGAACCGATGTCGCCCTGGACCAGTTGGGCGTCTGCACTCTCGGCCAGATGCGCGTCGAAGTGATCGATCCGGTTGCCGACTATGCCGATCTGATGGAGTCGCTATTCGATTTCGCGGCAATTCGCGCCCTGATCGGCAGCGGCTTTCGCCTGTGTTTCGACGCCATGCACGCGGTTACCGGCCCCTATGCCAAAGAAATTCTCGAGCGGCGGCTGGGCGCCCCGGCGGGCGCCGTGATCAACGGCGTGCCGCTGCCCGATTTCGGCAACGGCCACCCCGATCCGAACCTCACCTATGCCGACCAGTTGGTGGCGATCATGTACCACGCCGACAAGTCCGCGGCGCCGGACTTCGGCGCGGCCTCGGACGGCGACGGCGACCGCAACATGATTCTCGGCCGGCATTTCTTCGTCAATCCTTCCGACAGCCTTGCCGTGATTGCCGACAATGCCACGCTGGCTCCCGGCTATGCCAAGGGACTCGCCGGCATCGCGCGCTCGATGCCGACCAGCGCCGCCGCCGATCGTGTCGCGCACAAGCTCGGCGTGCCCTGCTACGAAACGCCGACTGGCTGGAAGTTCTTCGGCAACCTGATGGACGCCGGCAAGGTCACCCTGTGCGGCGAGGAAAGCTTCGGCACCGGCTCCAGCCACGTGCGTGAAAAGGACGGCCTGTGGGCGGTACTGTTCTGGCTCAACATCCTCGCCAAACGCCGCCTGTCGGTGGAAGAAATCGTCCATCGCCACTGGTCGGAATTCGGCCGCAATGTCTATTCGCGCCACGATTACGAGGCCCTGCCTTCCGCTGTCGCGGCCGAACTGATGGCGCACGTGACGGGCCAGTTTGCCGCGCTGCCCGGTCGCAGCTTCGGCCACTACCGCGTGAAATTCTGCGACGACTTCAGCTACACCGACCCGATCGACGGCAGCCTCGCCACCGGACAGGGCCTGCGTATCGGCTTCGAGGACGGCTCGCGGATCGTCTTCCGCCTTTCCGGCACGGGCACCGAAGGCGCCACGGTGCGGATCTACCTGGAAGCCTTCGAGGCCGATCCCGCGCGCCATCGGATGGATGCGCAAGATGCCCTGGGCGAGTTGATCGGCATTGCGGATGAACTGTCGCAACTCAAGCAGCGCACCGGGCGCGACAAGCCGACGGTGATTACCTGAGCCTGCAAAGCCGGAGTCGTCCAGCGGCGAAACTCGTTGGATTGCAGTAGGACCGAATAGAGTCTATATTCGGTCCTATCGAACTTGTTTTGGGGGTGCCGGGCATGAAGCTTTCCAGTCAGATCAAACCCATCAGCTATTTCAAGGCCAATGCGGCGGAAATCGTCCGGCAACTTGCCGCGCAGCGAGAACCGATGGTAATTACCCAGAATGGCGAGGCCACGGCCGTGATCCAGGACATCGCGTCGTATGAGGAAACCCAGGAGACCATGGCCCTCCTCAAGATCCTCGCCCTCGGCAACCGGCAGATCGAAGCGGGCCGCGTCACGCCTGCTGCAACGGTCATCAAGCGTCTGCGCGAGAAGAAGGCCGCAGCCTGATGCAGCGTTATGAGGTGTTGTTGACCGGGGACGCCGAGCGCGACCTCGAGGAACTCTTCGACTACATCTCCGGACATCACTCGCAGTCCGCCGCAAGGCATGTGCTCGACCGGATCGAGAAGTCGATTGCCAGCCTGTGTTCGTTTCCCGAAAGGGGCTCGTTTCCAAAGGAACTCCTGGCACTCGGCATCCGGGACTACAGGCAGGTCTTCTTCAAGCCGTATCGCCTGATCTATCGCACGGTCGGGATACGTGTCTACATCTACCTGGTTGTCGATGGTCGGCGAGACATGCAAACCCTGCTGGCTCGTCGACTGCTGGGCGCGTAGCAATCCCGGACCCGGCGCTACACGGCCGCCAGCGCCTGCTCCAGGTCGGCCTTGATGTCGTCGACGTGCTCGATGCCGATCGACAGTCGCACCATGTCTTCGGATACACCGGCCTTCTTCATCTCCTCGGGGCCAAGCTGGCGATGCGTGGTGCTGGCCGGGTGGCAGGCCAGACTCTTGGCATCGCCGATGTTCACCAGGCGGGTGACCAGCTTCAAGGCGTCCTGGAAACGCCCGCCGCCGGCCATGCCGCCGCCAACGCCGAACGACAGGATGCCCGAGGCGCGGCCGCCCATGTATTTCTGGATCAGGACATGATCGACGTGGTCGGGCAGGCCGGCGTAATTGACCCACTTCACCTTGGTATGACCTTTGAGGTAGTTTGCCACCGCCAGCGTGTTCTTGCAGATCCGGTCCATGCGTAGCGCCAGGGTTTCGATGCCCTGCAGGATCAGGAAGGAATTGAAAGGCGAGATTGCCGCGCCGGTGTTGCGTAGCGGCACGACGCGGGCGCGGCCGATGTAGGCCGCGGGGCCGAGGGCCTCGGTGTAGACCACGCCATGATAGGAAACGTCCGGTTCGTTGAGGCGCTTGAAGCGCGCTTTGTGCTGCGCCCAGGGAAATTTTCCGGAATCGACTATGACGCCACCAATGCTGTTGCCATGCCCACCGAGGTACTTGGTCAGGGCGTGCAACACGATGTCTGCGCCGTGCTCGAAAGGGCGGCACAGGTAAGGCGTCGGTACCGTGTTGTCCACGATCAGCGGCACGCCGGCTTCATGGGCGACCCTGGCCAGCGCGGCGAGGTCGACGACGTTGCCGAGGGGATTGCCGATCGATTCGCAGAATACCGCCTTGGTGCTGCCGTCAATCAGGGCGCGGAAGGATTCGGGGTTGCGGTAGTCGGCGAAGCGGACTTCGATGCCGTATTGCGGCAGGGTATGGGCGAACAGGTTGTAGCTGCCCCCATATAGCGTGCCGGCCGAGACGATGTTGTCGCCGGCTTCGGCGATGGTCTGGATGGCGTAGGTGATCGCCGCCATTCCGGATGCCACACCCAACGCCGCGATGCCGCCTTCGAGTTCCGCCATGCGCTTTTCCAGCACGTCGGTGGTCGGGTTCATGATGCGCGTGTAGATGTTGCCGGCGACCTTCAGGTCGAACAGGTCGGCGCCGTGCTGGGTGTCGTCGAAGGCGTAGGAGCTGGTCTGGTAGATCGGCACCGCCACCGCCTTGGTGGTCGGATCGGGACTGTAGCCGCCATGCACGGCGATGGTTTCAATTCTCATTTCAAGCAACCTTTACGGAAACCTTGCCGATCTTCGCCTGCCATTCCTTCGGCCCGGTGATGTGCACCGACGTGCCCAGCGAATCGACGGCGACGGTGACCGGCATGTCCTTGACGTCGAATTCGTAGATGGCTTCCATGCCGAGGTCGGCGAAGCCCACCACCTTGGCCGATTTGATCGCTTTGGCGACCAGGTAGGCGGCGCCACCGACAGCCATCAGGTAGGCCGACTTGTTGTCCTTGATCGCCTCGATCGCCGCCGGGCCACGCTCGGACTTGCCGATCATCGAGATCAGGCCGGTCTGTTCCAGCATCATCCGGGTGAACTTGTCCATTCGCGTGCCGGTGGTCGGTCCCGCCGGGCCCACCACTTCGTCCCGTACCGGATCCACCGGGCCGACGTAGTAGATGACGCGATTGGTGAAATCGACCGGCAGTTTTCGCCCTTGCCCAGCATGTCGGCGATGCGCTTGTGGGCGGCGTCGCGGCCGGTGAGCATCTTGCCGTTGAGCAGCAGCTTCTGGCCGGGCCTCCAGGCCGCTACCTGCGCTTTTGTAAGGCTGTTCAGGTCGACGCGCGTGGCAGTCGCCGCGTCGGCCTGCCAGGTTACCTTGGGCCAGTCTTCGAGGCTGGGCGGCTGCAAGTGCGCAGGGCCGAAGCCGTCGAGTTCGAAATGGATGTGGCGCGTCGCGGCGCAGTTGGGGATCAGCGCCACCGGCAGGTTGGCGGCATGCGTCGGGTAGTCCAGCACCTTGACATCGAGCACCGTGGTCAGGCCGCCGAGACCCTGCGCACCGATGCCCAGGGCATTGATCTTTTCGTAGAGTTCGAGACGCAACTCTTCTGCGCGGGTTTTTGCTCCGCGAGCTTTCAATTCCTGGATGTCCACCGGGGCCATGATGGCTTCCTTGGCCAGCAGCATGGCCTTTTCCGGCGTGCCGCCGATGCCGACTCCCAGGATCCCTGGCGGACACCAGCCGGCGCCCATCGTCGGCACTGTCTTGAGTATCCATTCGACCAGGTCGTCGGAGGGATTCAGCATGGCGAACTTGGCCTTGGCTTCCGAACCGCCGCCCTTGGCGGCGCAGATGACCTCGACGTGGTCGCCGGGCACGATCTCGTAGTGCACCACCGCCGGCGTGTTGTCCTTGGTGTTCTTGCGCGTGCCGGCCGGGTCGGCCAGCACCGAGGCGCGCAGGGGATTGTCGACGTTGCCGTAGGCGCGGCGCACGCCTTCATCGACCATTTCCTGCACCGAGAGCGTGGCGTCCCACTGCACCTGCATGCCGACCTTGAGGAAGACCAGCGCTATCCCGGTGTCCTGACAGATGGGCCGGTGGCCTTCGGCCGACATGCGGCTGTTGGTGAGGATCTGGGCTATGGCGTCCTTCGCGGCGGGGGATTCCTCGCGCTCATAGGCGGCGCCGAGAGCAGTGATGTAGTCGAGCGGATGGTAGTAGCTGATGAACTGGAAGGCGTCGGCGATGGACTGGATGAAATCGTCCTGGCGAATGGTGGTCATGGAAGCTCCGATTTAGTGTTGGCTGGATTGGCGCGCCGCGATGGCCTGCATCATGATCTTGTCCGTGTAGGCAATGGCGATGGCTGAAAGGAGGAAGGCCGCGTGGATGGTGACTTGCGTGATGATGACGCGGTCTTCGACATGCGGGGCGTTGATGAAGGTGCGCAGCAGGTGGATCGAGGAAATGCTGATGAGGGCGATTGCCAGCTTCACCTTGAGGACGCCGGCATTGACATGTGACAGCCATTCCGGCTGGTCGGGATGCCCATCCAGATCAAGCCGTGAAACGAAGGTTTCGTAACCGCCGATGGTGACCATCAGCAGCAGGTTGGCGATCATCACGACATCGATCAGCCCCAGCACGATGAGCATCACTTCGGACTCGGTCAGGGTTCCCGTCTTGGTTACCAGATGGGCCAGTTCATGCATGAACTGGTACACATAGACCCCCTGCGCGACGATCAGGCCCAGATACAGCGGGGCCTGCAGCCAGCGGCTCCAGAATATGAAAGCCTCCATGGTTTTGGTAAGTCGGTTCATGACACGCTACAAGGGGGACGGGGCGACAATAGTAACTCAGGAGCCGGCGGCTGATGTCTGGACGCATGGCAAGTTCCGCGCGGAAGACTCTTCCGCTTTGATCCAGAAGTGCTTAGAATCGCCCGACTTGGCAAGGCCGTCCAATAATGTCCACCGCGAATTCTTGGCATGGCGGGAAGCGCACCGGCCGAGCGGCGGGCCTTGCCGAAGTGGCAGAAGATTCAGAGATTTCAATCATCCGGATTCCATCCGGTCCCTGGCGAGAGGAGAGGTGTCAATGTCAAGCATCGAATCAGTTGGTACGGAAACCCGTCTATTTCCCCCATCGGATGCCGTGGTCAAGAAGGCCACGATTTCCGGGATGGCGGCTTATGAGGCTCTGTGCAAGGAGGCCGATCAGGATTACGCCGGCTACTGGGCTCGCTTGGCGCGGGAACACATGACCTGGAAGCAGCCCTTCACCAAGTCGCTGGACGACTCCAAGGCCCCTTTCTATCAGTGGTTTGCCGACGGCAAGCTGAATGTCTCCTTCAACTGTCTCGATCGCAACATCGAGGCCGGCCTGGGCGACAAGGTCGCAATCATTTTTGAAGCTGACGGCGGCAAGTCCACCAAGGTGACGTATAGGGAGCTGCTGTCGCAGGTTGCGCGGTTTGCCAACGCGCTGCGCGCGCAGGGCATCAAGAAGGGCGATCGCGTCCTGATCTACATGCCGATGTCTGTCGAAGGCGTGGTCGCCATGCAGGCCTGTGCCCGCATTGGCGCCGTCCATTCGGTGGTGTTCGGCGGCTTCTCGGCGAAGAGCGTGCAGGAACGCATCCAGGATGCCGGCGCGGTGGCCGTGATTACGTCCGACGAGCAGTGCCGCGGCGGCAAGAACATTCCCCTGAAGCCGGCTGTCGACGACGGTATCGCCATGGGCGGCTGCGAGTCGATCAAAACGATCATCGTCTTCAAGCGCACCGGCGGACCGTGCAACATGGTTGCCGGCCGCGACAAGTGGTGGAATGACGTTACCGCCGGCCAGTCCGATGTCTGCGAACCCGAATGGGTTGAGGCCGAGCATCCGCTGTTCCTGCTCTACACCTCGGGTTCCACCGGCAAGCCGAAGGGCGTGCAGCACAGTTCTGGAGGCTATCTGCTGCATGCCATCGTGACCATGAAGTGGACCTTCGACATCAAGCCGGACGACATCTTCTGGTGCACCGCCGACATCGGCTGGGTGACCGGGCATACCTACATCGCTTACGGCCCGCTGGCCTGCGGCGCCACCGAAGTGGTGTTCGAAGGTGTGCCGACCTACCCCGATGCCGGGCGTTTCTGGAAGACCATCCAGACCCACAAGGTCACTATTTTCTACACCGCGCCGACCGCCATTCGCTCGCTGATCAAGGCCAGCGAAACCACGCCGACCACGCACCCGAAGAACTACGATCTGAGTTCCCTGCGTCTGCTCGGTTCGGTGGGCGAGCCAATCAATCCGGAAGCCTGGATGTGGTACTACAACAACATTGGCGGGGCGCGCTGCCCGATCGTGGACACCTTCTGGCAGACCGAGCCGGGCGGCCACATGATCACTCCGCTGCCGGGCGTAACGCCGTTGGTGCCGGGTTCCTGCACCCTGCCTTTCCCCGGCATCATGGCCGCCATCGTCGACGAGACCGGCAATGATGTCGAATGGGGCAAGGGCGGCTTCCTCGTGGTCAAGAAGCCCTGGCCGGGCATGATCCGCACCATCTACGGCGATCCGGAGCGTTACAAGAAGTCCTACTTCCCGGTGGATTTCGGCGGCACCACGTATCTGGCGGGCGATGGCGCGGTGCGCGACGCGAAGACCGGCTATTTCACCATCATGGGTCGCATCGACGATGTGCTGAACGTGTCCGGGCACCGCATGGGCACCATGGAAATCGAGTCGGCGCTGGTATCCAATCCGCTGGTGGCGGAAGCCGCCGTGGTGGGTCGTCCCGATGATCTGGCCGGCGAGGCGATCTGCGCCTTTGTCGTGCTGAAGCAGGCGCGTCCCTCGGACGAAGAAGCGAAGAAGATCGCCAACGAGCTGCGCAACTGGGTCGGCAAGGAAATCGGACCGATCGCCAAGCCCAAGGACATCCGTTTCGGCGACAACCTGCCGAAGACGCGTTCCGGCAAGATCATGCGCCGCCTGCTGCGCAGTCTGGCCAAGGGCGAAGACATCACCCAGGATGTCTCGACGCTGGAAAACCCGGGGATTCTGGATCAGTTGAAGCACAACGCCTGACACCGGCCCGCGTCCGATTGGATACCGCGGCTTTCGGGCATCAAGTGTAAGCCCCAGCACGCAGAGCGTTGCCATAATCGAACAAAAGCGCCCTCGCAAGACGGGCGCTTTTGTTTCCCGCCTCTGCAGGGGACGGTATGTATATGTCGGCGTTCGTCATTCGGCGTAGGATTCCCGCTGGCACAGGTTCTTTCCCGGAGATGACGACATGATCCGCTCCCGACTCGTAGCGCCGCGTCTCGCCTTTCTGTTCCTGATCGGCTGCATCTTGTTCAACTATCCCTTGCTTTCGGTGTTCAGCCGCAGCGGGGACTTTTTCGGTCTGCCACCGCTCTACGTCTGGCTGATGAGCTCTTGGGCAGGCCTCATTGCACTCATGGCGTGGGTGGTTGAAAGGCGCGGCGACTGAGATGTTGGCGGGTTGGGTGATCGTTCTTGCTTCGTTTGGTTACCTGGGAATCCTGTTTGCCATCGCCTGGTATGCCGACAGGCGCGCGGATGCGGGGCGCTCCCTGATCTCCAATCCGTTGGTGTATGCGCTCTCGCTCGGTGTCTATTGCACCACCTGGACCTTCTACGGCAGCGTCGGTCGTGCGGCGGCCAGCGGCATCGGCTTCCTGCCAATCTATCTGGGGCCCACGCTGTTGTTTGCACTGGCTGGCTTCATCCTGCAGAAGATGATCCGGGTCGCCAAGGCCAATCGCATTACGTCGATTGCGGACTTTGTCGCGTCGCGCTATGGCAAGAGTCAGTTGCTCGGCGGTTTGGTGACCGTCATCGCCGTGATCGGCGTAATTCCGTATATCGCCCTGCAGCTCAAGGCGGTATCCAACAGCTTTGCGATTCTCGCCAGTTATCCTGAAATCATCATGCCGGCCAAGGCCGGCGCCGTCCCCGTGATACAGGACAGCGCGCTGTACGTGGCAATGATTCTGGCGGCGTTCACGATCCTGTTCGGCACTCGCCACCTCGATGCCACGGAACGTCACGAAGGGATGGTCGCCGCCATCGCCGTGGAATCCGTGGTCAAGCTCGTCGCCTTTCTGGCGGCGGGCGTCTTCGTCGTCTGGGGAATCAACGACGGAATCGGCGACGTTTTCGCAAAGGCGGCCGCCGTACCAGACCTCGCGCGCGGTTTGACCGCTGCCGGTGCGCCGGCCAGCTATGGCGCCTGGGGCACGCTTATCTTTTTGGCCCTGTTCGCCTCGTTGCTTTTGCCGCGCCAGTTCCAGATCGCGGTGGTGGAAAACGTCGATGTCAACCATGTGAGTCGAGCGATATGGATGTTTCCGCTCTACCTGTTCCTGATAAACCTGTTCGTGCTTCCCGTGGCGCTGGCCGGTTTGTTGCATTTCCCCGGCGGCGGAGTCGACGCCGATACCTTCGTCTTGACCCTGCCGATGGCCCATCAGGAGGAGGCCCTGGCACTGTTGGTGTATATCGGCGGCCTGTCGGCGGCTACCGGGATGGTGATCGTCGAAACCATCGCCTTGTCGACCATGGTCTGCAACGATCTGGTGATGCCGGCGCTGTTGCGCCTGCCGATATTGGGGCTGGCGACACGCGCCGACCTTTCGGGTCTTTTGCTGGATATCCGGCGCTGGTCGATCGCGATAATCCTTGGTCTTGGTTATTTGTACTTTCGCGTGGCCGGAGAAGCCTATGCGCTGGTCTCGATCGGACTGATTTCCTTTGCCGCAGTGGCCCAGTTCGCTCCGGTGGTGATCGGCGGCCTGTGCTGGAAGGGGGGCACCCGGGAGGGTGCGCTGGCGGGTCTGGCGGCGGGTTTCTTGCTATGGACCTATACGCTGTTGCTGCCGTCTTTCGCCAAATCGGGCTGGCTGCCGGATGGTTTCATCGCGCAGGGTTTGTTCGGCATCGAACTCCTGCACCCGCAACGTCTGCTTGGCCTGTCCGGACTCGACGAGATCACGCATTGCCTGGTGTGGAGCATGCTCGCCAATCTCGGCGCCTACATTGGCGTTTCGCTGAAACGCGTGCCGAACGTGCGCGAGGCGCGGCAGGCGACCCTCTTCGTTGGCGGCGCCGAGGCGGCCGGCGTCTCGGGCTGGCGGGGCGGCGCCGGCGTCGCCGACCTGCTGCCGCTGGCAGGCCGCTTCCTCGGCAGCGAGCGGGCGCAGGAAGCCTTTGATCGTCATGCGCGGCAGCGGGGTTTGAAGTCGATCCAGGAGCTTCCCGCCGATACCCGGCTGGTCAGCTTCGCCGAAACCCTGCTGGCGGGCGCCATCGGCTCGGCGTCGGCGCGCGCCATGGTGGCGTCGGTGGTCACCGAGGAACCGCTGGGTATCGACGAGGTCATGAACATCCTCGATGAGGCTTCGCAGATCCGCGCCTACTCGCACGAACTGGAGCAGAAGTCCCTGGAACTGCGGCGTGCCACTGCGGAACTGCGCGAAGCGAATTCCCGACTGCTCGAACTGGATCGCATGAAGGATGATTTTATCTCCACCGTCACGCACGAACTGCGCACCCCGCTTACCTCGATCCGCGCCTTCTCCGAAATGCTCCACGAGGATCCGAAAATCGACCTGGCGCAGCGCTCGCGCTTTCTCGGCATCATCGTCAGCGAGACCGTGCGCCTGTCGCGCCTGATCAACCAGATTCTCGATCTGGCCAAGCTCGAATCCGGTCGCGCAGAATGGACCGTGACGGCGGTGGATGTGGCCGAAGTGATCCATGAAGCGGCGGACTCGTTGACCGCCCTTTTCGCCGAGAAGCGCGTCAGACTGGAGCTTGATCGGTGCGAAGCGGGGCTCAGCGTGATGGCCGACCGCGACCGCCTGATGCAGGTGATGGTCAATTTGCTGTCGAACGCGCTCAAGTTCGTCCCCGCAGAGAGCGGTCGGGTGACAGTCGGCGCCAGCGGCACGACCAGCGAAGTGCTGGTCGATGTTACCGACAACGGACCCGGCATCCAGCTCGAGGATCAGGATCTGATTTTTGACAAATTCCGCCAGGGCGCGGGCACGGCCGACGTGCTTACCGACAAGCCGCAGGGCACCGGCCTCGGGCTGCCGATCAGTCGCCAGATCATCGAGTATTTCCATGGCCGGCTGTGGGTCGAAAGCACGCCGGGGGCCGGCGCGCGTTTCGTTTTCACACTGCCCCGGCAGGCGGGCGATAATGCGTGAAACAAGAGTACGGGAGTCTCCCTGAAGAGTGCCTGCGGTAGCAGCAGGCCTTGCGCATTGGCGATGACATCGTGAACTCGTCGGACAGGGGCCTGCTGGTTGGAACCTTAGCCCGGCGACCGCAACTTGGACTATTGGACCGGAGGAGAGCCGTGAGCCAGCGCATATTGATTGTCGATGACGAGCCGAACATCGTCATTTCGCTTGAGTACCTGATGAAGAAGGAGGGCTTCCAGATCGCCGTGGCGACCGACGGTGAAGCCGCGCTGCAGCAAGCTGCTGAATTTCTTCCCGACCTGATCCTGCTCGACGTGATGATGCCGAAGAAATCCGGCTTCGAGGTCTGCGAGGCCTTGCGTGCCATGCCGGCGTTGATGGGGGTGAAAATCATCATGCTGACCGCCAAGGGGCGCGAGACGGAAGTCGCCAAGGGCCTGGCGCTCGGCGCCGATGCCTATGTCACCAAGCCTTTCTCGACCAAGGACCTCGTGCTCCAGATCAAGTCGTTGCTGGCATGAAGGTAAGGTTTCGCTTCATTCTTGCCATTTGCGTTCTCGGATTGCTGATGACCGGGCCGTTCGTTCTCACCGGTCTGCTGGTGTTTGTCGAAGCGCGCGGCGCCGAACGCGCCGCGCTTGTCGAATTCCTCCTGCCGCGCCTTCAGGTCGGCGGCATGATTACGCTGTGCGGATTTGTTGCCGGCGTGCTGTTGTTGCGCGGACTGTTCCAGCAGTATGTGCACGGCCTGTTGCGCATGGCAGAGACACTGCGCCTGATGCTTGGCGCCAATCGCAACTTCCGGGTGGCGCCCGAAGGCCCTCCCGAAGTGCGCGAGCTGGCCCGCGCGGCCAACGATCTGGCGCAGCAGCGCGACGAATTGCTGAACGATGTCGAAGAGCAGATCCGCCAGGCCAAGGCGACCGTGGAAGAGGAAAAGAACCGGCTTGCCGCGCTGATGTCGGAACTCGCGCTGGGGGTCGTGGTATGCAATATGGATGGTCGCATCCTGCTCTACAACAGCCGTGCGCGACTCGAGTTCAAGGCGCTCGCGCAGGGGCCGACGTCGATGAGCGGCGGCGCCCTGATCGGACTTGGTCGCTCGATCTTTTCCATCCTCGAGCGTGGCCAGATTACTCATTCACTGGAGACCATCCAGCAGAGATTGCGCAAGGGCAGCGCCGAGCCGATAGCCAATTTCATCACTTCGACGCACGGCGGACAGTTGCTCAGGGCACAGATGGCACCCGTGCTGCGCACGGGCGTCGGCGGCTCCGCCACCGGTGAAAAATTGGACGGCACCCCCCCCGGCCCCCCTGCCAAGAAGGGGGGTGACGATGTTAGTGGCCAGACTGCGCCTGCCCATGAGATGACAACTGCAGACATGCTCGGTGCCGACCTGCACGTCACCGGCTACGTGCTGACCATCGAAAACATTACCCGCAATTTCGAGCGGGAAGCCGAGCGCGATCAGGCCCTGCAATCACTCACCGATGGCAACCGGGCGGCGCTGGGCAACATCCGCGCCGCGGTGGAAACGCTGATCGATTCGCCGGAGATGGAGGCCGACTACCGCGAGCGCTTCACGCGCGTGATTGCGGACGAGGCCTCGGCGATGAGCGCCCGGCTTGAGGCCACCATGAGCCGTTTTGCCGATTCACTGAAGACTCGCTGGCCGCTGGAAGACGTTCTGGCGATTGACATCGTTGCCGCCGCGGCGCGACGCATCGAAGAGCGGCTGCATCTGCCGATCAAGAACGAGGAGCAGGACCACGGATTGTGGATGCGGGTAGACAGCTTCTCCCTGATTCAGGGCATAACTTTTCTCGCCGCGCGCCTGCAGGAGCACTATGCCATTCGTGAATTGCGCCTGAGTCTTTCCGCCGAAGGCACGATGGTTTTTGTGGATCTGATCTGGTTGGGTAAGCCGATTTCCTCGGAGACCCTCTATACATGGGAACTGGAGCCGATGACCGTCGGCGCCGAGACCAGTCCACTGACACTGCGCGACGTGATCGACCGTCATGGCGGAGAGATCTGGTATCAGCGTGACAAGGCCGCGCACAAGGCCTTCTTCCGCCTGGTGTTGCCGGCGGCGGTGATGGCCGATGTGCAGATGATCGACCAAAGGCAGCAGTTGAGCAGCGACAGCCGGCCCGAGTATTACGATTTCGACCTGTTCGCCGCGCGCGATGCCGAAGGCTCGGGAATCGATCTCGATCGCAAGCTGACCGATCTAGTCTATTCGGTATTCGATACCGAGACGACCGGGTTGCAGCCATCCGCCGGCGATGAAATCATTCAGATCGGCGCCGTGCGCATCGTGAACAATCGCCTGCTGCGGCAGGAGATATTCGATCAGCTCGTCGACCCGGACATCCCGCTGAAGCCCGAGGGTATCCCGATTCACGGCATTACCGAGGCCATGCTGAGTGGTCAGCCAAGACTGGACGTGGTGCTTCCTGCCTTTCATGAGTTCTGTGCCGAGACCGTGCTGGTTGCGCACAACGCGGCGTTCGACATGCGCTTTCTGCAACTCAAGGAGGACAGTATCGGCGTACGTTTCCAGCAGCCGGTGCTCGATACCCTGCTGCTGTCGGGGGTAATTCATCCCAACCAGCAATCGCATGAGCTGGAGAGCCTTGCGGCGCGACTCGGCGTCAACGTCATCGGTCGGCACACCGCCCTTGGCGATGCCTATGTGACGGGTGAGGCGTTCCTGAAGATGATTCCGCTGCTCGCGAGCATGGGAATTGTCACCCTGCGCCAGGCGCTTGACGCCGCGCAAAAGACCTATTTCGCCCGCATCAAGTATTGAAGCCATGACCAGCGATCGTGAGATCCTGCCAGAGGCGCGCGCCATCGCCAGATGCTCCGCCGCGATTGCCGCCGCACCCGACGTTGCCACCCTCGTGGCGCGCTCCGGCGAGGTTCGCCGGTTGGCCGTAGTCCTGCAAAGCGAGGAGGCCGGACCGGCACTGGTGACGCGGGTCCTGTCCCTGCTCAACGATGCCATCGCAAGACGAGTGCTGGGATTGCTGCAGCAGCGCTTTCGCCTGCCGCCGGCACGTTGGTGCTGGCTTGGCCTCGGTTCGGAAGGGCGTCTGGAGCAGACTCTGTCGACCGATCAGGACAATGGACTATTGTTCTCCGCCACTGACGACGGGGAAGCACGGCAGTTGCGCGAGCTGTTTCTCCCCTTCGCCCGCGCCGTGAACCAGGCGCTGGACGAATGCGGCTTTCCCCTCTGTGATGGCGAAGTCATGGCGGGCAATCCGCGCTGGTGCCTTTCGCTGTCGGAATGGCTGGAAAACTTTGCCACCTGGGTGCGCACTCCCGAACCCGAGGCCCTGCTCAACGCCTCGATCTTCTTCGATTTCACGCCCCTGATGGGCGACGCCGAGCTGGCCGCCCAGTTGCGCCATGCCTTGTCGGATCTCACCCGCGGCAATGAAATCTTTCTGCGCATGATGACGGTCAACGCCCTGGCCGCCGTGCCCCCCCGCTGGGACGCCTGCGCGATTTTGTCACCGAGGCCGATTCAGGCGGTGCGATCGATTTGAAGAAGTTCGGTTCACGTATTTTTGTCGATGCCGCCCGCATTCAGGCACTCGGCGCCGGGATTGCCGAAACCGGCACCGCACCGCGATTGCGCCGGGCGGCGGCAGAGGGCTTCCAGGCGCCCGGCGACGCGGAAGCGGCAGTCCATGCCTTCCATGCCCTGCAAGGCATTCGCCTCGCGGTGCAAGCCAGCCACAGCCTGGACGGCAAGCCGTCCGGCAATCAGCTTGATCCGGATCGCCTCAACGAGTTCGACCGCCGCGTCTTGCTCGAAAGCCTGCGCCAGGCGCGCAAGCTCCAGCAAGGGTTGAAAACCCGCTTCCATGTCCAGACATAAACCAGGAACACTCACTCATGACGTATGCATCCCCCGACGAGCTGCTCGATTTTCTGCGCAGACATTTGCCCTTCAGAGACATGGGTGCGCTCGCGCTGGAGGGACTGGCTGAACGTCTGACTCCGGTTGCCGCGGCCAGTGGCAGCAGCATTGTTACGCCCAGCGACGAACGACCGGATCTTTTCATCATCCAGTCGGGCAAGGTGGGGGTGCGACTGGCGGTCGATACCCACCTTACCGACAAACCACTGGACGAGCTGGAGCCGGGGAAAATGTTCCCGCTGGCAGCGGTGGCGGCCAAGCGCCAGGCGATCAACGTGTATGCCGCGGTGGGCGACGCAAAGGTCTGGCGGCTCGCCAGCGCCGACTTTTTCGCGCTGCTGCCGCTCAGCCCGGAATTCAATCTCTTCGTCCTCGACCATCTCGCCGGCCGGCTGGACGACTCCTGGCGGCAGATCGAACTCCAGTTCGGTCAGCGCAACGCTGAGCAGCAGGCGCTCAACACGCAGATTTCCGCCTTGCCGCGCCAGACGATGATCCTCGTGACGCCACAGGCGTCGATTCGCGAGGCAATGGAGTCAATGGTGCGCGCCAAGGTCGGCTCCGTGGTGGTGGCGGACGAGTCGCACAAGCCGGTCGGCATCTTTACCCAGACCGATACCTTGCGCCGGGTGGTGATTCCCCGCTACCCGGACACGGCGACCGTCGAGGAGGTGATGACGACCCCGCCGGCGACCATCTCCGACCACGCCACGATGTATGACGCGATGCTGGCAATGGCGACGCTGGGGATTCGCCACCTGGTGATTGTCGACGCCGAAGAGCGCGCGGCCGGGGTGATTTCCGAGCGAGTCCTGTTCGCCATGGCGCGCGTCGGCCTGCGCAACATCCGCAAGGTCATCGAGGCGGCGGCCGATATCGATGCGGTGAGCCGGGCTGCCGGCGACGTGCGTCGTTTGTGCCTCAACATGTTGAATCAGGGCGTCAGCGCGGAAAAGCTGACGCAATTCATTTCCGGGCTGAATGATGGGCTGACGCGCCGCGTGATCGAGATCACGCTGGCGCGGCACGATCTCTACGGGCTTGACTGGGCCTGGCTTTCGTTCGGCTCGGAGGGACGCGACGAGCAGACGTTCAGCACCGACCAGGATAACGGGATCATATTCGTCTGCCCCGATTTCGCCGACCGCGATGCGCTGCAGTTGCGCTTTCTCGACTTTGCCCGCGAGGTGAATGAAGGCCTGGCGCGCTGCGGCTTTCCGCTGTGCAAGGGCAACATAATGGCCAGCAATCCGCTCTGGTGCCTGACCAATGAAGAGTGGCAGGAGCGCTTTACGCACTGGATACGGCTGCCCGAGCCGGAAGCCTTGCTTAACGCCAGCATCTTTTTCGATTTTCGCGCGCTGTATGGCAACGAGGCCCTGGCCAAGGCATTGCGCAAGTGGCTGCTCGACCGTACCGGCAGCGCGAGGATCTTTCTCCGCCTGATGGCCGAGAACGCGGTGCGCGCCGCGCCGCCGCTGGGCATGATCCGCGATTTTGTTTTTGACAACAATACGGAATTCCCCCATACGCTCGATCTCAAGGCCTTTGGCACGCGGCCCTTTGTCGATGCCGCGCGCATCATCGCGCTGGCGCATGGGATTCCCCACAGCAGCACCACGGCACGGCTGCGGGCGGCCGCAGAGCAGATGAAACTCGGTAGCGACGACGTCAATGCGGTGATTGACGGCTTCTTTTTCATCCAGATGCTGCGTCTGCGCAACCAGGGCGCCGACACCCGGCCCGGCGCGGCAAATCGCATCGACCCGGAAGAGTTGAACGAGCTCGACCGGCAGATGCTGAAGGCGGCCTTCAAGCAAGCGAAGCGGCTGCAGTCGCGACTCCAGCTCGAATACAGGCTGTAACGCCGGCACTTGATGAATTCCGGGGTACGAGTCAGCGAAACCGCGATACCGTTGCGCACCCCGCTATTCCGCGGTGAGCGGCGTCTGCGCATAGCCCTGGTCGGCCTGCCGGGCAGTGGCAAAACCACGCTGTTCGACGCGGTGTCGAGCACGGCGCCGCGCAGCGGAGAATTGACCGGGACGCAACGGGTGTATCGCGAATGCACCGTGCAGATCGGGCTCGACGAAGCCAGCGTCGTCGATCTGCCGAGCATCCATTCGCTGCATCACCTGGAAGGCGACGACCTTTCCGCACTAAAGTACCTGCTGTGGGGCGATGACCGTCCGCCGGTCTCGATGCATGAAGCCTCGCGCCCTCCCGCACCCTTTGCGCCGCCCGACCTGATCATCCAGGTGGTCGACGCCACCAGTCTGCAAAGCCATCTCGAGCTGACACTGGAGCTGAGCCAGTTCGGCCGGCCCATCGTGCTGGCGTTGAATCGCATGGACGAAGCGGTGAAGAAGGGTCTGTACATCAACATCAAGGCCCTGCAAGATCTGCTGGGCATGCCGGTGCGCCCCACCGTGGCCCTGATGGGACATGGCATCGCGCAACTCTTCGGCGCCGCGGTGAATGCGGCCCGCGAGCAGACCTGCCCCTTGCCGCAGCCGCCCAGCCGGCACATTGCCGAGAGCCTTCGCGCGCTTGCCGCGGCGATGAATCGACCCGAGATCCACGCAGCATTTCGCGCACCGCATCCCTTGCTGGTGATGCAGTTCGCCGCCGACGACCGTTTCATCGAGGCCGAACTTGATCAACATTTTCCCTTGCTGCTGCCGGAGTTCCGGGTTCTGCGTGCAGCGGCCGGACTGGGCTTGCCGCGACCCCTGGCGGAAGAAGTGCATGCCGACCGGCACCACCGCGCCGCAACCCTGGTCGAGGCCGCGGCGCGCATGGGATCGCCGGCCGACGGACGCGGGTGGCGCTATTGGCTTGACGAGTTGTTCCTGCACCCGCAGTGGGGCCTGATCGGCAGCCTTGCCGTGTTCGCGGCGGTACTCTTCGTGGTGTTCGAGATCAGCGGCTGGATCGATTCGATGACCACGGCCCGCCTGAGCGTGGCATTCGCCGACTGGCAGCCGCAGTCCACCGGCGGCGTGGTCGGCCGTGCTGTGCTTGACGGCCTGATCGGGCTTGTCGGCATCGTGGTGCCTTACATGATTCCGCTGGTGATGCTGCTGGTAAGTCTGGAAGAGGTGGGGCTGATGCAGCGCATCGCGTTTGTCGTCGATCGCGGCTTCCACCAGATCGGTCTGCATGGCGGCGTTGCCGTGCCCTTCCTGCTCGGCCTCGGCTGCAACGTGCCGGCCATCTCCGGCGCGGCCAGGGCCACCAGCGGCCGCGAGCGCGTGATTGCTTCGGTGCTGATCACTTTCGTGCCCTGCTCGGCGCGTTCCGCCATCATCCTCGCCATTGCCGGCAAGTACCTCGGCGCTGCGGGCGTGTTCGGCATATTTGCCCTGACCCTGGTCGTCATTGCCGTGATGGGTCGCCTGCTGTCGCGCGCGGATCGCGAAATTGGGCCCGGCCAGGTGCAGGAAATTCCGCCCTACGCCCTGCCAACCTGGCGGACCCTGCTCGCCGAGACATGGGCGCGCACCAGCGACATCCTCACCATCGTGACGCCCTTGCTGGTGGGTGGCAGCGTGGTGCTGGCGCTGCTCAACCATGTCGGCGCCGACAGCCTGATCAACACCCTGCTGATGCCGGTGACGGTCTGGTGGCTTGGCCTGCCGCTGGTGCTGGGCGTGCCGCTGCTGTTTGGCGTGCTGCGCAAGGAGCTTTCGCTGCTGATGATCTACCAGGCACTGGGCACCAAGGAAATCGGCAGCCTGCTCGATTCGGTGCAGATTGTCACGCTGCTGTTGTTCCTTACCTTCTACATTCCCTGCGTCTCCACCTTCGCCGTGATGCTCAAGACCATCGGACGCCGGGAAGCATTGTTTTCGGTATCGGTATCGGTTGGCGCGGCCCTGCTGATTGCAGGGATTTTGCGCCTGGGCTTGAGCGGGGCGCAGGTATTGACGGGCTGATCCAGCACTGTCGTTCAACCGGCACGGTCCAAAAATGTTACCTTTAAGCATGCAGATCAAGAAAAGAATCCGGAAAGCGGGGCGAAGCCGGCGTCGAGGCGCTGGATGCCTGACTCCCCAAGCTACCGACCATCATCGAACCTGCCAATCGAGATACCGTGAATAAGACCATCATCTATGCCAGGACTGCCAAGGGCGATCGGGCGGCAAACGCCGCAACCGATGAACTCGCACGCAATTTGCGCGACATCCTGAAAGCGATCGACGGAAGATCCTCCGTCGACGCCTTGCGAAGCGCGCACGGGAACCTCTCTCCAGCCACGCTTGACGAGGCTTTGGCGGCTCTCGCCGCGGAAGATTACATCCGCGAGTCGGCGGGTTCGACGCCCGTTTCTGGCTCATCGTCTCAGCCGCACGGCGGAATCGATCAATCGGGTGATGAGGCTGCGCGCAGGGACCAGGAACTGCGCGCCAAGATAAGGGCCAGGCGCGAGGGGGGGGAACGTTCGACGCAGGACGCCGAAGTGCGGGTCCCGCAGATCGACGAGCAGGCGCGGCGGGTGGCCGAGGGGGAAGCGCGGCGCAAGACAGAGGAAGAGGCCCGCCGTCAGGCTGAGGAAGACGCTCGGCGCAAGGCCGAGGATGAAGCCCGACGCCAGGCCGAGGAAGGCGCCCGGCGCAAGGTCGAAGAGGAAGCTCGACGCCAGGCCGAGGACGAAGCCCGCCGCAAGGTCGAAGAGGAAGCTCGACGCAAGGTCAAGAAGCCGCCGCAAGGTCGAAGAGGAAGCTCGACGCAAGGTCGAAGAGGAAGCCCGCCGCAAGGTCGAAGAGGAAGCCCGACGCCAGGCCGAGGAAGACGCTCGGCGTAGGGCCGAAGAGGAAGCCCGCCGCAAGGCCGACGAGGAAGCCCGTCGCAAGGCCGAAGAGGAAGCCCGTCGCAAGGCCGAAGAGGAAGCTCCGAAAAAGGCCGAGGAGGAAGCCCGGAAGAAGGCCGAGAAGGAAGTCCGGAAAAAAGCCGAGGAGGCGGCTGCCGAAATCGCCTGGAAGCGCACCCAAGTCCAGGCGCGCCTGCTGGCGGAAGACCAGGCATGGCAGGAAGAGCAAGCGCAGGCCATGCTGGAGGCGGCAGAGCGCGCCGCCGAAGAGCAGGCCAAGCGGGCGGCGGAAACGAGCACGCTGGCGAGCCCCAAGACGGCTCCGACAAAGGCCAAGGCCGGTTCAAGGACGCCGCCCAGGCGCGGCAAACTGATAGCGTTGGCGCTTGCTGCGCTGCTTGTGGGGGGCCTGGTGGCGCTTCACCTGATCTCGTTCGACGGGCAGATTTCCCGGTTTGAGGAACTGGTAGCGGTGCAGATTCAGGAGCCGGTGAAAATCAAGGCGCTCCGCATAGCGCTGGTGCCGCAACCGCATTTGCGGCTCGAGGGTGTTTCAATCGGCAGCGCAGGGCAGATCAAGGTTCCCTTGATCAAGGCGACAGGCGAAATAGGCAACCTGTACAAGGACAAGAAAGTCTTCAAGTCGGTTGAGTTCGACTCGCTGGTTGTCACGGAAGAAGGCCTCGGCTGGATCCTCTTCAGCAAGCTGCCGACGCGGGATTTGGTGTTTGAAAGTGTCGATGCGCTCAACACCACTCTGGAATCGAAGAACATCGCCCTGCCTGCGTTCGATGCCAAACTGGTGGCCGACGAAGAGGGCGGCTGGAAAACCATTGCCATCCAGGCACGGGACAAGACCCTCAGTCTCGCTATGGCTTCGCAGGGCCAGTCGGCAAACATCGAGATCACCGCGCAGTCTTTCAAGATCCCTTTCGGTTCAGTGCTGACATTGGAGGATTTCGTTGCCAAGGGCTCGGTGAACAGTGCTGGACTTGTCCTGACGGAATTCAAGGGCTTTGCCCTTGGCGGGACTCTCAGCGGCACAGCCAGGCTGACATGGGGCGCAAACTGGAGCCTTGCCGGCGAGTTGAACGCGAAGCAGATCGATACGGCGCGAATTGTTCCCGATCTGATCGACGGCGGGCGGGTGGCGGGGGACGCATCCTATGCCATGCAGGCGGCGCAGGCCGCCAGGCTCTTCGCCGGGCCGCGACTTGAAGGCAGGCTTGCCATCCCGAGGGGAATCTTGCTTGGAGCGGATCTCGGGAGCCTGGTGCAGGGGGGGGAGAAGCGCGGCGATACCAAGTTCACCGACCTCGACGCAAGCTTTTTGCATGAAGCGGGCGCGACCCAGTTCCGCCAGGTGCGTTTTGGCCAGGGCGGCATGTCGGCCAGCGGTACGGTCGATGTCGATGCGGACAAGAATGTTCGCGGGCGCTTTGCCGCGGATTTGAAGCTATCCACGGAACTCCGCCGTGCCAACCTCACGGTATCCGGAACCCTGAAGAAAGTCGAGTGGCGCAGGCAGTAGCCGGCGCCGTTTTCCCTGGGCGCGGCGATACCCGCGCCGATCATTACGGAGAAGGAATTTCATGAATCCCCAGAACGGTTACGACATTGAAGACATCGCGGTGGGCATGAGCGCGGAAACTGCCAAGACCATTACCGATGCGGACATCGTCCTGTTTGCCGGCGTATCCACTGACGTCAACGCGGTGCACATGGATGAGGAGTTCGGCAAGACCACGATGTTTGGCGGCCGCATCGCGCACGGCATGCTGTCGGCCAGCCTGCTCTCGGCGGTGCTCGGCAATCGCTTGCCCGGCCCCGGTACGATTTACCTGAGCCAGTCCCTGCGCTTTCGCGCGCCGGTGCGTCCCGGCGACACCGTCCATGCCAAGGCCACCGTCAGGGAAGTCATCGTCGACAAGTGCCGGGTGGTGATGGATACCGTATGCACCGTGGGTGACAAGGTGGTCATCGACGGCGAAGCAACCTTGATGCCCACGTCGCGCAAGAAGCGCGAAGCGGCCGTCAAGTAATTTTTCGCAGCAATCCGGCCGGCGCCGGCCGATGGCCACGGTCGTCGGTCGACGAGCGCGGCGCGGGGGACGAACGCGTGAATCGAATCAGCGTCCGGTGAAACGCGGCGGGCGCTTTTCGAGAAAGGCGGCGAGTCCTTCGGCGTAGTCGGCACTTTCGACAAAGGCGAACGAGGCGCGCTTTTCGATCTCGTCGAGCGGCGCGGGATGCTGCAGCCGAGCAATCCACTGCTTGTGCCACCTTGCAACCAGCGGCGCGCCGGCGGCGATGCGTCGCGCCGTTGCCATGGCTTCGGTGTGCACGTCGGCGTCCGCCACCACGCGCGTCAGCAGACCCTTGGCGAGCGCGTCGGCAGCAGTCAGCAAGCGGCCCTCCAGCAGGATCTCCCTGGTAAGTGCCGGCCCGGCGAGCGCCAGCAAGCCGGCCAGTTCGCCAGGGTACATGGAGAACCCGAGCTTCATCACCGGCGCACCGAAACGGGCAGATTCCCCTGCGATCCGCAGGTCGCAGGCGCAGGCGATTTCCAGTCCGGCTCCGGCGCAAGGCCCCTGAATCGCCGCCAAAGTCGGCTGGGGAAGCTGCTGGATGGCCTGCAATACCTGCCCAACCGCCTCATGGTAGGCCAGTGCGCTGTCCACCGTGGCACGGGCTTCGCGCAGCTCCTCGATATCACCGCCAGCGGCGAAAAACTCACCCGCGCCGCGCAGGATCACGCAACGGATCTCGGCGTCTCCGGCGATCTGGTGTACGGCCTGTCGCAGTTCCTCCCACATCGCGGCGTTCATGGCGTTGAGCTTGTCCGGATTCGCGAGTGTTAGCGTAGCTATTTGATCCGTGCGTTCGCGATGCACGGTGGTGGTGGTCATCGGTATGCCTCCTGGGGTCTCTGCTGTTCAAGCTTGAATCCGCGGACGAGAGCTTCGGATGATTGCCATCTCCATTCAACTCCAGCCGCGTCAAACCAGGGCCGGGGACGACTCGTGGGCCGTGGCAATTGTAGTCAAGTGGAGCGGGATTGGCCAAGAAGGGTGGATTGAAGCTGCGCTGTCGCTCCTGCTGCCCCCGGATACGCTTGCCGAGGGCGATCTTGTTCGCAGTCGGGTTTGATCTATATCAACAGCACGAATTATCCGTTCCAAAAGCCCATAATCGATCTTGCGGTGCAACATAGTGAAGCGCTAGAATCCAAACGTGTATTTTGGTTCGGCTGGATTGCCGTTTGGATTGCCGTTTTGTTTCTGACGCCCATCCAGCACGGGTTCTTGAGGAGCTATGGCCGACTGGGTTTGTGTAACGGAGTCTTCCAGTGCTTGCTGGTCTTGCCGCAACATTTCGCTTGTCCCTGTTGAGTTGCATCGCCACAGCCGAAAGGGTGACCTGCTGTTCAGCAAAAGATTCATAAGAATCAATAACATGTCATTAGCGCTGTTCGTACTGTCAATAACCGGACCGGCAAACAACGGCCGATCAACCATGAATCAAAGGAAGAACCATGAGTGAAGTCATCAGCAGAATGCAGGAAGCGTTGCAACATCTCGCGGCAGCCGATGCGCTGATCAAGAAATCGCTGGTCTGGATAAAGCAGCAATGCCTCGGCGCCAATGGCGTTTCGAGCGAAAAACTCGACGGGCATCAGATGGCCAGCTTCGATCTGGCCTGGTGTGCCGCCGAATCGACCACGGCGCGTTTTGCGCTGGAATATGCGGGCAAGGTTGCCGCCGCCGGCCCGGCAGGCGCCGGGGCCTGCATCGAAGAGCGGATGACGCTGGCGTTTTGCGGCGAGGCCCTGCAAAACATTCGCAATCGTTTTTCGGCGCGACCGCAGAGTTTCGGCCTGGACGATGCCGATATCGCGCTGCTGGACGCATCCGCGCTCACCCGTTTCTGCCGCTCGCAACTGGACGCGGGCAATCTCGAAGCGCTGGGCCGGCAGGTCGTTGCGCTGAATGGCGCGAGCGGCGCCTACCTGCTCGGCGAAGATGCGACGATGATGCAGGAATCCTTCCGCAAGCTGGCAACGCATGTGGTGATGCCCCTGGCGGAGGAGATTCACCGGGAAGACCGGATCATCCCCAAGGAAATCCTCGTGCCCTTGGCGGAAATGGGCTGCTTCGGACTGTCGATCCCCGAACGCTACGGCGGCATCCAGAGCAACGATCATGAAGACAACATGGGGATGATCGTGGTTACCGAGGAGCTTGCGCGCGGCTCGCTCGGTGGGGCCGGCAGCCTGATCACCCGCCCGGAAATCCTCAGTCGGGCCCTGCTGAAGGGTGGCACGGAAGAACAGAGACAGAAGTGGTTGCCGGAAATCGCCATGGGCCACCCCTTGTGCGCCGTTGCCGTCACCGAGCCGGATACCGGTTCGGATGTCGCGGCGGTCCGGCTCAAGGCGACGAAGTGCGATGGCGGCTGGATACTCGACGGCGTCAAGACCTGGTGCACCATGGCCGGCAAGGCGGGTTTGCTGCTGGTGCTGGCCCGCTCGAATCCCGACCGTGCGCTGGCCCACAAGGGGCTGAGCATGTTCCTGCTCGAAAAGGACTCCTATGAAGGCCATGATTTCGAATATCGCCAGGCGCAGGGCGGTGTGCTGACGGGTCGGGCGGTTGCGACCATGGGCTAGGGCGGGATGCATTCCTACGAGCTTTTCTTCGACCACGTCTTCGTGCCGGACGAAAACCTGGTGGGCGGGCCGGAGGGCGAAGGCAAGGGCTTCTACTTCACCATGGCCGGATTTGCCGGCGGGCGGATCCAGACCGCGGCGCGCGCGATTGGCGTCATGCAAGCCGCTTTCGAACGGGCGGTCTCCTATGCGATGGAGCGCAAGGTTTTCGGCAAGCACATCGGCGAGTATCAACTGACGCTGGTCAAGCTGGCGCGCATGGCGACGCTGCTGACCGTGTCCCGCCAATTCACCTACGCCGTCGGGCGCCTGATGGACGAGGGCGCCGGACAGATGGAAGCCAGCATGGTGAAACTCTTCACCTGCCGCACGGCCGAGTGGGTGACCCGCGAAGCCTTGCAGATTCATGGCGGCATGGGCTACGCGGAGGAGTGTGCCGTCAGCCGCTATTTCGTCGATGCGCGCGTGTTGTCGATCTTCGAGGGGGCCGAGGAAACCCTGGCCCTGAAGGTTATCGCACGTTCCCTGATTGACGCCGTGTAGGCGGGACTTCATCCCGACCCGCTTAACGCAAAAAGGAGGATTCCATGTCGCAAGCAGTTCGTTTTCAAGCGCAGGTCGAACTGGCCGAAACAGTGCCGGTGGACGTGCAAAAAGTCCGCCATCCACACTACGGCCGTTATCTGGAGGAGTTCGTGCCGGGGCAGGTGTTTGTGCATCCGCGTGGGTTCACCTTCTTTCCTGCCCGGATGGAAGCCTTTGCGCGCACCTACATGCAATGCAATCCGCTCTACATCAATGACCAGTACGCCAAGGCCAGCGGCTTCTCCGGCCTGGTGGCTTCGCCGCAGATGGTCTTCAACGTGGTTCTCTCGCTGGGCGTGCAGAACGATTCGGAAAAGGCGATGGCAAATCTCGGCTATTACGACGCCCAGTATCTGCGGCCGGTGTATCAACTGGATACCATTCGCTCCCTGACCAAGGTCATGGACCGCAAGGAGCGTGGCGCTGGCAAGCCGGGCATCGTCACCATCCGCACCTTGGGGCTGAACCAGAACGACGAAGTGGTGCTCCAGTACGAGAGGAAAATCATGGTTGCCGGGCGCGGCGACCGCCCACCGACCACCCCCTTGCCTCCATCCGCAACGATGCCGGCCTTCCCCTGGGTCGAGGAAGCCGAGGTGCTTCTGCCGGACTTTCCGGCGCGGCTGCCTGCCGGCCTGACCGGCCCGAATTCCTGGTTCGAGGACTTTTCCGTCGGCGACATCATCGTCCATGCCAATGGCAGAACCATAACCGACGAGCATCTTTCGCTGACCTATGAGGCGGGCAACACGCATCCGCTGCATTTCGACCGCATCTTCAGCGCCGGCCTGTCGGGCAAGATGAGCGGCGACCCGATCGTCTATGGCGGTCTGGTTTTCGCCTGGCTGGAAGGCCTGGCCAGTCGTGATGTCAGCGAGAACAGCGTCTGGGAACTCGGTTTCACCGAGGGCTACCACACGCAGCCGTCGATCGGTGGCGATACGGTTGCCGCACTGTCGCGCGTGCTGGCCGCCGAGGATGCACCGGGAGCGCTGGGTGCGAGGTTCGGCATCGTCAGCTTCCAACTGATTGGCGTCAAGAACATCACCGCGGCCAACGCATTCGCCAAACATGGCGGGGACTTGTTCATCAAGGAAAACGACAAGAAAGAGATGGGCAAGGAAAAGATCGATGAGAAGATTTTTGAGATAGAGAGACGTCTCTTGATCAGGAAAAGGGGATAGTCATGGTTGCAGTCCAGAAAAAAAGGGATCAGCCCTGGTTGATCCGTACCTATAGCGGCCACAGCTCGGCCAGGGCCTCCAATGCCCTCTATCGAACCAATCTCGCCAAAGGCCAGACGGGATTGTCGGTGGCATTCGACCTGCCGACGCAGACCGGCTACGACGCCGACAGTCCCCTGGCGCGGGGCGAGGTCGGCAAGGTCGGCGTGCCGCTGTCGCATATCGAGGACATGGATCAGTTGTTCGACCAGATACCGCTCGACAAGATGAACACCGCGATGACCATCAATGCCACGGCGCCATGGCTGTTGGCGCTGTACATCGGCTTGGCGCAACGGCGTGGCATCGATCCGAAACTGCTGAGCGGCACCACCCAGAACGACATCATCAAGGAGTACCTCTCGCGCGGTACCTACATCTATCCGCCGGGTCCGTCGATGCGCCTGATCGCGGATACGATCAACTACACCGTCAAGCATGTGCCGAGGTGGAATCCGACGAATATCTGCAGCTACCACTTGCAGGAAGCGGGCGCCACGCCGGTCCAGGAACTGGCCTACGCGCTCTGTGCCGCGATGGCGGTGCTGGATCGGGTCAAGGCTTCCGGCGAGATCGCGCCGGACGAGTTTCCCCAGGTCGTCGATCGGATTTCCTTCTTCGTCAACGCCGGCATCCGCTTCGTTGAAGAGTGCTGCAAGCTGCGGGCCTTCGGCGACATGTGGAACGAGCTCACCCTGAACCGCTACCAGGTCGAGGACCCGAAGCGGCGCCGCTTCCGTTATGGCGTGCAGGTCAACTCCCTCGGGCTGACCGAGGCGCAGCCGGAAAACAACGTCCAGAGAATCGTCCTGGAAATGCTGGCGGTGGTGCTCTCCAAGGGCGCCCGGGCCCGCGCCATCCAGCTCCCGGCGTGGAACGAGGCCATGGGCCTGCCGCGCCCCTGGGACCAGCAATGGGCCTTGCGGATGCAGCAGGTGATGGCGTTCGAGACCGATCTGCTCGAGTACGGGGATATTCTGGATGGGTCGCCGGTGATTGCCGCCAAGGTCGCCGAACTGATCGAGGGGGCCAGGGAGGAAATCGCCAACGTCGAGGCCCAGGGCGGAATCATTGCGGCGATCGAGTCCGGCTACATCAAGCGGGAACTGGTCGGCAGCCATATGCAGCGGCTGCGCGCCATCGAATCCGGCGACCTGAAAATCATCGGCGTCAACTGCTTCCAGGAAACGGCCATATCGCCGCTGACCGTAGGCAGCGATGGCAACATCATGAAAACCGATCCGGCCGCCGAGCGCGAGCAGATCGAACGCCTGCGGGCGCATCGAAACAACCGCAATGCCGCCGAAGTCGGCGCCGCCCTGCAGGGGCTTACCGACGCTGCCAAGAGCAGCGAGAACATCATGCCAAGTTCGATTCGCTGCGCCCTGGCGGGAGTCACCACGGGCGAATGGGGCGATTCCCTGCGTGCGGTTTTTGGCGAGTTCAGGCCGCCGACCGGCATCGACATCGCCATCGACAGTCGCGTCGTGCTTGGCAAGAAGGATCAGGTCACAGATCTCAGGGCAAGGGTCGCCGACACGGGCAACGCGCTGGGCCGTCCCTTGAAGCTGTTGGTCGGCAAACCCGGTCTGGACGGCCATTCCAATGGTGCGGAACAGATTGCGGTCAAGGCCAGGGATGTCGGCTTCGAGGTGGTCTACGATGGCATCCGGCTGACCCCGCAACAGATTGCCCAGGCGGCCTTGGAGGAGGGGGTGCATATGGTGGGCCTGTCGATCCTGTCGGGCAGCCACATGGAGCTGGTGGAATCGGTTTTGCAGGAACTGCGCTTGCGCGACCTGGCGGCCGTGCCGGTGGTCGCCGGCGGCATCATCCCGCCCGAGGATGCCGCAAAGCTGGTGGCGCAAGGCGTACGTGCCGTGTATACGCCCAAGGACTTCAATCTGAACACCATCATGGCGGACATGGTGGACGTGATCCGCGAATGCAACGGGCTGTTGCGGATTGGCTTGCTGCAGTGATACCGCAATGGCTCTGATAAACCTTCCCGATCCGGAGCAGTTGGCTTCGCGGATACTGCGCGGGGTGCGGGAAGCGGTTGCCAGTGGCTTGAACCTGCTGGACAACAGGCTGGCCGACGCGCGGAGCCGCTCGGCACGGCTGCTGGCCTCGCTTTCCGGCGAGCGGCAGATGAATGAAGGCCACCTTGTCGGCGTAACGGGCCCTCCCGGCGCTGGAAAATCGTCGCTGGTTTCCGCGATGATCCGGGAGTGGCGCTTCTCGGGCAGGACGGTCGGGGTGCTTGCGGTGGACCCGTCCAGTCGCCCCGAACTTGGCGGCGGGGCGCTGCTGGGGGATCGCATTCGCATCAAGAATTCGTCTTATGACGAGGGTCTGTTCATTCGCTCGCTGGCCAATCGCAATCAGATGGGCGGAGTGTCGAGCGAGGTGTGGCCGATGAGCTGGCTGATGCTGTCCTGCTTCGATGTCGTCGTGGTCGAGACAGTCGGCGTCGGCCAGACGGAGATCGACATTGCCGAGATCGGCGACACGGTTTGCTATGTGGCGCAGCCGGCCTCGGGCGACACGATCCAGTATCTGAAGTCGGGCATCATCCAGATCCCGGACATTTTCGCGGTGAACAAGTGCGACCTTGGCGCTCCCGCCCGCAAGACCGCCGCCGAAATCAGCCGCAGCGCGCCGCGGCAGGATCGCCGGGAAGACTGGGATTACCCGGTGTGCCTGGTCAGCGCGACGATGAATACAGGGATCAAGCAACTCAACGATCAAATCGATCGGCACCGGAGTTTTCTCGTCGGCGCCGGTTCGCTGGGCAACCTTCGCACGCGCCATCACAGCGCCTGGGTAATGCGCCTGCTGAAGGAGGAGTTCGGCACCTTTGGCCTGGAACTGGCCGGTGGTTCCGCCACCATCAGCCAGCGCCTCGGCGAACATCGATCCTGTCAATTCGAAGAATACGAGCGTATCCGCACGCAGATTCTCTCCAGATTCAAGTCGGACAATTCATCCAGCAGCATAACTAAAAAGGAGCATCCAAATGAGCAAGCAGTTGTATGACCTAGGCGATCAGCCTCCCCTGGGCGAAGTCCCGGAAAAGATGCACGCCTGGCTGATCCGTGCGGACCGTTTTGGCAAGCCGATGGACGCGTTCCAGAAGGAAGTCGTGAATACGCCGTCGATCGCCGATGACGAAGTGCTGGTCTACGTGATGGCGGCGGGCATCAACTACAACAACGTCTGGGCGGCGATGGGCATTCCCGTCAACGTCATCGGCGCGCGCAACAAGGGCGGCGAACCGGAGGACTTCCATATCGGCGGCAGCGATGCGTCCGGCATCAGGTACAAGGTCGGCAAGGACGTGACCAACGTCAAGGTCGGCGACGAAGTGGTGATGCATTGCGGGACCTGGAATCGCAATTGCGAGTGGGTCAAGAAAGGCGGCGACCCGATGTACTCGCCATCTTTCAAGATATGGGGTTACGAAACCAATTTCGGCAGTTTTGCCCAATTCACCAGGGTGCAGGGCCAGCAGTGCATGCCCAAGCCCAAGCACATGAACTGGGAAGAGGCGGCGGCTTATACGCTGGTCGCGGCGACCGCCTGGCGGATGCTGCATGGCTGGGGCGCCAGCTCGATCAAGAAGGGCGACGTGGCCCTGATCTGGGGCGGCGCGGGCGGCCTCGGCTCGATGGCGATCCAGATCGTCAAGGCGGCGGGCGCGACTTCGGTGGCCATGGTGTCGGGCGAGGACAAGTTCGACTACTGCATGAAGCTGGGCGCCAAAGGCTGCATCAACCGCAACGAGTTCGATCACTGGGGCATGTTGCCGCACTGGAAGGACAACGCCGGCTACGCCAAGTGGCTGAAGGGGGTGCGCGGCTTCGGCTCGAAGATCTGGGAAGTGCTGGGCGAGAAGCGCGCGCCGAACCTGGTCTTCGAGCATCCCGGTGAAACGACGATTCCGACGTCGATTTTCGTTTGCGAAACGGGCGGCATGGTGGTGGTCTGCGCCGGCACCACCGGCTACAACGCCACGGTCGATCTGCGCTACCTGTGGATGCGCCAGAAACGCCTGCAAGGCTCGCATTTCGCCAATTCCGCCCAGTCCAACGAGATGAACCAGTTGGCGCTGCGCGGCCAACTCGATCCCTGCTTGTCACGGGCCTTTACCTATGAAGAACTACCGGTTGCGCATCAACTGATGGGCGACAACAAACATCCGCACGGAAACATGGCGGTGCTGATCGGCGCCACCCAGTTCGGCCTCGGCGCCAGCGGCAAACCGGAGGTGACCATGGTGCATCCGACGCTGCCCAAGGGCGACGTGCATACCACGCCGCATCCCTACCCGCTGTCCGCGCCGCTGCCGGGCATTGCCGAGGGCGAGCCGCTCACCATCACCGACGATGGCAGCAAGGTGCGCGACCTGATGCATGCCGGGATCATCTCCTGTACGCCGGACGATACGGTCGGAACGGTGGCCAAGATCATGGTGGACAAGGAGATCCATGCGGTGGTGGTCATGGAGCAGGGCAAGGCCGTTGGCGTCGTGTCGCAGACCGACATGGTGCTGGCGCGGCAGGGCCGCACGCCGGATCAGGCGCGGTCGATGCTGGCCAGGGAAATCATGACCCCCGGTTGCGCGACCTGCGATGCCGACATGCTCCTCAGCGATGCGGTCAGCCTGATGACCGCCCGGCGCATGCATCGCCTGGTGGTGACAGACAAGGATCAGCCGGCTGGCGTGATCTCCATGACCGACGTGGTGCGCAAGATCATCGGCGGGTAACGCCGTATTGCCACGGAATCCCGATGCGGGTCGACCGCATCGGGGGGGTGGCGCAGCAGGAATTGAACGCGGACTGCCAGACCTGGAGCAGCATTGGGTCGGGCGGTCCGCGCGCCATTTTGGGGACCCGGACAAGCTTGCAGCGCTTCCGTCGCATTGCCAGGTCCCTGTCAAACGCCTGATTCTCGGCGCCCGCCGCAAGAATTCAGGCGATTGTGTCTTCGGCTCTCCGCGTGTGAGGTTCCGACCGGTCAAGTTCAATGGCAGCGGAGAGGCTCGACTTTACGGTTTGCAGGATCTCGGCCAAGTACCGTTGCTGTTCCGTTGACAGGCCGTGGAGCATTTCCGTGCGGCTACCGAGAATGACAGTCTCGACCTGCGCGAGCAATTGCCGCGCTCGGTCCGTCAAATGGATGCCCCATGCGCGCCGGTCGCCGGCAATCGGTCGCCGTTCGATCCAGCCGCTTTTCTCGACCTGATCGATCAGGCGGCCTGCCGTCGATTTCTCGATCTCGAGCCTGGTCGATATTTCCGACTGGGAAAGCCCTTCCTGACTTGACAGGATCGCCAGTACCGACCATTGCGCTCGCGACAAGCCCAGTGGCTGCAATCGTCGGTCGATCAGTTTGCGCAGCAGTCGCGCGCAGTCGGTCAGGAGGAAGCCCGTGCCTCGCTGGGAATCATGGATGATCATGGATGCGGCCTCGATGACGATCTAACGAATGGCCTTGGCCGCCGGCACGACAGTACCGTGCCCTGCGCAGGCGTCTTCCGCAGATTAACCCAGTTTTTCCGGCACGCGGCGAGCGTGCCGGGACCCGCAGAGAAGAAGGTGGAATCCGTGGATGCCGCTTGGGGAAAGCACTTGCTGGCCGCAGAAAATGCGGAAAAATAGTAAGCAAGCCTACTATAGGTTGACTGTAGGTAAGCGAGCATAGTAATATTCTTCGGCCAACAAGAATTCCAGGCGGTCGATAGTCCCCGTTTTTCTATAAAGGTTGGCGAGCTGTTTGCGACCGGTGCTGGAAGCTGATTACAACTACTGGAGAAAAAGGAGAAACATGAGCAACCTGAGCGACTCAACGAAACTCGCCCACGTCCCGACCAACAACGCGAAACTGATCGCGTGGGTCAGCGACATGGCCGCGCTGTGCAAACCGGACCATGTTGTGTGGTGCGATGGATCGACGAAACAGTACGACGAGATGTGCGAACTGCTGGTCAAGGGCGGGACGTTTACCCGCCTCAACCCGGCGAAGCGGCCGAACTGCTACCTGGCCCGTACGCACGCGTCCGACGTCGCGCGGGTCGAGGAGCGCACTTTCATCTGCGCCGCGACCAAGGAGGAGGTCGGCCCGACGAACAACTGGGCGCCATCCGACGAGATGCGCGCGACCATGCGCACGGTTTTCGACGGCTGCATGCGCGGTCGCACGATGTACGTCATCCCGTTCAGCATGGGTCCGATCGGCTCGCCCATCGCCAAGATCGGCGTCGAGATCTCGGACAGCCCCTACGTCGTGGTCAACATGGCCATCATGACCCGCACCGGCAGCAAAGTGCTCGAAGCGCTGGGTGACAACGGCTTCTTCATTCCCTGCATGCATTCGGTCGGCGCGCCGCTGGCGCCGGGAAAGAAGGATGTAACCTGGCCGTGCCAGCCGGACATCAGCAAGAAGTACATCGTGCACTTCCCCGATACTTACGAGATCTGGTCATACGGCTCGGGTTACGGCGGCAATGCCCTGCTCGGCAAGAAATGCCTGGCGTTGCGCATCGCCTCGGTCATGGCGAAGAAGGAAGGCTGGCTCGCCGAGCACATGCTGATCTCCGGACTCGAATCGCCCAGCGGCGAGAAGACCTACATCGGGGCAGCCTTCCCCAGCGCCTGCGGCAAGACCAATCTCGCCATGCTGATCCCGCCCAAGGGCTTCGAGGGATGGAAGGTCACCACGGTCGGCGACGATATCGCGTGGATCAAGCAGGGACCGGATGGAGGCCTGCGCGCGATCAATCCCGAGTACGGCTTCTTCGGTGTCGCACCCGGCACCAACATGGCGTCGAATCCCAACGCCATGCTGACGATCCAGAAGAACTCCATCTTCAGCAACGTCGCGCTGACGGATGACGGCGACGTCTGGTGGGAAGGCATGGACGGCCCGCCACCGGCGCACGCCATCGACTGGCAGGGCAAGGACTGGACGCCCGATGCCGGTCGCCCGGCGGCTCACGGCAACGCCCGCTTCACCGCACCGGCCAGCCAGTGCCCCTCGATCGACCCCGATTGGGAGAATCCCGCCGGCGTGCCGATCAGCGCCTTCGTCTTCGGCGGCCGCATGAGCAAGGACATGCCGCTGGTGTATCAGGCCTTCAACTGGTCCCACGGCGTGTATCTCGCCGCCACCATGGGTTCCGAGGCGACGGCGGCGGCGATCGGCCAGGCGGCGATGCGCCGCGATCCGATGGCAATGCTGCCGTTCTGCGGCTACAACATGGCGGACTACTTCACGCACTGGCTCAATGTCGGCCGCAAGGTGCCCAACCCGCCGCGCATCTTCCGCGTCAACTGGTTCCGCAAGGACGAGAACGGCAAGTTCATTTGGCCCGGCTTCGGCCAGAACATGCGCGTTCTGAAGTGGATCGTCGACCGGGTGCATGGCCGCGGTTTTGCGGTGGAGAGTCCGATCGGATGGATGCCGCGCCACGAAGACATCGAGTGGAAGGGCCTGGACTTCCCGTCCGGCAAGTTCTACGAGCTGATGGCCGTGGGCCGCGACGCGGGTACGGCGGAAGCGCATTCCCACGAGGAGCTCTTCGACCGCTTCTTCGATCGTCTGCCCAAGGAGTTCACCTTCGAGCGCGAGCTGCTGAGGTCCAGGCTCTGGCGTTCGCCCGAACGCTGGGAACTGGCTCACGAGGAGTAATCAAGCAGGCCGTCACGCCCGGCCGGGCCCCCGGCAATCTGCTTCCGGGGGCCCGGCCCGAACGATCAAGCCTGAAGCAGATTCATTAAGGAGAGTTTCAGTATGTCACGCAAGAAGATTGCACTTGTCGGCGCCGGCCAGATTGGCGGTACGCTCGCCCTGCTCGCCGGCATCAAGGAGTTGGGCGACATTTCTCTGTTCGATATCGCCGACGGCGTCCCCCAGGGCAAGGCGCTCGACCTCGCCCAGGCCGGGCCGGTCGAGGGCTTCGACAGCGCCCTGGCCGGCGGCAGCGATTACGCTGCCATCGACGGTGCCGACGTGGTTATCGTCACGGCCGGCGTGCCGCGCAAGCCGGGCATGAGCCGCGACGATTTGATCAGCGTCAATACCAAGGTAATGGTCTCAGTCGGCGAAAACATCAAGCAGCGCTGCCCCGGGGCCTTTGTCATCGTCATCACCAATCCGCTGGACGCCATGGTCGGCGTGTTGCAGCAGGTATCGGGCCTGCCGGCGGCGAAAGTCGTCGGCATGGCCGGTGTGCTGGACAGTGCGCGCTTTCGCCATTTTCTGGCCGACGAATTCAAGGTCTCCGTCGAGGACGTCACGGCCTTCGTGCTGGGCGGCCACGGCGACACCATGGTGCCATTGGTGCGCTACCTCGACCGTCGCCGGCATTCCCTTGCCCGACCTGGTCAAGATGGGTTGGACCACCCAGGAGCGGCTCGATGCGATCGTCAAGCGTACCCGCAATGGCGGCGGGGAAATCGTGGCTTTGTTGAAGACCGGTTCGGCGTTCTATGCCCCTGCCGCTGCCGCCATCGTCATGGCCGATGCCTACCTCAAGGACAAGAAGCGCTTGTTGCCGTGCGCCGCCTATTTGAGCGGGCAGTACGGCGTCAATGGCATCTATGTCGGCGTCCCGGTCATCCTGGGAAAGGGCGGCGTCGAGAAGGTCGTTGAGATCGAGATGAACACCGAGGAGAAGGCGATGTTCGATCACTCGGTAAAATCGGTCAAGGAACTGGTCGAGATCACCAAGCAGTTCCTGTAGGCACTCGCGCATCGGCTGCGCGTCGCGCGCAGCCCTGATTGGTACCGATCGGCTGCCCGATCCGGCAGCCGATCGGAATTCCGCCGGGCAGGTGCCTGCATTCTTCGTTTGCCGTATCGTGGCGCGGCGCTCAATGTCCGGCATGTCGCGGCCAGCGTGCGTCCGCTTGATGGAAAGACCAAACCATGAAATACCTGCCTGAGCTGTTTGCCGCGAATGCCCGCTGGGCCGAAGACATGCTGGCGGCCGACCCCGACTTCTTTGCCGGGCTGGTCGCCTTGCAGGACCCTGAATACCTGTGGATAGGGTGTTCGGACAGTCGGGTGCCGGCGAACCAGATCACCGGCCTGAAGCCCGGCGAAGTGTTCGTGCATCGAAATGTCGCCAACGTCGTGGTGCATACGGATCTCAACTGCCTGTCGGTGATGCAGTACGCCATCGATGTGCTCAAGGTCCGCCACATCATCGTTTGCGGTCACTACGGCTGCGGCGGCGTGCGGGCGGCCCTGGAAGGGCCCTCTCTGGGATTGATCGACAACTGGTTGCGCCACATTCAGGATGTGCGCGATCGGCACATGGATTTCCTTGCGGCGCTGCCCGACAGCACCACGCGCTGGCGCGCCCTTTGCGAACTGAACGTGATCGAGCAGGTGCGCAATGTCGCCCGCACCACGCTGGTCGGCGACGCCTGGAAGCGTCGCCAGCCACTGTTGCTGCATGCCTGGATCTACGGGCTGCAAGACGGTCGTCTGCAAGACCTGCAAGCCTCTTTCCACGAGGGCGGCGAAGCGGAATCGGTCATTGCCCATGCGGTGGCAGCGGTCCGTTCGCGTTACACGACGCTTTGAACCATCCGGGATCGGATGGCGTAAGATCGGACCAAGTCCTTTGCTGATCGTCCGTGAACGCGCCAACTCCAATGCCGACCAGAATCTACCTGGTGCGCCACGGTGCCACCGATCTCACCGCCGAAGACCGGTTCGCCGGTTCTTCCGACGTGGCCCTCTCCGACGAAGGCCGCAGGCAGGTCGCCTGCCTGGCGGAGCGGCTGAAACGCGAGAAGCTGGATGCCATCTACGCCAGCCCGCTGCAACGGACCATGGAAACCGCGCGCACCCTGGCGCTTGCCCACGGCCTGGAGCCGATAGCCGAGCCAGGCCTGCGCGAAATCGATTATGGCCACTGGGAGGGGCTGCGGCGATCGGAGGTCGAGAGCGCGTTCCAGGCCGAGTACGCCATCTGGCAGGAGGATCCGTTCGTCATCGCTCCGCTGGGTGGAGAATCCGGTGTCAATGTGCTCAACCGTGCATTGCCCGTAATGCACGGGATAGTCGAGCGGCATCGCCACCGCACGGTTCTGCTGGTATCCCACAAGGGAACCAACCGTTTGCTGATCAGCAGCCTGCTGGGCTTCGACATGCGGGCCTATCGCGACCGCCTGGAGCAAAGCCCCGCGGCGCTGAGCATTCTCGACTTCATGAGCGAGGTACGCGCCCGCCTGCGCCTGTTCAACGACGTCTCGCATTACGAAGGACTGCCCGATCGGATCCGGACAGAGCGCTTGTCGCGCTGGTGGGGAAGCCCGCCAGAAACGGGGCACCCTTGATTCCGGTTCCGCCACGGCGCCCGGTCGCAGGGCGATTCAAACCAAAAGCCTCCTTGGACACAGAGAACACGGAGAAAGGCACAGAGAACATGGAGAGTTGGAGTGCGCTGAGGACTCACCTGTCAGGTGGGCCAGGGCTTTTTCTCTGTGACCTCTGTGGCTCTGTGTTCTCTGTGTTTGAAGCGGTTGCAACTGCGGTTTCCAGGTTCGATCGAAGGACAGCCGCAGCGAGCGAAGCAGTTTCTTCAACGATGGAGAGTTTTCAATCATGCAAGCCGTCGTCTGCAATGAATTCGCCGGCCCTGCCGCGTTGCGGCTGGAGCAGGTGTCCGAGCCGCGCCCCGGCCCCGGCCAGGTGCGCATCCGGGTCAAGGCCTGCGGGGTCAATTTCGCCGACAGCCTGATCACCCGCGGCCAGTATCAGAACCAGCCGCAGCCGCCTTTCAGTCCCGGCTTCGAGGTTTCCGGCGAGGTGCTGGAACCGGGGGTCGGCGTTCAGGGGATGGCCGTTGGGGATCGGGTGATCGCCATGACGCCGCACGGCGGCTATGCCGAACAGGTCGTCGCCGATGTCAATCGCTGTGTGCCGTTGCCGGCGGCGATGTCCTGGGTAAACGGCGCGGCCTTTCCCGTGGTGTTCGGCACCTCCCATGTCGCCTTGTGGCATCGGGCGCGCTTGCGCGCCGGCGAGACGCTGGTGGTGCATGGCGCCTCCGGCGGCGTCGGGCTGACCGCCGTCGCGATCGGCAAGCAATTGGGCGCGACGGTCATCGCCACGGCCAGCACTCCGGAGAAGCTGGCAGTGGCTCGCGCCCACGGCGCGGATCACCTGATCGATTCGAGCCAGGACGACGTCCGCGCGCGGATCAAGGAATTGACCGGCGGTCGCGGCGCGGACGTGGTCTACGATCCGGTGGGCGGCGAGCTGTTTAACGCTTCGCTGCGCAGCATCGCCTTTGAAGGGCGCATCCTGGTCATCGGCTTTGCGGGCGGCGTCGTGCCGCAGATTCCCGCGAATCACCTGCTGGTCAAGAACGTGGACGTGATCGGCCTCAACTGGCCGGCCTATGCGGAATTGAATCCCAAAGTGATGACCGAGAGCTTGCAGACGCTGATGCAATGGGTCCTCGACGGCAAGATCAAGCCGCATGTCTCGGCGACCTATCCGCTGCAACAGGCGGTCGAGGCACTGAACCAGGTGGTGAGCCGCAAATCCACCGGCAAGGTCGTCATTACCGTCGATTGATCCACGCTGTCGCACCCGCCGGAAGCGGGTCGAAGGTGAATTGGCTCTTGGCGCGTTCGGATCCTCGACCCAGGCGCAAGCGAAACAAAAGCCCCTCGCCTCTTGCGGAGGGGTTGGGGAGGAGTAGGAGAGCGCTGGAGATGGCTTGCGGACAGGGAAAAAGGGGTCGTAAACCCCGGTGAATTGGCCCTCCGAGTCCCATTTTCGTTTGACCGGGACGCCCAATTCAAGGATACTTCGGCACTGCCGTTAACAGCGGTGGAGTATTGCAATTCCCCTCGTTCACAGGCAGGTGATCGCTCCTTCTAGGGGTAGAAAAATGGCAACCAGATCGAAGTACGGGATGGTGCGCGTGAGCAAGCTGGCCCTGGCGGTCAGCCTGGCCTTCAACGGTGCGGCGCAGGCTGCCTTGCCAACCGGCGCGCAGGTTGCGTCCGGTTCGGCACAGATCGGCACGGTCGGCAATACGATGACCGTCACCAACAGCCCGAGCGCCATCATCAACTGGCAGTCGTTCTCGATCGGCCAGAGCGAAGCGGTCAAGTTCGTGCAGCAGTCCGCGTCAAGCTCGGTGCTCAATCGCGTGGTCGGCGGCCAGATGTCGGCGATCATGGGACGCCTCACCTCCAATGGCCAGGTATTGCTGATCAACCCGGCCGGCGTTCTGGTCGGCGCCGGCGCGGTCGTCGATACCGCCTCGTTCTTCGCTTCCACGCTGAAGATCCTCGACCAGGACTTCCTGGCCGGCAAGCTCAAGTTCCAGGGCGATGCCGATTCCGGCAAGATCACCAACCAGGGCTGGATTCGCACCGGCTACGGCGGCCAGGTTGTACTGATCGCGCCAAACATTGAAAACAGCGGCATCATCCAGGCGCCGGGAGGCAAGATACTGCTCGCCGCCGGGAAGAAGGTCACCCTCGGCACGCTTGACATGGACGGCCTGGGTTTCGAGGTGCAGGCGCCGACCGACAGCGCGCTGAATCTCGGGCAACTGATCGCCGACGGTGGCGTGGTCCAGGTTTTCGCCGGTTCGCTGAAGCACAGCGGCGACATTCGCGCCAATGCCCTGACGCGCGACTCGGGCGGCGAGATCGTGCTCAAGGCCAGGGGTGATGTCGAACTCACTACCGGCAGCACCACGGTGGCCAACGGCCGCACCGGCGGCACCATCCGCATCGAATCCGAAACCGGCACCGCGCGCGTCGCGGGAGATGTTTCCGCGACCGGCAGCAGCAGCGCCGGCGGCGGCATCGACGTGCTGGGCGAGAAGGTGGTGCTCACCGGCAACGCCACGCTCGATGCGTCGGGGGCCACGGGCGGCGGCGTGATCCGCGCCGGCGGCGACTGGCAGGGCTCCAACCCGGACGTGAAGAACGCGCAGTCGGCCTTTGTCGGCGCCGGCGTCACGCTGAAGGCGGACGCCACCGATCAGGGCGACGGCGGCAAGATCGTCGTCTGGTCCGACGGCGATACGCGCTTCCTCGGCAGCCTCAGTGCGCAGGGCGGGCCGAACGGCGGCAACGGCGGCAACGCCGAAGTGTCGGGCAAGGGCGACCTGCTGTTCATCGGCGGCGCGAACCTCGGCGCTCCCAAGGGCACGGCGGGCAGCCTGCTGCTCGACCCGCTGGATCTTTTCGTTGATGACGTTGGCGGGCTAAACCCGAGCATCATCGACGAGAACACCGACTTTCCGGACCATGCGGTCACCGTAGCGCCAGCGACGCTTGCCGCCATCGTTGGTAATGTCACGCTTTACGCCTCGCGGGACATGCGCTTGAACAGCCTGATCACACTGGCCGGAGCCGGACAGGGCCTGGCGGCCAACGCCGGGCGCGATTTGCAGATCGGCGCGGGTATCACCACCAACAACGGGGCGGTTTCACTGACCGCCACGCGCAATCTCTCCACGTTCGCGTCCAGCCCGATTGCAACCGCCGGCGGCGATGTGACGCTGACGGCACAATCGATTTCGGCGGGATCGATGACCATTGCGGCGGGCGCCGGTGCCGTCAACGCGACGTCGAGCGCGGGCAGCTTGAGCTTGGGCGCAGTGTCGTCGAGCGGCAGCGTGGCGATGACAAGCACAGGCGGCAACCTGTCCCTAGCGTCCGGTTCCAACATCACCTCGGCTGGGGCGTGACGCTAGTGAGTTCGGGAGCCATGACCCTGACAAACTCGGCGATTTCTTCCACCAGCGGCGAAGTAGCGCTGACGAGTTCGGGCGGCGCCATATCCTTGTCAGCGGGGTCGAACATCACCTCATTCGGCGCTGTCAGACTGACCAGTTCATCCTCGATAGCGGCGCGGCAGGTGTTCACCAACGGTGGTGCATTCACGGCCCAGGCCAACGGAGGCAGTTTCACCAATTCGTCCCAAACGATAGACACCCGGCCCGGCCAGACTGGCACCAGTGGCGCCGCGGTCACCATTGCGTCCAGCCCTTCGTCCGTGTCGACCGGGGCCATCCAGGCTGGCGACGGCAACGTCAATCTGTCCGGGACCAGCATCTCGTCGACGACAGGCATCACCACCACGGGGAATGTGGTGCTGTCCGCGTCCGCGGGCAATATCAGCGCGACCGTCAATGACGCCGCCAGCCTTCGGGCAAACGCGACGCGCGACGTTTCTTCGTCTTCCTCCAATTCCGCCAGCATCACTTCCAACTCCATCAACCCAGGTAGCGCACTCAACGCCACGTCGGTGACCTCGACCATGACGGGCCAGAACTGTCTTTCCACGGTCAATTGCTCGGCCAGCGTCAGCCTGACGGCGTCGAACGGTGTCAAGGTCAATGTCGAAACGGTCAGGGCGGTGGCGCCGACGCGGACCTATGTCGACAACAACACCGATACCCTGACCTTGAAGAGCGAATCGGTCACGATCAATGGCGGTACCGGCGGCATTTTCGCAACAGGTTCATCGTCACTGGTCTCCGCGGCCGACGTGACGCTGAGGACCGATACCGGCAGCGGCGCGGGCATCGGCGCGGCGGCGACACCGCTCAAGGTGGCGGTAGAGCGCAAATTCGACTTTCAGCCCAATGGCCCGTTCAGCGTTGAGTTGCAGGGAGTCGGCCCGAATCGGCTCGACATGACCATCGGCGCGTTGAATGCCGGAAGCTATATCGGCAGCACGCTTACCGGAGCTGGCATCAACGTGAATGCCGACGCTGATACTTCGAAGGTGACGCTCAACACAATGTCGATCACCAGCGGGTTCGACGCCAAGGTGTACCAATCGACTCCCTCGATCAGTCTTTACGTCCCGAACGGTGCGCTGGAAGCCAGCAGCATCCTGATTCCCCAGGGTGACGTGACGGGAGTAACGAGGCACTACCAAGTCAACTCTGGCTACCCCTACTACAACATCACCTACGTTCCCTACCAGGAATACGCTACGCTGAATGCCAGTTTCTCGGCCGCCAACAATCTGACAGTCACCAACTTCACTCGCGCGTCGTCGGCGCAAAGTCGCCCGCAGAATACGGATTTCAGTTCGTACAACGGCAGCGTGTTGTTGACGACGGCCAACGCCAACAAGGACTATGTCTCGGTCTCGGCAGAAACGGGAGTGACGATAGCCACCAGTTTGACGACCCAAGGTAGCATTGACTTGTACACCAATAGTGGCGGTGTCACCATCGAAGGCGCCGTCAATGCTGGTGGTTACCTTAGCGCCAGTGTGGATTCGGGCGACGTGTCGATTCCTGGCAGCGTCACCGCGAACGGTGGGGCCAACATCTATGCCTACTCCGGCAATGTGAGCATGCCGGGAACGGTCACCAGCAATAATGGCCCGACGTCTATCTACGCGAGCGGGGGCGTCGCGATTGCCGGCAGCGTCGCGGGCCAATACGGGGTGAACATCACCGCCGACAGCGGCGATGTCACGGTCAATAGCGTGGCTGCCGCCAACGGCAGCGTTACCCTCAGCGCCAATGGTCCAACCAGCGTGGTAGGAGCTGCGCAGGACGGCATCGCGCCTGAAGTTACCGCCGCGGGTAACGTGTCCATCACCGCGCACGCCATCGGTGCAGACACTATCGGCGGCAATCCGGCAAATTTCCCGCTTGACATTGCGGCTTCCAGCGTATCCCTCACGACGTTTGGGGCGGGGTCCACCATTGGATTCGCGGGCCGGCCGGTCGTGGCCAGTGCGCCCGACTTGACCATCAATGCCAGCGGCAACTTCAATGTCAGCACGGACGCCGTTATGTCGGTTGACCTTGTTAACCTCAACGTCACCGCGAGTCCCTCCGCGGTGGGCAACAACGGCCTGGCGCAAGTGACGTCGAACGGCACTCTGTACAATTTCCACAGCGACGGCACCAACTTCACCTTGGGTGGGACGAACATCGCCGGCGGCAGTCCCCTGCCGGCCAACCAGTTAGCCGGTGGCGGACTGAATTTCACCGCCTCCACGGGTAGCGTGAATCTGGCCAGCATCGACTTCAGCGCCTCCGGCGCCGATCTGACCGTGCGCACGAACGATGCCGGCAGCGGTAACGTGACCCAGACCGACCCGACGATCGCTCTGGGTTCCGGTTCGCTTTCGTTCTATGCGCAAGGCGCCGTCGCCGTGCAGAACATCAATGCCGGCAATCTCTCGGTTGAGACCTATCAGGCGGGTACCGGCACGTTCACGCAGGCGGTCGGGTCGACCGTCAGTCTCGGCTCCGGTTCGATGACCGTCAACGCGTCGGGTGATGTGAATCTGCAGAACATCAACGCGGGCTCCCTATCCGTCACCGCGAATCAGCCGGGCGTCGGCAACGTGACGCAGGGCGTCGGCTCCACGATCCAACTTGGCACCGGCACGCTTTCGATATATGCGGACGGCGACGTGAAGCTGGAAGCAGCCAATGCTGGCGGCATGGATGTCAGGGATGCCAACTCGGACTATTTCAGTAACGGTTGCCTCGGCGACTACGCTGGATGCGGAGTGGCCAGCTTTACCGCGAATCAACCCCTGACGGATACCGCGAATGGCGGCGGGATGTGGAGCGTAAGCGCGCGCGGCTCGATTACCACGGGCAATCTTGCTGTCGAACGCGTCGATTTTCGGACCTATGGCCAGGATTCATCGGATCCGCAGTACGCTGGCAACATTACGACCGGATCGATAGACGCCGGGACGGTGTCGCTGTCGGCGGGATCGAACTACTATTACAGTTACAACAGTTGGCCTGTCCTCGTCACAACTGGCGCGATCGGATCGATCAGGCGGCCGGATACGGTCCAAATCGCGGCCGGGAATGACTACTACTACTACTACAATCCCATACGGGTCGGTACAGACCGGGTCCATCGAAGGTGGGAGCGTGACGATTGCCGCCTACGGTGGCCACATCACTGTTTCGGGCGACATCGGCGCGATCACGCCCGCCGACTCCGTGTCGCTGCGCGCGGACTCCGCGTACTGGGGAGGCGGTCCTATCGTCGCCAACCCGCCGATTCAGGTTGGAAGCATCACGGCGTCGGACAGCATCAGCCTGTACAGCTACTACAACGGAGCGATTCAGACTGATGCTCTCAAGGCCGGGTCCGGGATGGAGATCCAGGGTGGGCCTCTCACGGTCAATGGAACCATCGACCTCGACACCACGGGTCCGAACAATGTCGACCAGATTTTCAGGGTATTGTCGTCCGGGGATATCGATATCACGGGTAACGTTACGCTGGGGCAAGGCGGCACCAGTCTCTCCAGCCCTACCTCGAACAGCATGTACATGCATGCTGGCGGAGAGCTTAGGCTCAACAGCGGCAATGGCTCGGTGACGGCTGCGGACGGTTCCTTCCTTTCACTGCAAACGGGCAACAGCAATACCGCGAACCCGTTCCAGTTTGCCGCCATCTATGCAGGTCCCAGTGGCGGGGTGCGGGTCAGCACGCAGGCCGGCATCGAGCAAACCCTGGCCAGCGGCAGTGGTGGAGGCATCACCGGCGGACGCATTGTCCTCAACGCGGACGCAGCCAATTCCGCGATCGTGGGGCCGGCGGGGCCGCGCTCACCTTGCTCGAGATGAGCGACCTGACCGTGACCACCGGCGGCAGCGTGAAGCTCGATCGTTTGGATGGCGCCAATCCGGTCCCGCTGCTGACCAATGTCGACATTTCGCAGAGCGACAGCACCCAGAGCTTCAGCCTGACGACCTATTCCGGAAGTCAGTCGGTCACCGTGACGCCCGGCGGCGGCGGCGGCGCCGTCGTGGCGGCGACGACGGACGACGGCGCTCCGATGCGTTTCCGCTTCCAGAACAGCGGCGTTGCAAACACCACGATCACCGGTACCGGCATCTTCACCAAGGGTGGTGAGGTGATACTCGATTCGACCCTCGGTGGGGTCAACACCGGGGTGATCGACACACGGGATCCGCTTAGTCCGGGAAGCGGCAACACCATCAATCTGTCGGCCGGCGCGGGCGGGCCGATGAACGTGAGTGGTGCACTGAATGCAGGTTCGGGCCAAGCCATACTGGAAGGACCTTCGGTCGCGGGTTCGGGCAGCATCACCTCCACCTCCACCAACAGCGTGCATGTAACCGCCTATGCGGGAGATATCGGTACCGACCCCGCTGCGGCCGGTACCGCACTGGCCATTACATCGCCGACTGTAATTCTTTCGGCCAATGGCACATTGCCCGCCAATGGCAATGTGTATTCCGCCCTCACGGGTACTACTGACTTGACCCTGACAGCCTACAACGGCTTCAAGGTGGGGTCCACTACCGGCTTGGTAACGCTCAATCTGAACACGTACGGCAACGACACCGGTCCCGTGGTCCTGACCGCTCCGGGCCAGACCTACAGCTTCGCGCGCAATGGCAACGTGTTCGAAATCGGCGGTATCTCCGGTACGCGTTTGACCGACTTCAACCTCAACGTAACACGCAACACCGGAGTGGTGGACGGCAATGTCACCGTCCTGGGCCAGATGGCGGTCGACAACCTCGACCTGCGCGCACAGGACACCCTGAAGTTCGACGGTTCGGTGAGTGCGCTGAGCATTTCCAACCCTCGCAGACCTTCTACGCGAACCAAATGGTGTTGCAGGGCAATGTGACGGTGGCCGCTGACAACTACCAGTACGCGTACGCCTACAACACCTTTGATTTCACCGGCAAGGGCACGCTTTCCAGCGGCGGTTCGCAATCCATTTACGGAATCAACGGGGTGACCTTGCTGCCAAGCGGCGGAACCATGAACGTCAGTAGTGCAGGCAGCCAGACCATTTCGAACAATAACGGGGCCGGTACCGTCACGTTGGGCGGCGCGTCGGCTGACGCAACGCTGAACGTGACGGCGGCCGGCAGCCAGTCGATCTCGGCTTACAACGGGGGTCTCGTCCTGCAAGCCGGTTCGACCAATGGCGCGGCGGTCAATGTCAGCGCGACGGGATCCGGTTCGCAAACCATCAGTTCGAGCTACGGCAACCTCCTTCTGCAGGGCGGCTCGGCCGATGACACGGCGGTCAACGTCACCGGCTCGGGTTCGCAGTCGATTTCCACCTACAACAGCAACATCTTACTTCAGGGCGGCTCGGCCGATCGCGCCTCGGTGACTGTCAGCAAGACCGGAGCGGGCTCGCAAAGCATCGACTCGACCTATGGCAGCATCTCGATGCTGGGCGGCAACACCGCCGGCACCAGTGACGCCTCGGTGACTGTCTCGAGTGCGGGAAGCCAGTCGATCTCGACCTACCAGTATGGCAACGGCGACATCCTGCTGCAGGCCGGCGACGCGCATCGGGCCTCGGTTCTGGTGAGCAACTCGGGATCGGCTTCGCAAACCATCGCCGCCGGCAGGAGCGTCACCCTCCAGGGTGGACAGGGCAGCAACGCGGCAGGCGGCACGGATTCGATCGTTAGCGTGACTACTGCAGGCAACCAGACCATCCAGGCGGCGACGGTCGGCAGCGGAAACCTGCTCATGCAGGGCGGCAGCGCGGACCGCAACTCGGTTAGCGTAAGCATGACGGGCTCTGGCACGCAAAGCATCGTGGCGGGAAGGAACGACGATCCGAGTCCAAGCGCGAACGTCACCTTGCAGGCCGGCAACACCGTCGGAACCACCGGGGCCTGGGTGGAAGTTGTCGGCGGCGGAAGCTCTCAGCGCGTCTATGCCCAGGGCACCATCGCGGTCAGGGGCGGCGACGGCACGGACGCATTCGCCGCGATCCGCAGTACCTCGGGCACGCAGGATATCGGGGATGCCGTCTACTATCACTCGTACTACGGTTCCCGCAATCCGACGGACAGTGTGGTCTTGAGGGGCGGTGGCGGCAGCGATTCCTATTCCCTGGTGCAGGCTGCCGGGCGCCAGTATGTGGAGGCACAGACCGATGTCAGCGTCCAGGGCGGCGCAGGGGATGGCGTCGGCGGAGGAGTTGGGGCCTACGCCCGCATCACAATGGCGGGCACTGGCGAGCAGCGTGTCGGAACGGTCGACTATCAGACCCTGGATTTCTGTAGCTACTCCTGCTACTACTATTATCGGCAGCCGCTCGCCAATGTCGCGGTGATGGGAGGTGCAGTTACCGGCACTTTTGCCAAGATCGACACGGACACCGTGCAGCGCGTTTCGCCGAGTGGCAGTCTTACCGTACAGGGCGTCGGTGATGGTGCGTATGGCCTGATCACCACTGGCGCGACCGACCAGTACATCGGCACTTCGAGCTACGGCAACGCGACCACCCAGATCAGTGCGGGCGCCGGGGCGGGAGCCTACGCAGCGATCCGGTCCAGTGGGGCGCAAACCATCGACGTCGGCAACACGACCCTGGCCGGTAGCAGCGGCGATGCATCCGGGGTCGATATCACCGCGGCAACGTCGCAATACCTGACTCTCGGCAGCCTCACGATGACTGGCGGCAGCAATCGTGCCACCGACGCCTTCGTCAAGGCCGACACCGGCCAGACAATTTATGCCGGCACGACATCGTTGCTTGGCGGCACGGGCACGTCAAGCGGCACGGCGTCAGCCTACATTTTCAACGATCACGGCAGCCAGTACCTGGATCTTGGCAACCTCACCGTGCGCAGCGGGGCGGACTACGCGGCGGCTTCAATCTCCACCCTGGGCGCCGGCCAGACGCTTGACGTCGGTGCCATCACCCTAGGCACCACGGCCGGCACAAACACCCTTGGCACGAGTTACGCCACTATCGAACATCTCGGCACGGGGGCGCAGACCGTCTATGCCAACGGGATTGCAGTCAACAACCAGCACGCCACCGGTACGGTGGGGATCATGTCAAGCGGCGCCCAGTCCATAACCTCCAACGGGGCGGTCTCGGTGCAGACCGGGGCTGCCGGCGACGCGCGCGTCACTGCCAACGGAGCCCAGGGCATCACCGTCACCGGCGCATTGAGCGTGGCGTCTTCGTCCGGCGCTACGGCACTCGTCAAGGCAACGGGCGTGCAGACCATCGGCACATCCGGAGCGGTGACCGTGACGGCAAGCGGATCGGGCACGGCTGCCATCGATGCCGGTGCCGGTACGCAGGAGATCCGCGGCAAGTCGGCTCTGCCGGTCAATGCGGATGCGGGCCAGGTGGCCTCGGCGTACCCCAACAGCGCCAATGGCGGCGTGCTGGTCCAGGCCACGGGCGCAGGCAGTACGGCGCGCATCGAAAACACCAGTGGCGGGCAGTCGATCCTTGGTTCGTACTTGTACATAGATACCTCTGCGAATGGCACAGCCAAGGTTACCGGCAGCGGCAACCAGTGGGTGCACACCACCGGTAGCGGGTTGCGCGTGCGGGCGATGGGCGGCGGCAGTGCGACCTTGTCCAGCGGCGGCGACCAGTTGCTGCAAATCGACTATCCCGAGCTGATGCGTGGGGCGGGCAGCGGCAGCATCATCGTTGGCGATGTCAACGCCGCTGGCTCGTCGCTTATCCAGGCGGTCAATCAGGACATCTTCGCCAAGACGATCTCGGTGGTCGGCGGCAACGTCGCGACTGCCGACGCCAAGATCGACGTGAGCGGAGTGCAGAACATCAGCCTGGTCAGTTCCTCCAGCCTGACGGTGGGCAACGTGGCCTCGGTCGGGTCGTCATTGATCGACCCGGTGACGCAGACGATCCTGTCGAACGGCGCCATCAGCGTCACCGGCGGTAGCGGCACGGGCGCCGTCGGCGGCATCATCGGCACCGGCGACCAGACCGTCCTCGTTACCTCGGGTGGCGGTACTAGCATCTCGGTGGCGGGTGGATCCGGCACTGACGCATTTGGCCAGATCACCACCATCGGCGCGACCCAGCGCATTGGTACCAGCGGCGGCTTCACCCTCACCGGCGGCGGCGGCACCAATGCCGATGCCATCATCGGTGCCAACGGCGGCACGGCGGAAACCTTCCTTGCCTGCGGTAGCGGATTTACCTGTGATGCCGGTCTGGCACCTTTCACGGCCATTCCCAGTGTCAACAACCCGTTCGTCAATGGCACCACCGATGTCGGTGTGTACTACAGTCCGATCACGGTACCGTTGGACGATATCATCGCCGCCACCGGCGGTGGGGTACTACTGGAATCCTCGGATTTCACGCCTCCCGACTACCTGTTCAACTCCCTGATCCTCTGGGATCCGACGCTATCCCTTACCGATGAAGAGCGCGAGGAAATCGTGCTTGGCCGTCGCCTGCCGGTGTGCAACTGATGAACCCGATCAACGCCATCATCGTTCGCGCGCGCGCGGCGCGCCTCTTCGCGCTCGGCGCGCTGTTCGGCCTTTGCCTGGCTGCGGCAAGTGCCCAGGAGGTTGGTCAGGTCAACTTCGTGCAGGGCGTCACCAGCGCCCAGAGCCCCGGCGGCCAGCCGCGTTTTCTGGCCAAGGGCGATGCCATCGCGCAGGGCGAGGTGGTCAGCACCAGCGAGCGCGGCTATGCGGTGCTGGGCCTGAAGGACGGCACCAAGCTGACGCTGCGCTCGAACACCGCGTTCGCGGTCGATGAGCTGAACCAGCAAGCCGGCAGCGAGAGCCTCGCGATGAATCTGTTTCGCGGCGGCCTGCGCGCGATCACCAGGCTGATCAGCAAGAGCCGCTCCAACTCGACCCGGCTGATCGCGCCCAACGCCACCATCGGCATTCGCGGCACCGAGTTCGATGCGCGTCTGTGCGGCGTCGAGTGCCGGCGCGAAGCGCAGTTCGCGCGCCCGCCGCCGCCCGCTGCGCGGCAGGACGAGGTCGTGGCGCGCGTCGTCGCGCTCAATGGCGACGCTTCGGCGCTCGGGCGCGACGGCGCGACGCGCGCCCTGGCAAACGGCGCGGCGGTGTTCAACGGCGAATCGGTGCGCACCGGGCCCGATTCGCACGCGGTGCTGGCGTTTCGCGACCAGACCAAGGTGACGCTGATCGAAAAGACCGCCTTCAACCTCGAAGACGTGCGCATGACGGGTTCCGCGGCCCAGGGCAGTTTTGTCGCGCGCCTGGTGAGTGGCGGCCTGCGCGCCGTTACCGGGTTGATCGGCCGCACCAACCGCGGCAACGTCAAGATCGTCACCGCGACGGCGACGATCGGGATTCGCGGCACCGGGCTCGACTTGCGCCTGCTGCCGGACGGCACCTACCTCTACACCTGGGACGGCGCCGCCGCGCTGGAAGCCGACGGCAGTGAACTCGTGGTCGACAAGGACCGCGCCGGCGTGCTGCGTGTCGCCGGCGGCGTGCTGCAGTTGTTGGACACGGTGCCGGCGGCCTTCCTCGACGAACGCGCGCCGCGCCCGGACCAGGTCGAAGTCGATTTCGACGCCTTGTTCGCCGTCCGGCGCTTCGACGACATGGCGCCCGGCCTGTACGTCGGGGTGCGCAAGGGCAATGTCAATCTGCGCTCGGGCGCGGGCTTTTTCGTCGATCTCGGGCCGTTCGAGGCGGCGTTTCTGGCCGAAGGCGGCAACCGGCCGGTACGCATCGAGCCCCTGCCCGGACTTCTTTTCAACGACCCCTTCCCGCTTCCCGACGAAGCCGAGCTCCGGCCTTTGCGCCTGATCGAGCTTGTCGGTCCGGGCAGACTTTCCGGCAGCGACCAATGTCTGATGCAATGACCAAACCACGCATATCCTCATCCTCTCCGGGTCTGTCTCGCCGTCTCGCCGGTCTGGCTCTGGCGGCCGCGCTGGCCGCACCTGGCGCGGCGATCGCGCAAAGTGCCGCGCCCGACGCCGCTGCCGCGAGCGCGGCGCCGGCGGCGCCGGGCGACATCCTGCTCGACGTCAAGCGCTTCGAGGTCGCCGGCGCCAATCCCCTGTCGGACGCGGAGACCGCCGCCGCGCTGGCACCGTATCTGGGCACGCACCGCAGCCTGGGTACCCTGGAGGCGGGCGCGGCGGCGCTGGAAGCGCGGCTGCGCGAGGGAGGCTATTCTTTCCACCGCGTCATCATTCCGGCGCAAAAGCCGACCGATGGCGTGGTCAAGCTGGAAATCCTGCAATTTCCGCTGGCCGCGGTGGAGGTAACCGGTAACCAGCACTTCTCGGCGGACAACATCCAGCGCAGCCTGCCGGGTCTGGTTACCGGTTCATCGCCGGACGTGCGCGCCGTATCGCGCGACCTCGGGCTGGCTAACGAGCATCCGGCCAAGCGCGTTTCGATCGTGCTCAAGGAAAGCACCAAGGCCGATGCCCTGGACGCCGAAATCCGGGTGCGCGACACGGCGCCGGAGTTGTTTTTCGCCAGCCTCACCGGCAATACGCGCGATGCCTACAACGACCTCAACCAGACTACCGGCTATACTCGGCTGACCATCGGCTATCAGAACTCCAACCTGTTCGACCTCGACCATGCGCTGACCCTTTCCTACACGACCTCGCCCGATCATCTGGACAGCGTCAAGCAGTACGGCGCGTTTTACTGGATTCCGCTGTATGGCTACGCGACCAGCCTGAACCTCTACTACACCCGCTCGGAAGTCAGCACCGGCGCGATCGGACTCAGCGGTGCTTCCGCATTCAATGTCACCGGCAAAGGCGAGTTCATGGGCGCGCGCCTGACCTATTCGCTGCCGAGGTTCGGGCAGATCACGCAAAACGTCTCGCTGGCTTTGGATGACCGGTATTTCGACAACACTTCCGCTCTCACGGGCGGGGCGGCTTTCGGGACTCCGATCCGTACCCGGCCGCTGTCGCTGCGCTACGGGGCCCGCTACGAGCAAGCATGGGGTGGCGTGGCCGCGCGTGTCGAGCAGGTAACCAATCTCTCCGGCGGCAGCTACAACAACGACGAAACCTACCAGGACTTGGATCAGAGCTGGAACGCTGTGCGCTACGGGCTCGACGCCAGCTATACGCTGGGCGCCTGGGGGCTTTCAGCGCGGCTGCATGGCCAGTACAGCAACGATTTGCTGTATTCGGGCGAGCAGTTTGGCCTTGGTGGCGTTGCCTCGGTACGCGGCTTGCGCGATCGCGAAATCTCTGGAGAGCGGGGTTACACGATGACACTGGAGGCGCAGGGCCCGCAGTTGGCCGAATCCTTGCGCCCGGTGTTGTTCTTCGACGCGGGCAGTGTGCGCCGGTTGGCCAACGACGGGCTCGGTACCGGGGACAACGCATCCAGCATCGGCGTCGGCGCGCGCTGGAACTGGGAACGCCACCTCGATGTTTCGGCCGACCTGGCCTATGTGGTGAACGGCATCGCATCGCAGGGTGACTTCGCCGGCACCTCGGCCGGCGACACCAAGCTGAATTTCTCGTTGTTCTACCGTTTTTAGTGCAGTGTTGCCCGCAAAGATCGACTTATGAACGAAGGTTTGTCGTCCCCGCGAAAGCGGGGATCCAGCGTGTTTTTCACGGAACGCCGCTGGATTCCCGCTTTCGCGGGAATGACGGGTGCCTTGCCTGACTGTTTTGTCGAGATTGCAGCACTGCACTAGCGGTGCCGATACCCGACCGGCATTCCTTCCCTTCGATTCGCCAGCTTGACGATATACTGAACCCACAAGAAAACCGAGTGGCGCAGGCAGCAGCCTGCGCCGCTTTCCCTGTGCGCGGTGATCGCCGCGCCGATCACCATGAAAGAGGCCTTATATGAATCCCCAGAACGGTTACGACGTCGAAGACTTGACTGTCGGCATGACAGCGGAAATCGCCAAGACCATTACCGACGCGGACATTGTGCTGTTTGCCGGCGTGTCCACGGACGTCAATGCGGTGCACATGGATGAAGAATTCGGCAAGACGACGATGTTTGGCGGCCGCATCGCTCACGGCATGCTGTCCGCCAGCCTGCTGTCGGCAGTGCTGGGCAATCGCTTGCCGGGCCCTGGCGTGATCTACATGAGCCAGTCGCTGCGCTTCCGCGCGCCGGTGCGCCCCGGCGACACCGTGCATGCCAAGGTCACGGTCAAGGAGGTCCTGGTGGACAAGGGCAGGGTGGTGCTCGACACCATATGCACCGTGGGTGACAAGGTGGTCATCGACGGCGAAGCGACCTTGATGCCCACCTCGCGCAAGAAACGCGAAGCGGCCGGCAAGTAGCCGTCGGCGGCTCGGCCCGCGCCGGGCCGGATGATTTCGTCGTGTTCCATGAATGAGGATGGCGACCCGCAGCGGCAGCGCATCGACAAGTGGCTATGGGCGGCGCGTTTTTTCAAGACGCGCAGCCTGGCCGCGGCGGCGGTCGATGGCGGCAGGGTCAAGTGGAACGGCCAGCAGGTCAAGCCGGCGCGCGAACTCAAACCCGGTGACGAACTCGACATTGTCGCCGGCGAGCAGCGCTGGAGTGTTGTCGTGCGCGGGGTGAACACCCAGCGCCGCCCCGCGCCGGAAGCCCGCCAACTCTACGAGGAAACTCCGGCAAGCGCCGCCCGTCGCTTGCAACAGCAGGAAATCCGCAGGCTGGCGCCGATGCCCGGAGCCGATCTGAAAGGCCGCCCGACGAAGAAGGCGGGCCGGTTGATTCGCGGGTTCAACGCGTGAGCGTCATCCGGCGTAGTTTCTCCATAAGTCGTAGCGGAAACCGGGATAAGACAAGACCCGTCGCACCGGCGAAAGCCTGGGCCCAGTGCATTGATCCCTCTGGATTCCGGCCTGCGCCGGAATGACGGATGAACTGTTGGCCGCTTACAGTTGCCAGCAGGTGTTGAGATGCTGTCGTCCGTTGAGCCAGCCCCGAGTGATACTCTGCGATCTGATACTGACTTGAGGCGACGCACCGCATGGAACTGAGCATCGCACTGCTGGTGGGCCTGCTGCTCGGCGGCGCGGCGGTTGCCGTGATTCTGGGCGCGCGAGTGCGTGAAGCGCAGGCCCGGCTTGGCCGGCAGGAGATCGATCTGGCTGCGCTGCGGGAGCGGGAGTCGGCGCTGGCGATACGCTGCGCTTCCCTGCACACCGAACTCGAAAAGGACCAGGCGCTGTTCGCCGAGCGCCAGGCCACGCTCGAAGCCGCGCGTGACAGCTTCGCCGATGCCTTCAAGCTGATTTCCGCCGACGCGCTGGCGAAGAACAACCAGTCCTTCCTCGAACTCGCCCGCGCCGCGCTGGAAGCGCAGCAGGCAGCGGCGCTGGCCTCGGCCAAGAGCGATCTGGACAAACGCCAGCTCGCCATCGGCGAACTGGTGACGCCGGTGAAAGTGTCGCTGGAGAAATTCGAGCTGCAGATCCAGGGCATCGAAAAGTCGCGGATCGACGCTTATGCGACGCTGACCGAACAGGTGCGCGCGATGGCCGAGGCGCAGGGCGCCTTGCGCCTGGAAACCGGCAACCTGGTCAAGGCCTTGCGCGCGCCGCAAACGCGCGGGCGCTGGGGCGAACTGCAACTCAAGCGCGTGGTCGAAATGGCCGGCATGCTCGACCACTGCGACTTCTTCGAGCAGGCGAGCACGAGTACCGAGGACGGCCGGCTGCGCCCCGACATGATCGTCAGGCTGCCCGGCGGCAAGAACATCGTGGTCGATGCCAAGGCGCCGCTGGCGGCCTACCTCGAAGCGCTGGAGGCCAGCGACGAGGACGAGAAGAAGCGCAAGCTGGCCGACCACGCCCGGCAGGTGCGCGAGCATCTGCGCAAGCTCGGCCAGAAGGCCTACTGGGAGCAGTTCCAGCCCTCGCCGGATTTCGTCGTGCTGTTCCTGCCCGGCGAAATGTTCTACTCGGCTGCGCTGGAAGCCGATCCCTCGCTGATCGAGGCCGGCGTCGATGCACGCGTGATACTCGCCACGCCGACCACGCTGATCGCCCTGTTGCGCGCCGTGGCCTATGGCTGGACGCAGCAGGCGCTGACCGAAAATGCCGAGCGCATCAGGCTGCTGGGACGCGAGCTCTACGAACGCATCGCCACGCTGGCGGAGCACTGGGGCCGCGTCGGCAAGAATCTGGGCGAGGCGGTCGGCGCCTACAACGATGCGGTGGCGTCGATGGAGCGACGCGTGCTGGTCTCGGCGCGCAAGTTCCGCGACCTGAAGGCGGCCGGCGAAGACAAGGAAATCCGTCACCTGAACCCGGTCGAGGGCTTGCCGCGCGGGGTGCAGGCGCCGGAACTGCTGGCCAGGGACGACAGGCTCACCCCATGAGCCTTGCGTCCGGCAGACTGTTCTCCATTGTCAAGGAGGAAGTCCCATGTCTGCCGACCAATGTTCTGCCAATCAACAGCCTGCCAGCCAACCCGTGCATCCCGCCGATCTCGCCGTGTTCATCGTCACCACGACCCTGTGCGCCCTTGGCGCACTGATGTTGCCGCTGGCGGGGTGAATGGGTGCGGGCATCAGGGCACGGATATCCAAATGTTTCGCCGCGAGTTCGTGGGGCTGAATGGTGGCGCAGTCGCTACTGCGGACCCTTCGCGTTCGGGTTGGCGAACAATTCCTGCATCAGTGCCGTCTCGCGTTCGGTAACGATCGCGAGGAATTCGTCGGCGCCTTTCATGAAACTGAAGGCGTCGAATCCGCGCTGCAGGAAGGAGTGCAGTGCGCCCATTCCCGCAATGTGCGCCGGTCCCTTCATCAGCTTTAGCGACATGTGGATCAGCGGCATGCGCGTCAGGCGATCGAGGGTCTTGCCGATCCTGTCGATCAGCGCGATCTGGAGTTCGCGGTCGGACCTGCGCCCGCAACCGCGATACGCCGCGACGTAAGCGGGCCAGTCGATCTCGTCGCTGTGCCCCGTGCGGCGCAGGGCCAGCACCATGGCAGTGTCGAGCGACTCCGACAGCGTGTCCATCTTCACGGCCTCGAGCAGCGTCAGCAGCGCGCGGGCCGGCAGCACGCGGACCATGATCGGCACCACGCGCGCCAGCTCCTCGTCGCGGGTGCGGAAGTCCTTCGGTCCGTAGAGATCGCTGAGGAAGAATTCCGCCGCCGGGCGGTAGCGCGGACTGGCAAGCAGGTCGGCATAGGTTCGCGCCAGCCGCGCCGCCTGCCATTCCTTGAGCCGCGGATAATCCTCCGGCCTGGGGTCGCCGGCCCGCTCGGCGCGCAGTTGCTGCGCCTCCGCGATGCAGCCAGCCAGCTCGTGGCCAATCGCTTCCCCGTCGAGATCCTCTTCCATGGGGCCGGATTATCCATCCTGGCACGGTGCGTTCGTTAGAGTGCCTTGCCTAATCAACCCGCCTGCCGGCGCCTACACTGGACGACAATCCTAGAAGCCGCAGTTGCAACCGCCTCAAACACAGAGAACACAGAGCCACAGAGGGCACAGAGAAAAACTCTTGGCCCACCCGATAGTTGAGTCCTCGATGCGATACAGCTCTCTGTGTTCTCTGTGCTTTTCTCCGTGTTCTCTGCGTCAGATGAGGTTTTTGGGATGGTATTGGGATGATTGTCGCGCCTGGGCAGGAGAACGGAATGAATGGGGTTGTACCGGCAGCAAGACTGGCAGCACATCAGGCGGCGCATGCCGAGGCATTGAAGCGCGTATTCGAGCGCATGCATGCCACGAGTCGGCGCAGCCTGAGTAGTGATCGGCGCAGCCGCGAGGCGCGGCTGGATGCCTTGGCTTCCCTGGTGCACGACAACGCCGAGCGCTTCGTCGCGGCGATCGACGCCGATTTCGGGCATCGCTCGGCGCACGAAACCCGCCTGCTGGACCTGTTTCCAAGCCTTGAAGCCATTCGTCATGCGCGCGCCCATGTCGGCGCCTGGATGAAGCCACGGCGCAGCGCAGCGTCGCTCTGGTTCCGCCCTGGGCGGGCGCGCATCATCATGCAGCCACTCGGCGTGGTCGGCATCATCGTGCCCTGGAACTATCCGCTGCTGCTCGCCATCTCGCCGCGCGCGGCCGCGTTGCCCGCGGGCAACCGGGTGCTGGTCACGACGTCGGCAGCCGCCCCGCGCGCCGGGGAACTGCTCGCCGAGCTCGTGGCGCGGTACTTTGTCGAGGGCGACGTCTCGGTGGTGCTGGGCGATGCGGCAGTTGGCGCGGATTTCGCCCGCTTGCCTTTCGACCATCTGCTGTTTACCGGATCGACGCGCGTCGGCCACCAGATCATGCGCATGGCCGCTGACAACCTGACGCCGGTGACGCTGGAGTTGGGAGGCAAGTCGCCGGTGATTCTCGGGCCCGGCTATCCGCTGGAGAAGGCGGCCGAGCGCATCATGGTCGGCAAGCTGATGAATTCCGGGCAGACCTGCATCGCACCGGACTATGTGCTGGTGCCGGAAGGTCGCGAGCAAGCCTTCGTTGCCGCGGCGCGCGCGGTTGTCGCGAAGTGCTACCCGGATCTGGCGACGACGCCCGACTACACGGCGATCATCAATGATCGGCACTACCGGCGACTGCTGGGCTACCTCGCCGACGCCGAGGCCAGGGGCGCCAGTATCGAACCGCTGTCGGCGGCGGCGGCCGATTCCGCGCGGCGCAGGCTGCCGCCGCTGGCGCTCCTGAATGTCGATGACGGCATGCAGGTGATGCAGGACGAGATCTTCGGGCCGCTGCTGCCGGTGCTGCCTTACAGCGACCTTGACGCAGCGATTGCCTGGGTGAACCAGCATCCGCGCCCGCTGGCCCTGTACTGTTTTGAGAACGATGCCGCGCGCCGCGATCGCGTGCTGAACGAAACGATATCGGGCGGCGTCACGGTCAACGACACGATCCTGCATATCGCGCAGGAGAACCTGCCTTTCGGCGGCATCGGCCCCAGCGGCATGGGTCATTACCATGGCATGGAGGGTTTCAAGACCTTCTCCAAGCAGAAGGGGGTGTTCTTGCAGTCTTCGCTGAACGCCATGTCGCTGTTCAATGCTCCCTATGGCGCGCTGTTCGAGCGCCTGACGAAGTTCCTGATCCGCTGATGGTGGCACGCCAAATGCGCTTGCTGTTGAGCGGCGAACTGCTGCTCTACGGCGTGCTGTCTGCATGGCTGGTGGCGCAGCGCGGCTGGACGGCGCCGGAGGCGCTGAGCCTTGCCCTGGCCAGCTTCCTCGGACTGCGCCTGTTCGTCGTCGCGGTGACTTTCGGCTTCATGCTGACCGATTCCGACAGCGTGGCACCTGAATTCCGCATCGGCCCGGCCCGCGCGGTGCGCATGGTGCTTGAGGAATATGTCGGGCTGATTCTGTTGTTCACCGCGATACAACCCTTCGAGGCCTTCTGGCTGGGGCCGGATCGTCTGGCGCAATCGTCCGGTCGGCGCTTGCCGCTGCTGCTGATCCATGGCTACCAGTGCAATCGCGGCCTCTGGTTCTGGCTGCGACCAAGGCTCGAAGCCGCCGGCTGGACCGTCGCGACGGTGAGCCTGGAACCGGCGTGGGCTGATATCGACAGCTATGCAAAAGCAATTGACCGGCGGATCGACGAGGTACTGGCAGCGACCGGTGCGCCTCGGGTGATGCTGGTCTGTCACAGCATGGGAGGGCCGGTTTCCCGCGCCTATCTGCGACGCCATGGCTCCGACAAGGTCGCGCGCATCGTCACGCTCGGATCGCCGCATCAGGGGACGGGCCTGGCTGTCCTCGGCCCGGGCCGGAATGCCCGACAACTGCGCATTGGCAACCCCTGGCTGGTCGCGCTCGCGGCGCCGGGTGCGGTGCCGCTACCGCCGGCTTCGGTGTCAATTTTCAGTTACCACGACAACTACGTCTTTCCGCAGCAGGCTTGTTCGACGCTGGCGGACGCCCGCCATGTGGCGATCGGCGGCGTCAGCCATCTCGGGATGGCCTTCTCGCCGCTGGTGCTGGGCAAGCTGCTGGAGGCGCTGGAGGCGACATGAAGGAATTCGATTACATCGTAATAGGCGGCGGGCCCGGCGGCTGCGCCGTGGCGGGGCGGCTGTCGGAGGATCCCGCGGTCAGCGTGTGCCTGCTCGAAGCGGGCGGGAGCGACGGCCAGATGCTGGTCAGGGTGCCGTTCTGTACCGTGCTGATGTTGCCCACCCCGATCAACAACTGGGCCTTCGAAACCGTTCCCCAGCCCGGTCTCAACGGCCGGCGCGGCTATCAGCCGCGCGGCAAGGTGCTGGGCGGTTCCAGTTCGATCAATGCGATGGTGTACATGCGCGGCCATCCCTGGGATTACGACCATTGGGCAGCGCTGGGCAATGAGGGCTGGTCGTTCCGCGAGGTATTGCCCTACTTCAGGAAATCGGAACACAACGAGGATTTCCAGGATGAGCATCACGGCCAGGGAGGGCCGCTGAATGTCGCGCATTTGCGCTCGATGAACCCGTTCCAGGAAATCTATCTTGAGGCCGCGCGCCAGGCCGGATTCAAGCTGACTCGCGATTTCAACGGCGCCGACCAGGAAGGCATCGGCATCCATCAGGTCACCCAGAAGGACGGCGAACGCTGGAATGCCGCGCGCGCCTATCTGACCCCGCATCTGGCCAGCCGCGCCAACTTGAAGGTGATCACCGGGGCACGGGCGCGCCGCATCCTGTTTGCCGGCAAGCGCGCCAGCGGCGTGGAATTCCGGCAGGGCGGGGAAATCCACAGCTTGCGGGCGCGGCGCGAAGTCATCCTCAGCGCCGGCGCCCTGCATTCGCCCCAACTGCTGATGCTCTCCGGCGTCGGCGCCGGGGCGGAACTGCAAGAGTTCGGCATCCCGGTGATCCACGACCTGCCTGGCGTGGGCAAGAATCTCCAGGACCATCCGGACTATGTTTTCAACTACAAGGCCAGGTCGCTCGACCTTCTCGGCATATCCCCGGCGGGTTCGCTGCGCTTGCTGAGGGACATCGGCCGCTACCGGCGGGATCGCACCGGCATGATCACGTCAAACGGCGCCGAGGGCGGGGGCTTTCTGCGGCGCTACCCCGATTCGCCGGCGCCGGATTTCCAGTTGCACTTCGTCATCGGCATCCTGGACGGCCATGCTCGCAAGCTGCACTGGGGACACGGTTATTCCTGCCATGTCTGCCTGTTGCGGCCGAAGAGCGTCGGCACGGTCAGTCTCGCCGGCGCCGATCCGGCTGCGGCCCCGGTCATCGATCCAAAGTTCTTCGACCATCCCGACGATCTCGACGCGATGGTCGATGGCTTCAAGCTGACCAGGAGGATCATGGACGCGCCGCCGCTGGCCAGCATCCGCACTGGTGAGCTGTATAGCGCGGGCATACATTCCGACGACGAGATACGCGAAGAACTGAAGAATCGTTCGGACACCATCTATCACCCGGTAGGAACCTGCAAGATGGGCAGCGACGCGATGGCCGTGGTCGACGCCCGCTTGCGGGTGCACGGCCTGGAAGGCCTGCGCGTGGTCGATGCCTCGATCATGCCGACGCTGATCGGCGGCAACACCAACGCGCCGACCATGATGATCGGCGAAAAGGCCGCCGACATGATTCGCCACGATGCCGCGCGCGCCGCTTGATCCGGCATCCGGCCGAAAACAATGCCAGGGCGATTGGCGATCCGCGATGGCCGGGCAGAAGCCACGAATCGAGCGCAACCCGATGTTGGGTGATAGCATGACGAATGACCCGTATCCTGCGTGGAGGAGCCGTTCGCAGCGGGCTGTCGCTGCAAAGGAGAATTCCCTTGATATCTGAATTGCTGAGCCAGTCACTGCGCACCACGGCACTGAGTGCGGCCATGCGAGGCGCCGGGCTGGCCGTGCGCTTCCTGCCCATACCGCAACCGACGATCCTGGTGGGACCGGGTTCCAGTGGCCGGCTGGGACAAACCATTGCCGGGTTTGGTCACGGCAAGATCCTCATCGTCACCGACAGCATCATCGCCCAGCTCGGCTTGCTCGACGACCTGACCGACGCCCTGACCGCGGGGGGGGCCGAGTACGTGATATTCGATGCCATCACCCCCGACGCACCGATCCCCCTGATTGAGGAAGGGATCGAGTTTTACTGGGCACATGGCTGCGATGCCATTGTTGCATTCGGGGGAGGGTCCTCGATGGATGCCTCCAAGGCTATCGCAGCGGCAGTCTCCAATCCGGGCAAGACGCTGCGCGAGTTGGCCGGCTACTTCAAGGGCCTGAATACGCCGGTCAAGATCTACGCCGTTCCCACCACCGCGGGCACCGGCTCCGAGGTGACCGTTGCCGCGGTGATCTCGGATCCGGAACGCCACGCCAAGCTGGTGATCGTCGATACGCGCCTGGTGCCGAAAATGGCGGCGCTCGATCCCTGCCTGATGACCGGGCTGCCACCGCACATCACCGCGGCGACGGGCATCGACGCACTGACCCACGCCATCGAATCCTTTGTCGGGCACTGGGCCAGTCCATCCACGGATGACATGGCCTTGTCGGCGGTCGGTCTGATATTCGAAAACCTGCGAGTGGCGTACAGCGATGGAAAGAACCTCGAAGCACGGGAGAAAATGTCCCTGGCGGCCACCTACGCGGGATTTGCCTTTACCCGCGCCAATGTAGGCTATGTGCATGCCATTGCACACCAGTTCGGCGGCAAATACCACACGCCCCATGGGCTTGCCAATGCCATCATGCTGCCCCATGTTCTGAAGTATTCGCTGCCGGCCATCACCGACCGGCTCGCCTTGCTGGCGGTGCGCGCCAAACTTGGCCAGGAAAAGGAAGCGGAAGATGTCTTGGCGCAGAAGTTTCTCGATGCGGTGGATCGACTCAATCTCGATCTCGGCATACCGACCTTCCTGGCGGCACTGAAGGAGCACGATATTCCCAAACTGGCGGAAGCCGCTTGCCGTGAAGCTCATACCGGCTATCCGGTCCCGCGCTACATGACGCAGGCCGTTTGCGAAGACATCATTCGCCAGGTGTTGCCGCCCGTCACCGCGGCAAAGAAGCCGGCCCGGCGCGGGAAGAAACCGGGCTAGTGCCCGTCATCCCGATGCAAACACGGGTTGAATTCAATCGAATGGACGGGGGTTGATGTCATGAAAAAAGTAGTCACGGTGACCTTGGGACCATCCAAGAAGGATTTTGAGTTCAGGACCACGTTTCTGGGTCAGGAGTTTTCAGTCCGGCGTTTGGGTGCCGACAAGGACAGCAGCAAGGCATGGGAGTTGATGCGGCGCCAGCAAGCCAATGCGGATGCCATCGCTTTGGGCGATACGGTCGACCACTATCACGTCGGATTGCGCACGGTGGTCAACAAGGAGTCGCAACGCCTGATGCAGGTCGTCACCCGAGTACCGGTCACCACGGGCGCCAGCTTGCGCCGACTGTTGCAAGTGCGGGCCGTACGCTATGTGCAGAAGGAACTGGGCCATTACTTCAACAACAACCTGGTCCTGTTTCTGTCGGGAATGCGCAACTACGACATGGCGGTGGCCCTGTCCGATTACACCAGGAACCTCAGGTTTGCGGATCCGGTATTTCATGCGGGTTCTCCCCTGCTGTTGAGTTCGCTGGAGCAACTTGAGCTCTACGCCAAGGGCAGGGAGCTTATTCCCGACATCGTGCCCGGAGAATTCCTGAAGTCCGTCTTGAGGACCGTGAAGAACAAGATCGTCGCCAATGCCGTGGCCAAGTCCCACGTCATTGTCGGCACCTTGCGGGAAATCCAGGCGGTTTCCTCCGGCGGCAATCTGGAGGGCAAGACCCTGATCACTTCGGCCATTGATGACGAAGCAATGGCGTTTTTCGCGAAGCACAAAGTCAATCTGGTGGTGGATGTTTCGCCGAAACTCTTTGACAAGGTGGTGGGCATCAGCACCATCACCGCGATGATTCTCGCCTCGACGGGAAAACCGGAAGCAGAACTTTCGGACCACGATTTCGAGGAGATAATCAACGAACTCGACATCAAGCCGCGCCTGCTCCATCCCACCGGGCATTTCCGCAACATCCGCCGTTTTGCCTTTGTCGTGCATCCGCTAAGCCAGGAGTACATCAAGAAGGGCTACCCGTTTCCCAGGAACACGCCCAAGTTCATCATGGACGGGGTGGAGACGCTCGCCGCCTACCTGCCGCCGATGGTCTATTGCAGGATGAGCAATATCATCTCGCCCACCGGCGCCGAAGCCGAGGGCTGGCTGATTTCCGTGGGTGGAACACCCAAGGAAATGCTGTCGCACAGTCCCGAATTCACCTATCGGCGTCTGCTGCATGCCGCAAGGCTTGCGGAAGAGATGGGGGCCCAGATCATGGGTCTGGGGGCCTTCACCAAGGTCGTCGGCGACGCGGGCATTACCGTGGCGCGACGCGCGAGCATTCCGATCACCAGCGGTAACAGCTATTCCGCCTCGGGCGCTCTGTGGGCGGCGGCCGACGCCATGCGGCGCATGGGGCTGATATCGGTGAAGAAGGGTGCAAACAAAGTGCCGGCCAAGGCCATGGTGATCGGCGCAACAGGCTCTATCGGTTCAGTCAGCGCGCGTCTGCTGGCCATGGCCGTCGACGAAGTCGTGGTCGCCGGTCGCGATATCAGGAAACTCAATGAACTGCGGGATTCCATTTTGCAGGACACGCCGGACGCCAGGGTCATCGCATCGACGGATTATGACGAGCTGCTTGGTGACATGGACGTGATCGTGACCTCTACCTCGGGAGCCGGCAAGAAAGTTCTGGACATCACCAAAGTCAAGCCGGGCTGCGTCATTACCGATGTCGCGCGCCCCTTGGATCTGCCCGCCGAGGAGGTGGCCAAGCGTCCTGATGTGCTGGTGGTCGAATCGGGTGAAATCGAACTGCCAACCCCGGTCAAGGGCATGAAGTTCATCGGCCTGCCAAAGAACATCATCTACGCCTGCCTGGCGGAAACCATCGTGCTGGCGCTGGAAGGCCGATTCGAGGTATTCACCATCGGCCGCGACACCGAGTGGGAAAAGGTCAAGGAGATTTACAAGCTCGGCATCAAGCACGGCATGAAACTGGCGGCCATATCGGGTGTCAAGGGCGTGTACAGCGACGAAGACATCGGCAAGGTAGTGGCCCTCGCGAAAAAGGCGCGTCTGACCTGGAAGGGTTCGAGCAGCACTGCGCCGGCAAAGGCTGCGCCGAAAAAGGTCATGGAAAAGGAGCCTGTGCCGAAGAAGGCCGTGGCAAAGAAGGCCGTGGCAAAGAAGGACGTGGCAAAGAAGGACATGGCAAAGAAGGACGTCGCAAAGAAGGCCGTCGCAAAGAAGGCCGTCGCAAAGAAGGCTCCCGCCAAAATCGCGGTTGCACCGAAGAAGCTTGTTTCAAAGCAAGCGCTGGCAAACACGGCGGCAGCCAGGACGATTGTGAAGAAAAAGACTTCGGCATAAAGACCATTCCTGGCTGCGTGGAACTTGTACCCGATCAGGCACAATGTTCAGGTAAACGCATATCCCTCCCCTTCAAGGGGAGGGTTGGGGAGGGTTGGGGAGGGGATGTGAAGTTCGGGCGCGTTTGTCGGCTCTGTGCGATCCCATCCCCTCCAATTCCCCCGCCTTGCAGCGGCCAACGTATGCACACAAGCTCGCAAGCGCTGGATTTTCCACCCCTCTCCCCTTGCGGGCTAGCGTATGCACACATCTCTCCCGTCATTCCGGCGCAGGCCGGAATCCAGTGGACGGGGACCGCAAAACATCGATTTACCCTGTATGTCTTGGCTTTTCTTGCCGAAGACCGTCCCGAAGTCTATCGCCTCAGCCCTTCTGGACCCCGGCTTTCGCCGGGGAGACGGTGCCGTTGAGATGTGTGCATACGCTAGCCCCTTGCGGGAGAGGGGCCGGGGAGAGGGCGAGTGACGAAGCATCAACGGCTTGCCCCTCTCCCTAACCCTCTCCCGCAAGGGGAGAGGGAGCCTGCGTGCATACGGTAGCCTTGAAGGGGGAGAGCGAGGCCAGTTAACTGGCTCCTGGACGGGCGAGGGCGAGGTAGGTTCGTGCCTTGCTATGCGGGCTGAACATTCTGGCTCATCTGGTGGATGATAAAAGGATACGCCGTGGTGCTAGAGGGTTTCGCCCACGACATTAGTGTGACCTCTCTAAAAGGCTTCGCTAGACTGCTTCGTATGGCAGGCAGAACGCCTGTCCGGCCTCGAGGGCGAGGCATCGGGAATCATTTGAATAAGGAGATTGTCATGGTAAAGAAGCTCATCGCAAAGAAACTCAAGTCCGTCGGCGCGGATAGCCAGCTTTCCGCCACTATTCGCGAATCCGCGCAGCAGATCTGGCTGGCCGGGCTCGGCGCGTTTGCCAAGGCGCAACAGGAGGGCACCAAGGTGTTTGATGCCCTGATTCGCGAAGGAGAGGCAATCCAGAGGAGGACCCGCAAGGTGACCGAGGACAAGGTGACCGAGATGGCTGCCAAGGCGACCGGCACATGGGACAAACTGGAGCAGGTATTCGAGAATCGCGTCGCGCGTTCCTTGCACAGTCTGGGCGTACCCACCAGGGACGACGTGGCGGCGCTGGCCAAGCGCGTCGCCGAACTGAAGGCAGAGGTGGAAAAGCTCAACAAGGGCGCCGCCAAGACCGCAAAGCCCAAGGTGGTGAGAGCGAGGCCGGTGCGTCAAACAGCGCCCAAGGCAGCGCTCAAGGTAGCGGCCTGACACTGGCCGGCGTCCCACGAGGAGCGGTTGCCCGTGCTTTGGATTTCGGCAAACGCGCTTCGGGGGCCAGCAAGTTGCGTCTGGGGCATCTACGCGGAATAAAGCGGAAGCTCGGGCGTGCATGGCTTCTGCGCGCAAAGCGGAAAAAACGTTACCTGACGAGCCATATTCGCGCCTGATGGCTGCCGGAGGAGCGCTTTGACATGAGTCCAGCAAATCGGCAACACCGGATGGCCGTGGCGCTGGCGGGCGGGGGGCCGCTTGGGGCGATCTACGAGGTCGGAACGCTGATGGCGTTATCCGAGGCTCTGGACGGATTCGACTTCAACGAGCTTGATGCGTACGTCGGCGTCAGCGCCGGCAGTTTCATCGCCGCCGGCCTCGCCAATGGCCTGAGTCCGGCCTACCTGTATCGCATGTTCATCGACAGCGATTCGGCCGAGGTTCCTTTCGAGCCGGAGATGCTTCTCAAGCCGGCCTTTGGCGAGTATGCCCGGCGCGCGGCAATGGTACCCGGGCTGCTGTTCGAGTCCTTGCGCGAGTACTTGCGCAGTCCGTTGCGACAGGACTTCCTGGCTTCGTTTCATCGACTGTCACGGGCAATTCCCACCGGGTTGTTCAACAATGCGGGAATCGACGATTTCCTGACCCGGCTGTTCTCCCTGCCCGGCTTGACCAATGACTTTCGCCAGCTCAAGCGACGCCTGTTCCTGGTGGCGACTGACCTCGATTCGGGAACGCCGGTGGCATTTGGCTCCAAGGGCTATGACCATGTTCCGATCGCCAGGGCGATTCAGGCCAGTGACGCGCTGCCCGGGCTGTATCCGCCCGTGGAGATCGACGGCCACTGGTTTGTCGACGGCGCGCTGAAGAAGACCCTGCACGCCTCGGTAGCGCTCAAGGAAGGGGCGCGGCTGCTGATTTGCATCAATCCGCTGGTGCCCTTCGATGCCAAGATGGCAGCGCATGAAAAGCACCTCAAGCAGCGCAAACTGGTCGATGGCGGCCTGCCCGTGGTGCTGGCGCAAACCTTCCGTGCCATCATCTACTCGCGCATGAAGACCGGGCTGGCGAAGTACGACATCGAGTACAAGGATGCCGACATAATCCTGTTCCAGCCGGATCGGGACGATGCCGACATGTTCTTCACCAACATCTTCAGTTATGCGGATCGCAAGCGTCTGTCCGAGCAGGCTTACCGCAAGACGCGCGAAGAGCTGCTGCGGCGCTACGATGAACTGGCGCCGAAGCTGGCCCGGCATGGGGTGTCGATCAACCGTGCCGTGCTCGCCGATCCGCATCGATCGCTGGCGCGACGCATGGCCCGGATCAAACATCGGCGCGCACGCGCCATGGGACTGACGGCCCTGCGTTTGTCCGACGCGCTGGATGATCTTGGCCAGGTGCTCAAGCGCATGCAGCAGCGCGGATACGTGGCTGCCTGATTCCGATCAGAATGACCACGCGAAGCTGAAAGTGAAGCGCTGCAGGATCTCGCCGATGCGGACCGCACCGAGTACATCGGCGTAGTCGGCGCGCAGGTTCCAGCGCCGCGAATCGCCCGCCAGCACCGCGACGCCGGTGCTGGAAGCCCGTTTGGATGCCAGTTCGCCAGCTTGGGGCAGAAGGCGCGAGACTCCGCCCCAATCGTAGAACACCAGCGCGCGCACCGACACATTCTCGAAACCGAAGGCGCGCCCCAGATCAGGGCTGTGGGCCTCCACCTGGCCGTTGTAGCCGCGGTCTCCGGTAAAGGTGCGTGATTGATACCCGCGTACGCTGCCCGGACCACCGAGGCCGAACTGCTCGGCGGGTAGCAGCGGATCCCTGGTGTACTGGCCGCTCATGACAAGGTGCAACTGTATCTCGGCGGGCAGCGCCAGCACGGCGTTGAACCCGGCCCGGGTCAAGCTGTAATCGTCGGGGGCGCCGACACGCAGCGCATCGAAGGTGGCTTGGCCGCCGTCACTTCCGCCCGGAATGTTGCGTGCCTGCGTCGCATGGAACCCGAACTCCGCGCCTGGCGCACGCCACATGCCCGAATAGGTGAAGTTAACCGGACTCAGGCGGTAATCCGGCACGAGGCTGATGCCATTGGTCAAAACCCTGCTTTGATACTCGCCCCAGTTGTAGCCCAGCGAGGCCTTGTGCTCGTACTCCGCGAGTCCGGGAAGGTGGTAGGTCCAGCGCGCGCTGTAGATCGTGCCCTTGCCCGAGACGTCGAACAGCCCCTGCACGGTACCCGAGTTGACGCTGGAATAGCCGGCCACGAGGTCGATGGCGCTTTTCAGATCGTAAAGGGGCAGGTGGTAGCCGGCGCCGAAGATCCTTACATCAGCTTCGTGTCCCGGCGAGGTGATGGCCTGCACATTGAGCACGTCGTCGCGCTCCGTCACGTTGGCATGCTGGAAGCCCAGACCCACCCGGTAGTTCCCCGTTGCGTCGTTACCGCTGTTGTCCACCGTGGCGACAACTTTCCATGGTCTTTCGTCCCTGACACGGATCACCGCGTCGACCTCGTCGTCCGCGACGCCACCCCGCAGCAGCGCGGTCGTCTGCTTGGCGGGGTTCTCGTTCGCCATGCGCAACTGGACGGCAAGGTCCGCGGAATTCGGCGGCGCTCCCTCCCCAAGTGCGGGCAGGCTACGTCGGACGTTTTCGGTGCCGAAGTACTGGTTACCCTCGATCGTGACCTTGCCGAGCTTCGCCTCGACCACGCGGAATTGCACCACGCCGTCGGTCATCTCTTGCGGGGGAACCATGACCTGCACGACACCGTGCCCGGCGCGCCGATAAGCGTCCTCGAGCGCCTCCAGCGCGCGCTGCACGTCCGCGAACTGCCGGGTGGCGCCGACAAAAGGAGCCAGTGCGGCGTCGATGTCTGGCTGCGGCAGCAGCGTGTTGCCGGTCACCGCGAAACGGCTGATCTCGAAACGCGGTCCCTGCGCGGCTGGAGCCACCTGCGCCAGCGCAGCAGGTACCGAAATCGACGCCACTGCGCTCAACAAGGCAAATGCCAGCCAACTGCGTTTGATGCAACGAAGACCAGAAATCATTGTGCGCCCGGATTGACCAGTTGGTTGATGCGGAAAACGGCGTCCTGATTCAATGTGCCCGCCGCCTCGCCACCGCGTTTGGCATCGGCTTGCGCGCCACGGTCCATCATCATTGGCCCGCCACCGGTGGTGCTCTGCTGATCGGTGCGCCCGTCGCCCGCGCCGCCCGCCGCGCCGGTGATCGCGCCGATCCAGCGGCGGATCGCGTTGGCCATCTGGCCGGCGTCGGCGCGGTTGAGTACGACAATACGGCCATCGCCACCGAGAATATCGTCGCGCTCCGTTTTTGCGCCGCTCGTCCCCGACGGCAATTTCGGCGCACCTATTAATATGATGTCCGGACCTCGAGTGTTCATCGACACCATTTCAAGCAAGACACCCGACTCGGTACCTGTCGCAATGCCGGTCGTAGGTTTTCCGGCAGTTCGATCACCCCCACCCATATTGCCGGGTGGCGAGGCTCCGGCGCCGGGATACGGAAACACGATCGCACCAGGTTCACTCGGGTTCTTGTTAGTGGGATTTAGCGGATCAAGTCCGCCACCACCGGAGGCCGCATTCCCACGCCCGCCGCCTCGGAAATTGCCCATGCCGTCACCCGCGCCGATCGCGATATCGCCGCTGCGCGTGAGGCCGGCGCGGTCCGCGCCGAAGGTGCCGTCGTAGCGCTGCCCACCGATCCATTTGCCGCTATCTCTAACGCTCGCCGCCGCACCGCGCCCAGGGCTGTTACCGCCGGAGAAGCCCCCGGCCGGCTCGCCGAACGAGCCGCTGGTCGGCCCGACACCGCGCACGCCGAAGCCGTCGCCGCTCATGCCGGCGCCGCTGGTCTGCCCCGCTACCTGCACGCGGGCGGCGAAGTCTCCGGCGTCAAGGCCGCCCCAGTACTTGGCACGCTCGGCGCCGCTCAAGGATCGCGTGGCGGCGTAGTTCTCTGCGCCGACCAGATCGCGATAGCCCGCATTGTCCGTTGGCGCCGCGGTAGAGCCCGGCAGCCCCCGGCTTCCGGCGCCTGCCGAAGCCGCGGCCGCGACAATGGCGGCGCTCACCTCGGCGCCGCGCACCGAGTTTCGACGCACTTGGGGGCGTCGCGCAGCCGCGCAGGCGCGCCGCCATTGTCGTCCGTGTAACCGGCTTCGCCGGGACCGAGCAGGATATCCCGCCCGGCCTGCGTCATCGAGATTTGCCCCGATCGTACAAGCGTGTACAACCCGGCTGCCGGCGCATCGCCCGTCGTCGCCCCGAACAATGGTCCGCTCACCATGAAGCTGCCGGGATTAGGGGCGGTATTCGTCACCATGCCGTCGAAACGTACTTTCGTCGCCGGGCTGCCGATTGCGATGGCCAGGCTTCCGCGCCGCACGGCCATCTCACCGGTCGTATCCACGACGGTGACGGCGCCGTCGTACACCTGCACTGCGGTGACGCTCATGTCGCCGCCAGTCCCGGCCGCTGCTCCGGTACGGCGCTCGGCCGATGTCGCTGCCGTGACTTGTCTTGCGTTATCTCCGGTGCGTTGCGACGTCCCTTCGGACGGTGGCGGCGGGGCCTTGCTCCCTCCCGTCTCCTCGCGGACCGTGCCGCTACCCTTGCCATCCGGCTCCACAGGCCTTTGTCCTGCCGTTTCGCCCGAGAAACGCGCGATCTGCGGCGGCGCTCCCGGCGCGCTCTTGTCGCCCGCGCTCCCTGCCGCCGCCGTGCTCCGTTCGGCCGATGTCGCGGCCGTGACTTGTCTTGCGTTATCTCCGGTGCGTTGCGACGTAACGCCGGACGGTGGCGGCGGGCTCCGGCCGCCTCCCCAGTCCTCCCCGGCGGTGCCGCCGCTACCCTTGCCCTCAGGCTCCGCAGGCCCTTGTGCTGCCGTTTCGCCCGAGAAACGCGCGATCTGCGCCGGCGCTTCCGGCGGGCTCTTCTCGCCACCGCTCCGCTCGCGGGCTGTCCTACCGGTATCGCCCTTGCCGCTGTCCTCGCTCGCGGCCGCCGGAACTCGGGCCCCGATCGCAACTGCGGTCTCGATCGCTGCTCGCGTCGTGGAGTCTACGGCGGTACCTCCCGCCTCGATGACTGTCCGTATGGCATGCGCGACCGCAGGGGCGTCTCCAGAATCGATCGCGTCGAGCACGACGATCGCACCCCAGATGCTCGTGTGGACGAAACCCGTTCCGGGATTGCTCGTGAAGTAGGCTTCGGTGCTCGCGGCCGCTTCGTCGAGCGAGGACGCTACCTCGCCCATGCCCGCTTCACGCGCCAGCATGGCCAGCATAATGAGAAGCGCCGGTGTGTTCCGAACGACCGTAAACGTGAGGGCCGCGACCGCGAGCGGCATCCTGGCCCACATCGTGGCCGGGAACACGATCACATAAACGCCATTTTGCAGTACGACGCTCGCCCCGAGCGCAGCCGCTTGCTCCAACAGTTGTTCGCCCTGCCTGCCGCGCGCGGCGATCTCCGCGGCCGTGACTGCGACGACCGCTACCGCGGCCGTCGTCGTCGCGGTGACCACGCTTTCGGTCGTATCCCTGACCGACCCGATGACCCGCGTGCCGCGTTCGCCAATGTCCGTGGCGTCGGCTGCATCACGGGCCACACCGATGATCGCCGGGATGACCGCCGCGAGCGCGCGATCGGTCGCTGTCGCCGCAGTCGCGATCGAATCGCGCGTGGCGGCGCTGCCGGTATCGGCGACTCCGCGCCCTACCGCGATCACGTTGCCGGCCGCGTCGTATGCGAAGTCGACGACGCGGCTGCCGCCGGCAGTGGCATCGGTGCCTGCTGCGACCCCCGCGTCGATTGCGCCGCTGACCTTGCCGCCGGCCCACGCCACCGTGCGCTCGACGAATCGCGTCGAGGTGTCGCGAGCCTCAACCGCCGCGCCGGAACCGGCGCCCGTAACGTCGCGCCACGTCTCGACCACTGCAGTCCCCGCGTCGCGCACCGCTCCGACCACGCCGCCGCCGATCTGTCCCGCCACCCGGCCGATATCGACGTCCGCCGTCGGCACAGGAATCTTCTGTCCGGTCCCCGAGGGCGTGGGCGTCGTCTCGACCGAGGACGGATTCTGAATGGCTTCCTCAGCCGCCTGATCAACCTTTGGCGATGACATTGGACGCAGCGTGTTGTCCCTGCTCTATTTTGGTATTGGCGTTCTGAATCCGTACGTTGGTGTCCTGGGCTGCCTGCTGAGCCGCATCCGCCCCCTTGTCCGCCGCTTTCTTGGCTGCGTCCTGCGCCTGCTGCGCTGCCTGTTCTGCCTGCTCCCCCGCGTTCTCCGCGGCGCCGGTCACCACCGCAACCACCGTGTCGAACAGCGTCCCGTGCACGCGGATGCGGCGCTCCGGGGTGAGGAACACGAAGCGCTCCGGGCTCGCCTTCGCGATCGCGCCGGTCTGGGTGCGTGCGGCGCCGTCAAGCAGGACCAGCACCGCGCCGCCAAGCGCGGGCGCCGCTGCGTCATACGCGTAGTCCTGGACGACGAGGATCGAGCGCGGTTGCAGCGTGATGCGCGTGTCGTCGAGGAAGAAGAGCACTGCCACGCCTCGCGCTCCGGTCACGATCGCATCGTCGCGATAGACCGCATCCCCGGCATCGAGCGCGCGCCAGCGGCCGTCCGGACGCAGCGCCGATACGCCGCCGCTGAGCGCACCGACGCGCGCGACGGCCGCGTCCGCCCGGCGCGTGCCGCCCGCCGCCATCTCCTCGCGCGCGCAGTCGTCGTCGCACAATCGCATCATGATGTCGGTACCCCGTATCCCGATGGTCGCGGTGATGGTGCTATAGGACACGCGGTCGCGATTGCGCTTGGCGATGGCGCCGGTGATCGACCGCAGTCCGCCCTTGAACAGGCGCAGCGCGAAATTGTCGGACTGCGGTCGCAGGGGATCGAATGCGTAGTCGTCGACCCGGACCTGCGAGTTCGGCCGCAGCACCACGTCGCTACCGTCGCTAAAGCGCAAACGCGCAGTGCTGTCGCGCTCGGTGTGCACCGTTTCGCCGCGCCGCAAGGCCTGACCGGCACCCGCGATGCCCGCGACACCGCTGGCCTGGGTAACCGATACCACGCCGGTCACCGCCTCGATCCGCGCGGCCGCACCATCGTCGGCCGCCAGCGCAGGCGGGCCCATGAGCAAGCCGTTGGCGACGATGAATGCCACCGTCCGCAGTGCGAACGACAGGTATCGAGTGGCGATTCGGCTCATGTCGCGATTCTCCATCACTCGCAGTAGAGCAACCCGAGGCTCTTGCCGTTTCTGGACACAGGCGCAAAGCTGTCGATCGCGCGATCGAGGCCCACCAGGACATTGCGCTGCGCTTCCGCCGTGAATACAAAGCTTCCAGTGTCGCCGGCCGCAGCCGCGATCGGCGACAGACCCAGATCGACCGCGAGCGGCAGGTAGTTGACACCGGGCGTGTAGCCCACCGGTGCGTTGACCGGCGCGAATGTGCCGGCCACGCCGCCCGCGCCCGTCAATACGCGGAAAACATCGCTCGCAACGGGAACGAAGCTACCGACGAGCGACACGTCGAGCGTGCCAGCCAGGTTCACCGTGCCGGTGACGTCGACCCGGTCGTAGTCGACGCCGGGCAGGACCCCGCCGATCTCGACCGTCAGAGTCCCGCCGATGCCCTGCGTGTAGTTGCCGACGATGGTCAGGATGCCGGGCGAACTGCCCGGCGCGACGGTGCCGTTGTTGACGACGTTGCCGGTGACCGTGCCGGTGCCATTCAGCAGTCCGCCGGCATTCACGTTCATCGTGCCTGCGCTGATCGCGCCTGCGCCGGCCCGGAATGTCCCGTCGATGTTCGCCGTGCCGCCGGCCGCGTTGAAGGTGCCGCCGGTGACGTCGAGCAGCGTGCCGGGCGCGACCGTCGTGATGCCCGCCGCATTGAGGCTGCCGGACTGCACCGTGAGGCTGCCGGCAGGCAGCGTCAGCCCCGTGACGTTGATCGTCAATCCGTCGAGCACGCGCGCCCCCCCTCCCGCGAGGCCGAAGGTGGCGCCGCCCGCCATCGTCAGCGTACCGGTGCCGGCCAGCGCGCCGCTCGTCCAGTCGAAGGCGCCGCCGTTCTGCGTGAACGTCTGTCCGGCTGGTATCGTCAAATCCCTGCGGCATTGAAGCTGAGGCTGTTCATCGTGACGCCGCCGGCCGGAACCGTGAGCGACGATCCCGATGGCAGAAGCACGGTCGACGTGAGGCCGGCGCCGTTGATCGCGCCCGTGCTCATGCCAGCGTTGAGTGCAAGCGTCTTGCCGGCACCGACATTGACAATCGTCCCGCCGAACTGCCCGAGGTACACGTTCAGTGTCGTGTCGCCAAAGTTGACGGTGCTGAAGGGTACGTCCAGGACGGCCTGGCCATTGGCATTGGCATAACTGGTTTTGTTGACCACCGCCCCGTCGGCGAAGGCAAAGGTTCCGCTGCGCAACTGGATGCCGCTGCCTTCCAGCGTGGTCGTGCCGTTGAAGGTGTAGCTGCCCGCGCCGTCCAGGGCGAGCAGGCCCGTGCCCTCGTTCCTCAGCGTGCCATTGTTGCTCACGAAGACGCTGGGCGAAACGCTGCGGTTGACCGCACTGGTGTTCTTCAGAGTACCGCTGTTGTTGAACGTGCCTGTCCCGGCGTTGGTGGTGATGAAGCCGTTGGCAACGTTCACCGTGCCGCTGTTGTTCAGCACCGCACCGTTGTTGAGCAAGGTGTCGGCCAGCGCCACCGTGCCGAGATTGTCCAGGGTGAGGTTGGAGATGACGGCGGTGCCGGAGGTCGCCAGAGTCTGCCCGGCGGCGAGCGCCACGTGCGAAGTGGGCCCCGCGCCGGTGAGGCGTAAATCGCTGCCGAAACCACCGGCGTTCAGCGTCATGGTCTTGCCCGCACCGACGTTGTAGTTGGTACCGCCGAACCAGGTCACCGGAAGGTTGAACGTAGTGTTGCCGACGCTGATGTTGGCGCTGAACGGCGCGTCGAGGTTGGCCATCCCATTGGCGTTGGCGAAAGCCGTGCGATTGACCACCGCCCCGTCGGGGAAGACGAAGCTGGCAGCGCCGCTGCGCAACTGCGTCCCGTACCCCTCCAGCGTGGTTGTGCCGTTGAAGGTGTAGCTGCCGGTGCCGTTGAGCGACAGCGCTCCGGTGCCCTCGTTCCTCAGCGTGCCGTTGGTGCTCACGAAGGCGCCCGGCGAAATGCCGATGTTGAAGTTGCCCGAGTTCTTCAGCATCCCGTTGTTGTTGAAAGTGCCCGCGCCGCATTGGTGCTGATGAAGCCCGCCGCGGCGTTCACCGTGCCGTTGTTATTGAACACAGCCCCGTTGTTCAAGTAGGTGTCGGCCAGCGCCACCGTGCCGAGGTTGTCGAAGCTTAGGTTGGAAAGGATCCCGGTGCCGCTGCCGCTCAGCCCCTGTCCCGCCGCGAGCATCACGTGCGAGGCCGGCCCCGCGCCGGTGAGGCGTAAATCGCTGCCGAAACCACCGGCGTTCAGCGTCATGGTCTTGCCGGCACCGACGTTGTAGTTGGTACCGCCGAACCAGCTCACCGGAAGGTTGAATGTGGCGTTGCCGACGCTGATATTGGCGCTGAACGGCGCGTCGAGGTTGGCCATCCCATTGGCGTTGGCGAAAGCCGTGCGATTGACCACCGCCCCGTCGGGGAAGACGAAGCTGGCGGTGCCGCTGCGCAACTGCGTCCCGTAGCCCTCCAGCGTGGTCGTGCCGTTGAAGGTGTAGCTGCCGTCGCCATCGAGGGCGAGCAGGCCAGTGCCCTCGTTCCTCAGCGTGCCATTGTTGCTCACGAAGGTCGTCGTCTGGAGGCCATGGATGGCGTTGGACGGATTGCGAATCAGGCCGTTGTTGATCAACGTGCCCGCCCCCGCGGAGGTGTCGATGCTGTTCTGCAGCACCAGCGTTCCCGAGTTCGTGAACGTCGCGCCGTTGTTTATAAAGAAGAGGCCAGACACGGTCGTCGTGCCCTGTACCGCGAGGTTGCCGCCCGACAGCACGCCGCCGAGCGCGCTCATGTTGCTCGTCACGGTCAGCGTCCCCGCCCCGGCGAGCGTGCCGCCGGAGTGCGCGAAGCTGTCGGTGGTTGACGCGGCCCCGAGGGTCAGCGTGCCGCTGGATAGCGTCAGCCCGCCAGTGGCGTTTAGCGCATTGGCGGTGACGCCGGCCGACAGGGTGCTGCCGGCGCCCGAGGTCAGCGACAGGTTGCCGCCGCTGGTGTCGAGCGGCGCCGTGATGTTGATCTGGCTGCCGGCGTTGAGCCCGAGGTTGACCCCCGCCTGCAGCGTCACGGCCTGGCCGAACGTGATATTGCCCGTCGCCTGTAGCGCGATGGTGTCTCCCGCCGCGAATCCGGACGTCAGTCGGGACACGGCCAGCGTTGTGTTCGCGCCGCCGTGCGCGAACAGTATGCTCGGATCGGCACTGCCGTTGATCTCGCCGTCGAGCGTGCCGCCGGCTGCGACGAGCACGATGGCTGTCGGATCGAGCAGCAGCGTGCCACCATGGCCGCGCGTCGCGCCGACGCTCGTGCGCGCCGCGTAATCGAGCGACCGCTTGCCGGAGATCTCGACGAATCCGCCGTCCCCCGCCGTCGCCCCACCGCGCGCCGGGCCGTAGGCGCGCGTCGTGCCGTCGGCCCAGACGATCACCCTGCCGCCGGAGCCCTCGTGCACCGCATCGGCCCGGATTTCCGCGCCGCTCCCGATAAAGGTCGCGCTCGCGTTGCGGACGGCGGGATTGTTGCCCTGGAAGTCGCCGCCGAGGAGCACGGTCCCGCCTCCGGTCATTCCGGAGGCATCCACGGCCGCGCCGCCGATCAACCCCACCTTGTCGCCCAGCAGGTGCACTGTGCCGCCGACCCCGTCGTCGCCCTTGGCCTCCACGATTCCGGAAACGAGTGTGGTGTCCTCCGATTCGATCGTAACGCTGCCACCGGAGGGTCCGCTGGCGGTGGTGCGGCTGCCTTCCTCGAGGGTGACGGTCTTCGTCGCCCTGAGCACGACCTTGCCGTTCTCGCCCACAACAGCACTGTCGGCATTGATTACACCGGCCTGCCGGATCGCGTTGCCTGCCAGCGAGACCCGCCCGCCCTGCGCGATGACATGCCCGAGGTTGACCACCTGATTGTCCGGCGCGCTGATCTCGACCCGCAGGTTGGGGTTGCCGGCGTCGACGATTTCCACTGTCTTGCCGGCGGCCAGCACGACCTCGCCCCTGGGCGAGACGATGATGCCGCTGTTCTCGACCTGCGGGGCGATGAGATAAACCTGCCCGCCGTGCGGGGTGGTGATCGCGCCCTGGTTGATGACAGCCCCGGCTCCGGGGGTGTCGCTGAACTTTGGCCTGCCGGCGAGGAAGTCAGCGTCACTCAACTTGAGACTGGAGGCGACGAGCCCCGCGACATCGATCTGGGCGCCCTGCCCGAAGACGATGCCGTTGGGGTTTATCAGGAAGACACGACCGTTGGACTGCAACGTGCCGAGGATGCGCGAGGGGTCCTGGCCAATGACGCGGTTCAGCACCGAACTTTGGACAGACTGCTGAATGAACCGCGCGATTTCGCCACGGTTGATCGAGAAGGCCTGCCAGTTGATGATGGCGCCGGGACTGTTGGTAACGGTAAGCGCGGAGCCCTGCCGGCTGAAGGTGGCTTGGCCGCTTGCGATCGAAGGACCGGCGGGATTGGCCAGTGCGAACGGCGTGGAAAAACACGATGCCAGCGCGATGACGAGTAGCTTGCTCTCCCGGCGAAGTGACTGCGCGTTCTGCATCCCGGTCTCCTTGCGGCTTACTTGAAGAACCTCCGCCGGTACTGAAGCGCGTTGAAGCGAAAGACAGGGCACCCCCGACCGGATCGGTAGCTTAACACGCGCAGTCTGCCGTGTGCTCCGCCGGGCGACAGAGTGATTCCGCAGCAATGACGATAGGGTTTGGCGTTTCTGCTATTCTGCATCGAACAGTGGAGACCGTGATTGATGGAACGAAAACCGAAGCGCCGCACGCGCGAGCGCATCCTGGAAACTGCCCTGGTGCTGTTCAATGAATTCGGCGAGCCGAATGTCACGACGCAGTTGATCTCCGATGACATGGGGATCTCGCCGGGCAACCTTTACTACCATTTCCATAACAAGGACGAGATCATCGAGTCGCTGTTCGCCGATTTCGAGCGCGGCATCGAGGAAACCCTGACGGCGCCGGTGCGGCGCCCGCCGAACGTGGAAGATATCTGGCTGTTCCTGCACCTGGTCTTCGAGGGCATCTGGAAGTTCCGGTTCCTTTACCGCGACATCAACGAGTTGCTGTCGCGCAACCGGATGCTGGAAACGCACTTCAAGCGTATCGTCGCCCACAAGGTTCAAACGGCCTCGGCTATCTGCCGGGGTCTGGTGGCGACCGGCGACATGAAGGCCACGCCGGCGGAGATTCAGGCGCTTGCGGTCAACATGACCGTCGTCGCGACCTACTGGCTGTCCTTCGAGTTCGTCAGCGACCCGCGCAAGAAGATCGGCGGGGAGCAACTGGCGCGTGGTGCCTTTCAGGTCATGGCGCTCGCCGCGCCCTACCTGGTGGGGCGCTCGCGTCAGTTGTTCGAGCAACTGGCGAAAAATTATCTGACTGCTTGAGTACCGGAGAGAAAACCTATCATGGCAGGACCGTCCTGGAACAAGTTTCCGCATGCGGACAAGGCATTCGTTTACGCGGGCGCCGCACTGAAGAAGCACTGGGAGCGCCTGCATCGCGGCGATCGCGAACCTTTCTCCGCGGATGCCGCCGTTCAGGAGGCATGGCGCCTCTATCATCAGGGCGAATTCTCCGAGGCCTGCGAGGCAGGCTTGGCTGTCGGTCTCGACGGCTATAACGTCGCCAACAAGGCCACCATGATTTACGCCACCTACCTCGAAGACGATGGCCAACGCAAGCTGGGGCTTTTTCAGGCGATTTCCGCGCGCTGCGAGGAACTGCAACAGGCGCAGCCGAAGAACGTCAACGCCTACTACTTCCAGGCCTATGCGCTTGGCCGCTACAGCCAGGGCATCTCGGTCATCAAGGCGCTGACGCAGGGCCTCGGCGGCAGGATCAAGGCGGCGCTGGAAACGGCCCTCAAGCTTGACCGGCAGCACGCCGAAGCCCATACCGCTCTGGGCGCCTACCAAGCCGAGGTGGTGGACAAGGTCGGCGCGATGGTCGGCAGGCTAACCTACGGTGCGAGCAAGGATGTCGCCGTCAAGCACTTCGAGTCGGCGCTGAAACTCGCGCCCGAGTCAGCCATTGCCTGCATCGAATACGCCAATGCGCTGGTCATGCTGTTCGGCAAGGGCCGCATGGACGAAGCCGTCAAGCTTTACGCAAAGGCGGCAGCGGCTACACCGGTCGATGCAATGGAACGGCTCGATGTGGAGCTGGCCAGGGCGGAACTCGCGGACTGAGGCCCAAGTCGCCACTCAACGAGTCCGTCACACCGGCGAAAGCCGGTGTCCAGGCGTCTGAAAACACTGGATTCCGGCTGCCGTTGGAATAGCCCGTCCCGGACTCGATCCAGGGACGAATCTGGTCTGGTTCAGTGCTTCCCCAACTCAAGTCGCGCGGAAGCGCTTCGGCACCCGCGTTGCGGGCGTCGCCGCAGTCGGGTCGGCCTTTGCCGCCGCCTGCCTGGAGCGGACAACTGGTGCCACCTTGGCGGCGGGCCGCCGCGCCGCCCGCGCTTTGCGCTTCGGCTTGACGATGCCGCTCAAGGGGGGCGGCATCTGTTTCCCGAACAGTTGCTGTTCGATCAGCGCCGGATCGGGCGGCGCGTCCCATTCCAGCAGCAGCAGCGCCACTAGCATCTTCTCGAACTCCGCGGCGAACAGCGGCGCGATGGTCTGCGGGTCCGGAACGAAGTGGCGGTCGGTGATCAGGCTGAACTGAACCTTGTCGTTGTAACTGAGGATCGAGACGCCAATGCCGATGTTGCCCGACTGCGGCACCCAGAACATGCACTGCTCAAGGCATGACCCGGCCAGATACAGCGGCTGCCGCGGCCCCGGCACGTTGGTCATCACGGTGCTGGCCTTGGCGGCAAGGATGTCGAGGAACTCGTCCTGCACCAGCTTCGGCGCAAGGCCCACCGCGGCGAGTATGCCCAGCGTCAATGCCGGCTGATACGAGGCCTTGAGTTCGTTCATCCGCTTCCGCACCAGGAACAGGCGCGCGAAGGGATTGCCCTCATGCAGGGGCAGCAGCAGCGTGCCCAGCCCGAAGCGGTTGCCCAGCGTGCCGGCGTCGGTGGCCGTGCGCAGATTGACCGGGATCATGGCGCGGACTCCCACGCCTTCCACCGATTCGCCCTTTTGCTGGAAATAGGCGCGCAGAGCGCCGGCGACCGAGGACAGCAGGATGTCGTTGACCGAGCAGCCAAGCGCCTTGCCCAGGGCCTTGACCTCGCCCAGCGGGATCGGATCGGACCACGCAACGCGCTTGATCGTACTGGTCGTGCCCTTCAGGCTGGTGGCCGAATCCGCCGGCATCGCCAGCAACTTGATGAGTTCGGTAACGAGGCCCACGCCATGCCAGCCGTAGGTGGCAAGACGATCCCGGTCCGATGCCAGGTCTCGTGCCATGCCACCCAGTTCGCTGCCTTTGCTGACTACCGAGCCGAGGGTATGCGCAAGGGCTTCGAGCAGCCCGCCGGACAACTCCTCGGCTTCGGGCTCGTCCTCTTCCGGGGTTACCGGCGCCTGCGCCTCTGCGCGCGGCGAAACGTCGGTGAGCGAGAGGATGACGCCGACCAGCGCTATGCCGTCGGCGATGCTGTGGTGGATGCGCACCACGATCGCCGAACCGCCTTCGTAGTCCTCGATCAGGTCGAAGCGCCACAAGGGCTTGCCGAGGTTGAGCGGTTGCACCGCGAGTTCGCCGGCCAGCGCCTGCAATTCCCTCTTCCCGGCCTTTCCAGGCAGGGCGCGGCGCTTCAGGTGTGCGTCGAGATCGAAATCGGCATCGTCCTGCCACCAGGCGCCGGCGACTTCTTGCACCGCGCATTGGCGAAAGCGCCGGTAGCGTCCGACCAGGCGCGCCTCGACCGTGTTGCGCAGCCGCTCGAAGTCGATTCGGTGATTGAACACCATGACGCCGACAATCATCATCAGATTGGTCGGGCGGTCCATCCGCAGCCAGGCCGTATCGACGGCCGACATTTTTTCACGTCGCAGCATTGCGCGATCCCTCGAAGTTGACGGCATATCGTCAGGATACCGTCCCCGCGTCTCGCGGGAAACTATAATAGTTCAAGCCAAATCCCGGCGAACCGAGTTTATTGCGACGAGAGACGACATGAGTGCACTCAAGAAACAATTCGAAGCAGCGGTGGCGGATTCCAAGAAGCTGGCGGAGCGGCCATCGAGCGATGTGCTGCTGCAGCTCTATGCACTTTACAAACAGGCCACGGAAGGCGATGTCGAGGGCAAGCGTCCCGGTTTCACCGACATGGTGGGGCGAGCCAAGTACGATGCCTGGGCCGCCGTCAAGGGCACCGCCAATGACGGCGCCATGACGCGCTACATCGAGCTCGTCAACTCGCTGAAGGGCTGATCCAAACGCCAATGGAATCCTTCCCGCCCGGTGTCGGGCGGGTTGCGCGATTCCGCTCCGGGGTCGGGGTGGCAGAAAGTCGGCCTTGGCGAGACGGCGCGGAGTTGTGTTCCGGAACGCCGCACGATCTGCTTGCGACAGGCAAGAGCTGGCCGGGTTTTTCGACCCGATGGCCGTTGTGCAGCGGCAGCGGACGGTGGGTAGGATTTTCTGCCGGGCTTCTGAGCGCCGCCAGGCTGTTGTTCATCACATGCGTGCAGATCATCGTCTTCTCGACATCCTTGTGACCCATTAGCTTCTGCACGACTCGGATGTTATGGCCGGACTCCAGCGGCTGTGTTGCGAAGGCGTGCCTCCTATGCTGTGATCGGCATAGGAGGCATGCCTATGCCACTCATTTGATCGAGGCCGGCGTCGATTTGATCGAGGTACAGAAGTTCCTCGGCCATCACTCCATTCTCACCACCGTCCGTTGCACCCATCTCACCGACCAGACCAAGCATCACGCCCTCGACCGGATCAACGGCCTGATGGATGGCTTCGGCATTGCCTGGGGGAAGGTCACATGATCCGCCTGGCTGCCGTCATCGACAGCTTCGAGGCCGACTTCCTGGCGCAGTACCGGGATCGACTCACCTCTGACCACTATCGAGCCCTCGTGGCGATGAAGCACTGCCGCACGCAGGCCAGCCCCATGATGTTGGTCAAATGCAGCGAATGCCCACATCAGACCCTGGTCCCGCACTCCTGCGGCCATCGCCACTGCCCGCATTGTCAGCACCATGAGAGTCAGCAGTGGCTGGAACGGCAACTGAAGAAGCAGGTCCCGGCCGAGTACTTTCTGCTGACCTTCACCCTGCCCGCCGAATTCAGGGCGCTCGCCTTGCGGGCCAACGGATGCACACAACCTCGCAAGTGTTAGATTTTCCACCCCTCCCTTGCGGCGCGTATGCAATATCTCTCCCGTCATTCCGGCGCAGGCCGGAACTGTGGACGGGGACCGCAAAACATCGATTTACCCTGTGCTTTGGCTTTGCGGCGAAGACCGTCCCGAAGTCCATCGCCTCGCCCTTTGGACCCCGGCTTTCGCCGGGGAGACGGTGCCGTTGAGATGTGTGCATACGGTAGCCCCTTGCGGGAGAGGGGCCGGGGAGAGGGCGCGTGACGAAGAATCAACGGCTTACCCCTCGCCCTAACCCTCTTTCGCTAGGGGGAGGGAACTTGAGTGCATCCGGTAGCCTTCACGGGGAGAGGGGCTTTCGGCGCGACGTTCAACGCCTTCAATAGCGCCTTCGCTGCAGCGCGCAGAGCGCGCAGGGCGGCAGCACTCAGCCGGCCAGGCGCGCCGTCAGCCAGGCGCCGACTGCCTCGATCTCCTCCATGCACACCGCATGCGGGATCGGGTAGCTGTGCCATTCGAGTGCGTAGCCGTCTGCGCGCAGCGCGTCGCGCGCGGCAAGGCCGAGTTGCGGCGGGACGACCTCGTCCAGGCTGCCGTGGGCGGCGAAGATCGGCGTCTGGCGGTTCGCGGTGCTGCGGTCCTTGTCGACCAGGCCGGGGGACGGAATGTAGGCCGACAGCGCGATGATGCCGGCCAGCGCTTCGGGGTGGGTCAGGCCGGCGGTGTAGGCCATCGCGCCGCCCTGCGAGAAGCCGGCGATGACGATGCGCGCGCTCGGCACGCCGCGCGCGTTCTCGCGCTCGATGAGCCGGCCGATCGCGGCGACCGAAGCGCGGATGCCGGCTTCATCGGTAACGCGGTCGATGCCGTCGATGCTCAGGATGTCGTACCAGGCACGCATTACGTAGCCGCCGTTGCAGGTCACCGGGATCATCGGCGCGTGCGGAAAAATGAAGCGCACCGCGGCCGACTCGGGCAGGCCCAACTCCGGCGTGATGCCGGCGAAATCGCCGCCGTCGGCGCCCAGGCCGTGCAGCCAGATCACCGAGAAATCGGGGCGCTCGGCGGTTTCGACTTCGATGGCGGGCAAGTTGTCGTTCATGGCTTTTTCATCCTGTTGGGTTGTCTGGCCAGGGCCTTCGTTGATTGGTTTCGGCGCCACGCCTCGGCCATGTTACCGGCGTCTCGCCAGCGCCCACTCCGGTCTCGGGCAGACTCGAGAGCCTCATCGATGCGGTTGATCCGGTCATGGTCATCGGCGCTGCGAGGCTTGTTGGAAACGCGGTACTTGGTTCAATGTTTATACACGAATTGATCGCGGACGGCGCATCGCTGCGGGCGAATCGTTCGCGGTGCGCATGTCGAATGGCCGGCGCGCTGCCAGTGCTGGCCTCCGACAGGCTCAGGCCGAACGGGAATTTCGCGGTGTCCTTGTTGGCACCCGAGAACAAGGCCGGCAATTGACTGGGCTACGGAGGTCGAGGATACTTCTGGTCCTGAGGTTGAATTGCCTGTCCTTTCCGCGTGGTTGAAACGCCTGTCGCTAATGTTTGCTGATGTTTCCCCTGCTCGACGCGGCGGCTCAAGGGTGCTCTGTAGAGGGCTCGTGTTGCTGCCGCTGCGGGGACGCCAGGCGGTTTTCCACACTTGTTCCAGCCTTTTCTTAGTCTCAAACTATTCCCGAGGAAATTATGTCCAAACTGTTCATCGAAGATCTCGCCCTCGCCGGCAAGCGCGCCCTGATCCGGGTCGATTTCAACGTCCCCCAGGACAAGGCTACCGGAGCCATCACCAACACCAAGCGCATCGAGGCCGCGCTGCCGACGATCAAGTATGCCCTTGACAAGGGCGCCTCCGTGATCCTGATGTCGCATCTCGGGCGTCCCGACGGCAAGGCCAATGCCAAGTTCAGTCTGAAGCCGGTCGCTACAGCCCTCGAGGGTTTGATCGGGCGGCCGGTCAAGTTCCTCGCCGATTGCGTCGGGCCGGAAGTCGAGGCCGCCTGTGCCGCAATCAAGCCGGGCGAGGTGATCCTTCTCGAGAACCTGCGCTTCCATCTCGAAGAGGAAGGCAAGGCCAGCGTCAAGAACCCCGACGGCACGGTCACCAAGATCAAGGCCACGCCCGAGGACGTGAAGGCCTTCCGCGCTTCCCTGACCAAGTTGGCCGATGTCTACATCAACGATGCCTTCGGCACCGCGCACCGCGACCACTCGTCGATGACCGGCGTGCAGTTGCCGCAGCGCGCCGCGGGCTACCTGATGAACAAGGAACTGGCGGCGTTCTCCGCGGTGCTCGAATCGCCGCAGCGGCCGCTGCTGGCCATCCTCGGCGGCGCCAAGGTGGCCGACAAGATCCAGTTGATCAACAACCTGCTCGACAAGGCCGACCAGATCATCATCGGCGGCGGCATGGCCTTCACGTTCAAGAAGGTCATCTCCGGCATGCCGATCGGCAATTCGCTCTACGACGAAGAAGGTGCGAAGCTCGTGCTGGAGTTGATGGAAAAGGCCAAGCAGAAAGGCAAGCAGATCCTGCTGCCGGTCGATTTCATCATCGGCGACAAGTTCGACGCCGGCGCCAACACCGGCGCCGCCAACGATGTGCAGGGCGTGCCCGATGGCTGGCTGGGCCTCGATTGCGGTCCCGAATCGACCAAGATATTCACCGACGCGATCCTCAAGGCCAAGACCATCATCTGGAACGGGCCGGCCGGCGTGTTCGAGTTCGAGAAGTTCGAGGCCGGCACCAAGGCAATGGCCGATGCCGTCGTCAAGGCCACGGCCGCGGGCGCCATCACCGTCATCGGCGGCGGCGACACGGCCACCGCCGCGAAGAAGTACGGCGCCGACAAGAAGGTCACGCACAGTTCCACCGGCGGTGGCGCGTCGCTCGAGTATCTCGAAGGCAAGATCCTGCCGGGCGTCGCGGCCCTGTCCGAAAAGTAAGCCCATCGGCCCCGGCGCCGCCGGGGTCCGCCTGCTCGTCAGGTGTCTGAAACAACAACACGAGGAATACCATGCGCAAAATCGTTATCGCCGGCAACTGGAAGATGAACAAGACCGTTGCCGAATCCGTCAAGCTCGCCGCCGATGTGGTGGCGGCCGCCAAGCCCATCAAGAATGTGGTCGTCGCGATCGCGCCGACCTTCCTCGCCCTGGCCAAGGTTGCCGAAGTCGTCAAGGGCACCAATGTCAAGCTCGCGGCCCAGGATGTTCACTGGGAGAACCAGGGCGCCTTCACCGGAAAGGTCAGCGCCGACATGCTGAAGGATATCGGCGTCGATTACGTCATCCTCGGGCACTCCGAGCAGCGCACCTACTTTGGCGAGACCGACGAGAAGGTCAACAAGAAGGCGGTGAAAGTGCTGTCGCTCGGCATGGCGCCGATCATCTGCATCGGCGAGACGCTCGCCGAACGCAAGGGTGGACAACTGGAGACGGTGCTCACGACGCAGGTCAATGGCGCCTACCAGGGGCTTTCGGCGGCGGATGCCCAGCGCACGGTGGTGGCCTACGAACCGGTGTGGGCCATCGGCACCGGCGTCACGGCCAGCGACGACGAAGCCCAGCAAGCCCATGCCTTCGTCCGTGGCCTGCTGGCAAAGCTCTACGGCGACAGCGTCGCCCAGTCGATCAGCATCCAGTACGGCGGCTCGATGAAGCCGGAAAATGCCGCCGGCCTGCTGGCGCAGAAGGACATCGACGGCGGACTGATCGGCGGCGCGGCGCTGAAAGCCGACAGCTTCCTCGGCATCGTCACGCCGGGCGAATCGCTGAGCAAGTAAGCCTGCTTTGTCCGGGCGGGCGGCGGCGCTTCAGCCTTTCTGGCATCCCGATTCGCCAGGAAGTTCTGTTCGGCCCGGATCACGTCATTCCGGCGCAAGCCGGAATCTAGAAGGCACGGCGGAAAACCTCCTGGATTCCGGCTTGCGCCGGAATGACGGATGGCATGATCCCCAAGAGGCGAAGCCAATGGTCAATCCGGTCAGGCCTTGGATTTCTGGCTGCGCCCGCGGAATGCCATGGCCATTTCAAATGCGGCGCGGGTGAAGGTCAGAACCTCGGCGAACTCCTCGTCGTTGAGGTTGCGCGCCGCGTCGTCTACGCGGTAGATGTTGGCGAACTCGCGTTCGCGCGCCGACTGGACCAACAGCTTGCCGACCCCGAGGCCTTCGAGGCTGCGCCACAGGTCCGGATTGGTGCTGCGGGTCAACTTCATGACGAAGGCAATCGGGTCGTTGCGGCCGAGAACCGCGGCCAGCCGCAGGATGATTTCGAAGGGGACGGCAAGCCGACCGGCTTCCCAGGCTTCGATCAGCGAAGGGTCCTTCAGGTTGATCGCCGACCCCACCTCGGTGATGGTCAGGCCGGCGGCTTCGCGCAGCCGGCGCAGCGCCGCTCCGGTCTTGCTCCAGACCCCTGGTTCGGCCAGTCCGGCCAGCATGGCTTCCAGCACGCCGCTTGCGGCTTCCATCGGCTTGCCGCTACGCAGCGCCTTGGCAACGTCGGTCGCGGTGCGCAACGTGCCTGCCGCGCCAACCGTGGCGACGCCCATATCTAGAACCTTGCCGGCCATCGCGCGCATCTGGTCCACCAAGCCGGTTTCGGCTTGCCTGGGTGCGGTGGCTGCCGGCTTTGCGCGCGACGGTTTCTTCGCCGGTGTTTTGCGTTTCGGAGTTGTGGGGGCGACCATGACATCTCCTTTCAGCGTGCAACAACTGCGATCCCGTTCCCTCCGAACCTGTCGAACGGCCGTTCGACAGGTTCGGGGCGAAGGGCTTTATCGTCGGTGGCGGCATTTGTTGTCATGACATTCATTTACTCACGCTACGCTCAACGCCGCCAAGTCTGGCGTCAGCCTTCACTGAAACCCGGCTTTCAGGCGTAACGCGCGCCTGATTACTTGCCTTGTATCCTCTGCCGCGACTCGTGCCGCTCCTGCGCTTCGATCGAATACGAAGCGGTCGGACGCGCCAGGAGCCGCCGCAAGCCGATCGGATCACCGGTCTCCTCGCAGTAGCCGTACTGCCCTGCGTCGATGCGCCTCAAGGCGGCTTCGACGCGTGGTAGCAGCTTGCGTTCGCGGTCGCGGATGCGCAGCTCGATGGCGTTCTCCTCCTCGATCGTGGCGCGGTCGTTTGGGTCCGCTTCCGCTTCGCCATCGCGCAGGTGATCGATGGTCATGCTGGCGTTGTCTATCAGGTCCTGGCGCTGCTTGCGCAACAGGTCGCGGAAGAAGCCGAGCTGCGCCGCGTTCATGTAGGAACTGTCGGGCATTGCCAGCAGGACCTTCTCGCTCAGTGGGTTTGCTGTGTTGGGCATCGCTGGTTTTCCTGGGTCTGTGTTCGCTAGTCGGTCTGAAGGCGGTCATTCCGCTCGCGCTGAACATACCGTCCGTGGTGAAGCCGGGGCGACCCTTGATGTGCTGACCTCGGGACCTCGATACTCGCTACTCTATCGAAAGACAGCGCAAACGTCAGAGAATCTTCTCGGCTGCGGCATCCGGGCCGTACGCTGCCCCCCGGTGGCAGTAGCGGGGCCTGCGACGAAAACGGTTGTGCCAGTCTCCACTTCTCCGTACTGGTTGGAGTCATGGAGAAAGCCGGTTTCAAAACCGAGCGCCTCGTTGCAGACGGTGAGTACTTCAGTAACCGATGAGCCTCCAACCACACGCTGCGTTACTGCGAACAGCGCAAGGCCAGGCAACTGCTCGCCGCCCGGCGCCGCAAGGAAGGCTGACGTCGTCTCGCCGGCACCGACTTTTCTAGCCGTAGCTTTTGCTGACGAACGGCGTTTCCTGGAACCCGCGGCGCCGGTTGATGACTACGGTCAGCGTGAAAAAGAAATTGCACATCAGATTGCACAGCCGCGGCAGCGCCAAGGGAACCGTTTTCCCTTCCTGTTCCACCCGCACCATGGCGCGGATCGCCTTTTTCGCCGCCGAGCGGGCAAGATGGAGTTGCGGAACCGGCGCTACGCCACGGGGCAGCACGAATCCGTTGATCCGGTCGCCGACTTCCGACCGGTAATGGATCAGCCGCGCGTTCAGCCACTGGATATCGGCTTCGTCGATCGCCAGCCGGCCACGGATCGAGCCATTGACGTGAAACGCCAGCGGTTGCAGGAGGTCCAGATCCTGCACGATGTCGCGCATCGCTTCGGGCAGCAGAGACAGAATGGCGCCGATGTGGCCGCACAGTTCATCGGTGGCGACTTCGAAATCGCACAGCGATGAAGTTTCGTAAATGAACGGGTAGCAAAGCTCGTCCAGATTCCTGCCGGGCTTCATGGTCACATCCCTTTATTTGGAGGCGATGATGGGTGGGACGGAGTTCAGATCCACATGGACGGGAACATTGAAGACCGCCGACAGGTTTGCCTCGGTCAATACGGTCTCGGGGCTTCCCCACGCATGAACCTTGCCGTGATGCATGAGGCATAGCTGGTCGCAGTAGCGGGCTGCCAGGCTCAGGTCATGGATGGCGAGGATGACGCCCTTTTCGGCTTTCGCGTACTGCCTCAGCACTTCCATCACGCTGCGCTGGTAATACAGGTCGAGGCTGGCGATCGGTTCATCGGCCAGCAGCAGGCGCGGTTGCCCCGCCAGCACGCGCGCCAGCCAGACGCGGGCGCGTTCGCCGCCGGAAAGCCGATCCACTTTACGGCCCAGCAATTCGCGCACCCCGGCCTGATCGATGGCGCAATGAATGGCGTCGGGATCCTGATCCCCCCAGGGCAGCCGCCCCAGCGCCACGATGTCTTCCACGCTCAATGACCAGGCGCTTTCGCAGGATTGCGGCAACAATCCGATCCGTTGTGCGCGATGGCGCGGTGTCATGGATTCGATATCGTGCCCATCGAAATTGACATTGCCCTGATACTCGAGAATCCCGGCCAGACTCTGCAGCAGGGTGGATTTCCCCGAGCCATTCGGCCCGATCACACCGAGCATCTCGCCGGCATCCAGAGAAAAGGAAATGTCGGCGATGCGCTGCGCGATATGCAGATGCTGCACGCTGATCATAGCCACCGTTTGCGATCCTTCCAGATCAGCCAGATGAACAGCGGCGCACCGATCAGCGCCGTCAGGACACCAAGCTTGATTTCCCGGTTCGGCGGCAGGAGGCGCACACAGATATCCGCCAGGCAGACCAGCGATGCACCGGCCAGGGCGGAGGGCAGCAACAGGCGGTCAGGGCGATGTTGCACCAGCGGACGCACCAGGTGCGGCACCACCAGTCCGACAAAGCCGATGCTGCCGGCAACCGCAACCGAAGCACCCACCAGCAGCGCCGCGCCGAGGACGATGAGGCGACTGCCGCGACGGTAGGTTAGCCCCATGCTCTCGGCGACCTGTTCGCCGAGGCTGAGCCCGAACAGCAATTGGCGCTGGCTCCAGATCAAGCCGCCGCCCAGCAGCAGGGCCGGCAACAACAGGGTCAGGTGATCAAGACCGCGTTCCGATACCGAGCCCAGCAGCCAGAACACCAGTTCCTGCATGGCAAACGGATTGGGCGCAAAGTTCAACACGGTGGCCAGCGCCGCACCGGTCAGCGTGGAGATGGCGAGGCCGGCCATGATGACCATCGAGGGTCGGGACGAGCCGGCCAGCCCGAGCATCAGCAGCAGCGCAAGGCCCGCGCCGATTAATCCGGCCAAGGCGGGCGCCGCCGCGCCGGCGCCGGAAAACAGACCAAAATAAAACACCGTCGCGGCACCCAGTGCCGCACCCTGGCTGGCCCCGGTCAAGCTCGGGTCGGCGAGGGGGTTGCGCAGCAGACCTTGCAAGGCCGCCCCGCTCATGCCGAGGGCGGCGCCCACGGCGATGGCCAGCAGCGTACGCGGCAGCCGGATTTCGCCGATGATGATGGCGGCGGCGCTATCCACTCCCCCGAACCAGTCGAGCAAGCCGGACAGCACCGGCACCGCGCTCGAACCCGTCGCCAGAGATACCACCACTACCGCGCAGAGCAGAAGCAGAAAAAGAGGCGTAATCAACTTAGCCATTGGTTCAACTGCCGGATCAGGTCCCAGGTCCAAGGTCCGGGGCACTGCCAGCGCCAGTAATCGGTGGTGAACCAACGCTGCCGCGGCACGGCGCGTTGCAAAACCGGATGTTCCGCGAACCGGTTGGCCAGCGCCTGGCTGCCGGGAACGGCCCACAGGATGGCATCCGGCGGATCGGCGGCGATCCGCTCCAGGTCGAGGCGGATATAGCCCTCATCCTGCAAATAGTTTGTCCAGCCGGCGTGCTCCATGACGCCATTCTCGAAGGTTGCCTGCCCGGTGCCGATGCCGTTGGCGCCCAGCAACAGCAAGCGCTTGCGCGGCGCTGCCGGCCTCGCGGCCGGGGGTGGGACGCTGGCCCTGGAAGCGGGCAAGCCGAGCAGATCGAGCAAGCGCACTTCATAGGCAGTCACCTCCGAAAGGCTCTTGGGCAGGGGCAGTATCTCGACGCGCACCCCCAAGGTTTGCAGACGACCTCGGGTAAGCAACGCATTGTATTCGCCGGTGATCACCAGATCGGGCTTGAGCTGGAGGATCTGCTCCAGCGTGCCGTCATGGACCGGCCAACTGGAATCGAGCCATGGAACCGGATACTGCAGCTTGAGCGGCGACAGCCCGGCAACCTGCGCGCGCGCGGCATACCGGGCCATCATCCAGTCGGTGCACAGATCGAGCGAAACCACCCGCTGCAGCGGCCCGGCCATGCCCAAGGCGGGCAGGCAAGCCAGCAGGACCATTAGCAGGCGGGCGGGGGATTTCTTCAAAGTGCGGTTAGCTACGGATACATGGCCTAAAAGCGATACTCGGCGCTCACATAGGCATTGCGCCGGTCTTCGGGGTAAGCATTGAATGTGGTGAATGGGCCATTGACGGCGCCGTAGGAAGAATAGTCTTCGTCGAACAGGTTATTGACGCCGGCGGCGAGGCGCCAAGCGCCCATGGCGTGACTGACCTTGATGTCGGCGATGGTGTAGGACGGCATGCTGCGGAAACGGTTAGCCTGGTCATTGTCGTAGCGCTGGCTGCCGACATAATTGACATTGAAAGTCAGGCGCGTGGCTGCCGTCGCCTGCCAGCCCAGGTTGAGGCCGATACGATCCCTGGGAACCAGGGGCACATCGTTGCCGGTGACATCGACGCCGCTGTAGATGCCTTCGCGGAATGTTGCCTCGGTCCAGGTATAGCGTGCCGCCACATCCACCGATTCACCGAGCGGCAACCTGCCTTCCAGTTCCAGGCCGCGATGGCGGGTTGGCGAAAGGTTCATGTTGGAGAAAGTGAGAGCGTTGAAGTGAATCTCGTCGTCGACGTCCATTTCGTACAGGCCGGCGCGGAAACTTGCGCCCTTCCCGCTCCATTGCACACCCAGTTCGCGATCATGCGAACGTTGCGGTTTGAGCAGGGGACCGCAGGGAGCGAGCAGGCAGCGATTCTCGTCAATGGTGGCGACGCGAAAGCTCCTGCCGAAACGTCCGTAGGCGGAAAACCTGGCGCCAAGATCCTGCTGCAGGGCCAGTTCGTAGGCTGACAGGTGATGCTCGACCGACTCCTTGGGCAGGGGTGTCAGATATTCTTCCTGATCCTGCTCTACATTCTCGCGACGAGCCCCCAGGCTCAAGCGGGTACCGGAGGTGACGGCCAGTTCATCGCGGAAATAGATGGCACGGTTGTTCTGATTGCCGACCGTCCGGAAGGTCGAATTGCCGAACAGCGTATCCGTGCCGTTGGAGCGGTTCGTATAGGTCCAGTCGCTCCAGTCCGCGCCGACGGTCAGGCGGTTGTCCATGCCGGCCAGTTTCGCCTTCCACAACATCCGGGGAGAAACGGTGGTGACGTCCATGTCCGTATCCATCTGGCTTGTGTAAGTCTGGATGCCGAAGAAATCATAAGTGCCCGTGCCAAACGAATTGAAAGTCTTGTTGCGCTGGCCGAGATCGACGCCCAGGGTCACCTCGCCGAAGCGCTTTTCCCCGCGCAGCGAGAAAAGCTCGCTGCGGCTGTTCATGAAGTCGTTCGGTGTCGTCGCGCCGCGTGGATCACTGGAAAGCTGCGCCTCGGTCCGCGTACCCGGCAAGCGCGACTTCTGGTCGTCGGCGATGAAGTTGAATGCGACAAAATCTTCACGGCCGCCGAAACGCAATTCGCCGCTCATGGTGTCCAGCTCCGCGCGGTTGTTGTCGCGGTAGTTGTCGTTTTCATAGCGCTGGGCATTCAGGCTGAGCCCCCAGTTGCCACTGCCGTATTGCATGCCGCCGCGCAGGTCGCGCAGATTGTGGCTGCCCGCCAGCGCCGAGACATTGCCGCTCAGACCGTCCAGGTCCGCAGAGCGGGTGATGATGTTGATGGTGCCGCCGGTTGCGCCCCCGCCGTAGAGGACGGCACCGCCGCCGCGCAGGATCTCGATGCGCTCGATGGAATCGATGGGAATCGCCGAAAGGCGGGCCGGGGCGCCTTCGTTCTCGGAGATGCGCAGGCCATTCAAAAGCACCAGGGTGTTTTGATCTCCGGTAAAGCCGAAGCCGCGCAGATCGAGCGGCGAATCAGGTATTCCGGTGAAGTTGATGCGGGTATGGACACCGCCGACTTTGCTCAATACCTCTGAAACCGTTGTCGCCGAACTGTCGCGGATTTCGTCGGCGGTGATCACCTGGACGGCGATCGGCTGGTCGAGTGCGGAAGACTTGAAACGACTTGCGGTGACGATCACGGCGCCGTCGTCGAGGTTGGTCTTGGCTGGCTGCGCATGGACCGAAAAGCTGGAAACTACGGCAGCCGCGCAGGCGGCGATGGCAAAACGATTCTGCATGGAAATGCTCCCAATGCCCGGCGAGCGTCCCCGCGGCCGGTGGATGGCAAATGAATGCTTGGGAGATCAGGGAGATGGACAGGGTCGGCACAGACCCCCGGCACGCCGCAATCCCGCAACGCATTCGCTGGTGTGTCCTTGGCCGGTCTCCGGGCTTGGAAGTCTTGGTTCATCGCCTTCCCGGGATTGAACCCAGTGGCATCTTGATGAACCCGCACTTCCTTACCGTTGCGGGGGCAGCGCCGGAATCGACTGATGAGGTCTCACCGGCTTCCCGTTTCACCCGGCACGGAAAACCATGCACGGGCACCACGAACAGGGCGCGGAGTATAGCAAAGCATTGTGCGTTGCAGCTTTGTTTCCGTCCCCCTGGGCGGAAGCTGGATGTCCTGAGCGGGAAAATCTTGACGCTCGATGCATCCGGAAAAAACTTGACGCTTGTCAAGGAGATTGCCGTCCGATGGATGCAGTCTTGCAACTATTACGCTGAAATGGTCTTTGATGTCGGCGTGGCTACGGATCAACCACGCGCCGCGCCGCCCCCCGGGCCCCGGCCCCCCGGGCCCCCCCCCCCCCCGCCCCCCCCCCCCCCTCCCCCCGCCCCCCCCCCCCCCCCCCCCCCCCCCCCCGCGCCCCCCCCCGCGCCCCCCCCCCCCCCCCCCCCCCCCCCGCCCCCCCCCCCCCCCCGCCCCCCCGCCCCGCCCCCCCCCCCCCCCCCCCCCCCCCCCCCCCCCCCCCCCCGCCCCCCCCCCCCCCCCCCCCCCCCCCCCCCCCCCCCCCCCCCCCCCCCCCCCCCCCCCGCCCCCCCCCCGCCCCCCCCCCCCGCCCCCCGCGCCGCCCCCCCCCCCCCCCCGCCCCCCCCCCCCCCCCCCCCCCCCCCCCCCCCCCCCCCCCCCCCCCCCCCCCCCCCCGCGCCCCCCCCCCCCCCCCCCCCCCCCCCCCCCCCCCCCCCCCCCCCGCGCCCCCCCCCCCCCCCCCCCCCCCCCCCCCCCCCCCCCCCCCCCCCCCCCCGCGCGCCCCCCCCCCCCCCCCCCCCCCGCCCCCCCCCCCCCCCCCCCCCCCCCCCCCCCCCCCCCCCCCCCCCCCCCCCCCCCCCCCCCCCCCCCCCCCGTGGCCCCCGGGGCCCCCCCCCCCCGGCCCCGGCCCCCCCCCCCCCCCCCCCCCCCCCCCCCCCCCCCCCCCCCCCCCCCCCCCCCCGCCCCCCCCCCCCCCCCCCCCCCCCCCCCCCCCCCCCCCCCCCCCCCCCCGCCCCCCCCCGGGCCCGGCGGCACCAAGGAGAGCAGGATGAAAAGGACATTACTCGGGTTTTTTGCTGTCTCTGCCATGGCCGGCGCCATGGGCGGCGTCTTCGCCCAGGAAGCGGCTCCGACGCTGACCGCCGCCGAAAAGGATGCAGCCAAGAAGATCTACTTCGAGCGTTGCGCGGGTTGCCACGGTGTTCTGCGCAAGGGCGCCACCGGCAAGAACCTCGAGCCGCACTGGACCAGGACGGCCAAGGATGGCACCAAGACCGAGGGCGGCACGCTCAAGCTCGGCCAGTCGCGCCTGGAAAAGATCATCGGCTACGGTACCGATGGCGGCATGGTGAATTTCGACGACATCCTGACCAAGGAGGAGATCGCCCTGATGTCGAAGTACATCCAGTTGACGCCGGATGTGCCGCCCGAGTACAGCTTCAAAGGAGACCATGGATTCCTGGAAGGTCATCGTGCCGGTCAAGGATCGTCCCACCAGGCAGATGAACAAGTTGAACCTGAAGAACATCTTCTCGGTCACGTTGCGCGACACCGGCGAAGTGGCGCTGATCGACGGCGACACCAAGGACATCCGCAGCATCGTCAAGACCGGCTACGCCGTGCATATCTCGCGCCTGTCGAAGTCGGGCCGCTATGTATACGTGATCGGCCGCGACGGCCGCCTGTCGCTGATCGACTTGTGGATGGAGAAGCCGGCCGTTGTCGCCGAACTGAAGATCGGTTTTGACGCGCGTTCGGTGGATACCTCGAAGTTCAAGGGCTACGACGACAAGTATGCGATCGCCGGTTCCTACTGGCCGCCCCAGTACGTGATCATGGATGGCGACACGCTGAAGCCGCTCAAGGTAGTGTCCACCCGCGGCATGACGCTCGACGGCGAGTATCACCCCGAGCCGCGCGTCGCCTCGATCGTCTCCTCGATGATCAAGCCGGAATGGGTGGTCAACATCAAGGAGACCGGCCAGATCCTGCTGGTCGACTACAGCGACATCAAGAACCTGAAGACGACTACGATCGAGTCCGCCAAGTTCCTCCATGACGGTGGCTGGGATGCTTCCAAGCGCTACTTCCTGGTTGCGGCCAACGCTTCGAACAAGATCGCCGCGGTTGACACCAAGCTGGGCAAGCTGGCTGCGCTGATCGATACCGCGAAGATCCCGCATCCGGGTCGTGGCGCCAACTTCATGCACCCGAAATTCGGTCCGGTCTGGGCCACCGGTCATCTGGGCGCGGATGTCGTGACGCTGATCAGCACGCCGTCGGACGACAAGAAGAACGCCAAGTTCAAGGAGTACAACTGGAAGGTCGTCCAGGAAATGAAGCATGTGCCGGGCAACCTGTTCGTCAAGACCCATCCGAAGTCCAAGCATTTCTGGGCCGACGCACCGCAGAATCCGGACAAGGACCTCGCCGAATCCGTGGCGGTGTGGGACATGGCCGACCTGTCGAAGCCGAAGAAGATCATCAACGTCGCCAAGGATTCCGGCCTGCCGGAAACCAAGGCAACGCGGCGCGCCGTGCATCCGGAATACAGCGCGGACGGTGGCGAGGTATGGATCTCCCTGTGGGGCGGCAAGACCGACCAATCCGCGATCTACAACACGCAGCACGACATTTATTGATCTGCAAACTTGATCGGCCGCAAGGATAAGGGGGCGCAAGCCCCTTTATCATATCGGCATCAAGCGATTATTGATGATGGGATAGGAGATAACGTCATGGCAGACAAGGAAAAAACCGGGTTCCTGGCGATGATCCGGCGACCGAGCGCAAAGTATTCGCTGCTGAGCCTGCTGGTGGTCGGGTTTTTTTCCGGCGTGATCATCTGGGGCGGCTTCAACTACGCCGTTGAAGAGACCAATACCATGGAGTTCTGCATCTCCTGTCACGAGATGCACGACAATGTCTACCAGGAATACAAGAAGACCATCCACTACATGAACCGCACCGGCGTACGCGCCATCTGTTCCGACTGTCATGTCCCGAGGACTGGACGCACAAGATGATTCGCAAGGTCCAGGCGAGCCAGGAAATCTGGGGCAAGCTCACCGGCAGCATCAGCACTCCGGAGAAGTTCGAGGCCAAGCGTCTGGAACTGGCCGAGCACGAATGGGCGCGGATGAAGAAGGGCGATTCGCGCGAATGCCGCAATTGCCACACCTTCGACGGCATGGACATCGAGAAGCAGAAACTGCGTGGTTCGAAGATGCACAAGATCGGCATCGCCGAGAAGAAGACCTGCATCGACTGCCACAAGGGCATCGCCCACAACAAGCCCAAAGGCATGAAGGAAGACGAGGACGAGTGACAGGCGCAGGCCGGAGGCTATCTTCGCCAATTTTACCCACTGTTAGAAAGGTATCCAAAATGAGAAAAACCATGGTTTCCTCAGTCGTTGCCGGCGCGCTGCTTGCACTGGCATCGCAAGCTGCCATCGCGGCGCCCGACTGGGGCAAGGTGCCCAAGCGCGACATCAACGTCTTCCATGCCGGCGCCACGCCGATCGAATGGATGACCAAGAAGTCCGACCATAGCGGATCGGCCGGCATGCGCAAGGGCGAAAGCTGCGCCGGCTGCCATGAGGAAAAGGGCACGCTGAATTTCAATTTCAAGCGTCTCGCGGACAAGGAACTGGAGCCTGTCGGTGCGCCGAAGACCATGATGTTCCCGGTCAGCGTGCAAGCGGCCTACGACAAGGAGCACCTCTACATGCGCCTGACGTTCAAGGCGCCTGCCGATGCGGCCGCCGACGCGCCGCGCGAGGACAAGGATCCCAAGCACGAAGTCAAGGCCGCGGTGATGTTGCTCGGCAGCAAGGTTCCGCAGGCCGATCAGTTCGGTTGCTGGGCGACATGCCATGCGGATGTGCGTTCGATGCCTGGCGCCAAGCCGGACAAGAAGAAGTACATAACCGGGGCCAACATGGCCGGTGATGTGTATGCCGATTACTTCCAGTGGAAGAGCGGTGCCGGCGGCAAGGGCGCCATGCATCTTGACGGTCATGTGGCTGCCGAGCGCGTGAACAAGGACGGCAAGGCCCTGGTCAAGGCCGAAGGCGAGAACAAGGGCGGTATCTATACGGTCACCTTTACCCGCAAGCTGACCGGCGGTGAGGGTGATCTGGCGCTGGCGGAAGGTACTGCGGTGCCGTTTGGCATCGCTGTCCATACCGACAAGACGGTCTATCGCTTCCATCACGTTTCGCTTGGCTACAAGCTGGGGATTGGCGCTGATGGCGACGTGAAGGCAGTCAAGCAGTGATTCCTGACTGGGGTCCGGAGATGTCCGTAGTCAGCCGTTTCCTGGAACGAGCGCCAGGCCTGCTGGCGCTCGTTTCCGTTTGTGGATTTGCGCAGCAGACGGTCGAGGTGACGATTCAGGACTATCGCTTCGTGCCACAGGAGGTTCGCATCAAGGCTGGCGATACCGTGAAGTGGATCAACCGCGAAAACGCACCAGTCATTCGGTGCTCTTTCCCGCCGAAAACGGGCTCGAATCGGAGCGGATGTTCCCGGATGAACATTGGCAGCGCAGTTTCGCGCAGCCCGGGTCCTACGGCTACCGCTGCGGCCCGCATGAGGAAATGAAAGGGCTGGTCCTTGTCGAATAGCACGGCAATTGTTTCTGTCCTGACTGCGCTTCTGGGCTTTCCTGCATTGCCGGCCGCGGCGGAGCCGTCGCCGGCGCGGCAGAAGGAACTGATCCACCTGGTGCGCCAGGATTGCGGTTCATGCCACGGCATGACCCTGCAAGGCGGCCTCGGCCCGGCGCTGCTGCCGGCGAACCTGGCCGACAAGCCGGCGGAAAGTCTTGTTGCCACCATCGTCCATGGTCGGCCGGGGACGCCGATGCCGCCCTGGCACCGCTTCCTCGCGGAAGACGAGGCGCAGTGGATCGTGGCGAAGCTGATGGCCGGTTTCCCGAAATGAGGCGCTCACTTCAATTTTTGTTGCCGGGCTTGCTGGTACTCCTGCTCGGCGCCTGCGCCGGCACCCCCGTGCGCGGCACCGGCGATCTCGGCCTGGTCATCGAGCGCGCCAGCGGCCATGTCACGCTGGTCAATACCTCCTCGCGCTCCGCCTATGCCCGCGTCGGCGGCCTTGGCGACCTCTCGCACGCCTCGGTGGTGTACTCGCGCGATGCGCGTTACGCCTTCGTCTTCGGTCGCGACGGCGGCCTGACCAAGGTCGATCTGCTCGAAGCGCGCATCGTCACGCGCGTCATGCAGTCGGGCAACGCCATCGGCGGTGCGATTTCGCAGGACGGACGCATCGTCGTCGCGCAGAACTACACGCCGGGCGGCATCAAGGCCTTCGATGCCGATACGCTGGAACTCCTGTCCGAAGTCCCCGCAGAATACGCGCCGGGACAGTTCTCTAAGGTGGTCGGCCTCGCCGACGTACCGGGCAACCGGTTCGCCTACGCGCTGTTCGACGGCGGCGAGATCTGGGTCAGCGATTTTTCCGATCCGAAGCGGCCCGTGACGAAGCGCTATCCGGCCGGCCTGCAACCCTACGACGGGCTGGTCACTCCCGATGGCCGCCACTACCTCGCAGGCTTGTTCGGCGAGGACGGCATCGCGCTGCTCGATCTCTGGCAGCCGGAGAAGGGGTCGCGCAAGATCCTCGAAAACTACGGCCGCGGCGAAGAAAAGCTGCCGGTCTTCAAGATGCCGCATCTGCGCGGCTGGTCCGTGGCGGCAGGCCGCGCCTGGCTGCCGGCGATCGGCCGCCACGAGGTGCTGGTGGCCGATGCCACGACATGGAAGGAAACCGGTCGCGTCGCGGTCAAGGGCCAACCGGTGTTCGTCATGGCCAGCCCCGACGGTCGTCAGATCTGGGTTAACTTCGCCTTCCCCGACAACGGCTGGGTGCAGGTGATCGACACGCTGACGGCCAAGGTGGTGCAGACCCTGCAGCCCGGCAAGGCTGTGCTGCACATGGAGTTCACCCCGCGCGGCGAGGCGGTCTGGGTCTCCGCGCGCGATGACAATCGGGTGGTCATCTACGACACCAGGACCTTCCAGACACTGGGCAGCTTTGCCGCCGAGGCGCCTTCCGGGATCTTCTTCAGCAGCCGCGCCGCGCGCATCGGATTGTGAGCATGGACTCGCCCTATGGCCCGCTGGATTTCGCCTTGCTCAACAACTGGCAGCGCGATTTCCCGATCACGGTGCGGCCTTTCGAGCACTTGGGCGCAGCAGTCGGCGACGGCGAGACGGCGATCCTTGGCGCGTTGGAGCGCCTGCGCGCGCGGGGCGCCATCAGCCGCGTTGGCGCGGTGTTTGCCGCGCGACGGGTCGGCGCATCGACGCTGGCTGCGCTGGCCGCCCCCGCGGAACGGCTTGAAGAAATAGCCGCACGGATCAGCGCTCGGCCGGAAGTCAATCACAATTACCAGCGCGAGCATCACTACAACCTGTGGTTCGTTGCCACGGCGTCCGATCAGGCCAGGCTGGCGGCGGCCCTGGGCGCAATCGAGCGCGAGACCGGTTGCGCCGTGCTCTCCATGCCACTGGAGCAGGAATATCACATCGACCTCGGCTTCGACCTGAACTCCGCGCACAAGCATCATGCCCGGATTCCCGACACGCCGGTGCGCGAACCGGACGCCATCGAGCAAAGGCTGATTGCGGCGCTGCAGCCCGGACTTGAGCTGGTTTCGCGGCCCTTCGCGCGGCTCGGCGAGCGTGCCGGGATGAGCGAGAGCGAAGTGCTGACCCGGATCGCGGGGTGGATCGGGGAAGGGATGATCAAGCGCTTCGGCGTGGTGGTGCGCCACCATGAACTTGGCTACCGCGCCAACGCCATGATGGTGTTCGACGCCCCCGACCGGGACGTCGACCGGATCGGCCGGCAACTCGCGGCCGAAGCCGCTGTCACGCTCTGCTACCGACGTACCCGCAATCTGCCGCACTGGCCCTACAACCTGTATTGCATGGTGCATGGCCGCTCGCGCGAGGAAGTGGGGCCGGTGATCGAGCGCCTGAGCCGGCAGGCGGGTTTGCCTGGACTGACGCTGTTCTCGACGCGCCGCTTCAAGCAGTGCGGCGCGCGCTATTTTGCTGAAAGCGCTGTGCCAGACCTGGCAGCGGCCGGGTTCGCCAATGCCTGAGGCAGCGGCCCCTGATCTGGCCTCCGGTGCGGCGCTGGATGAGGTCGACAGGCGACTGATCAACGCCCTGCAAGGCGACTTTCCTCTGGTCGCCGAGCCCTACCGCCAGGTCGCGGAGGCACTCGGCCTGGACGAATCGGAACTGCTGCGACGTCTCGATTCGCTGCTCGGGCGTCGCGTGCTGACACGCTTTGGACCCATGTTCCAGATCGAGAGGGCCGGCGGTGCGTTTTGTTCTGGCCGCGATGCGCGTGCCGGAAGCCGAGTTCGAGCGCGTCGCGGCGCAGGTCAACGCCTTCTCCGAGGTGGCGCACAACTATCGGCGCGAGCATGCCCTGAACATGTGGTTCGTGCTGGCCACGGCCACGCCGCAAGGTATTTCCGAAGTAATCGCCGCGATCGAAGCGGTGACCGGCTTGCCGGTCTTCGCCTTTCCGAAAGAGCGCGAATACTTCGTGGAGATGAAGCTGCATGCCTGAATCCTCGCCTAAGCCCGCGCTCGACGCCATCGACCGGCGCTTGATCGTCGCCACCCAGGCCGGCCTGCCTCGTGTCTCGCGGCCTTACGACGCACTGGCGCGCGAACTCGATGTCTCCGCCGACGATGTTCTGGCGCGCCTGCGGCGCACGCTCGATAGCGGCGTCATCCGCCGCATCGGCGCCGTGCCCAATCACTATGCCATCGGCTATACCGCCAACGGCATGTCGGTGTGGGATGTCGATGATTCCCGGATCGACGAGTGGGGAAGCAGGTTGGCGCCCGGAATTCGTCACGCACCTGCTACCGGCGTCCGCGCCGACTTCCCGACTGGCCGTACAACCTGTTCGCCATGGTGCATAGCCAGAATCGCCGGGAGGTTGCCGCCCGTGTCGCGGAGATCGCGACACTGCTGGGCGATGCCTGCCGGGCCCACGAGATTCTCTACAGCACGGCGATCCTGAAGAAGAGCGGCCTGCGAATCGCGGCCAGGCGTACCCGTTCCTTGCGGCCGGTGGGCTTTGGTTTCCTGCAGCTATCGGGTAAGCGGTATCAGCCGCAACTCCCCCGCGCCGCAAGCCAGACAGAAATCGCAGCCGTCCTTGCGGATCACCGTGTAGTTGCCGCATTCGCCACAGAGCGAGCCCTGCATCACCTTGACGCCGCCGCTCTTCTGCTCGGGGACTTCGAGGATGCCCATTTCACGCGTCGGGTAGCCATTCTCGTCGAGAATGCGCAGCATCGCATAGCGGTGCATGATCAGGCGGGCGATGTAGGCGACGGTGGAAGGCCAGTTCTGCTGCTTGTTCGAGCCGGGCACGCGGGCATGAAATCGCCCAGCGGTTCCGCGTAGTTGAGCAGCTTCCTCCGCTTCATGCCGATCCAGGCCGGATCGAGCACGCGCATGTCGAGCGAGAGCAGGCGCGTCAGGCCGTCCAGGGCGCGCGGGTAGTGGCCGGAGAGCCACACCGAGTAGGGCCGCGTGACGCCGTCGGGCAGAGTGATTTCCTTCAGGCCCAGCACGAACTCTTCCCCGGCAGACGGATTGACCACATCCACCGTCCATGACAGCGTGCCGTCGGTGCCGGTCTTGGGCTCGTCGCGGCTGAACATGCAGTCGATCACCGGGGTGGCTTCCGAACCTTCCAGCGCGCCGAGCTTTTCGCAGCGGTAACGCACGACATGGGCCAGTGCCGAGACCACGCCGGGAACCAGTTTGCGTTCGCCGTTGGGGGGCAGGGGCAGTTCGAAGGAGTCGTCGTCCTGCGTCTTGGCCGGGGCATCGAGCTGAGCTTGAGCCAGGCCTTGTCGTTGGCGCGCATGTCCATCGACAGCGTTTTGGCCACCGCGCCGATGCCACGCGGCTGCTCGGCGCCATTGACCCAGACCTCGAAGGGCACGTCGCGTCCCAGCTCGTTTTCGATCTGGCCGACGAAGAGGGCAAATTCGCCGTGCGGCGCTTCGACCATGTAGGTCCATGCCGCGTTGCCGTCGGTCATGCGCGGGCGACCCGGCCAGCGCAGGGAAGCCAGCACCGGGGCGGGCAGGGCGCCGATCGAAAGGCGACGGTTGGCGTGATCGATGGTGACGTCCTGCGGCTGCTTCTGGGCGCTTTCCGCGGACGCCGGCGAGACCGAGAGCACGCTGCCCAGCACCGAATTGGGCCGGTAGGTGGCGGGCCCCTTGAGGCCGGATTTCCGGGCCACCATGTAGGGTCCTCGAATTCCGAATAGGGATAGTCGGCGGGAACGTTCTGGTCTTAGAGATCGAGGTATCCACGTAGGGCGCCGGCGGCGACCATCTTTCGTGGGCCTGGGCCGAGATTTCCAGCGCGGTGACGAAGTAGTCCGGCAGCCTGGAAACGTCGCCGCCCTGGGTGCTTGTAGGCGCCAGGCGTAATCCTCGACCGCGTATTCCTTGAAAGTGCCGTCGGCCATGCGCTTCTTGCGCGTGTAGGTCCAGGAAAAGGGCGGCTCGATGCCGTTGCTGGCATTGTCGGCGAAGGCCAGGCTGATGGTGCCGGTGGGCGCAATCGACAGCAGGTGCGGAGTTGCGCAGGCCATGCTTGCGGATCGCGTCCTTGACCTCCTGCGGCAGGCGCGAAGCGAAATTGCCGCCGGACAGGTACATGTCGGCATTGAACAGCGGAAGGCGCCGCGTTCCTGGCCAGTCGACCGAGTACAGGTAAGAGCGGTCGCGCATGAACTCGGAGATTCTGGTCGCCATCTCGCGCGCCGCATCGGTGTCGTAGCGCAGCTTGAGGCATGATCAGCGCATCGCCGAGGCCGGTGAAGCCCAAGCCCACGCGGCGCTTGTTCTGCGCTTCAGAGCTGCTGCTCGAGCGGCCAGTGCGTGGCGTCGAGCACGTTGTCGAGCATGCGCACCGAGGTGTCGATGACCCTGCCGAAGGCCGCGAAATCGAAGCTCGCCTCTTGCTGCTGAAGGCATCCTTGACGAACAGGGTCAGGTTGATCGATCCTGGGCAGCAGCAGCCATGGGGGCGGCAGCGATTGTTCGGCGCAGGGGTTGGTGGCCTCGATGCTCTCGCAGTAGTAGAGGTTGTTGTCCTTGTTCATGCGGTCGAGGAACAGGATGCCCGGCTCGGCGTGATCGTAGGTGGAACGCATGATCTGTTCCACAATTCGCGCGCGCAGCTTGCGATACACCCACTGCCCGTCGCCGCGCTGGTAGGCCCCGTTGGCCTTGATGTCGGCGGGGCGTGGCGCGATGCGTCAGTTCGATTTCGCCGTCGGCCTCCACCGCCTGCATGAAGGGGTCGGACACGCCCACCGAAATGTTGAAGTTGGTCAGGTCGCCGGCATCCCGTGGCATGGATGAATTCCTCGATGTCAGGATGGTCGCAGCGCAGGACGCCCATCTGGGCGCCGCGGCGGCTGCCGGCGGATTCGACCGTCTCGCAGGAACGGTCGAAGACGCGCATGTAGGAGACCGGGCCGGAGGCCCGCGAATGCGTTCCCTTGACGTGGGCGCCGATCGGGCGGATCGAGGAGAAGTCATAGCCGACGCCACCGCCGCGACGTGTGGTTTCGGCAGCCTGCAACAGTGCAGTGTAGATGCCGGGGCGACCGTCCTGAGTTCGGAAATCGAATCACCCACCGGTTGCACGAAGCAGTTGATCAGCGTGGCGCACAGGTCGGTGCCGGCGGAGTTGATGCGTCCCGCGGGAACGAAGCCATTTCCTGGGGCTTCGAGGAAGCGCGCCTCCCAAAAAACGCGTTTGTCCTCGACTTCGATCGAGGCCAGCGCACGGGCCACGCGGCTACGGACGTCGCGGACGTCGCGCTCGCTGCCCTTTGCGTATTTCTCAAGCAGAACTTCGCCGGAAATTTCCTGCGGCAGAGGCAGGTCCATCTGCCCTGTATGCTCGTAATTTATTGATTCCTCAGTATTATTTATTATCGTCGCCATGGTCTCTTCCGAATGTTAGGTCCGTCTTGGTTTCCCGTGAGCGAGGAAGCATACCCCCGGCTCGGTAGCGTGAAAAGCAAAAAATTTGTTTATCTGATAAAACAACAAGTTAGTAAATTTTCTAGTGCAGGTCACAGTCGTGACCCACTACATATAGTATGTTTTATCGATATGAAAGAAGAAGAAAAACAGCGGGATGGCAGTGCTTTTCAAGGTTTGGTGCAAGCGCTGTCTGGGCCGCTTTTTGCTAGCGCGGTTTCGTGTCGTTCCCTCAAGGGGGTTGACAAGCGCCATGGGACTGGAAAGTCCCGAAAGTGACCGCTCAGGCGATGAGTTCCGCCGTCTGCCGCGCGAACAGCGCAATGCGTCGGGGGCCCGCTAACTTGCATGCAGCAATGTCGCGGCACCCTGAGTGATGAAACCGCGAAGGTGAATTGAACTCCGGCCCCTCCCGTCCGCTCCGCGGCCCACGGCAGGCATTGCCCTGCCTGCCGGCTGCGGCGGCGCAACGCATGCGGTGCGAAACCCCGCCTCGCCCCCTCGCGGGAGGCTTCCAATCAGCTCGCTTCGCTCGACTATCGCCGGTCGCCTCCGAACGAGTTATTTCACGCTAACCGTTCGGATCGCGCCGCTCATGCGCGACCCGCGGACGAGAACTTCTTGCGTTTGGCATGGGCGATCATCATTGCGACTGCGGTGGAGGCGGTGCGGGTTTCGGCGGAGTCTGCGCGGCTGGTCAGCACGATCGGCACCCGCGCGCCGAGCACGATGCCCGAGGTCAGCGCATCGGCGAGGTATTCGAGCTGCTTGGCCAGCATGTTGCCGGATTCGATGTCGGGAACCAGCAGAATGTCGGCCTGGCCGGCCACCGCCGACTTGATGCCCTTGGTGCGCGCGGCGACCAGCGAGATGGCATTGTCGAAGGCCAGCGGGCCGTCCAGCAGGCCGCCTGTGATCTGGCCGCGGTCCGCCATCTTGCACAGGGCCGCTGCATCGGCGTCGCCTGTTTGCGCGTGCGTGACCGTTTCCACCGCGGCGAGGATCGCCACCTTCGGCTCGGAAATCTTCAGCATGCGCGCCAGATCGATGGCGTTCTGCGCGATGTCGACCTTGGCGTCAAGATCGGGCGCGACATTCACCGCCGCATCGGTAATCAGCAGCAGGCGCGGGTAGGTCGGCACGTCCATCAGGAAAACGTGGCTGATGCGCCGTTCTGTGCGTAAACCCTTGAGCTTGTCGATCACTTCGCTCATCAGTTCGTCGGTATGCAACGAGCCCTTCATCAGTGCTTCGATCTGGCCTTCGCGGGCCATGGCTGCGGCGACCGGCGGCGGCATGGCTGTAGGCGACGTTGATCAGCGTGCAACCGTAGGAGGTCGAGCTGGTTGGCTTCCGCCACCGGCGGATCTTTCTGTCGGGCCGACCGGGGTGGGCATGATCAGGCCGCGATCGCGCGCCAGCAGTGCGCCCTTCAGCGATTCGGCATCGCGGGGTGGGCCACGGCCATCGATATCGGGTGGAGTCCCGGGTGATTTCCAGCAGGTGCTCAAAGCGCGCCTTGCGGGTTTCGGAAAGCTTGAATTCCGGCAGGCTGGCTTTCAGGCGCTTGATTTTTCAGTCGGCGCCAGGACCTCGGCGGTGCCGCTGATCACCTTCTGTCCGTCTGGTTTGGCACCTACGCAGTCCAGCATCATGTGCTTGTTGCGCGGAAACTTCTTGCGGCAGGTGACGGTGACCGTCAGCGTGTCACCGACCCGCACCGGGAGCGCAAAGTGCAGCGACTGATCGATGTGAACCGTGCCGGGTCGGGGAAGCGCGTGCCAAGCACGGTGGAGATCAGGGCGCCGCCCCACATGCCATGGGCGATCACCTCGCGCAGCATCGACGAATGGGCGTATTCGGAATCGACATGGGACGGACTGATGTCGCCCGACATGATCGCGTACATCTGGATGTCTTCGTGGCGCAGGGTACGCACCAGCGTGTCGCTATCGCCGACCGCGATTTCATCGAAGGTGCGATTCTCGATGTATTCGGAACTGGCAGCTTGAATGGGGGTCACGAGCACGCTCCTTGAACCAACAGGCACATCTTAGCGCGGAATTGCTGCGCTGCAACAACATGCTTTGACTGATCTCGCCTACGGCCCCGGCGGATCGCGGGCAAGACGTTTTCGTGCTTGCGCGGGTTTCCTCGACAACCGTGGCCTCACCGTCAATTGTCTGGCCGGCTGGTGCCTGCTCCTGCATTGCCCGACGCAGCTTCCGCGTCTTCCACCACATAGCTCCATGGCGCCAGACCGAGGCGCGATGATCGCGGCAAGACCACCAGCGAAAACAAGAATCCCAGGACCAGCAGGATCACACCGGCAAAAGTGCAAACAGGTTTCTAAACACGTTGGTTTTCCGACTTTCCGGTCATCGCGATGGGTTGCGCGATCGGTTCTTTCAATGGCGATTGATCCCGGCGCTCGGCTATCCGTCGGTCGGCAACTCTCAGGCGAGGTCGAACATCGGCAAGCCCAAGGCTGTGGTTGCACGACACAGCCGCTGGTCCAGGCTGGCGACTCGGGCATCCAGACGGCGAGCCACCGCTAAATGTAACGCATTCTCGGCACGCAGTGCGGTGGGCGATTCGACGAACACGGCGGCGGTACGAAAATCAGTCGGCTCGATTTCCGTCATGCCCAGTTGGGTGGAGGCAAATCGCTGGAAGTTGGCGAGCGCCTGCTGGCGCGCTTCGGCATCGACGGCGCCAATCCGCTGCTCGATGCCGTCGAGGTTGGCCATTTCGGTCAAGGTCTACGCTGAAATCATCAAGCTTCCCGACCGCTGACGCCCAAGCCGCGCCACCAGTTCGGCCGCGCCGGGTTCGCGAAAGAAGATATCCTTGGGCGGCTGGCGCGTAAAATCGGCCAAGCTTCGCATCGAAGCCTTGAGAGAGTTCGGGGCCGACCCGCCGCGAAGGCCTCCACCGCAGAAGCAGACCGATGACCATCCCCCCTGACCCGAGCCGCCCCGGCGCCGCCGCAGCGAGCCGCTTCCCGCCGCCGCGATGACCGCTTGTCCGGAACAGTCGCTCGTCGCCGTTGCCGATGCGGCGGTGGCGGCCACCGACCGCCGCATCGTGCTCGTCGAGTACGGTGGCGAGCGTTATATCGCCAAGCGCACCGCCGAACGGCCACGCCGCAGGTCGCAGGCGCTGTTCGTGCGCTGGTTGGTCAAACGCGTGACGGGACAGTCGCTGCCTTTGAAGACGCTGCTGCTGTCGGAAGCGACGACCAGCGTCGACTATGAGGCGAAGCGGCTGCGCGCGCTCGCGCTCGCCGACGTGCGCGTGCCTCGCGTGGTTCACCAGAGCACGGGCTACCTGCTGCTCGAACACTGCGGCCCAACGCTGGTGAGCCTGCTCGACGGCTGGCCTTGCGAGACCTGGCGGGCTGAACTGCGCGCCGTGGCTCGGGAGCTGGGCGCGTTTCACCAGGCAGGGCAATGGCACGGCGCGGCGCAGATCAAGAATCTGACACGACGGGATGGCCAGACCTGGCGCATCGACTTCGAAGAAGGCTTTGGCGAACTGGTGCCGCTGCCCGCGGCGCAGGCGCTGGATCTGGTGCTGCTGCTCAACTCGATCTCGCTCGCTGGGCCGATCGACGAGGCCGAGGCGCGCCGGTTGTTGCCGGACCTGCTGGACGCGTACTTCGCCGCCAACCCCGATCCTCAGCTTCGCCAGGCGCTGGTGCGCGCCATGCCCTGGGTAAACGGCCTGATGCGGCTGGCATCGCCGCTCAAGGGCGGCTCGGTGAACGGGCGGCCGCGCAAGGGCGTGGCGCGGCTTGATCTCGTGGTCGCCGCGCTTATGGCCCGCCTGGCTTGAGAGCAGACGTGTCCGCCTCCGTCGCTGAGTCGCAATCACTCCCCGGCCGGGCGCGCTCGATCGGCCTGCTGATCCTCGGCTTCACGCTGCTGCGGCTGGTCCTGGCGGCGGTTGCGCCGCTGTTACCGCAAGAGGCCTATTACTGGACATGGAGCCGCTATCCGGACTGGTCTTACTTCGACCATCCGCCGCTTGCCACCTACAGTATCTGGCTGACCACGGCATTGTTCGGGCAGACCGTGTTCGGTATCAAATCGGCCGCGGTGCGCTGGGCCACGGGCTGGAACAGCCTGTGGGCGAGGCTGATTCTCGACATGTTCGGCGACCGCCGGCTGGCTTTCTGGTCGCTGGCGGCGGTCAATCTCACCATCGTCTATGAAGTCCTGGGATTCGGCCCCACGCCCGACGGCCCTCTGCTGTTTGGTTGGGTCGGAACGATCTGGGCGATATGGCGCTTGAGTGCCAGTGGCGACGGACGCTGGTGGTTTGCGGCCGGAGCCTTCATGGGTCTTTCCTGGCTTGGCAAGTATTCCGGGGCACTGCTCGGACCGATCGTCCTGCTCTATCTGCTGGCGACACCGCGACTGCGCTTCTGGCTTGCGAAACCGCAACCCTACCTGGCTTTCATTCTGGCAATCGCCATTTTTTCACCGGTGCTGATCTGGAACTCGCAGCACGAATGGGTCTCCCTGGCTTTCCAGAGCAGTCGGCGGATCGGGGCGATGAGCGGGTTCAAGCCGCAATACTTCCTGATGCTGGTTGCCCAGCAACTGCTGATGGTCACGCCCTATCTGTTCTTTCTGTCGATTGCCGCGCTGCTGCGCGAGTCGCGGGCCTGGTTCGCCAAGGGTGTTGAGGATCCTGTACGTCTGTTGTTGATCAGCGCTGCGCTTCCCTTGCTGTTGCTCACCGCAATCAGCTTTCGTTCCATCGTCAAGATCAACTGGCTGGCGCCGGCCTTCTGGCCCTTGATCATCCTCGGTATCCGCCACGTCCTTGCGCGAGGCGAGCGCCAGCGTCGCATGGCCTGGGGGCTGGGCTCGTCCGCGTGCCTGCTGGTCATCGGCGCGGTTGTTTCCGCTATTCCGAACCTGCCGCTTCCAGGCGACCTCAGCAGTTGGAGCGGCTTCAAGGAGGTGGCAGAACGGGTCGATCGCATGGAGGCTTCGATAGACGCCGAAGGCAAGGGCAGCTTCGTGTTTTCTCCGCACTACAAGGTCAGCTCCTGGTCTGGTTTTACCGCAAGGGGCAGGCAAGAACCTACGCCCAGGACATTTACGGCGAAAAGGCGCTGGAATACGACTACTTTCCCAAAGATCGTGATCTGAGAGGAACGACGGGGATTCTGGTCATGTCGGACCAGAATCAGTCGAAACTCGATCTCGATCGACTCAAGCCTTACTTTGACTCTGTTGAACTCGCGGACTTCATCGAGACGGCTTCTTCGGATAGAGTTGTCCGTCGCCTGGAGATCTACAAGGCGACGAACTACAAGGGCCAGCCGCCGCGAGCGGGTTCGCCAACCGGGCGCTAAGGCAGCATCGCCGGTCAAACCACTACAGCGAAAAAATCTCATGCCGCAGTTGTCGATTGTTGTGCCGACCTACAACGAGGCCGGAAACGTCATCGAACTCAGGGACCGGGTGGCCGCCGCGCTTGCCGGGTTCGACTGGGAGATGATCTATGTCGATGACGATTCTCCCGACGGTACGTCGGCGACGGTCCGGGAACTGGCCCAGCGCGACAGCCGGGTTCGCTGCATCCAGCGCATCGGCAGGCGCGGGCTGTCATCTGCCTGCATCGAGGGCATGCTGGCTTCCTCGGCGGGAGTCGTCGCGGTGATCGATGCGGATCTGCAGCACGACGAGCGGCTGTTGCCTGCGATGTTCGACGTCTTGCGTGGCGACGACATCGACGTCGTGGTCGGCAGTCGGTACGCCGAAGGCGGCAGCATGGCTGGCTGGGATCGTTCGCGTGCCGCCACCAGCAGGTTTGCAACCCAGCTCAGCCGCCTGGTGCTCAAGGCCGACCTGCAGGACACGATGAGCGGATTTTTCATGGTTCGGCGCGAAGTGGTCGAACGCTGCGCCAAGGCGGGTATGTCAGGCGTCGGTTTCAAGATTCTCCTCGACCTGTTCGCGACCTCGCCGACGCCGCTGCGCTGCCGCGAACTGCCCTATCAGTTCCGCAACCGCTTCTCAGGCGAAAGCAAGCTCGACACGATGGTGGCGTGGGAATACTTCATCATGCTCCTCGACCACTACCTGGGGCGTGTCGTGCCGATTCGCTTCATTGCCTTTTCGCTGGTGGGACTCCTCGGTCTGGCGGTTCACCTCCTCGTCCTCGGCATGTTCTTCCGCGGGGCGGGAATGTCGTTCCTCGAGGCTCAGGCATCCGCAACCATGATCGCAATGACCTTCAATTTCGTAATCAACAATGTCTTGACCTACCGCGACATGCGCTTGCGTGGGTGGAAGCTTCTGCGCGGATGGATTTCGTTTACGCTGGCTTGCAGTGTCGGCGCCTTGGCCAATGTGGGGATCGCCAGCTACCTGTTCGATCAGCGCGCCTACTGGGTGCTTTCTGCCGTGGCGGGCGTTGTGGTCGGCGCCGTGTGGAACTATGCGGTGACCGCGGTCTACACCTGGAAAAGCCGAACTCCGGGTAGTCTTCCTGTCGGCGCCAAGTCGAAGGCGATGGCGATGTTAGGTCGCGGGCGACGTTCAAGGACGGGCAATCCAGAGAGCTTTCCGGCTGCGCAAGCCGTCGAACGCCAGACAGTCGAAAAAAAGGCACCGCCGCGGCGATGCCTTTTGTCATGCAGGAGGGCTCGATCAGTAACCGGCGCCCTTGATCGACTTGAGGCCCTTGTACACCGCCTTGGCGCCGAGCTGCTCCTCGATGCGCAGCAGTTGGTTGTACTTGCAGACGCGGTCGGTGCGCGACAGCGAACCGGTCTTGATCTGGCCGGCGCCGGTACCCACCGCGAGGTCGGCGATGAAGGAGTCTTCCGTTTCGCCGGAGCGGTGCGAGGATACCGCACTGTAGCCGGCCTTCTGCGCCATCTTGATGGCATCCAGCGTCTCGGTCACGGTACCGATCTGGTTGACCTTGATCAGGATCGAATTGCAGGCACCCATGTCGATGCCCTTCTTCAGGCGCGTCGGGTTGGTCACGAAGAAATCGTCGCCAACGATCTGCACCTTCTTGCCGAGCGCCTTGGTGAGCTTGACATAGCCGTCCCAGTCGCTCTGGTCGAGTCCATCCTCGATCGAAACAATCGGGTATTTCTTGCACCACTCGGCGTACTTCGCGATCATGTCGTCGGCAGTGAACAGCTTGTCCGGATTGGACTTCCAGAACTTGTAGCCCTTGCGCCCGCCTTCGTCGAACAGTTCGGACGATGCGCAGTCGAGCGCGATGCCGATCTGCTTGCCGGCCTTGTAACCGGCGGCCTCGATCGCCTGCATGACGACTTCAAGCGCCTCGTCGTTCGACAGGTTCGGCGCGAAACCACCTTCGTCGCCAACCGCGGTGATGTGCTTGCCCTTCTTGAGGATGCTCTTCAGACCGTGGAAGATTTCGGTGATCCAGCGCAGGCCTTCGGAGAAGTTCTTGGCGCCGACGGGCATGATCATGAACTCCTGGAAGTCGATCATGTTGTCGGCGTGCTTGCCGCCGTTGATGATGTTGGCCATCGGCGTCGGCAGGACGAATTCCTTGTTCTTGTGAATTTTGCCGATGTACTTCCACAGCGGCATCTTGCTGACATTGGCGGCGGCGACGGTGATGGCCATCGAAGCGCCGAGCAGCGCATTGGCGCCGAGCTTGGACTTGTTGGTGGTGCCATCGAGCGCGATCATCGCTTCATCGAGCTCGCGCTGGTTGAGCGGGTTCTTGCCCTTGAGCAGGGCGGCGATCGGACCGTTGACCGCGGCAACCGCCTTGAGCACGCCCTTGCCGAGGTAAGTCTTCTTGTCGTCATCACGCAGTTCGCAGGCTTCAAATTCGCCGGTGGAGGCGCCGGAGGGAACGGCGGAGCGCGCCATGAAGCCGTTGCTCAGCGTGACATCGACTTCGACCGTGGGGTTGCCGCGCGAGTCGAGGATCTGACGGCCGACCACCTTGGTGATCTTGACGAACTTGGCGGGCGCTGCCTTCTTGGCGGGAGCGGCTTTCGTAGCGGGTGCAGCTTTACGACCTTGGCCATTTTGGTTTCCATTGAAGAGGGTTGAAAAAGAGACACGGGAGAGCGACAAGCTAAGCCGTAAATATACAACGGAATGCGCCACGATTTGCCATCCATGAGTAGCCAATGGGCGCCAGCGCCTTCGCGTAGAGCTGCTTGCTCACCTCGAAGTCACCGACAGCTATTCCGATATGGTCGATCATGGTGCCGGCTCCTGTGGCTGGTCTGGTTGCGGGCTGGGCGGGGCTCCTTGCGGGTACACGGCGACGCCGGGAGGCATGGAGACCCAGGGCAGCTTCGACTGTACCCAAATATGTCGGTCGATCGCGAACCAGTCCGTATCGTCAAACGTTCCCGCCACGATGCTTCTCATCCCTGGACGGATCTCCGCGGTATGCAACACGGTCGTTCCGCAATTCGGGCAGAAACGCATGCGCAACCAGCGGCCACTTTTGTCGGAGCGATGCTCGCACTCCGACAGTTCCCCTTGGATAATCTCGACAGACTGCTCATCAAAGGTCGCAATGACCGCGAAGGCACTGGCGAGTCTGCGCTGACAGAATTTGCAGTGGCAGACGGTCGCGAAGACGGGTTTGCCAAGAACACGGTAGCGAACCGCGCCACATGCGCAGCCGCCTGAATGAGTTTCGACCATTTTTTACGTCATGACATGTGCGTTTGATGGCCAAGCTTCCAGTTCGGGAGCAAGACGTGCCCTGGCATCCGGCGTGTTCGTTCAAGGCAAGCAGCCCGCGCGGTGATTTTCGCAGGTCCGCCGGAATGATGGGTGGGGCCGTTGCATCCGCATGACATCAAGAACGGACCGTCTTCAGGGCGCGCTCAGGCCGGTTTTGCAGCCCGGATCCCTGGGACGTCGATGATGCGTACTCCCCCTGGTCCCGCCTCGATGCTCGAGACCAGGGCGTTTACCATCTGTTCCAGGGTGACAAGCCCAAGGCGCCGAGATCCTTCCCGTGTGGGTGGCAACAGCGCAAATAGGGCATAAACGGGACGGAGAAGGTAGGGCCAGCGATGGCCGGGGCCGAGTACGTACCAGGGGCGAAGGATGGTGGACGCAATCGCGCTGGCACGGAGGCGCGCCTCCCCAGCTTGGCGCACGGCAACATACGCCTGCATGACTGGAGCGGGTTGTGCCACGCTGACGTAGACAAAATGTTCGACGCCAGACGCGAGTGCCGCGGTCAGCGCGGCGTCGACCGAGGGCAGGTCGACGTCCCGGAAGCTCGCAGCCTTGGCCGGACTGGGATGCGGCGTGCCAATGAGATGGACAAGAGTGTCCGCCGGCGCGATGCTGCTGGAGAAGGTGGCGGGATCGAGAGCGTTTCCGACAATGATTTCGGTGCCAGGAGGAACCCGGTGCGCGCTGGCTTCCCGGACGAGCGCCCGAACGCCATGGCCGCGGGCCAACAAGGCCGGAATCAGGGAACGACCCATATATCCCGTGGCACCGGTAATGAAGACGCAGTGATGGGTCATTGGGTGCGGGCGCAATTTCTGTACAAGGAGCTGCTGGCGGTCGAACTGACCTGGTTGGCTTGGGTGCGGTGTTGCACGCTGGTGCTTCGCCAGCCGGCGTTCAGGCAGTGTGCCGTGACCTTCGCTAAATCACAAGCTGGGTTCCCAGTTCGACGACGCGGTCGGTGGGAATCTTGAAAAAGTCCGAGGCGCTGGTGGCGTTCTTCGACATGATCGCGAACAGGCGGGCGCGCCACGGCGCCATGTTGCGCTTCAGCGTGGGTACCACGGTTTCACGGGAAAGGTAGAAGGTCGTCTCCATGACATCGAAACTCTCGCCGAAGCGCTTGCAGCGCTCCAGCGTATGCGGGATATCCGGTTCCTCCATGAAGCCGTAACGGACGATCAGGCGCACGAATCCCCCGCCCATCCTGTGCAGGTAGATGCGATCCAGTTCGGCAACGTAGGGCGTATCTGTCGTCTGCACCGTGACCAGGACCACCCGCTCGTGCAGAACCTGGTTGTGCCGCAGATTGTGCAGCAGTGCCGCGGGGACGCCTTCCTTGGAACTGGTCATGAATACCGCGGTGCCCCTCACCCGGTGGACATCGTCGATTCCCTTGAGGAACTCGAACATCGGAACACTTTGCTTGGCGATTTCGACGCTGACCAGCCGACGGCCGAGTCGCCAGGTGGTCAGTGTCGTAAATGAAACCAGCGCCATGGCGATCGGAAACCAGCCGCCTTCCGGGATCTTTATGGCATTGGCGGCGAAGAAGGCGATATCTACCGCCAGCAGCGACCCCGCAACCAGGGCCACGGCCAACCAGTGCCAGCGCCACATCAGCACCATGACGAAAGCCACGAGGATCGTGTCGATCAGCATCGTGCCGGTGACCGCAATTCCATAGGCTGCCGCGAGATTGGAGGAATTCTGGAATCCGATCACCAGCGCGACAACCGCCAGGTAAAGCGTCCAGTTGGTGAAGGGTACGTAGATCTGGCCCTCTTCCTTGCCCGAGGTATGGATGATCTGCATGCGCGGCAGGAAGCCCATTTGCACCGCCTGCCGCGCCACGGAAAACGCACCGGAGATCACCGCCTGGGAGGCGATCACCGTCGCCAACGTGGCCAGGATCACCAGCGGCAGCAAGGCCCAGTCGGGGCCCAGGTGAAAGAAGGGGCTCTTGATGGCTTGCGGTTCATAGAGCAGCAGCGCGCCCTGGCCGAAATAGTTCAGTACCAGGGCCGGCAGGACAAAGGCAAACCAGGCCAGGCGGATCGGGAATGGACCGAAGTGACCCATGTCGGTATACAAGGCCTCGCCGCCCGTCACCGCGAGCACCACCGAACCCAGGGCGAGGAACGCCAGCCCAGGGTGCGCGCCGATGAAGCCGATGGCATACAGCGGGTTGAGCGCCAGCAGGACCCCGGGATGGGTCGCAACCTCGATCGCCCCGAGGATGCCCAGCACCAGGAACCAGACCACCATGACCGGGCCGAACAGCATTCCGACCGCCCCGGTGCCCTGCCTCTGGATCAGGAACAGGCCCGAGAGCACGGCCACGGTGATCGGAATTATGTAGGGCTTCAGGGTCGGCGCTACGATCTCAAGCCCTTCGACGGCGGAAAGCACCGATATGGCCGGCGTGATCATGCTGTCGCCATAGAACAGAGCCGCGGCGAATATCCCGAGCACCGTGATCACCCAGGTCATGCCCGAATTCTTGGCGCGTTCCGTAACCAGGGCCAGCAGGGCCAGCGATCCGCCCTCGCCGCGGTTGTCGGCGCGCATGATGATCGCGACGTATTTGATCGACACTAGCACCATGATGGACCAGAAGATCAGGGACAGGATGCCGAGAATGTTTTCCGGGGTGACCGGAATCGGGTGATGACCGCTGAAGATTTCCTTCAAGGCATACAGCGGGCTGGTGCCGATGTCGCCGAAAACGACGCCGATGGCGCTGACAGTCAGCGACGGCAGGGCGTGACGAGAATGCATGACTCCCTTTCAGCGCCTTGAGCGCTCTTGTTGATGGCAACAACGATCCGGTCCGGTTGTGCCGGCAAGCCAGCGGTGCGTGAGCTTCTCCAGGGTGACTAGCCGAATGCGTCGCCATGGAAGACTAGCAGAACTTGCTCCGGCGCAGGATTCGAGCATCGGAAAAACGTATTCTGGCATCGGAAAGACTATTGACGTCGTGATCCGTGTCCCGCAGTTTGGATTTAAGATTGGCTCTCGGGTCGGCGGTCGCGACACCGACACCAAGCCGGGAGGAAAAATGAAACGTCACTCCGACAGTGCGCTCGGCATCGCCTTGAGCGAGGCCGGCATCAGCCGGCGGGATTTCCTCGGTTTCTGCGCCACCTTGGCCGCCGCTTACGCGCTGCCGGCCTCCAGTGTCGGCGCCATCGCCGCCGCGCTGGAAAAGGCGCCGCGCACCGCGGTGATTTGGCTCTCTTTCCAGGAATGCACCGGTTGCACCGAGTCGCTGACGCGCTCGCATACACCAAGCATCGAGGGACTGATCCTCGAACAACTCTCGCTCGACTATCACCATACGCTGCAGGCGGCCTCCGGCGAGCCGGCCGAGCGCGCACGCGCGGAGTCGATGCGCGCCAACGCCGGAAAATACCTGCTGGTCGTCGATGGTTCGGTGCCGCTGGGCAATCCGGGCTATTCGACGATTGCCGGCGTCAGCAACGTCGATATGCTGATGGAAACAGCGAAGGGCGCCGCTGCGGTGATCGCGGTCGGCACCTGCGCGGCCTACGGCGGCTTGCCTGCCGCGCAGCCGAACCCGACCGGTGCCGTGCCGGTGAGCCATCTGATCAAGGACAAGCCGGTGATCAACGTGCCGGGCTGCCCGCCGATTCCCGTTGTCATCACCGGGTTGCTGGCGCATTTCCTCACCTTCGGCACCCTGCCGGAACTCGACGAGCGCGGCCGGCCGAAGATTTTCTACGGCGAGAGCATCCACGATCGCTGCTACCGCCGCACCTTCTACGACCAGGGCAAGTTCGCCGAGAGCTTCGACGACGAGGGCGCGCGCAAGGGCTGGTGCTTGTTCAGACTCGGCTGCAAGGGCCCGGTGACCTACAACGCCTGTGCCACGACGAAGTGGAACAACGGCGTCTCCTTCCCGATCCAGTCGGGCCATGGCTGCCTCGGTTGCTCGGAGCCGGACTTCTGGGATGTGGGCTCGTTCTACAAGGCGCTGTCGATGCCGGTGACGCCGGTGGGCAAGGCGGCAGTCGGCGCCGCGGCGGCGGGCGTCGCTGTCGGCGCTGCCGTGGCCCTGGCCAACCGCGCGAAGAAAGCCGCCGCCAAGGCCGTGCACCAGACCGTCAAGGTCGAAGACCTGGAGAAAAAGCCATGAGCGCTCCCCGCCGGGCCGTCCCAAGGGGGGCGCAGCCAACCTACGGAGCCGCGCAGTGGCGAACAACCGTCACCCCCTGCCGCGGGCAGGGGGGCCGGGGGGAGGGTAGTCCAATGACCGGCCTCGAACTCCTGATCTGGGCGCGCGGGCCGGGGCTGGTCCTGGCGGTGAGCCTGTGCATCTTCGGCGTGATCCTGCGCTTTATCGAGATACTGGCGCTCGGCCGCAAGGCGGACCTCGCGCCGCCGCGGCAGAGCTCGGCCGGCAGCGGCTGGCGCACCATCGCCACGCGCTCGCTGCCGCCACCGGGCATGCTCAGGCGCGCTCCGCTGACCTATCTGGGAGGCTATGTCTTCCACATTGGCATGGCCATCGCGGTGTTCTTCTTCGTGCCGCACATCGAGCTGTTTCGCGGCCTGTTCGGCCTGCGCTGGCCGGGCCTGCCGAATTCGCTGGTCGACATCGCCGCGCTGGCCGCAATCGTGGCGCTGCTCGCGTTGCTGATCGGGCGCATGGTCGATCCGGTCAAGCGCCTGCTGACGGGCGCGGGCGACTGGCTGGCCTGGGCGCTGACCTTCGCGCCGCTGGTCACCGGCTACGCCGCCTTCCACCATTTGTTTGGAAACTACACGTTGACCCTGGCGCTGCACATCCTCTCGGTCGAGCTGCTGCTGGTGCTACTGCCGTTCACCAAGCTGTTCCATGCTTTCAGCCTGTTCCTGGCGCGCTGGTACAACGGCGACATCGCGGGAAGAAAGGGGGTGGCGACATGAGCAGGAAGCAGGGGCCCCGCAGGGCGGGGATGCGACCGCCCGCGATTGTCGCCGGAGGCCGACAGGACGATGCGTGGAGTCGGCACGCGGGGTACGGAGGCCGAGACATGAGCAGGAAGCAGGGGCCCCGCAGGGCGGGGATGCGACCGCCCGCGATTGTCGCCGGAGGCCGACAACTCGGTGGCTGTTGCGTCCGGGTCGGAGGGCGAGAGAGCAGGAGCGGCCCGCGGCGGCGCGCCCGCGGCGCCGGGCCCAGGGTGCGGGCGGCCTCAACGCCTTCAAGCAGGTCATCGACGCGCCGGTGGCGAGCTTCTTTGCGAGTTGCGTGCACTGCGGCCTCTGCGCCGAGACTTGTTTGTTCTATACCGAAACCGGCGACCCGCAATACACGCCGATCCACAAACTGGAACCGCTGCGCCGCACCTGGCAGCAGGAGTACACGCTGCTCGGCCGGCTGGCCAGGCTGGTCGGGCTGGCCAAGCCGGTGACCGACGCGGAACTCGAAGCCTGGAGTCCGCTGGTCTATGACAGTTGCACCATGTGCGGCCGCTGCTCGATGGTCTGCCCGGTCGGCAACGACATCACAATGATGATCCGCAAGATGCGCGAGGGCATGGCGGCGGCGGGCCACGCACCTGAAGGCCTGGTAACCGCGACGCAGCGCTCGATCCAGAGCGGCAGTCCGGCGGGAGTCAAATGGGTTACGGTGCAGGCGCAGATCAAGCGCATGCAAAAGCAGTTCGGTATCAGCATTCCGGTCAATCAGGAGAACGCCGACTACCTGGTGCTGATGTCATCCTGGGAGATCCTCAACTATCCCGAGTATCTCGGCGCGGTCGGGCGGATCTTCAACAAGGCCGGCGCCACCTGGACGCTCAGCGAGCACGCCTATGAAGCCACCAACAGCGGCATGCAGATCGGCGCCTCCGATCTGGCGCGCGAACTCGTCGGCCGCATCGTCAAGGCCGCCGAGGACCTGAAGGTCAAGTGCGTCATCAGCCCCGAGTGCGGCCATGCCTACACGGCGATCCGCTGGGAAGGGCCGAACCTGATGGGGCGTCGCTTCGGCTTCGAGGTCAAGCACATCCTCGAAGTGCTCGACGATCTTTCTCGCACCGGGCGCCTCAAGCTGAAAGGCAGCATCGACAAGCCAGTCACTTACCACGACCCCTGCCAGATTTCACGGCGCGGCGGCGTCCATCAGCAGCCGCGCACGCTGCTCCGGCAGTTCGCGCCGCAGTTCCGCGAGATGACCGACAGCGGCGTCATGAACTGGTGCTGCGGCGGCGGCGGCGGGGTCTCCGCCAACGAGCGCGCCGAACCGCTGCGCATCATTTCCTTCAAGCGCAAGAAGGCGCAGATAGAGGAACTCGGCATCAGCACGGTGGTGACCTCCTGCGCCAACTGTCGCGTGGTCATCGAGGAGGCCCTCGAGCACTACCACATGGATGTCGAATTGCTCGGCCTCACCGAACTGGTTGCCGAGCATCTCGCCGAGGACTGAAATGAAAAGTACCTACCCCCCAGCCCCCTTCCATGAGAAGGGGGTGACTGCGGTTCAGCCGCTGCGCGGCTTCCGGTTCATTGACTTGCGGCCTCCTTGGGACGGCCCGGCGGAGGCCGCATGAGCGAACGCCTCGTAATCGACCCAATCACCCGCGTTGAAGGCCATTTGCGCATCGAGGCGCAAATCAAGGATGGCGTCATCGAGCAGGCCTGGTCCACCGGCACCATGGTGCGCGGCATCGAACTGATCCTGCGCGGTCGCGACCCGCGCGACGCCTGGGCCTTCGCGCAGCGCATCTGCGGCGTATGCACCGTGGTGCACGCGGTGGCCTCGGTGCGCGCCGTGGAGAATGCGCTCGCCTGGGCGATCCCGCCCAACGCCGAACTGATCCGCAACCTGATGATCGGCGCGCAGTACATTCATGATCATGTCATGCATTTCTACCACCTCCACGCGCTCGACTGGGTGGATGTGGTGTCGACACTCAAGGCCGACCCGAAGGCGACCTCGGCGCTGGCGCAATCCATCGGCAGCCACCCGCAATCCTCGCCGGGCTACTTCGCCGACGTGCAGAAGCGGCTCAAGACCTTCGTCGAAAAGGGCCAGCTCGGCATCTTCAAGAACGGTTACTGGGGCCACCCGGCCTACCGGCTGCCGCCGGAAGCCAACCTGATGGCGGTGGCCCACTATCTGGAGGCGCTGGCGTGGCAGCGCGAGGTTGTGGCGCTGCACACGATCCTCGGCGGCAAGAATCCGCACCCGAATTTCGTTGTCGGCGGCGCGCCGATCGCCATCAGCATCTACCCCGAGCATGGCGCGCAGGGCAAGGGGCCGCATTACCGCGGCGGCCAGGGCGGCACCGCGCTCGACATCGTCGGCCTGGGGCGCATCCAGTCGGCCATCGAGTCGATGCGCGCTTTCGTCGGCAACGTCTATGTGCCGGACACGCTGGCCATCGCCGGCTTCTACAAGGACTGGTTCAAGCAGGGCGAGGGACTGGGCAATTTCCTTTGCTACGGCGACCTGCCGGCGAAGGGCTTCAACGATCCGTCGGGCTTCCTGTTCCCGCGCGGCGCCATCCTCGATCGTGACCTGTCGACGCTCCACGAGGTCGACCTCAACGCCGAGGACCATGTCCAGGAGTACGTCTCCCACTCGTGGTACGACTATGCCGGCGGCAAGACCCAAGGTTTGCATCCGTATCGCGGCGAGACGACGCTGAACTACACCGGGCCCAAACCGCCCTTCGAGCATCTGCCGGTCGAACAGGCGTATTCGTGGATCAAGTCGCCGCGCTGGAAGGGCAAGGCGATGGAAGTCGGCCCGCTGGCGCGCGTGCTGATGCTGTATGCGAAGGGCCACGAGCAGACCAGGGACCTTGTCGGCATGGCCCTGAAGAAACTCGACCTGCCGGTCATCGCGCTGTTCTCGACCATGGGCCGCACCGCTGCGCGCACGCTGGAAACCAAGATCCTCGCCGATGCGATGCAGGGCTGGTACGACCAGCTCGTCGCCAACATCAAGGGCGGCGACGTAAGCACCTTCAACGAAACGCGCTGGGAACCCTCGACCTGGCCGCGGCACGCGCAGGGCGTCGGCTGCATGGAAGCGCCGCGCGGCGGCCTGGCGCACTGGATCGTCATCGATGACGGCAAGGTCAGCAACTACCAGGCCGTGGTGCCATCGACCTGGAACGCCGGGCCACGCGATCCGCAGGGCCAGCCCGGCGCCTACGAGGCCGCGCTGACGGGCCACGCGCTGCACGATCCGAAGCAGCCCCTCGAAGTGCTGCGTACCATCCACAGCTTCGACCCCTGCATTGCCTGCGCCGTGCATCTGGTCGACGAGAACGAGCAAACCTACGAGGCGCGGGTACTCTGAGGGCGATGCAGGGCGTGGTGCTCCGGGCTGCCTGCGTCATGGGCTTCCGCTGAGACGACTTCGGCAAATCGTTGCTGGACCAGACGGCGCTATTCCCGTCCCTGTACGCGATCTTCTGGTTTTTGGGCGGTGTCGGGGTGATGTTGTGGCCGGCAAGGCTGCGCCCAAGCAACAGATTCGTATCGGCTTCTCGGATCGGGTAGAACATGACGCATGCCTGAAGCCGCAGCGGCTCGCCAACTGGAAAGATACGAAAGTCCCGAAGACAATGATTGCTGCAATGAGGAATGACGCGACGGTAGGGTGTTGGCGCATTACATACTGTTGCACTTCCTGCGGTAACCAATGGATCTGTCGCACGTTGGAAGTCTCATGGAGCAATCACGCGAAGTTTGTGGTTTTCATGAAACCTGTGCGAACGTTGGAGGTCCTCGATGAAACACCTGGCGAGAAAAATCAGTGGCAAGTTTCTTTGGATGCTGGTGGCGCTGATGCTTGCGCTGCCTATGGAGCACGGCAGCGCCTATGCACAGGACCGTCCCACCTTCTCGCAGCAGCAACTCGAACAGACGCTCGCGCCAATTGCGCTCTATCCGGATTCCTTGCTGTCGCAAATTCTGATGGCTTCAACCTACCCGCTCGAAGTAGTGGAGGCGGCACGTTGGTCACGAAGCCATACGAACTTGATCGGCGAAGATGCGGTACGGGCGGCCGAGAACGAGAACTGGGATCCAAGCGTGAAATCTCTGCTTGCCTTCCCGCAGGTTCTCGCACGAATGGACGAGGACCTGCAATGGCTACAGGTACTTGGTGACGCATTTCTTGGCCAGGAGCCACAGGTAATGGATGCAGTGCAAAATCTGCGGCGTAGAGCACAGCTCGCGGGCAACCTGCGTTCCGATGAACGTCAGCGCATCGTCGAGACTGGGCCCCTACTGGTCGTACAGCCGGCCGATCCTCAAATCATCTATGTGCCCTACTATGATCCAAGGGTCGTGTACGGGCCGTGGTGGTGGCCGAACCATTCGCCCGTCCATTGGCGACCGTTTCCAGGCTACAGGGTTTGGCCGGGTTCGGCGAGCAGCTTCTATTGGGGACCGTCGATCAGGATTTCGGTCGGCTATTTCTTCGGCGGATTCGATTGGTCGCGCCGCCATGTGAGAGTAGTGCCGTCAAATTACCATTACGGTGCGACGTCGAATCAGAGGGCAACCGCCATGCAGCGTGACCGGCCACCGGGGACGTGGCAACACGATCCCATTCATCGGCGGGGCGTCGCTTATCGCGGAGCTGAAGTGCAGCAGCGGTTTGCCGATACGGGAACCAGGCCGGACGGCGGCAAGCACCTGAACAGGGATGATGCGCGGCAGCAAGACCAGCAGCGAGCACAGTCTTACCCAACTGCAGATCGGCGCAGCGATGCAAGTCGCCCCGCTGTGCAAGTCGGAGTTCAGCCGAATGGATCAACCAAAGTACAACCTGCAATCCAGCAGGTTGCGCAGCCGCATCCGACGTCGAGCCGGCAGAGCGAGCCACGTAACGATGTCCCTCGAACACCGGTTCCGCCAGCAAGGGGCATATCCGTACCACCCGCAATCCCGCCGGTGGCAGTGACGCAACCGCGTTCCAGCACCAATGCACCTGCGGAGCGGCGTGATCACGCAAACGACGTTGATCACGGTAATCGAAGAGAAGCGGTCGAGAGTCGTCGCGTCACACGCCCGGCCAACGCGGTTCCGCAAACGCCGACGAATCGAGGCAACGAGAGGCTCCCGCATAGTGATCAGGGCGAACGTTCCGCACGGCCGCATGCCAGCAAATCCAATCAGGAGTCACGATCTTCTCCGGCCACCCGGCAGGAAGCGCAACGGGGAGTCGAGCGACACGAACAGGTACCGAGCAAACCTGAAGCGCGTCTTGACTCTGGCAAGCAACGTGGCGCGGGTACCGAGAATGCTTTACAAGAGTCGAAGCCTCAGCGATGAATGGGTCTCAGGCCGTTCCGTGTTGCAGTTGCTGCAGCGATTCACTGAGCAAGCGTGAGAAGTTTCCTTTTTCGGGCTGAACCAAACGTCACCCTGGGACGTTAATTCACCGGCGAGCTTTCGCAGACGACCCAATACATACATGCATTAGCACGCAGATGGCGCATTGCAAATACTGAATCAGAGATCGATGCGGGTGCCGAGTACCTTGAGGAACTGGCTGATCCAGGCCGGATGCGCGGGCCAGGCGGGCGCCGTGACCAGATTGCCGTCGGTGACCGCGGCGTCGATGGCGATCTCGGCGAATTTGCCCTCGGCCAGCACCACCTCGGCACTGCACGCCGGATAGGCCGAGCAACTGCGACCCTTGAGTACGCCTGCCGCAGCCAGCAACTGTGCGCCGTGGCAGATCGCGGCCACCGGTTTGTTGGCGCGGAAGAAGTGGCGCACGATGTCGAGCACCACGGGATTGAGGCGCAGGTATTCCGGCGCGCGACCGCCGGGAATCACCAGGGCGTCGTAGTTTTCTGCCTTGACGTCGGCGAAGCTGGCGTTCAGCGCAAAGTTGTGGCCGCGCTTTTCCGAGTAGGTTTGCTGCCCCTCGAAATCATGAATCGCCGTAGCCACGCTGTCGCCGGCCTTTTTGTCCGGGCAGACCGCATGCACCGCGTGGCCGACGGCCAGCAGGGCATGGAACGGCACCATCACTTCATAATCCTCGACGAAATCGCCGACCAGCATCAGTATCTTTTTCGCTGCCATGTCTCTCTCCTCTTGGTGGCGGGCATGTAGCGTCATGCCCTGCGCCAATTCTTGCAGTTCCGGGCGGTGGCGGGTAGTAACCGGCTAACGCAAGTGGCGGGGCTTTCTGGCCGGCTCTCTGGTCGAAACTCAGGCCGCCTCGAAATGCTCCAGCAGCAGTTGCACGCTCTGCGTCCCATTCCATTCGTTGATGTCGACGCGGAAGGCGGCGCGGATGCGATCCGGTGCGGCGCTGACCGACCCGTCGGCGAAATTGAACTGGATGGCGTCGAAGCGCTGCTTGCCTTTCTGCAGCTTGAGCTTGAGGTGCTTGTCTTTCAGCAGGCGCTGGCTGAGCACCTCGAAGTTGTCGGCGAACACCGGCGCGGGGAAGGCCTGACCCCAGATTTCCTGCTGCATCATGCGCACGGCATCGAGGGAAAAGTAGCCGGATTCGAGCGGGCCGTCGGTTTCCAGCGTGCGCGATAGGTCGGCCGGCGAAAGCAGTTCGCGGCAGACCTGCTCGAAGGCCGCCTCGAATTCGGCGAGGCGGTCTTCGTCCAGCGTCAGCCCGGCAGCCGCGGCATGCCCGCCGAAGCGCAACAGCAGGCCCGGATGCCGCTTGGCGACCAGGTCCAGCGCATCGCGCAGGTGCAGGCCGCGAATCGAGCGGCCGGAAGCCTTCAGCTCACCGCCGCCGCCGCGGGCGAAGGCAAAGGTCGGGCGGTGCAGCTTCTCCTTGACGCGGCCGGCGAGGATGCCGATCACGCCCTGGTGCCAGGCCGGATCGAACAGCGTCAGGCTGGCGCGATTCCCTGGGTCGAGCGAGGCCAGCAGCAGTTCAGCATCGTCGCGCATGCCGGCTTCGATGCTGCGCCGCTCGCGGTTGATGGCGTCGAGTTGCTGGGCGATGTTCATGGCGCGGGCCGGGTCGTCGGTGACCAGGCATTCGATGCCCAGCGACATGTCGGCCAGGCGACCGGCGGCATTCAGGCGCGGGCCGAGGGCGAAGCCGAGGTCGAAGGTCGCGGCGCGGCCCGGTTCGCGGCCGGCGACGGCAAACAGCGCAGCGATGCCGGCCTGCATCTGCCCGCCGCGGATGCGAGCCAGGCCCTGGGCGACCAGGATGCGGTTGTTGCGGTCGAGCGGCACCACGTCGGCGACGGTGCCCAGCGCCACCAGGTCGAGCAGCGCGGCCAGATTCGGCCCCGGCTGGCTGCCGAAGGCGCCGCGGCGGCGCAGTTCGGCGCGCAGCGCCAGCATCACGTAGAACATCACGCCGACGCCGGCCAGCGCCTTGCTCGAAAAATCGCAGCCGGGCTGGTTGGGGTTCACGATCACCTCGGCGTCGGGAATTTCCTCATTTGACAAACCCGCGGGCAGATGATGATCGGTGATCAGCGTCGCAATGCCGAGGCGCTTCAGCTCCGCCACGCCCTCGACGCTGGCGATGCCGTTGTCGACCGTCACCACCAGATCGGGTTGGCGCAGCGCCGCCAGTTGCGCCACTTCCAGCGACAGCCCGTAGCCGAGTGTGAAGCGGTCCGGCACCAAATAGTCGACCACGGCGCCCATCATGCGCAGCGCGCGCAGGCCGACCGCGCAACCGGTGGCGCCATCGCAGTCGTAGTCGGCGACGATCAGGATCCTGCGGCCGGTGGCGATGGCATCGGCCAGCAGCGTCGCCGCCGCGTCCGCGCCCTTGAGTCTTTCCGGCGAGAGCAGGGCGCTGCTGCGGGTATCGATTTCGTCCATGGCGCGGATGCCGCGCGCCGCATAGAGCCTTGCCAGCAGCGGATGCACGCCGCCCTGTTCGAGCGTCCAGGCGGCGCGCGGCGGGGTGTCGCGCACCGTGATACGAGTTGCATCGGTCATGGCGGTCCCAATGCGGTCAGTGCACCCGGCTTGCGCCAGAACTTCCATGTGTCATGGCGACTGATCCGCAATTCGACTGCGGCGAGATCGCCGGGGGCGAGCAGGCGCAGGGCGTCTAGTCGACCGCCGCGCAGCGCTTCGAGCGCGGGCGCCAGCCAGTCGGCTTCGAAGCGCGCCAGCTCGTCGCGCCAGGCCAGCGCATCGCCGAAGCGGGCGGGATGTTCGAGGGCGTCATGGATGGCCAGTGTCCTGCGGCCGCCCGTGCCGGCGAAGCGCGTTGGCAGCGCGCCGCTTTCGATCCGCAGCAGTCGGGCGATGCCTTGCGCGACGGGGTCGTTGGACCACAGCGCGGCATGTGCGCTGGCGCCGGCGCTGTCGTCGAATTCGGGCAGCCGACCGCCGCCCCAGGGCCACAGCGAATTCACCAGCGGCTGCCCGGTGGCTTCGCGTGCCTGGTTCACCGGGTGGCCATGCAACAGCATCTGCGCCTCGCTGATGGCGTGGCGCCAGGGCGCATAGGCTGAATCCAGCGGCAGCGCGGTGGCGGCGCGACCGATGGCGTCGGGCAGGGCGGCAAAGGCCGCAGTGGCGGGCGCGCCGGCAGCAAGCCGCAGGTTCCATGCCTGTGGCGAGACGACTTCGAGCTCACCGAGTTCGGCCAGAGTCGGCGCCAGTGACACGGCAAGGGCAGCCGCTTCTTTCGCGGTGAGGTTCAAGCCGCGGGGATCATCGACGATCATCGTACGTTCCGTGAGGCGCAGCCGCACCGGGTCGAGGCACAGCCAGTCGCCGTCATCATGGGGAGCGGAGGGCTGCCGCAGCGCAAGGCGGCGCAGGGCGGCGACAGGCAGCGGAGCGTTGAGTCCGGCCACCTCGGCGAGGGTCGCGGCAGTGCCCTGGGGCGGGCGGTGCAGCAGCCGTCCTCGGCCCAGCAGGGTGGCAAACGCGAGCAGGGGCAGGTCGTAGGTGAGGTCGGCGAGCGCCTGGCGCGTCCAGATCAGGCCAGGCACGATGAGCGTCAGCATGGCCGGATGTTAACACGCGGCCTTAGCGGCAAATCGCGGCGGCGCCGGCGATCCCGCCGAGAGCTTCCACCACTATCGCGACAAGGACGGCGCCGGGAGTCGATATCGTGCTGGAGCACGGCGCCGGCCGAGGTGGCCGGCGTGGAAGTAAAGGCCTCGGCTACCGTGACCGCGGCCGACTTCCGCGGCCTGCGCAAGCTGAAGGATGCCGCCGGCCAGCGCTTCGCCGCCGGCGTCGTGTTGCACGACGGAGAAATTAGCGCCGGATTCGGCGACGGCCTGTATGCCGTTCCCATCCGCGCGCTGTGGAGACGGCATGAGATCAAAATGCGGGTATCCGAAGGTGGAACGTTCATGAGCCAGTGATCGATGAGCCCGGCATGGCGAATGGACGCTGATCCGGCGGATTGCAAGCTCGGGGAGTCTTGGCCATGGGATCCGCGATCGGGATATGGCCAGACCCGCGTAAGCAATGGATCTGTAAGCGCTTCGTCGACTCCGCATTTGCAACCGCAACATCGCCGGTTGCAAACCCGGAAGCAATCCCTCTGCAGCGAGGGCGCCGCGCCCTCTATAACAGCCGCGGTTATTGATTTACGTTGCCAAGTCAACCTAAAATAACGACGATTCTTGTTATAGGTTCCACCTCGCATGCACCGACCCGCGCCCGGCCGCTACGTCACCGTCACGACCGCCGGCGAGCCCTTCCAAGCCTTCGTGCCATTGCCGCTGCCGCCCGAGCCGCCGGTCGTGTGGTCGGCCGACCTGCGCCGGCGCTTCGACGCGGCGCTGGTGGCGCTCGGGCGGCTGGACGCGGTCACCGCGCTGCTGCCCAACGCGGCGCTGCTGCTCTACAGCTTCGTGCGCAAGGAGGCGGTGCTGTCCTCGCAGATCGAGGGCACCCAGTCCTCGCTGGCGGACCTCTTGCTGTACGAGATCGACGAGCAGCCGGGCGTACCGGTGGAGGATGCGCGCGCGGTGAGCCGCTGCGTGGCGGCGCTCGAACGTGGCCTGAAGAAGCTGCGCGGCGGGCTGCCGCTGTGCACGCGCCTGCTGTGCGAGATGCATGAGGTTCTGATGAGCCACCCCGGCGGCCGGGGCAAGACACCCGGAGAGGTGCGCCGCTCGCAGGTCTGGATCGGCGGCACCCGACCCGGCAACGCGGCTTTCGTTCCGCCGCCGGCCGACGCAGTGCCGGATGGCCTGGCGTCGCTCGAGCGCTTCCTCAACGACGACCCCGAGCCTGTGCCGCCGCTGATCAAGGCGGCGCTCGCGCACGTGCAGTTCGAGACCATCCACCCCTTCCTCGACGGCAACGGCCGCATTGGGCGGCTGCTGATCGTGCTGCAACTGGTCGCCGACGGCGTGTTGCGCGAGCCGCTGCTTTACCCCAGCCTGTTCTTCAAGACGCATCGCGCGCTGTACTACGAGCTGCTGAACGAAGTGCGCCTGCATGGGGACTGGGAGCGCTGGCTCGACTTCTTCGCCGAGGGCATCGAGGCCAGCGCGACCCAGGCCGTGGCGACGGCGAATGCCTTGCTCGCGCTGGTCAATGCGGATCGCGACCGCATTGCTGGCCTGGGGCGCGCGGCAGCGTCGGCGCTCGACGTGCACCAGGCGCTGCAGCGGCAGCCGATTGCGACATCCGCCGCGCTGGTCAAGGCCACGCGGCTCACGCCGGCCACGGTCAACAAGTCGCTGGCGCACCTGGAGCGTATCGGCATCGTGGGTGAAGTCACGAACCGCCAGCGCGGCCGCGTGTTCAGCTATCTCAAGTACGTCGAGGAGCTGGCGACCGAACTGGGGGCGCCTGCGTGAGCCAGTTCGCCTTCCTGCAGGGCGAGAGGGGGGCGGTGTTCGAGTTCTGTGGGAAACGGCATGAGCGGGAAATGTGGGTATCCGGAGGTGGAACATTCATGAACATGCGCACATACTGCGCATTGGAGGTCTGCGATGAAGCCAAGAACGTTCAATAGCGAAGCCAGGAAGCGCCCGGTAAATCTGACTCTGAATGAAGACCCGGTTGTTCAGTTACGCGGCCTGACCAACAATCTCTCCGGAGTGGTCGAGTCGCTGCTTGCGGACTATGTCGAACACGAACATCGGCAGCGCATGGCCAGGGCGGGGACTCTTGAGGCGACCATTTCCTTGTGGGACGCCTTCAACGCAGGGCATGGGTCATTCGCTGACGAGTATTCGACTCTCTGAACCAGCGTCAGGGTTCAATTCGATGTGCATCGGAATCCAGGAAAGTATCGGGACGATATTCCCTACGTGGTACTGGTCCAATCATCGTTGTATGACGGTTACCGCCGGCGAGTGGTGGTCCCCATGGTGCGCAAGAGCGACCATCGAGGCCACCGTCAAAAGCCTTGTTACCAGTCTGTTGCGCAACGGTGTGCTGCAACGACGCGGAACCGAGGTGCACCGCACATGAGCGAAATGCCACTTCACTACTTTGTCGACGAGGCGGGCGACTCCACGCTGTTCAGCCGCTTCGGCAAGGAACTTCTTGGCGAGGACGGCGTGTCGCGCTTCTTCATCGTCGGCCGCCTGGAAGTCGACGATGCCGAGGCCCTGGCGGCCGATCTGGAAAGCTTAAGAGTCGAACTCCTGGCCGATCCGCTGCTGAACTCCGTTCCTTCGATGCAAGCCGCGCAGCAAAAGACCGCACGTTTCTTCCACGCCAAGGACGATGTACCCGAGGTGCGCCTGCATGTGTTCCGGGTGCTGCGCCGGCATGGGGTGCGCTTCTCTGCGGTGGTGAAGGACAAGCTGGCATTGCTGGAGACCGTTCGCACCCGGCAGGCCGCCGAGCCAGGCTACCGTTACCGCGCCGACGGCCACGAGTTGTACGACAGCATGATGCGTGCACTGTTCGCCCGCGTCGGCCGCTTCGGTCACCACCGCCACATTACCTTCGCCGTGCGCGGCAACAAGCCGCGCACCCACCTGCTGACCGAGGCCCTGACGGAAGTGGAACGGGAATTCGAAAGTCAGTTCGGGCTGGCACCGCACAAGGGCACCACGGTTCGCAGCGCCTATCCCTGGGAGCATGCGGGCCTGCAAGCCTGCGACTATTTTCTGTGGGCCTTGCAGCGTTTCTATGAGCGCGGCGAGGAACGATTCCTCGGCGCGATGTGGCAACAGTTCGTCGAGGTGATCGACCTCGACCTTCCCGCGCCCAAGCAGCGCGGCAAGCCCCGCGGCAATACCGTGATCTTCAATGAAGAACACCCGCTGACTCAGGAGAGTCGAGCGGGTGTTGGAATGAGGGATCGAGAGATATAGGGTGAACCGAATCACCACACGGCGCGGGGCCGATTTTTGTCTCCCGACATGGAAAGTCTAGCGCAATTCTGGGCGGAGCGCATCAAGGAATTTGCACCAGTGGCTTAATTGATCGCTGTCAGGTAAGAGTGCATGACGGTTAAAGCAAAGAACACAAAATTCAAGACAGGATGCTGTACGACGCCTGACTCCTTTCCTTGGCCCAAGGCGGGAATGGCTCTTCAGGGCACGAAGACACGGTCGGTTGGTCATAGGCAGCAAGCCACTCGAATCTTTACGCAGCACAATGAATCTTCATTCACGGACTCCAGATAGCCGAAAATAGCGCATGAACTACGAACTCCTCATCGGCCTGCGCTACACGCGCGCCCAGCCGCGCGAAGGCGCCGCCAACCGCTTCATCTCCTTCATCGCGCTGATCTCGATGCTCGGCCTGGCGCTCGGCGTGGCGGCGCTGATCGTGGTCCTGTCGGTGATGAACGGCTTCCAGAAGGAACTGCGCGAGCGCATCCTCGGCGTTGTCTCCCATGTCCAGATCAGCAGCGAAAGCGGCGAACTGGCCGACTGGGCGAAGGTGGTGCAAGGCGTGGCGCGGCATCCGCGGGTGAAGGCCGCGGCGCCCTACGTGCAGGCGCAGGGCATGCTCAGTTACGATGGCCAGGTGCGCGGCGTGATGGTGCGCGGCATCCTGCCCGAGGCCGAAGACAAGGTGGCCGACTTCGCCCGCCACATGAAATCGGGCAAGCTCTCCCAGTTGATGCCGGGCGAGTTCGGCATCGTGCTCGGCAGCGAGCTGGCACACGCGCTGCGGGCAACGGCCGGCGACAAGGTGACCCTGCTCGCGCCGCAGGGGCTGGTGACGCCGGCGGCGATCCTGCCGCGGGTCAAGCAGTTCCGCGTGGTGGGCGTTTTCGAGGCCGGCATGTTCGAGTTCGATTCCGGCCTGGCGCTGATCCACATGGCGGATGCGCAAAAGCTGTATCGCATGGATGACAGGGTTTCAGGCGTGCGCCTGAAGGTGGATGACCTGTTTGCGGCGCCGCAGATCGGCCGCGAATTGCTGCGCTATCTCGATGCGGACGCCGGGGTCAGCGACTGGACGCGCAGCCACGCGAACTTCTTCCGTGCCGTCGAAATCGAAAAGCGAATGATGTTCCTGATCCTGCTGCTGATCGTTGCGGTGGCGGCCTTCAACATCGTGTCGACCCTGGTCATGGCGGTGACCGACAAGCGCGCCGACATTGCCATCCTGCGCACCCTGGGCGCCAGTCCGCGCAGCATCATGGCCATCTTCATTGTGCAGGGCACCCTGATCGGCGCGGTGGGGCTTGCCGCCGGTGTTGCCGGGGGCGTGGCCACGGCGCTGAATATTGATGTCGTGGTGCCGGCGCTCGAGAACGTACTGGGCCTGAAGTTCCTGGCCAAGGACGTGTATTACATCAGCGATCTGCCCTCCGACCTGCACTGGTCGGATGTCGGCACGATCAGCGTAGTGTCCTTCGTCCTCACGCTGCTGGCGACGCTGTATCCGAGCTGGCGCGCGTCGCGTACGCAACCCGCGGAGGCGCTGCGCTATGAGTAACCGTTCGCAGAGCATTCCCCCCGGCCCGCTTTCCGCGAAAGGGGGTGCGCAAGCGCACCCCTACGGGAAAGTGACGGCCTCCCCAACCCCTCTCGGGAGGGGGTGCGCGCACCCCTACGGGGAAGTAACGGCACTCCCCCCAACCCCCTCTCCGGGAGAGGGGGTGACCAGGCGGACCGCTCCCCGAGGGAGCGGTGAAGGGGGGGACGGCGGCGCGGCTGTGCTCGAGTGCCACGGTCTTAGCAAGGTGTTCCGCCAGGGCGCGGCCGAGGTTGCGGTGCTCGGCGGGGTCGATTTGACAGTCGGCGCCGGCGATACGGTGGCGATTGTCGGCTCCAGCGGTTCGGGCAAGAGCACGCTGCTGCATCTGCCCGGCGGGCTGGACAAGCCAACGGCGGGCAGGGTGCTTTTGCATGGCAGGGACCTGGCCACGGTCGGCGACGCGGAGCGTGGACAACTGCGCAATCAGTCGCTGGGATTCGTCTATCAGTTCCATCACCTGCTGATGGAATTCACTGCCGTGGAGAACGTCGCGATGCCCCTGTTGATCAGGCGCATGCCGAGGGCCGCCGCGATGGAGCAGGCGGCCGCGGTGCTCACTCGCGTCGGTCTGGACCATCGGCTGACCCACCGGCCCGGCGAACTCTCCGGCGGCGAGCGGCAGCGCGTGGCGGTGGCCCGTGCCCTGGTCACCGAGCCGGCCTGCCTGCTGGCCGACGAGCCGACCGGCAATCTGGATCGCGGCGCCGCTAATGCCGTGTTCGGCCTGCTGCTGGAGCTCTGCCGGGAACATCGCGCGGCGCTGGTTCTGGTGACGCACGACATGGACTTGGCCGCGCGTGCGGCGCGGGTCTTGCACTTGCAGGACGGCGTGCTGGCCTAGTTTGCCGGGCGCCCGGCCCGCCACCGAAAGGAGGCCGTGATTTGCCGGGCGCAGTGCCCGCGTGTCATTGGGTGTCGCCGGCGCTGCTCGCCTGCAACGCTGCGACTTGGTAAACCCTGGCATCGTCAGAGATCATGAGGCGACCCGCTTGCGTCGTCGATGCCAGGCGCGTACCAGGTAAATCCGCCAGGCCAGCCGAATGCCGAAATAGCTGGCGACGGCGAGGGCCCAAGGCGAGCAGCACCAGTCCCAGGGCCAGCGGCGCACCGAGGCCGATCATCCAGTCGATCAGCGCGTGGATCCAGGCGCTCAGGCCTTCCGCGCCGAACTCGGGCGGCGCCACGAAGCGCCGCTCGTCGCCGGGCAAGGCCCACTGTCCGAGGGCGAAGGCGACGATGTAAAGCGGGACGATGGTGAAGGGGTTGGAGTAGAACGTGGTCAACATGGCCAGTGGCAGATTGACGCGGAACACCACCGCGCAAATCGCTGCGCCCAGCATCTGCAACGGGCCGGGAATCAATCCGCAGAACATGCCCGCCGCCACTGCGCCCGCCGCGGAACGGCGGTTGAGATGCCACAGTCGCGGATGCAGCAACGTGTTCTGGAAGGGTGCGAACCAGCGGTTGGATCTTATCGCTTCATGGTCGGGCAGCAACTTGCGGATTTGATGGCGCATGCCGCAATTCTAATGGATGCGCTGTCCGGTCCGCCCCAGGATCAACCTCAGACGATGCAGATCGACAGCTCGCCGATGCCCTCCACGCCGCCTGTGAGCGTGTCACCCCTGACCACCGGGCCGACGCCCTCGGGCGTGCCCGTATAGATCAGGTCACCGGGGGCAAGTTCAAAATATTTCGAGAGGTGGGCGATGGTTTCCGGCACCGTCCAGATCATGTCGGCCAGGTCGCCTTCCTGCTTCATCTTGCCGTTTGCCGTGAGCCAGACCCGGCCACGCGTCGGGTGGCCGCTACGGCTGGCGGGAACCAGCGCTGCGATCGGTGCCGACTGGTCGAAGGCCTTGCCGAGTTCCCACGGCCGCCCCTTGTCGCGCAGGGCGAACTGCAAGTCGCGCCGCGTCATGTCGAGCCCGACCGCATAGCCCCAGACATGCTCGTTGGCGGCGTCGACGGCGATGTTCCGTCCGCGCTTGCCGATGGCCACCACCAGTTCGACTTCATGGTGGTAGTTGGCGGTTTCCGGCGGATAGGCGACATCCGCCGTGCTGCCCGGCGCCACCGGCACCACGGCATCGGCCGGCTTGCAGAAAAAGAAGGGCGCCTCCCGCGTCGGGTCGGAGCCCATTTCGCGGGCGTGCGCGGCGTAGTTGCGGCCGACGCAGTAGATGCGGCGCACCGGAAAGCTGTCGGCGCTGCCGGCGACCGGCACGGCGGGAATCGGGGCGGGGGGGATGACGTAGCTCATGGTTGTTCCTTGCAATCTGTCGTGCGGGGATCATAACCCGCGCTGGCGGGCAAGTGCCTTGGCAATGAACCGGACATTCCTGGCCGGCCCCGCCCCGCTTGCCGTTCTTCGCGCTTCGACAGACCGGTGGCCCGCGTCAATGGGCCCATAGAAATTTTGGACTTGACGGTGACTTCGCGGACAGCGAAGAATGGCAAGGCCTGCCCAAGGGGACGGGCCATCAAGCCAGCCAAGGAGAAGACACCATGCGCCAGTATTCGCCGCTGCCCGATCGACCGCTGCAGTCCGGCACCCGCTTTCACCGTCCGGCGCAGGCCCTGCCGCCGACTGTCGTGCCCGAAGATCCCGCAGTGTCGGCGATGACCGACTTCCAGAAGGTAACCGCCTTCACCATCGATCCCGATGTCGGTCTCGATACCTGCATGCGAGTCATGCGCAGGCGCGGAGTGCGTTTGCTGCTGGTGGTCAATGTGGAGAATCATGTCCTCGGCATCATCACGACGAATGATCTGCTTGGCGAGAAGGTCTTGCAGAACATCAGCGCGCGCGGCATCTCCCGCGAAGAAGCCCTGGTACGCGACATCATGACGCCACAGGAGCGGCTCGAAGTCATCAGCATGGACGAGGTGCTCCGCGCGCATGTCGGCAACGTGGTGGCGACGCTCAAGGCGAAGGGGCGGCGGCATGCGGCGGTGGTCGACACCGATGCGTCAGGCCGCCAGGTCCTGCGTGGCTTGTTCTCCGCTTCGCAAATTGCCGTGCAACTGGGCCAGCCGGTGGAGACCAGCGAGATCGCCCAGACTTTTGCCGAGATCAGTGTCGCGCTGAAGGCCTAGTTTCACTCGGCCCTGCGAGGTCCTCCGGCGTAACGGAACTGCTGGGTGCGACGGAAAGTGTTGGGATTTTCCGTTCGTGGTGAGCCTGTCGAACCCCATAGCCGTCGCCAGCAAGGGCCTTCGACAAGCGCAGGCCAAACGGAGCGATGGGTGCTGACCAACACTTTACTTCGCTCCCGAGACTGCTCGTGGTTCAGCCGGACTGGTCCGGCAGGGCGTCAGTCGGCACCGTGTGCATCGTCTACTATTGGACATGCGCCTTTTTGTTCTCGCTTTCGCTGGCGGCATTTGGCTATTGCAGCAGCAGCCGGTGTTGCCTTCCGCGGTGTCGCTGGTCGGTCTGGGAACCGCTTTCCTTCTGCTGCTGACCCTGTGGCGCTGGGGACCTCGGTGGTTCGCGCCATCACCTGGGGTGGCATGCAACGTCGGCCGGATTGTCCGGGCCGGGGTGTGGATCCTTGCGGCGGCGGTTCTCGGGATCGTTTGGGCAGCGAGCTTCGCCCATTTGCGCCTGTCGGACGAACTCCCGGCCGCCATCGAAGGTAGCGACATCCAACTGGGCGGCGTGGTCGCCGGGCTGCCGCAGGGGCTGGAGCGCGGCGTGCGCTTCGAGTTCGATGTCGAGAACGCGCCGGCCGGCGTGCCGCCGCGAATTTCGCTGGCCTGGTACCGCGGCCGCGATGACGCGGACGACGACGCTTCGCCGCTGATTCCCGTTCGCGCCGGCGAGCGCTGGCATTTCACGGTGCGGCTGAAGCGGCCGCACGGCAACCTCAATCCGCATGGCTTCGACTACGAGGCCTGGCTGTTCGAGCGCGGCATCCGCGCCACCGGCTATGTGCGCCCGCGCAGCGCCGAACGCCTCGATGCGCGGGTGTGGCGGCCGGCTTACATGGTCGAGATGCTGCGCGAAAGCATTCGCGACCGTTTCCGCGCGGCGCTGCCCGACGCGCCCTACACCGGGGATTCCTGATCGCGCTGGCCGTCGGCGACCAGCAGGCGATCGATGCCGAGTTGTGGCAGACCTTCGCCCGCACCGGGATCACCCATCTGATGAGCATTTCCGGCCTGCATATCACCATGTTCGCCGGGCTGGCCTATGTCTTGATCAACCGGCTGTGGCGTCGCTCGGCGCGGCTGCCGCTGCGCTTGCCGGCACAACATGCGGCGGCAGCCGGCGGGTTTCTGGCGGCATTCTTGTATTGCCTGCTGGCCGGCTTCGCGGTGCCGGCGCAGCGCACGCTGTACATGCTCGGCGTGGTGGCCGTCGCGCGGCTGTCCGGGCGCGACGTGGCTGCCTCGCGGGTGCTGCTGCTGGCACTGCTGCTGGTCTTGCTGCTCGATCCGTGGGCGGTGCTGGCGGCCGGCTTCTGGCTCTCGTTCGGCGCGGTGGCACTGCTGTTCCATATCGGCGCCGGCCGGCTCGGCGCCGCGCATTGGCTGATTGAATGGGGGCGTGCGCAATGGGCGGTCACACTCGGCATGCTGCCGGCGTTGCTGGCGCTGTTCCAGCAGTTCTCCCTGGTTTCGCCGTTGGCCAATGCCCTGGCGATTCCGCTGATCAGCCTTGTCATCACGCCCCTGGTACTGGCTGCGGCCATGGCCTCGCTCGACCCGCTGCTGAGCCTTGCGCACCTGATCACGAGCTGGCTCATGGTATTTGTCGATTGGCTCGCCGGGCTGCCACTGGCGATGTGGCAGCAGGCTGCGCCGCCGGCCTGGGCAGTGCTGCTGGCGCTGGCCGGCGGCGTCTGGCTGCTGCTGCAGCGAGGTTTTCCGGCGCGCTGGCTGGGCGTGCTGGCCTTCCTGCCGCTGCTGACGGTGCTGCCGCCGCGACCCGCGCCGGGTACGGCAGAGGTCACGGTGCTGGATGTCGGTCAGGGGCTGGCGATTCATGTGCAGACAGCCGCGCACGATCTGCTGTTCGATGCCGGGCCGGCGTTCTCGGCGGACGCCGACAGCGGCAACCGGATCATCGCGCCCTACTTGCGGGCGCTGGGAGTGCGCGGCCTCGACGTATTGGTGATCAGTCATGCCGACAAGGATCATGAGGGTGGCGCAGCGTCGGTGCTGGCGGCGTTGCCGGTGGCGATGCTGAAAAGCTCACTGCCTTTCGAGCACGCCCTGTCGGCGCAACCGGTGCCGCAACAGCCCTGCGCCGACGGCGATGACTGGGACTGGGACGGCGTGCGCTTCGAGACGCTGCATCCCGGTCGTGAACTGCTTTCGCGCAAGACCAACGACTTGAGTTGTGTGTTGCGCGTGACGGCAGGCGGCAAGTCGATGTTGTTGACCTCGGATATCGAGGCGGTTTCGGAACGCGCGCTGCTTGAGCGCCATCCCGCCAGTCTGGCGGCCGATGTGATGACGGCGCCCCATCACGGCAGCCGGACTTCATCGACGCCCGAGTTCATCGCCGCGGTTGCGGCGCGCGATGTGATCTTTCCGGTCGGTTACCGGAATCGCTTCGGCCACCCGAAGGAGGATGTGGTGGAACGCCATGCGCAAAGCGGCGCGCGCCTGCATCGCACCGACAGCGACGGCGCGGTGAGCGTGGGCCTCGGCAGTACTGGCGTCAGCTTCCGGCATCAGCGCGAGGTGCGACGGCGCTACTGGCACGCACCGCGGCCATAAGGAAGCGCTGAACAAGTCCAGAATCGTCATTCCGGCGCAGGCCGGAATCCAGTGTTTTCAAACACCTAGACATCGGCTTTCGCCGGAGTGGCGGGCATATTCAGAGGATCCATAACTATAATCGGCTCCAGCCATGCCTCCCAGCCATTCGATCCCCTTTGCCGGCCTGAACCCGGAGCGCATCCTCGATGCTCTGGAGAGTGTCGGCTATCGCTGCGACGGCGGCCTGATGGCGCTCAACAGCTACGAGAACCGGGTCTGGCAGATCGGCATCGAGGACAGTGCGCCGGTAATCGCCAAGTTCTACCGGCCGGGCCGCTGGAGCGATGCACAGATCGGCGAGGAGCACGCCTTCACCGCGGCGATGGCGGCGGAGGAACTGCCGGTGGTAACGCCGCTGGTCATCGACGGCAAGACCCTGTTTGCGCATCGCGGCTTCCGCTTCTCGGTCTTCCCGCGGCAGGGTGGGCGCGCGCCGGAGTTCGCGGAGCCGGCGATACTGGAGTGGATGGGGCGACTGATGGCGCGCATTCACCTGGTCGGCGCGCGCCATCCGTTCGCGGTGCGCGAAACGCTGGACATGCAGAGCTTCGGCGTCGAGCCACGCGACTGGCTGCTGGCCAATCGCGTGATTCCGCCGGAACTCGAATCAGTGTGGCAGGGCGTTGCCGATCAGGCGCTGGACGGCTTGCGCCATTGCTTTGCGCGCGCAGGCGACGTCAAGCGTCTGCGCCTGCACGGCGATTGCCACGCCGGCAACGTGCTGTGGACGCAGGATGGCCCGCACTTCGTCGATTTCGACGATGCCCGCATGGGGCCGGCGATACAGGATCTGTGGATGCTGCTTTCCGGCGACGCGGAAGAGATGGGGCGGCAGTTCGGACATGTACTGGCGGGCTACGAGAGCTTCCGCGAATTCGATGACCGGGAACTGCACCTGCTCGAAGCCCTGCGCACTTTGCGCCTGATGCATCATTCGGCGTGGCTGGCGCGGCGCTGGAACGATCCGGCTTTCCCGGCCGCGTTTCCGTGGTTCGCGACGAATCGATACTGGGAAGAGCGTATCCTCGAACTGCGCGAACAGATCGCCGCGATGCAGGAGCCGGCGGGATTCGGCCGCGGATAGCCAACAGAAGGAAGGAACCCGATGCGTGAAGGAAAAGTGAAATGCCTGAGTGCCGATGGCTTTCATCAGATGGCCTACGTGGAGTGGGGCGACGCGGCGAATCCGCGGGTGCTGGTCTGCGCCCATGGCCTGACACGCTGCTCGCGCGACTTCGATTCTCTCGCACAGGCGCTGGCCGCCGACTACCGCGTAGTCTGTCCGGATGTGGTGGGTCGGGGCCGCAGCGACTGGCTGCGCAACAAGTCGCTGTACGACCTGCCGCAATATTGCGCCGACATGACGACGCTGCTGGCGCGGCTTGACGTGGAGACCGTGCACTGGGTCGGCACCTCGATGGGCGGATTGATTGGCATGGCGCTGGCGTCAAGGCCCGAGAGCCCGATCACGCGACTGGTGCTGAATGACATCGGCCCGGTGCTTTCCGCGGCCTCGCTGGTGCGCGTCGGAGAATTCCTCGGCAAGGCGCCGCGCTTCGATGGCATCGACGACGCGGAAGCCTTCGTGCGTTTCGTTTCGGCGCCTTTCGGCAGCCTTTCGGATGCGCAGTGGCGGCACCTGACCGTGCATCTGCTGCGTACTGCCGCCGACGGCAAACTGGTGTTTGCCTACGACCCGGGCATCGCGCAACGCTATCGCGAGATGCAGGCGAGCTGCGGCGGCAAGGACATCGAAATGTGGCCGCTCTACGATGGAATCGCATGTCCGACCTTGCTGCTGCGCGGGGCGAATTCCGACGTGCTGACGCATGAGACAGCGCTGCAAATGAGCCAGCGCGGACCGCGCGCAAGATTGATCGAAGTGGCCGGAGTCGGTCATGCGCCGATGCTGATGGATGCCGCGCAAATTGCTCCGGTGCGGGAGTTTCTGCTGGCCTGAGCGGCGGGCATTTTTCGATGCTGCGCTGCGGCATCGAAAGTTTTTCTAACATTTTTTTCCGGGGCCTAGAATAGGCACGTTCTCGCATATCCCGGCAACGGGGAAATCGACGTTTCAGCGCGGCGGCAACAACCAGAAAAAAGGAGACATCATGCAGAAATCGTTGTACATCGACGCCAACAAATGCACCGGCTGTCTGCAATGCGAGATGGCCTGCTCGTACGAGAACTACGGGATGTTCAATCTCTCGAAGTCGCGCATCAAGGTCTTCAACTTCGAGCATGAGGGGCGCAAGGTGCCCTACACCTGCACGCAATGCGCCGACGCCTGGTGCATGACGGCCTGCCCGGTCGATGCCATCCGCATCGATGCGGCGACCGGCGCCAAGATCGTCCATGAGGATGTCTGCGTCGGCTGCAAGGTCTGCACCATTGCCTGCCCGTTCGGCACCATCAACTATGTGGCCGATTCCGGCAAGGTGCAGAAATGCGACCTCTGCGGCGGCGATCCAGCCTGCGCCACGGCTTGCCCCACCGGCGCCATCACCTATGTCGATGCCGACTGGACCGGGCTCGACAAGATGCGTCAGTGGGCAGCCAAGACCGACACCCAACCGCGCGCCAGCGCTTAAGGAACCCGAGGAGACAGACATGGGATGGACACGAAAAATCCTGCGCGTTGACCTGACCAACGGGCAGTGCAAGTCCGAACCGCTCAACATGCAGTGGGCGCAGCAGTACCTGGGCCAGCGCGGGCTGGCCACCAAATACTTCGTCGAGGAAGTCGACCCGAAGGTCGATCCGCTCGCGCCGGCCAACAAGCTGATCATGGCCACCGGACCGCTGACCGGCACCATGGCCTCGACCGGCGGCCGCTATTCGGTGATCACCAAGGGACCGCTGACCGGAGCCATCGCCTGCTCGAATTCCGGCGGTTACTTCGGCGCCGAACTCAAGATGGCCGGCTGGGACATGATCATTTTCGAAGGCAGGAGCCCCAAGCCCGTTCACCTTTCGATCGAGAACGACAAGGCCGAACTGAAGGATGCCTCCCACCTGTGGGGCAAGACCACCTGGGACACCGAGGAAATCATCAAGAAGACCCACCAGGATCCGCAGACGCGGGTTGCCTCGATCGGCCGGGCGGGCGAGAACGGCGTGCTCTATGCCTGTGTCGTCAATGACCTGCACCGCGCCGCCGGGCGTTCCGGCGTCGGCACCGTGATGGGCTCGAAGAACCTCAAGGCCGTTGCCGTGCGCGGCACCGCCGGGGTCTCCGGCATCAAGGATTTCAAGGCCTTCATGGCGGCCACCGTGGCGGCGAAGAAGGTCCTCGCCGATCACCCCGTCACCGGCGCCGGACTGCCCAAGTACGGCACGCAGGTCCTGATGAACGTCATCAACGAAATGGGCGCCTTGCCCACGCGCAATTCGCAGGACGTGCAATTCGAAGGCGCGCGCGACATCTCCGGCGAAGCCATGCACGAAAAGCGGCCCACCGACGGCAAGGCCAACCTCGTCACCAACGCTGCCTGCTTTGGCTGCACCATTGCCTGCGGACGCGTTTCGCAGGTCGACCAGAACCACTTCAGCGTGGTCAACAGTCCCAAGTACTGGGGTGCTTCGGGCGGACTCGAATACGAGAACGCCTGGTCGCTGGGCGCCGCCAACGGCGTCAATGACCTTGACGCCTTGACCGTCGCCAACTATATCTGCAATGAAGATGGCATGGACCCGATCACCTTCGGCGCCACCGTCGGCGCCGTGATGGAACTGTTCACCATGGGCGTCCTGAGCAAGGAACAGCTCGGCATGGAATCCCCGTTCGGTTCGGCCCAGGCCCTGATCGATTTTGCCCACATGACCGCGGAAGGGCGCGGCTTCGGCAAGGAACTAGGCCTTGGCTCGAAGCGCCTGACCGAGAAATACGGCCATCCCGAACTCTCGATGACCGTCAAGAGCCAGGAATTCCCGGCCTACGATCCGCGCGGCATCCAGGGCATCGGCCTGGCCTATGCGACATCGAATCGCGGCGCCTGCCACCTGCGTGGCTACACGGTCGCCTCCGAGGTGTTCGGCATTCCGGTGAAGACCGATCCGCTGGCGACCGAAGGCAAGGCCGACCTGGTCAAAGCCTTCCAGGACGCCACCGGAGCCTTCGATTCATCCGGTCTGTGCGTGTTCACCACCTTCGCCTGGACGCTGGCCGACCTGCAGACCCAGGTCGACACGGCCTGCGAAGGCACCTGGACCATGGAGAAGCTGAACGAACTGGGCGAGCGCATCTGGAACATGGAACGCCTGTTCAACAACGCCGCCGGCTTTACCGCCAAGGACGACGACCTGCCGCCGCGCCTGAAGACCGAACCGGCCAAGACCGGACCGGCCAAGGGCCTGGTGTCGGGCGTCGAGAAGATGCTGCCGGAGTACTACAAGGCGCGTGGCTGGGATGCCCAGGGCGTTCCAAGCAAGGACACCTTGGCGCGGCTGGGACTCTAGATCCGGTAGGCACGGGGGACGCGTGGTCCGACAGGCTCACCATGATCGGACCAGGTGTCTTCCGTTCATCCCGAGCCGGACCGTGCGTCTTCCGCTTGTCCTGAGCCGCGGGCCGTGTCTGTTCCGTTCGTCCTGAGCCCGTCGAAGGACGCACTCCCTGCGGTGCAAGTTCCTGGAGGTTCCCCATGAAACACATCATCATCGGCAACGGCCCGACCGGACTGGTTGCCGCGGGAAACCCTGCGCCGGCTGCAACCGGACGCCGAGATCGCCCTGATCGGCGACGAGCCGGAGCCGCCGTATTCACGCATGGCGATTCCCTATTTGCTGATCGGCAGGATCGCCGAGAGCGGCACGCATCTGCGCAAGCTCCACGATCACTACGCCAGGCAGCGCATCCACCTGATCGAAGGTCGCGTGACCAGGCTCGATGCGGCCGCGAAGCAGGTGGAGTTTGCCACCGGCGAACGCCTGCCCTACGACCGCCTGCTGATCGCCACCGGCTCACAGCCGATCCGGCCGAAGATCGAGGGCATGGACCTGCCCAACGTGCATACCTGCTGGACCCTCGACGATGCCCGCGCGATTGCCGCCAAGGCGACGCGCGGCGCGCGCGTGCTGCAGATCGGCGCCGGATTCATCGGCTGCATCATCATGGAGGCCCTGGCTGCCCGCGGCGTCAAACTTGCCATCGTCGAAATGGGCGGCCGCATGGTGCCGCGCATGATGACCGCGCGCCGGCGCCATGATCCGTCATTGGGTGGAAGGCAAGGGCGTCGCCGTGCATCTCAATGCCGGCGTGACGCGCCTTGCCCAGCGTGGCGCCGAACTGCACGCGACGCTGAGCACCGGCACGGACATCGTCGCCGATCTGGTGATCTGCGCGGCCGGCGTCAAGCCCTGCATCGGCTTCCTCGAAGGCAGCGGCATGAAGATCGAGCGCGGCATCCGCGTCGACGCCCGCATGCGTACCAACCTGCCCGACGTGTATGCGGCCGGCGACGTGACGGAGGCGCTGGATTTTCATACCGGCCGGCCCGAACTGAATGCGATCCAGCCCAACGCCGTCGACCAGGCGCGCATCGCCGCGCACAACATGGCCGGCGGCAATGCCGAGTCGCAAGGCAGCCTGGCGATCAACGTGCTCGACACCCTCGGCCTGATCTCCACTTCCTTCGGCCAATGGCAAGGCGTCGGCAAGGAGCAGGGCGGCTCGGGTGTGGAACTGGTCGATGAGGCCAATGGCCGCTATCTCTCGCTGCAATTTCGCGATGACGTGCTGATCGGCGCCACGAGCATCGGCTGGACCGATCACGTCGGCGCCCTGCGCGGCCTGATCCAGACGCAAGCACCGCTGGGCGGCTGGAAGGACCGCCTGCTGGCCGATCCCACCGGCTTCATGGCCGCCTATCTGGGGACCGCGCAGAAAGCGGCATGACGTTCGTCCGTCGGCCCCGGCGCAATCCATGAGAATCACCTTCAAGCTGTTTGCGCAATTGCAGGACTACCTGCCGGCCGAAGCCAAAAAGACCAATGCTTTTGCCCTGGAACTCCCCGAAGGGAGCAGCGTTGCGCAAGTGATCGAAAGTTTCAGCCTGCCGCCCAGGCTGGTCCATCTGGTACTGCTCGACGGCGCCTTCATTCCACCCGCAGAGCGCGATGCAACCATTACGCGACAGGATTTCCTGCGCATCCTGCCGGCGGCCACCGGCGAGGCGCAGATATGCGAGTCCGCTGGCATGTTTTTCGGGCGCGGCTGGTCGCTGCGCCTGACCGCGATGCCGCCGCTCGAAATCGGCAGCGTGCGCCTTGAGCGCCATCGCGTCGAAATCGAGTTCGATGGATTGACCGAAGAGGAACAGGAGCGCTTCATGCAGCGCTTCACGCTGCACTACCAGCGGGGCGGCGGCTGAGCGACAGACCGTGCAGCGTGTTCGGCCGTTCGCCCTGGGTACGCACCAGCCAGGGCTCCGCCGCCAGCGACAAGGTTCTTGCGCAGCCGGCGATTGAGCTTGGAGGTCTTCTGCTCGAAAAACGCCGCATCGAAACCGTCTTTCAGCGTCGCCCGCGCCGTCGCCAGGGAGGGATGCGCCGGGCCGACGATGCGCGCATACAACTCCAGATAGCCGGCCGGATCCGCCTGGCGATGGCCGACGAAATCCGCCTGCCGGTGCAGCCACCCGTACCAGGCCAGCAGCGCCGGCGGCAGCGGGACCTCGACACCGCCGCAGATCGCCAGGCGGCGGGCGAAGTCGAACTCCAGGCGCGGCGCGCCGAGGCCCTGCTGGGCCGCGGCTACCAGCGAGGCAAAGGGCGCCGGATGTTGCAATGCCTCTTTCGGCAGGCCGTCGCGCAGGCGCACGAAGGGGATCTCGGCGAGCATGATCCGCGCAGCGGCCGTATGCACCGGCCGGCCGTCGCGGGTGTGCAGCACGCGCGGCGTTCTCGGCGGGTAATAGAAATCCGTCAGTGATTCGAAGGGTTCCGACACCAGCACGTGCGAGAGCCGATCCTGCGCGCGGCCGAACAGCGACAGCGCATAACCGAGAAAGAAGCCCATGGTCTTGCGCCCGCCGGCGATCGACACATGTAGCGCTGTGCTGTCGTCGGCGCACAGGCGACGCACATGGCCGAGCAGGCAGTCGGCGGCCAGGGTGTTGTCCTGCGGCGTACGGATATCGGCCAGCGGCTGCCCGGCGGCATCGGCGATCGTGTGGATGTTGGCCGCGGTGAAATCGATGCCGGCAAGCTCGTAATCGCGGCACAGCGCATGGAACTGGCCGGTCTGCGGGTCGAGCAGCGAGAGCCGCGCGCGCTCCGCGCCTTCGGCCGTGGTGATGAGATGGATTTCGGTGGGAACGAAGGCCACGCCAATAGTCGGCGCCGGCGCTGCGGCGAGCGCGTAGAGCGTTTCCGTCACCACCTGCGGCGTCAGGCCGGTGACGGCCAGCAGGATGCGGCGGGGGTAGTCAGCGGGGTTCATCGCGGCAGCAGGATGGCGAATGACTTTTCCAGCCAGTCGGCCAGGCGACTTTCCTCGCGGATCAGATCGCGCACCGTGTCTGCATCCGAGCGTGTGCCGTGCGCCAGACTGTTGCGCAGATTCTTCAAGGTGATCAGATTGCCAATCGCGCCGGGGCGTTGCCGCTGGTTGCGGGTCGCCTCGCTCAGTTGTTCGTCGGCGCTCTTGCGGACGTCGTAGTTGTTGTCATCGCCGCCGGTCGCCTCCACCTGCGCCGTGATGGCCGACTCGTAGCCGAATTCGGCGGCGCGAACATAGTCACGTCGTGTCAGGTACTCGCGCGCCAGCGCGGCTTCCCAGGCAGACCGGGTGCGCCCCTGACGCCAGGAGATGCGCGCCTTCAGCAGCGGCAGGAACAGCGCGCCGGCCGCGCTTTGCGGCTGTTGCGGAGATTGCGCGAAGGAATCGAGCTTGCGCCGGGCGTCGGGTGCGTTGGCGATGCGCTCCAGGTAGGCGGCATCGGTCAACAGCTTGCCGGGCAGTCCCTCGCGCGTCAGCAATTCACCGAAAGCGCCGTAGTCGCCATCCTTGTTGAAGCGTTCCATGGCGCGCAGCCATTCGTAGATGCGCAGCAGGCCGTCGAGCTTCACCACCGGCGTGATGCCGTTCTCGGCACGGTCGAAGGCCGCATAGAAAATGTCGGTGACGCGAGCCTGTACCACCGCTTGCAGATAGAAGACCGAAAGCAGGCCCAGCATCGGCAGGTGACGCAGGGCGTGGGTGATGTCGAGCAGCACCTCGTCGCCGCCGCGAAAGCCGGTCGACATGGCCTTGAGAATCTCGACCTGCTTCCCTTCGTCGTAGCCGTAGGGCACCAGACGCAACTGGTAGCGGCGCTTGCCGATGGCGTTCAGAGCCGCTTCAAGTTCGTCGAGCATATCCTGTGTCACGGCGTCGCTGCGCACTGCCGTCTCCAGCGCGTCATCCAGATGCTCGTGCAGATCGAAGGCCAGCACGTCCCACATGCTCCCCGGAGTGCCGAGAATTCGCAGGCAGTCGACACGCGCTTCCTCGGCCAGTGCCGAGCCGAAGAACGGTGTTTTGCGTTGCGCGGCGCCAAAATCGTAGGTGGTCTCGCGGTAACTGCTGCCGCGCTCCGGCGGCACGCGGCCGAGAAAGGTGATCAGTGTCCTGCTCATGCGGGCTTGCCTTTCACGAAAAACTCCTCCAGCCGCGCGTCGGCCGACTCCAGTTCATCCGCCGACAACTCCCGGCCGCGCCATTCTGCCGGAATATCCAGCCGCAGATGCAGAAAGCGCGCGCCGCGAGCGCAGACGGCGGCCGCCAGGTGCGGCGGCAGACTGCCGATCACCGTGTCGCCGGCGCCGACTGTTGCGGGGTCGAGATGCGCGACCCAGGCATCGACTGCCAGGCCCTTCCGGCGCGCCCATTCCACGGCGCCGGGGTGGCGCGAGACGAACAACGTCCTCACGCCACCGCCGCCGGCAGCCCGCTCCAGTGGATGCCCGAAGGCATGCTGGCGCGGCCGATGCGGGCCTGGAAGCCGCGGCCGGGCAGCGGGTAGCAGCGCACGTCGTCCTCCCTGGCGTCGATCAGCGCGGCGACATCTTCCAGGCAATCCTGCTTCGCCCGCTCGGTGCCCACCAATAGGAACACGCTGTATTCCAGCGGCGTGGCGTGGGCGCACATGCGGCGGTGGACCCTGACCAGGCGGCGCGGGTTGGCGATGTCGTAGCCAATCACCCAGTCGGTCAATGGACTACCGTCCCCCCGGCCCCCTAGCGTATGCACACATCTCAACGGCACCGTCTCCCCGGCGAAAGCCGGGGTCCAGAAGGGCTGAGGCGATGGACTTCGGGACGGTCTTCGGCAAGAAAAGCCAAGACATACAGGGTCAATCGATGTTTTGCGGTCCCCGTCCACTGGATTCCGGCCTGCGCCGGAATGACGGGGGAGATGTGTGCATACGCTAGCCCCCGGCCCCCTGCTCAAGGCAGAGGGTGACGGCGGTTCGCCGCTGCGCGGCTCCATGGACTGGCTGCGCCGCCCTTGGGGCGGCCCGGCGGGCGGCGCGAATTCCTCGTCGTCCGTTTCGGGCGCGGCGGCGGTGGCGGGCCGATGGTTGCCGACCGCGGCGGCGACATCGGCGACAGCCTCGGTCAGCGAGCGGCGCAGGGCTTCGGCGGCCGCTTCCCACTCGGCGTAGTAACGCGCGCGTCCGGCCTTGCCCAGCAGGCAGGCGCCGTCGGCCGAGCTGAAATCCTCCGGGCGCAGTGTTTCCGCGCGAAACAGCTTCAGCACGAAGCGGTCGGCTTGCGGGCGCAGGGCCTCGACCACGTCGCAGGCCAGCGACTCGCGGCCGAAATCCAGCGCGTGGTAGAAGCCGATGAAGGGATCCAGCCCCGCGCCGTAGAGCGCGATCACCGCTTCCGCGTGCAGCAGCGTGTAGGTCAGCGACAGCACAGCGTTCACCGGGTCCTTCGGCGGACGGCGATTGCGGCCGGAGAACCCCAGGCGCTCGGCGAACAATTCCTGGAAGCCCTGAAAATACGCCGCCGCGCCGGCGCCCTCCAGGCCGCGCAAGGCGGCGATGCCCGGCTGCGCGTCGACCTGGCCCAGGCAGCCATCGAGCCGCTCCATGGCCACCGTCAGCGGATAGCGCCAGCGCAGATCCTCGTCGCGGCGTTCGGCAAGCAGCGCGCGCTGGGCGCGCAGCTTGGCCTCGACGATGGCGCGCGCAAAGCGCAGGCAGAATTCGCCATCGAGCGAAAGCGCGTACTGCGCCACGCGCCGCCCCGCATCGTTGTGCGGGCGGCCAAGCAGCAGGGTCGGTTCGCCCTTGCGGCCCGAGAGCACCACCACGCCGATGCCGCGCTCGCCCAGCTTGCCCAGCAGCGCGGCAGAAAGCTGAACGTCGCCGCGCAGGAACACCCGCGAGAGCGGCGCCAGCGGCACCGTGCCGCAGCGCGACTCGTTCTCGTAGAACACCAGGGCCTCGCCGTCGGCCTTGAGGTGCACCCCGCGACGATCGACATACAGGCTGGTCATTTCGCCGCCTTCCTCACAGCACCATGAACGCCGAAGAAGTCGGCGCCGGCGCGACGGCGATGCCGAGGCCTTCCATCTTCATCCGCGGATCGAGCTGGAAGATGTGCACGCGATCTTCCACCGGATCGATCAGGGCGGCCAGCTCGTACCGCGCTTCGCGCAGTTCCGCCGGGGTGAACCAGCATTCGAATAAGGACTTCTGCCCGCCCACATTGAAACCCAGCAGATAGCGATGCACGCGGTACAGCCGCCGGGGGCTGCTCACGTCGTAGCAGACGAGGTAGAGGGTGCGGAAGGTGTCGCTTGCCGATGCCATGCCGGCAGTATCGGCGGCCGTGCCCCGCGCGACAAGGCCGGCAAGCTTGCCGCTAGATGACGCGCACCGTGGCCCCGTAGCGCCCGAGTTTTGCGTCGGCCGTCAGCAAGAGCAAGGGCTCGGTCAAACTCTGCGCGACCAGCAGGCGGTCAAACGGATCGCGGTGATCGTCGAAGGTCGCCAGCGAAGCCACGGCGAGAATGTGCTGATTGCGAATGTCCAGCCATTGAAAGCCATGCGCTTCAATGTTGCCGGCAAATTTGACGGCATCGATTCTCAGCCGTCCGATGGAAACCTTGATGGCGATTTCCCACAGCGAGGCACGGCTGACGAACACGGATTCGGCCTGCTTGCGAACCAGGTCGATGACGGTGGCCGGAAGGCGGGGTGGCCGGCTTCCCACCAGATCGCCAAATGGGTGTCAAGCAGCAACCTCATCGGGCTTCGGGCTTCAGGACGTCGAACAGATCATCAATCGGCGCATCGAAATCGTCGGCGATCCAGATTTCCCCTTGCATGCCTCCCGGGGGGGCGATTTCGCGCCTGAGTGCCGCGTAGGGGATCAGGCGCGCGATCGGCGTGCCCGCCCTGGCGATCACCACGTCCTCGCCGGACTGAACCTGCTCAAGCAATTTCGAAAGCCGGGTCTTCGCGTCGTGAATATTGACGAGTTGCATGGCGCACCTCCCTGTGGATCTAGCTAAGAGTTAGTCTACTCGGCGTCGGTTCGACTGGCAAGCCGAGCCGCGCACGGTGGCGGTGGCGGCAGCCAGAACTCTCAATCGTGCTGCTCTCTGGGTTTCCTGCGGACAGCGGCAAATCATCAAATCAGTGTCGAATGGAATGCCGGATCCGTGATTGATTGCCGCAAAATCCATTTTTCAAGATACTAAATTCCGTATTTCGTGGATACTCTGGCCGCTATTTATCCACGTTTCATCGCACGGAGCGTCGGCGAGCTGTTGGCCGACACGCGCGTGGTGGTGCTGGCCGGGCCGCGCCAATCGGACCCCGGCGACCCGGACGCTTCCTGCTGACGGGTTTGGCCAATCTCATGGCGCTGCCCAAAGTCGCGGACTCGCTGGCGGGACGCATGGAAACACTGCATCTGCTGCCGCTGGCGCAATGTGAAGTGCAGGGCGGGCGCGACGTGCGCGAAATCGCCGACATTCACAAACTCGACCTGCTGCCCCGTCTGCTCCGGGCGCTGGCACAGGTGGCTGGTCAGCCCTGCAACTTCGCCCGGCTCGGCGGACAACTCGGCATCGACCAGAAAACCGCGATGCGTTACCTCGCGATCTTCGAGCACCTGTATCTGCTGCGGCGAATTCCCGTGTGGTCGGGAAGCGAACTGGCGCGCATCGTCAAGACCCCGCGTTTCCAGTTCATCGACTCCGGGCTGCTGGCCGCGCTGACCGGCGTCACGCCCGAGACACTGGCCCGAGAGCGCGGACCGTTCGGCCGCCTGCTGGAAAGTTTCGTCTTCGGCGAGCTGCTCAAGATGATCTCGTGGTCCGACGAATCCTGGCGACTCAGCTACTACCGCGATCACGATCAGTACGAAGTCGATTTCGTGATCGAAAACGCGGCCGCCGGTGTTGTCGGCATCGAGGTCAAAGCCGGCGCCACGGTGCGCGGCGGCGACCTGGGGGGACTGCGCAAGCTCGCCGGACTTGCCGGCAAGCGCTTCGTTGCCGGCATCGTGCTTTACGACGGCGAACAGGTCTTGCCGATGGGAGAAAAGCTGTGGCTTGCGCCGCTCTCGGCGCTATGGCTGTAAGGCGGCCCGGCGGCCCGCCATAGCCCGCGATTGCACCCGCGCATCCGGTCTCAATCCCTCTGTTTTCAGGGCTTTTTTGCTTCACGTGAAGGCGGCTGCCCACAGGTGTCTCAATCCCTCTGTTTTCAGGGCTTTTGCTGACGCGCCGCAGTGCCCCACAGCAGCGTGGTCTCAATCCCTCTGTTTTCAGGGCTTTTGCTGACTGATCGAGTTGATTACAGGTGCGGACCACCAACGGTCTCAATCCCTCTGTTTTCAGGGCTTTTGCTGACCGGTTTCGATAACCCGCCCCGTTTTCCTGCCGGCCGTCTCAATCCTCTCTTTTCAGGGCTTTGTGACTGGGCCTCGCGCCGGCAGGAAGTCTCAATCCCTCTGTTTTCAGGGCTTTTGCTGACGCTGGCGCTGTCAAGACGAATTCACCTTGCTGTCTCAATCCTCTGTTTTCAGGGCTTTTTGCTGACACGCCCGCCTGATGACCGCTGATGGCGTTCCTGCAGGTCTCAATCCTCTGTTTTCAGGGCTTTTTGCTGACGACCGCCCGATGCCCGCTCGGCGTCTCAATCCCTCTGTTTTCAGGGCTTCTTGCTGACTGCATCACGCGGCCGCCCGACGCCGATATCCCGTCTCAATCCCTCTGTTTTCAGGGCTTTTTGCTGACACAGGACTTGCTGACTGACGAGCGACCTACACACGCGATGTCTCAATCCCTCTGTTTTCAGGGCTTTTGCCCTGGACGAATCCAACACGGGCAGTTGTCTCAATCCCTCTGTTTTCAGGGCTTTTTGCTGACGCAAGACTGTAGCTGCTACCGAAGCCGACAGGTCTCAATCCCTCTGTTTTCAGGGCTTGTTGCTGACGATTCCTGGTGGCCGCTGGTCGGCATCAGCTGCGTCTCAATCCCTCTGTTTTCAGGGCTTTTTGCTTGACGGATGGAACACCCACAATCGCCAACCGTCTCAATCCCCTCTGTTTTCAGGGCTTTTTGCGCACCTGGCCGAGCGGGACCGCGTCCAATCCCCTCGTTTCAGGGCTTGGACGCGGCTTTGCGAGGCATGCCAAACAGTCTCAATCCCTCTGTTTTCAGGGCTTTTTGCTGACCTGCAATCAATACCTTTACTTCGACTCCTGAAACGTCTCAATCCCTCTGTTTTCAGGGCTTTTTGCTGACTGCGGTCATATCTTTTCCTCCTTTCCTTCAGTAGCTTGCACCGGCCGTCCGCAATCCTTGCCGTCCGGCGTCGAGTTATGTTCCGGCGAGCCGACTTCGAACCGGTAGCCGCCCAGGCCGAACACGGTTTCCTTGCCGACATGGAGCCATTGCCCAAGGTAGAGCCATGGCCAGGCGTGGCCGAATTCGCCCTTCAGCGTCCACTCGCCAACGGCGCCACCCAGGGTCATCGTCTGCTTCTGGCGCGAGGAATAGCGGGTCCAGTCGCGCCATTCGAGGTGGCGCCGGTCCGTCAGGGCATCGGCTTCGGCGGCCAGGGCCTTCCAGTCGATCGGCGTCGCGCCCTTGCCGTGGAATTCGCCGAGCAGGCTGGCGCGCCGGGCGGCGGCGAGGATCAGGTACGCGGCGTGAGGCGATGCGGCGCCAGGGCCTTGCCGTTCTGCTGCAGGCGCAGCGGGGTGAAGAAGCGCAGCGTCAGCGTCGCCGGGGCATCGGGGAAGGTCGGCGCCGGCGGCACGGCGCGTGGCGACGTGTCATGCGCCTTGATGGCGCCGTCTTCGGGCGTGTAGAGGGTGTCGCCGTCCTCGTCGCGCAGCGTCGCCAGTTGCGCCGTGCCATCGCCGGCACCCAGGCCGCGCGCCAGCGCACGCCGCCAGGCGAGGATGACGATGGGCAGGTGTTCCAAGGCGCGGCCGACCAGCACCATGTGGAAGGCGAAGCGCTCGCCGCCCTCGACCACGCGCGCGCCCCAGGCCGGCGGCTCGATCACGTAGGGCACGGGGATTTCGCTGTTCTGCAGCAGCGGGTGCGGTTGTGCCGGCTTGCCGGGGGCGAACACCGCGGTGTAGGGGCAGCCGGCCTTGAGTGCGCAGGGCGCGCAGTCCTTCTCGCGGGTGATGCAGGCCACCTGGCGCAGCGCCCGGCCGAATGCGCCGCGCAACAGGCTGCCGGCATGGTCGGGCAGGCGGATCGGCGTTTGCGCGACGCAGTCGAAGCGGTAGCGGGTGAGGGGCAGCGAGAACAGGGTGGCTTTCATGCCACGTATTCGATAAGCGTCGGTCGCACGATGACCAGTTTGTTGCTCGCAGCGAGCGCCTCCACGGTCGGCCAGACGCGGTGAAGGAAGGCGAACAGGTCGCGCAGGCGCATATTGCCGATGCGCAGGTGGATGACGGGGATGGCCGGCGAGCCGCCCCGAAGCCCCCGGCCCGGTGACGATGGTCGGCCCTGCTGCGCTACCGCCAGATGGCGCTGTCGGGGAGTTCGTCGCCGAGGTCGAAGGCATGGACGTAGCCTTCACCCTGCCAGAGCGAAAAGCGGTACGGCAGATTGGCATCGATCAGAAACCGCGGCATCAGGCAAGCTGAACTACGTCGTAACGCCTGTCCATCAGTTCCGCGGCGAAGCGCAGGCAAGCGCGAATGTCCTCGGCTTCGAGGCTGGGGTACTGCTCGAGGATTTCCGCTGCGCTATCGCCCGCGCTCAGGAATTCGAGCACCGTCTGGACCGTGATTCGCTTGCCGCGCAAGCTTGGCTTTCCATTGCAGATATCAGGATCAATGGTGATGCGGCCGTCAAGGTAGGTTTGGGCGGTCATGGTGACTCCTGGTTGAGGGTGGGAGGGTGAGAATGTCGGTGCTTGTCACAAGGTGTCGGGCGGATGCACTCGATGGCGATCATGTCTCGAACTTCTTGGCAAATTTGGCGCTGAACTCCGCGCATTCGATGTCTTCTTGCGCCGCTTCGGCACGCCGTTCTGCGATCAGTTCATCGACCAGCGAACGTTCGGGTTGGCGGGCAAACAGTTGCGCGCACAACTCCTGCGCCCGCTGGATTTGCCGCAAACGCGAGGTCAACACAACCTGGCCGTCGATCTCGGTCCATATGACCTCGTCGCCTTCCTTGATGCCGAGCTTTTCGCGGTAGATTTTGGGTACGACCACACGACCGCCTTGTGACATGGTTGAGCTATTCATGGCATTTTTCTGTGAAATGACATTTTTCGTTGTAGTGGCGGATCAGGGGTTGCGCAAGGCGGCGAGCTTGAGTTTCTTGAGCTGATCCTTGTCCATCCGGCTCACCAGTCTGGGCAGGAACTCGGCCAGCAAGTCGGCGACCGCCGCCTTTTCCTGCCGCGTCCAGTCGGCGCCCTGCAGCGCGTCGGCGGCGAGTTGGCGGGCACGGTTGTGGATCTGGCCGTTGAGCGCTTCCTGATTCTTGCCGAGCTGGCTCGCGCGCGACTCGCAAAAGGCGCGGAATTCTTCGGTTCGGCGCCGGTTCGGCGTCATCTCCGCCAGGTCGGCTTGCCGCTGGGTTTCGGCGAGCGCGGCGGCCTGTTCGGCGGCGGCGGCCTCTGCCTGGCGCAGCGCGGCGGCAGCGCTTGCCGCGGCCTGGGCATCGCGGCGAACTTCGATTGCGGCCTGGCGTTCGGCATGGGCGGCACGAATCGGCTGCCCAAGAAGCGCCAGTTTTTCGGCGACGGCGATGGCAATATGGCGGTGGGCATCGTCGCTGCCGTCGATCCAGATCCAGCCAAAGGGCATCAGGCCACTTTGTGCGGCCCGCGTGACGCTGGCGAAGCGCTTCTCGGTGGTCTGGGCGCGGTAGCTGGGCGGTTGGCCCTGTGCGCCGAGAATCTTGATCGAGCGCACGCCGTCGAGCGTGACGGATTCGGCGCCGGAATGCCTGCCGACGCGCAGCAGGAAGCCCTGGCGCAACTCCATCAACTCGTTCAGTTCGTTGCCGAGCATGCCGGAGAGCAGTTGCCGCCAGTCGGTAGCCAGCAGCGGGCCGAACTGCGGATGATCGAGCTCGGCTTCCAGTTGCGGGCGATAGAAGGCATTGCAGGCATCGCACAGCCGGCCCCAATCAAGGGCGCCACTGGTGAAGCGCACTTCGCCGAGGAAGGCGTCGGCCAGTGTCTCGCGCACGGTTTCGAGATAGACCTTGAGTTCTGGCGAGCCGCGTTCGCTTTCCCGCTTCTTCTTGCTGACGGCATAGCCGATGCGCGTCGGCGGCTGGCTGCGCTCCGGGTTTGCGTGGGCGTCGGCGAGGTGCAGGTGGCGGAAGGGGTCGTTCTCGAACTTGCCGGGGGCATAGCCGAGCAGTCGTTGCTGCAGCTTGCCAGGGTTACGCTTTTCGTCCTCGTGCGGCGGCTGGCCTCGGTTGAGGCGGCTGAGCCATGCGGTGCGGATGCTGCCTTTCAGCGAGGAGCCCGGCAGATAGGGGGCGCCGTCCAGCGGATTGAACGCGGTGCGGGCCATCGGGAACAGGTTGTAGACCGGGCGGCCATCGCCGCCGCGAGCCTGCGACTGGCCGGCCTTGTCTTCGTACTCGCGGGCGATGTCGCCGGCGACATCGATGCACTGGCTGGCCAGGGGCGCAAGTCGCTCGCGGCGGCTCTTGAAGAATTGCTGGATCGGGCCGATCGGGTCGCGCTCGTCGCTGAGTTTGATGAGCTGGGCCTTTTCGCGCGCGTCGAGCGCGCCGGCCAGGACGGCGGGATCGAGCAGGTGCAGCAGGCCATCGGCGATGACAAAGCCGGTGGGCTCGAAGACTTCGTCGCAGCCGACATGGACCGGGGACAGCGTGGTGATACCGATGCGGCGACTGGCAACGTGGTTCATGGCGCGGTCTCCAGTTGCAGCGGCAAGGCCGGCGCGTAGCCTTGATGCACGGTGGCGGGTTCGGCTTTGGAGACGCCGGCAAGTCCCTGGCCGACGAACAGACGAGGGGCAAAGTCGCCTTTGGGGACCAGCACCGCGCCGGCGGCGGCGAGCAGCACTGGGTTCTTGAACGGGTTGGTGGAAAGCGCCAGCGCGCCGCCGTGGCGGCCGAAGCGGGTCAGCACGCGCCAGAAACTGCGTTCGCCGTCGAAGCCCTGGCCCTGCGGGGCGCAGGGGGCCAGCGTCCAGTGGGCGGCGGGGATAGTCGGCGTTGGCGCCACGGCGGATTCGAGGCTTTCGACATCGAACTTGCCCAGCCCGATGCTGGCGTCGCGGCCGTAGCCGGTGGCGCCGATCGTGGCGAGAAGTCCGCGCAGCAACGCGGCGTCGCAGCGGGATTCGTCGAGCACGCACCACAGGTCGATCTTCTGCTCCCCGGCGTGGAAGATCTGCGGCATCGCGTAGGGGGCGAATTCGCCGACGCCGGTGGTGCCGGTGAGGCGGTTCAGGGTGTTGTGCTGGGCGCTGGCGTGGGCCGGCGCCTGGCCCCTGCCGTAAGCCGTTTCGTCATTGACGGCGGCGGCGAGGAGTTCGGCCAGGGGCAGCGCGGCGGCGGCCAGCGGTATCCAGCGCCGGCCCTTGGCGGCCTTGCGTTCCTCGGGCTTGGATTGCGCCAGTGGCGGCAGCGTCGGGCGCGGCAGGAACCCGTGGGGAAAGCCGTCGGAAACCACCAGCCAGGGTTGTCCGGCGGTGTAGCCGTCGAGCAGGCGGCTGACTTCGGCCGCGCCTGCGGCGTCGATGACGGCGTGGCATATCTGACCGAACAGCGTGTCGCCGGCCAGCGGCGTGCCCAGCGGCGAGCGCAGGGCGAGGGTGGCGCGCTGGAGGATCATGCGTTCGGGCTGAGATAGAGCGAAATCACGGTGAGTCCATCGATCCGGCACAGAGGTTTCTCCGGCTTTTCCAGCGTGACGAATTCATCGACGCCGGCGCGAATCGCGGCGCTGGCGTGAAGCGCATCCATTGGCGCAAGGTCGTGGCGGCCGGCCAGCGTTTCGGCGGTGGTGGCGATCGCTTCATCGAGGACGATGTGCTCGTCGCAGGCGGCAAGAAAGTCCTCGATGAAACGAACCTCGTCCTGGTAGCCATGAAAGCGCGGTTTTGGCAGTGTCTCCAGTCGCACCAGTGCGCTGGTGACGAAGCGCCGGTCGGCATCGTCCAGTATTGCCAGTGCACGCGCTGCTGTTGCGTCATCGCTGCGGAACGCGGCGATAAGCACGTTGGCGTCGATGTAAGTTCGCTTACTCATCTTCGCCCCGCCGATGCCGGATTTCCTCCAGCACTTCGTCCTGGTTGAGCAGGTTCAAGCCGTTCGCAATGGCGTGTCGGCGGATTGTTACCAGTCGTTGCCCAAGGTCCGTGGCGGCCCGGAAATGCTGCGGGTGCGAGGCGCCGGGCAGTGTCGGAGTTGCCGCCGCGGGCTCCGGCAGCACGGTCACGACGACTCGGGCGCGAATGACACCGGGCAAGGGTTCGAGCAGACGCACGGCGCCGTTTTCGTAGATGCCTTCGATGGTGGTCAGCATGACTCGCCTCCGAACACGGTGGCGGGCAAGGTCAGCGATTCATCGCCGGATTTCAGATCGCGGAACTCGATCTTGCCGTAGCCGCGCGAGCCGGAACCGCCAAGGCTGTCGAGTTCGAGCAGCTTCATGCCTTCGAGCACCATCGGCAGCAAGTCCTCGGCGTCGACGATCTTGAGTGTGAGGGCGAAGTCGAATTCGGCGCCGGCGATCACGCGCTCGGTGAAGCGCGGGTTGTCGGCGACCCCGGCAATGCGGTTGATGGAGTTTTCCGACTTGGCCTCGGTGGTGAGCAGGTTGCGGGCGTCGGCGACGGTGGCTTTCCAGTTGGCATTGAGCGGGCAGTCCCAGAAAGCCAGGCGCGTCGGGCCGATGGCGCTGACGAGCGCGTCGATGTCCTTGTCGGGAGCGCCGCCGAACAGGGTGATGAGTTGCCGGCCGCCAGTGTTGCCCGTGTCTTTCGCCAGATGCTTGAAGGAATAAGGCCTGCCCTCGGCGGCCAATACCAGCCCGTACTTCCATTCGAGCAGACTCCTGATCTTGCCCTTGAGCGAGGAACCGGGAATGTACGGTTGCCCGGACAGCGGGTCCTTGACCACCGGGTTGTCGGTGCCGCCAATGCGCATTTCGGTATCGCCGGCGCCGATGTGCAGGCCGGACTTCAGGACGATCTTGCCGGTGATTTTCTGGATGCGGGTGAGTTGCATGAGGTGTTCTCCGTTCAGCCGCGAATGGCCTTGAGGAAGCCGAGCATGGCTTCGAAGTGCAGGCGGAAGTGGTTGAGGGTACGCGGGCTTTCGACCTGTCGGACGCAATCCCGGAACCAGTCGACGAATTCCTTGGTTACCAGCTTGCGGCCTTCGGCGTAGGCGGCCTTGGCGTTGAGCATCTTGACGAAAGCCTCGTACTGCCTGAACTTTGCCTCGTCGTTACCGATGCGATCCTGCCAGCCGACCAGTTCGTCGTAGAAACGCCGGATCTGGGTGGATTTGTTCTTGCCTGAGTCGCGGCCGCGTTCGTCAAGGGCCTTGGCATGCAGTTCATCCGCAACATCCTTGGCATCGGTATCGAAGAGCGTGGCCTTTGGCGGGTTCGCCTTCAGATCGGGTTTGGCATTGGCATATCGTGGTCTCCAGTACGTGAATCCTACGGTGTCGTGCGTCGGCGTTCCATCGCGGCAAGCTTGCCGTCAATCTCGCTGGCGGTACAGCAGCAGCGAGACCGGCAGGCGGTAGCCGCCGCGATGTTGCGCGAGGGCTTCGCCGATTTCCCTGGCCAAAGCCTGGCCGGTCGCCTTGTCTTTGACCAGCCGGGCGCAGCGGTAGGCCAGGCGGGAGCGCCACAAGGCATCTTCGGGGCGACCGCCGTTCTTTTCGCGTTCGGCCTGGTCGGCGAGTTGTAGCAGGTTGTAGATGAATCCAGTGGACAGGCCGCCGGCCTGGTCGATCAGTTGTTGGAGCGTATCGCGGCGGGCGCCGACGAGCTCGCGCCAGCCGTCCCAGCCGACGGTGCTGGCCCACAGGTGGACGGCGTTCTTGCCAGGTCTTGACTTGGCAAGTTCCAGGCCGCGCTCGGCTGCTGTCGCCAACTGCCGCACCGGGACTTTCGGATGCGTCATCGCCGCGCCGAGCGAGAAGCTGATGTCGGGACGAGCGACGTAGGTCGCGAAGGCGCGACGCATTTCGCCCGCGAGCTCGATCGTGGCTTCCCATGGGCCGATCAGGAAGAAGTCGTCGCCGCCAGCAAAGACCGTGTAGGTGTTGCGGTAGCGTCCGTTGGCGCCGTACTCGCAGAACCAGGGCAGCCACAGGGCGAAGAAGGCATTGACCTGGCGCGAAAGCCCGGCCCAGCGGGCGAAGGTGGGCTTTTCGAGGCCGCTCTGGAACAGCGCGCCGAGGTTGTCGATGTCGCCCTTCAGCGTGACCAGCGCGATTTCGCCCGTGCCGGCGGCGGCGATGGCGTGCAGGGTCTTGATGGCGTCGAGCTTGGCATCACCGAGTTCGTCGGCGTTGAATCCCTCGTACTTGCCGTGGGCCTTTTCGGCGAGGTCGAGCTCGTTCCAGCGCGGCACATAGCTGTTGACGTAACGCCGGGCATAGCCGCGAAAAACCTTGCCGTCGGCTTCCGGCTGGTCGAAGTCCCAGGCACGCACGAGCCGGCCGTCACGGGCGAGTTCGCCATACTTGCCCGAGGCTTCCTCGTCAGCGACGAAGGCGACGCAATAGCCGAAGTAGTCGAGTTCGAGCGCGTTGCCGAAGCTGGCGGCGTCGCGTAACACCAGCAGGCGCGCGCGCCTGGTGAGCTCGGCGCCGATCTTCACCTGGTCGCGCGCAAGGGCGCAGGAGGCAGGGGTGTCGCCATCCTGCGGGCGATCCGCGGGGTAGCGGCCCTGGTAGGCGCAGGGGCCATGGGGGAAGTCGGCGGCGATGACGTCGCGAGCGTCGTCGCAGAGCCCGAAGCGCCGATGCTTGACGTCATCGAGTGCGGCGAACAACTGGTGGATCAGACTCTTGAAGTCGCCGCCGACGAGATCGTTGCAGGTCGCCGCCGTGCTGGCCAGCCCGACGCCGATCTCGCCGAAGCTCTGTTCGATGCACCAGGCATCAAAGAGGCGCCGGCAGTCGGCGACGGCGGCATGGGCGGCATCGGTATTCGGCGCGACGATAAGGAACTTCCCGGCGGCGTTGATGATCTGGCTGGTGGCGGGTAGGTCCAGGGCTTCAAGCAGCCTGAGCGCGGCGAGTTCGGCCAGCAGCGCAACCTGAAAGGAGCGGCCGCGCAGCAGCTTGTGGGCGTGCTTCTGCGTCTGCCCTCCGCTGGCGAAGATGAAATCCTGGATGCCGAAGAAGTCACCCTGGACCAGCAGCAGCTTGGGTTCCTTCCAGTCGGGACGCTCGCGGTCGGCCAGCAGCGCCGTGTCGCCGTCGCCGACCTTGCCGTTTTCGTGATGCCAGCGCCACAAGGCCGTGGCCAGTGCGGCGACGGCCTTGCTGTGATCGTAGCGCGAGACATCCGGCACCACGCCGCGATTGGTGGCGGACGGAATGACGTGGGTAAAGGCGAGCCAGGCGGAATCGAAATGATCCAGCCACAGCGGCCAGTTGGCGCGGTGCGATTTCGGGATGGCGTCGAGCGCTTGCAGGAACTGCTGCCAGAGCGCGGCAAATTCCGCTTGCGCGACCTTGTCGTCGTCCGGTTCGGCCTCGCTGCGGGCTTGCGGAAACAGGGCCCGTGGCGAGAGCGCGGCGAGCGGGTAGGCGTGATCGAGATTGCCCGGCGGCGCAAGCTGCTCGAACAGGGTGACGAGGCGGGCCTGGAAACGGTTCTTGCGCGTGAACTCGTTGATGTCGTCGCGCGATTCGTTGTACTCGGCAAACTTTTGTCGTTCGAAGCCGGAGGCGGCGCGGTCGGCGGTGGCGACAATCCATTGCAGGAAGGTGGTCGGCTTGTGATGTCCGGCAGCGGCGTTGGCCATGCTGTCGGTGATGTCCTTTCCGCGGCTGCGGCTGGCGAAGGGAAAGACGTCGCCGCGCATGAGATCGGGAGCGAAGGTTTCGACTTCATCCCAGGCACCGCCGGTGTGGGCGACATGACTGTGGCTTACCCCGTTTGGACAGTAAAGCGTAAACAGCGCGTCGCGGTCGCCAGCAAGCGACAGACCCGTGCGTTCGTGGAACTTGCCGAGGTCGTGCAGCAGGGACGCGAAGGCGATGCGGCAGGAGGCGTCGAGGAGGCTCATGGCGGCAACAGGTATCTGAATTGGCAAAGAATAGACCGCTTCAATGTCATTGGCAATCTTGGCAAGCTTGCCGTACCGCGCTGTTGCAGGAGTCGGCGCTGGTATTGCGCCGGAGTCACCGGCGAAAGCTGCTAAGATTCTCCTGCGGCGGGTCTCCCCGCATTGCTGGGCGGTGAATCTGGTCAGGTCCGGAAGGAAGCAGCCACAGCCGATTTCCGCAAGTGCCGGGGGTCAGGCTCGCCGCACCTCATTCTGGTTGGCCGTGTTCCTGCAACCTTCCCTTACAAACTCGGCGCCGCTGTCACATCGGGCTTACAGCCTTCGGTTGAAATGCATCCTGCCATGAGGCATTCACAACAGGAGCACACCACCATGAATCACAAGCACACGATTGTTGCGGGCTTTCTTGCCGCCAGCGCCGTCTTTTTCGGCATCGCCCAAGCACAGGGCCCCGGTTGCGACAGCGACGGCAAGCCAGGCATGCGTCGCAGTTCAATGCAGGGCGGCATGATGGATCCGGGCGCACGGGTCGAGCAGCGTCTGAGCCGTCTGAAGGGTGAGATCAAGCTCACGGCCGAGCAGGAGCCGCTGTGGCAGGCCTTCGCCGAGAAGTCGAAGGCCGAGGCGGGCAAGGGCATGCAGGCGATGCGCGAGCGGATGAAGGACGAGAAGCAGATCAGCGCGCCGGAGCGGATGGCGCAGATGCAGGGGATGATGAAAGAACGCCTCGCTGCGATGGAATCGGTGAACGAGTCCTTCACTCGCCTCTACGCTGCGCTGACACCCGAGCAGAAAGCCGCGGCTGACAAGCACTTCAGCGCCGTTGGCCGGCACCCGCACGGCCCCGGTGGAGGCAGACCGGGGCGTCAAGGCCCGGGCGCTCCGGGTGCGGAACCGCGCAAGGGCTGACGCCGGCCCGCCAAGCCCGGTGCTTCGGTGCCGGCAATGCGCTGGTCCCTTGTGCCGACAGAAGATGCGGGGCAGCCTGGCTGATGCAGGCTGCCCCGCTTGTTTTGGCGGGCCTGATAAAATCGCACCATGAGCTATCAGGTGCTTGCCCGCAAGTGGCGCCCCAAGTCTTTCGCGACCCTGGTGGGACAGGAGCATGTCGTTCGGGCGCTGACCCATGCGCTGGACCAGAACCGGCTCCATCACGCCTACCTTTTCACCGGCACGCGCGGCGTCGGCAAGACGACGCTGGCGCGCATCATGGCCAAGGCCCTGAACTGCGAAGCCGGCATCAGTTCCACGCCCTGCGGCGTGTGTTCGGCCTGCACCGAGATCGATGCCGGCCGCTTCATCGACCTGCTGGAACTCGACGCCGCTTCCAACACCGGCATCGACAACATGCGCGAAGTGCTGGACAACGCCCAATACGCGCCGACCGCGGGGCGCTACAAGGTATATCTGATCGACGAAGTGCACATGCTGTCCAAGGCGGCTTTCAACTCGATGCTGAAAACGCTGGAAGAGCCGCCGGCGCACCTGATGTTCATCCTGGCGACCACCGATCCGCAGAAAATCCCGGTCACGGTCCTCTCGCGCTGCCTGCAGTTCAACCTGAAGCAGATGCCGCTGACGCATATCGTCGACCACTTGTCGCGGGTGCTGGAGGCGGAGGGCGTGGCCTTCGAGCCTGCCGCCCTGCGCCATCTGGCCAAGGGGGCGGCGGGAAGCATGCGCGACGCGCTGTCGCTGCTGGATCAGGCGATCGCCCACGGCGCGGGCAAGGTCGAGGATGAAGGCGTGCGCGCCATGCTGGGGACGGTGGGCGACGAACACCTGTTTGCGCTGCTCGATGGCCTGCTGGCGCAGGACGTGCAGGCCATGCTCGAAGTGGCCAAGCTGATGGATGCGCGCAGCCTGTCGTTCGACGGCGGCCTGCAGGAACTGGCCACCTTGTTCCATCGCATTGCGCTGGCGCAGTTTGCCCCCGAGGCCCTGCTCGAAGAGGCCGAGCGCAGTCGCCTGGCGCCCTACGCGCATGCTCTGGATGCCGAGTTCCTGCAACTGGCGTACCAGATCGCGATTCATGGACGTGATGAACTTTCGCTGGCGCCCGACGAATATGCCGGCTTCGTCATGACCCTGCTGCGGCTGCACGCTTTCCGGCCGGAACGCGCGGGTTTGGCCAACGCTGTGGCCAGCGCGGCGACGAAGGTGGCGGCAGCGCCGGCACCGGCGGCGCACGCTGCGCCGCCCGCCATTGCAAGACGGCCCCCGCTCGTCCCGCCGGCGTCGACGCTGTCCCGGCCCGCGTCGACCGGCGCGGAGGTGGCAAAGCCTGACTCTCCGGAGGCCAGCCGCGGCACCGCTGCCGTGCCGCCCGCGCCCGCTGCCGCCATGGCGCCGGACGCTGACTGGCACGCCCTCGTCGCCCGCCTGCCGCTGAACGGAATGACGAAGCAGTTGGCCCAGCACTGCGAGCTGTCGGAGCGCAGCGAGTCGGCCGTCCGCCTGCGCCTGTCACCGGTGCATAAGCATTTGCTCGGCAAGCCCCAGCAGGACAAGCTGCAAGCCGAGTTACAGACCTGGCAGGGGCGCCCGCTGCGCCTGGAGATCGACGTGGCGGAACCTGCTAGCGAAACGCCGGCCGTGCGCAGCCGCAATGTGCAACGCGAACGACAGGAGCGCGCCATTGCCTCCATCGAACAGGATCCCTTCGTGCGTGATGTAGTGGATCTGTTCGACGCGAGCATCGACGAATCGACGATCAAACCCGTTTAAGGAGTGCAGGAAAATGATGAAGGGTGGCATAGCCGGATTGATGAAGCAGGCGCAGCAGATGCAGGCCAACATGGAGAAGGCCCAGGAAGAGCTGGCGCAAATCGAAGTGGAAGGCCAGTCGGGCGCGGGGGCGGTGAAAGTGGTGATGACCTGCAAGCATGATGTCAAGCGCGTTACCATCGACCCCTCGGTGATGGATGACAAGGAGATGCTGGAAGACCTGGTCGCGGCCGCGCTCAATGATGCCAACCGGCGCGCGGAGGCAACCACGGCTGAAAAAATGGGCGGCTTTGCCGCCGGCTTGAACCTGCCGCCTGGAATGAAGCTGCCGTTCTGATCGGACCGAGTCCGGCCATGTCGACGGCGACCGGTAATTTCGAGCGCAGCGAGCAAATGAGTAACCCCCTCCAAGGGAGGGGGACAGGGGAGGCTGTTGCCTGGATGGGTTCGTCGAGGCTAGACGTGTCGTCTAGCCTCGACGAGCTTATCGAGGCCTTGCGCTGTCTTCCCGGCGTCGGGCCCAAGTCGGCGCAGCGCATGGCCTATCATCTGTTGCAACGCGACCGGCGCGGCGCCGAGCGGCTCGCGCGCGGCCTCGATGCCGCCTTGCAGTTGCTGCATCACTGCGCGCGCTGCAACAACTTCACGGAAAGCGAAATTTGCGATCGCTGCCTGTCGCCGCGTCGCGATGCATCGCAACTGTGCATCGTCGAAATGCCGATCGATGCAAACAGCATGGAGCAGACCCATGCCTACAACGGGCTCTACTACGTGCTGATGGGCCGGCTGAGCCCGCTCGACGGCGTCGGGCCGAAGGAACTGATGTTCGAGCGGCTGTTTTCACGCGCCGCGGATGGCGTGGTCAAGGAAGTGATTCTGGCCACCAATTTCACCAACGAGGGCGAGGCCACTGCGCATTACCTTTCGGAACTGCTGCATGCGCGCGGGCTGAAAGTCAGCCGCATCGCGCGCGGCCTGCCGGTGGGCGGCGAACTGGAGTTTTCCGACGCGGCGACGGTGGCGCAGGCGCTGCGCGAGAGACGGGACTTTGTTTGAGGGAAACGGATCAGCGCCGGCGTTTCCTTGAAATGCACGCCATGGCGCCAGCACTCAGCCTGTAAAATTCAATCATGAACAGAATTTCCATTTACGATTCCACCCTGCGGGACGGCGCCCAGGCGCAGGGCATCTCCTATTCGGTCGAAGACAAGATCAGGGTTGTCCTGAAGCTCGATGCGCTCGGCGTGCATTACATCGAGGCCGGCAACCCCGGCTCGAATCCGAAGGACCTGGAGTTTTTCGAGCGCGTCAAGGCGCTCAGCCTCAGGAATTCGCAGGTCATCGCTTTTGGCAGCACGCGCAAAGTCGGCGTCGATGCGGCGGATGATGGCAATGTGCTGTCGCTGCTACGGGCCGGGACAGCGGCCGTCGCCATCTTCGGCAAGAGTTGGGACTACCAGGTCACCGACATCCTGCGCACCAGCCTCGACGAGAACCTGTGCATGATTGTCGACACCATCCGTTACCTCAAGGGCCAGGGGCGGGAAGTGGTGTACGACGCTGAGCATTTCTTCGACGGCTACCGGGCCAATGCAGACTATGCGCTGCGGACCCTTGCGGCGGCAGCGGAGGCGGGAGCCGACTGCCTGTGCCTGTGCGATACCAACGGCGGCACCTTCCCGCGCGACATCTTCGAGATCACCCGCGGCGTCGTTGAGCGTTTCAAGCGGCCGATCGGCATCCACTGCCACAACGACTGCGAGATGGCCGTGGCGAATTCGGTCATGGCGGTGCAGGCTGGCGCCACTCAGGTGCAGGGCACCATCAACGGTTTCGGCGAGCGCTGCGGCAACGCCAATCTTTGCTCGATCATCCCCGACCTGCAACTCAAGCTCGGCTACCCGTGCATTCCGCCGGCGAGCATGGCGAATCTCGCCGTGGTGGCGCGCTCGATCAGCGAGATCGCCAACATGCCGCATAACGAGAGGGCGCCCTACGTCGGCGGCGACGCTTTCGCCCACAAGGGCGGCATGCACATCGACGCCGTGGTGAAGAACCCGGCCTCCTACGAGCATATCGACCCCGACCAGGTCGGTAACAGCCGTCGCATGCTGATGTCGGAAGTCGCCGGACGCAGCATGCTGCTGGCCCGCATCCAGGCTGTCGAACCCTCGCTTGGCAAGGACTCTCCCGAGACGCGCAGGATCGTCGATCGCCTGAAGCAACTCGAGCATGAGGGCTACCAGTTCGAGGCCGCCGAAAGTTCCTTCGAGCTGGTGGTGCGCCAGATTTTGGGCAAGTACCAGCCTTTCTTCGAGTTGCAGGAGTTCAAGGTCATCGTTAACGAGCCATCGATCAATGGCGTCAATTCCTCCGTGATGATAAAGATCCGCGTCGGCGACCAGGAAGAGCTGACTGCCGCGGAGGGCGACGGCCCGGTGAACGCCCTGGACAAAGCCGTGCGCAAGGCCCTCGAGCGCTTTTACCCCGAGATCGGCGAAATCCGCCTCACCGATTACAAGGTACGCGTCCTCGATTCCGACATGGCCTCGGCGGCCAGGGTGCGCGTGCTGATCGAATCGACGGATCATCGTGAGAACTGGACGACGATCGGCGTGTCCACTGACATCATCGACGCTTCGTGGCGAGCGCTGGTCGATTCGATAGAGTACAAACTGGTGCGCGAGCAGGAACGGCGCGCGGCCGGTTTGAAGCTTGTTCTGCAATCCTAGCCAAACAAGGAGCCCTCATGGCTGGCAAGACGCTTTACGACAAGTTGTGGGAATCGCACGTCGTCCGTGAGGAGAGCGACGGCACCTGTCTGCTCTACATCGACCGTCACCTGATGCACGAGGTCACCAGTCCCCAGGCCTTCGAGGGTCTGCGCCTGGCCGGTCGCAGGGCATGGCGCAGCTCTTCCATTGTTGCCAACCCGGATCACAACACGCCGACCGACGATTGGGACAAGGGCATCAAGGACCCGATCTCGCGCCTGCAGGTGGAAACGCTCGACGCCAACATCAAGGAGTTCGGTGCGCTGGTGTATTTTCCGTTCAAGCACGCCAATCAGGGAATCATTCACGTGATCGGTCCGGAGAACGGCACGACGCTTCCTGGCATGACAGTGGTCTGCGGCGACAGCCATACCTCGACGCACGGCGCCTTTGGCGCCTTGGCGCACGGCATCGGCACTTCCGAGGTCGAGCACGTGCTGGCAACGCAGACACTCGTCACCAAGCGCGCGAAGAGCATGCTGGTCAAGGTCGACGGGCAACTTGGCAACAGCATCACCGCCAAGGATGTGGCGCTGGCCGTGATCGGCAGGATCGGCACCGCCGGCGGTACCGGCTACGCGATCGAATTCGGCGGTGCGGCAATCCGCGGCCTGTCGATCGAAGGACGCATGACGCTCTGCAACATGGCGATCGAGGCGGGCGCGCGTGCCGGCCTGGTGGCGCCCGACGAAAAGACCGTCGAGTACCTCAAGGGGCGGCAGTTCGCGCCGAAGGGCACTGACTGGGAAAAGGCAGTCGCGTACTGGGCCACACTGAAATCCGATCCGGATGCTCGTTTCGATGCGGTCGTGGAACTCGATGCCGGCGTGATCGAGCCACAGGTGACCTGGGGTACGTCGCCGGAGCAGGTGCTGTCGGTCCACGGGCATGTACCGAATCCGGCCAACGAGCCCGACCTGCAAAAGCGTGGCGGCATCGAACTCGCCCTGAAGTACATGGGGCTTGCCGCAGATACGCCGATCTCGGAAATCAGGGTCGACAAGGTGTTCATCGGTTCCTGCGCCAACTCGCGCATCGAAGACCTGCGTGCCGCCGCCAAGGTGGTCGAGGGCCGGAAGAAGGCGGTCAGCGTCAAACTGGTGCTGGTGGTTCCGGGTTCCGGCGTGGTCAAGCGCCAGGCCGAGGCAGAGGGTCTGGACAGGGTTTTCGTTGAAGCCGGTTTCGAATGGCGCGAGCCGGGTTGCTCGATGTGCCTGGCGATGAATGCCGACCGGCTCGAACCGGGCGAGCGCTGCGCCTCCACCTCCAATCGCAACTTCGAAGGACGCCAGGGTAGCGGAGGGCGCACGCACCTGGTAAGTCCGCAAATGGCCGCCGCTGCGGCCATCGCCGGCCATTTTGTCGATGTCCGCACGGCGTTTTGAACGAAGGAATCCAACATGAAAGCATTCAGGTACCTCAACGGACTGGTTTGCCCGCTCGATCGAGCCAATGTCGATACCGACGCGATCATTCCCAAGCAGTTTCTCAAATCAATCAAGCGCTCGGGGTTCGGCCCGTTTCTGTTCGATGAGTGGCGTTATGCCGATCATGGCGAGCCGGACATGGATTGCACGCAACGACCGCTACGTCAGGATTTCGTGCTGAACTTGCCCCGCTACAAGGGGGCGCAGGTTCTGCTCGCGCGTGACAACTTCGGCTGCGGATCGAGCCGCGAGCATGCGCCGTGGGCAATCGAGGACTACGGTTTTCAGGTCGTCATCGCGCCATCCTTCGCCGACATCTTTTTCGGCAACTGCTACAAGAACGGCATTCTGCCCATCGTCCTGCCGGGGGCGACTGTCGACAAACTGTTTGCCGAGTGCGTGGCCACCGAGGGCTACCGCCTCAGCGTCGACCTTGAATCGCAGACAGTCGTTGCGCCCTCCGGGAGTCCTTCGCTTTCGACGTTTCGGTGCATCGCAAGCACTGCCTGCTGAACGGCCTGGACGAAATCGGCCTGACCCTTCAACACGCTGCGGAGATAAAGGCTTTCGAAACCATGCACCGGGCCGCGCAGCCCTGGCTGTTTCCCCGGGAAGCCTAGAGCCCGTCCCAGCGAATGCACTGCGCACAGCGCAAGTGTGTGAGGGATTGCACTTAAAAACAGATAGTTATGTTTTTTTGGGTAACTTCCCGATAGGTAGCGGCGGAAGCGGGGATAGGGTGAAATCCGTCGCAGCGGCGAACGCCAGTGCCCTCTGCATGAAGTTTTCTGGATTCCGGCTTTCGTCGGAATGACGGAGGAAGGCGTTGGGTCCTACAGTGGTCGCAGCCTATTGGGAAGCGTCGGCAGATTGATATATCTTATTGATTAGTATAAATTTGTTGCATTGCGATAATCATCGCCGGTAAGTTGGGTCAGTTCAGGGCTTTAATCGCCTCGCGAGATTCGCTACAATTACAGCCTTTCCTAATTCGCATTTCAGTATCCAGGGATTATCACCATGAGTAGTGACGAAAAAGTCGATGACGGACGGCGGCGTTTGTTGGTGGCCACGGCGGCAGTGGGCGGGGTGGCCGGAGTTGCAGTGACGGTACCCTTCGTGTCCAGCATGCTGCCTTCCGAGAGTGCAAAGGCGGCCGGCGCGCCCGTGGAGGTGGATATCAGCAAGCTAGGTCCCGGCGAGATGATGACCGTCGAGTGGCGCGGCAAGCCGGTCTGGGTAATCAACCGCACCAAGGAACAGCTTGAATCCCTGAAAAAAGTCGCCGACCAGCTTGCGGATCCGAAGTCGGACAAGAACATGCAACCGGACTACGCCAAGAACGAGACGCGTTCGATCAAGCCGGAGATCCTCGTGGCGGTAGGCATCTGCACCCACCTGGGCTGCTCACCGACGGAGAAGTTCAAGACCGGGCCCGATTCCGGCATCGATGCCGACTGGGCGGGCGGTTTCTTCTGCCCCTGCCATGGTTCCACGTTTGACTTGGCCGGTCGTGTTTACAAGAGCAAACCGGCGCCGGACAACCTTGAAATCCCTCCCCACATGTATCTTGGCGACGCCAAGATCGTGATTGGCGAAGACAAGAAGGCCTGATGCGATGAGCAAGATGAACGCCATACTGCAGGGAACGCTGAACTGGGTCGATGCGCGCTTTCCGCTGACCTCGAACTGGAAAGCCCACCTTTCCGAATACTACGCGCCGAAGAACTTCAACTTCTGGTACTTCTTCGGGTCGCTGGCGATGTTGGTGCTGGTGATCCAGATCGTTACCGGCATCCTGCTCACCATGCACTTCAAGCCAGACGCCTCGCTGAATGCCTCCGGCGTGCCCGTGGCGTTTGCCAGCGTCGAATACATCATGCGCGACGTGCCTTGGGGCTGGCTGGTCCGCTACTTGCACTCGACGGGAGCCTCGGCTTTCTTCATCGTCATCTGCACATGTTCCGCGGCATGCTCTACGGTTCCTACCGCAAGCCACGCGAACTGATCTGGGTCTTCGGCATGATCATCTTCCTTTGCCTGATGGCCGAAGCCTTTTTTGGTTATCTGCTGCCGTGGGGACAGATGTCGTACTGGGGCGCCCAGGTGATCGTCAACCTGTTTTCGGCGATTCCGCTGATCGGTCCCGACCTGTCGCTGTGGCTACGCGGCGACTACGTTGTCGGCGACGCCACGCTGAATCGATTCTTCGCGTTTCATGTCATCGCGGTGCCGATCGTGCTGCTGGGGCTAGTGTCGGCCCATATCATCGCCTTGCACGAGGTCGGCTCCAACAATCCCGACGGCATCGAGATCAAGAAGAAAAAAGATGCGAATGGCATTCCTCTGGACGGAATTCCCTTCCATCCCTACTACTCGGTGAAGGATATCGCCGGTGTCGTGGTGTTCCTCTTCGTGTTCTCGATCATCGTCTTCTTCATGCCGGAGTTCGGCGGCTATTTCCTCGAGTACAACAACTTCTTTCCGGCCGACCCGCTGGTGACTCCGCCACACATCGCGCCGGTGTGGTATTTCACGCCGTATTACTCGATCCTGCGCGCGGTGACCTATCCGCTGTTCGGCGTCGACGCCAAGTTCTGGGGTGTTGTGGCGATGGGTGGCGCGGTGATGATCTTTTTCCTGCTGCCCTGGCTGGATCGCAGTCCGGTGAAGTCGATTCGTTACCGCGGTCCCCTTTACAAGGGTTTTCTCGCCGCATTCGTGATTTCCTTCTTTATCCTCGGCTATCTCGGCATGCTTGGCCCGACACCGTTGCGTACCCTCGTGGCGCAGATCTGCTCGGTGATCTACTTTGCCTTCTTCCTCTTGATGCCGATTTACAGCAGTCTCGACAAGTGCCAGCCGGAGCCGGACAGGGTGACCTCGAAATGAAGAAATTCCTTTGCGCAATCCTGTTTGCGCCATTGCTGGCGCTGGCTTCGGGTACCGAACTGCGTCTCGACCGGGCCCCGGACAGGGCTAACGACATGGCCGCCCTGCAAAACGGCGCCAAGGTCTTCGTCAATTACTGCCTGAACTGCCATTCGGCGTCCTACATGCGCTACAACCGCCTCACGGACATTGGTCTCAGCGACGCGCAGATCAAGGACAACCTGCTGTTCACCGCCGAGAAAGTCGGCGAACCGATGAAGATTGCCATGCAACGCGCCGACGCCAAGGTCTGGTTCGGCGCCGCGCCACCTGATCTGACCGTGATCGCCCGTGCGCGTGCCTCGGAGTTCGGCAGCGGCGCCGACTGGCTGTATACGTATTTGCGCACGTTTTATCGCGACGAGAGCCGCCCGACCGGCTGGAACAACGTGGTGTTCGAGAACGTTGGCATGCCGCATGTATTCTGGGAACTGCAAGGCGACCAGGCTCTGGGGGCGGACCACAAGCTGAAGCTGACCAAGCCCGGCAAGCTCAAGCCGCAGGAATTCGATGCGGCAGTGGGTGACCTTGTTGCCTACCTCAAGTACATGGGTGAGCCGATGGCTGAATTCCGCAAGCATCTTGGCGTGATCGTGCTGATTTTCCTGGCGGTATTCTTCGTCTTTGCCTACGCGCTGAAACGCGAGTACTGGAAAGACATCCACTAACTCTGATACGTGAATGCAAATTATGGGGCATCGAGAGATGAACGCGCCTCCAGTGCGCAAAGTAGTGCGTGATGCGGACTATTCGTGGGGCACCAGCGCCATGATGAACCTGTACTCGGGCACGACGTGTCCGTTCAGTCATCGCTGCCGCATCGTCCTGTACGAAAAGCAGATGGACTTCCAGGTAATCGACGTCGACCTCTTCAACAAGCCTGAAGACATGGCCATCATCAATCCGTACAACCGCGTTCCGGTGCTGGTTGATCGCGACCTTGTGCTCTACGAGTCGAACATCATCAACGAATACATCGATGAGCGCTTTCCGCATCCGCAACTGATGCCGCCCGATCCGCAAACAAGGGCCAAGGCGCGCCAGTTGCTGTTTACAATGGAGCACGAGTTGTTCAGCTTCATTGATGCGCTGGAAAAGAACCTCAAGTCGGCGGACAAGTCGCGGCTTCATGTGCGCGATCGTCTGGTCGAGCTGGCGCCGATGTTCAACAAGCAGAAGTTTCTTCTGGGCGATGACTTTTCCATGCTCGACGTGGCGATTGCGCCACTGCTTTGGCGCCTTGACCATTACGGCGTCGAGCTTCCCAAGACGGCAGCGCCGCTGATGAAGTTTGCGGAACGCATATTCTCGCGCCAAGGCTTCATCGATGCCTTGACGCCGACAGAAAAGATGATGCGCCGCTAAGGGTGCATCCTTAGCGTCCGTGCCTTGATTCATCGGCGCAAACCCAATGCAGTCGACCAAGCCCTACCTGATCCGGGCCATTCATGAATGGTGCACGGATCAGGGCTTTACGCCCTATCTGGCGGTCAAGGTGGATGCGACAACGCGCGTACCCCGCGAATTCGTCAAGGGTGGCGAGATCGTGCTCAACGTTGGCCTCGAAGCCACCCACCAGTTGCTGATCGGCAACGCCGAGATCACCTTCAAGGCTCGTTTCAACGGCAAGACCTTCCCCGTGGCGGTGCCGATCAATCGCGTCGCCGCGATCTACGCCCGTGACAATGGCGAGGGCATGGCCTTCGAGGTTGCCGAATCGGTCGCGGCGGATGACTCGGCAACGCAGTCCTCGGGCGCCGCGCCGCGCGAAGTCGAATCTGGCGCCAAGGCGCTGGCAAAACCCGGGCGACCCGTTCTGACGCGCATCAAGTAGGCCGTAGCGCCAACAGTCGGCGCTGGCGGGACGCCACGGGATCCTACTTGGATTCCATTACCCAGACCCCATCCCAGTCAGCTCCGGGCGGATTGGCGAGGAAGTGTTCGCAGCGTTCGATATACAGCTTCGCCGGCTTGTCGTGCTCATTCAAGGCCAGCACCTCGCTGAACTCGCTCTTCGCGTCATCCCATTTCTGCTGCCGGTATTTCATCAGCCCGGACTTGAAATGGCGCAGGGCGTCGATCATCTGCGGATAGCTCTCTTCCGTGTGGTAATCGAGGATTTCATGGATGGCAACCGGTCTGGTCTTGCCCTTGACCACCACCAGATCGAGCTCGCGGCTGAAATACGTTGCCTTCAGGGCCTTGTAGGTGAATTCGCTGATCAGGATGTGGGCACCATACTGCTTGCAGGCCGACTCCAGCCGCGCGGCGAGGTTCACGCCGTCGCCGATGATGGTGTAGTCCATGCGCTTCTTCGAGCCGATATTGCCCGACACCACGTTATCGGTATTGAGCCCGATGCCGATGTCGACTGCCATCTTGCCTTCGTTGATGCGGCCCCGATTCCAGACATTGAGTTCCCTGAGCATCGCAATCGCCGCGCGCACGGCGCGGTCGGCGTCGTCATTGTGACTAACCGGGATGCCAAAGGCAGCCATGATCGCATCGCCGATAAACTTGTCCAGCATGCCTTCTTCGCGCTGGATGCAATCCACCATCAGCGTGAAATACTCGTTGAGCAGCGCGACCGTGCCCTGGGCGCCGAGCTGCTCGGTGATCGTGGTAAAGCTCCGCACATCCGAGAACAGCACCGTGGCGACTACATTCTTGCCGCCCAGCATCTCGCCACCCGAGGCCAGCATCTGCTCGGCGATGCCGGGATCCATGTAGCGCGACATGGTCGATTTCAGCCGCTTCTCGTTTGAAATATCTTCCAGCATCAGCATCGAGCCGAGACGCTTCTTCTCCATCGACAGCAGCGGCAGCGCCGTAAGATTTACCGACAGCTTGTCCTCGCCGACCATCAGCTCGGCTTCCATGACCAGTTCGGTAGCCTGCGTCTCGGCGACACGCTTCAGCTTGTCGGAAATCCATGCGTTGGCTCCGGCAAAGAATTCCGCGGCGGGCTTTTGCAGAATCTGCGGCGGGTGCACGCGCAGGATCCGCAGTCCGGCGGCGTTGCAGGTGGCGATGCGCTCCGCTTCGTCGAGCGTGATCACCGCGTTCGACATCGACTCCAGCATCGCCTCGTTGTAGTTCTTCATGTTCTGCACGTCGGCGAACAGCTTGGCGTTTTCCAGGGCGATGGAAATCTGCGCGGTAAAGGCGCGCAGTCGTGATTCGTCCTCGCCGGTGAAGGGGCCGCCACGCTTGTTCAGGACCTGCGTCACGCCGATCACCTTGCCGTGCTTGTTCACGATGGGCACGCAGAGAATCGAGCGGGTAAAGTAGCCGGTCTTCTTGTCGAAGGCCGGATTGAAGCGCAGATCGGCGTAGGCGTACGGGATATTGATCGCCTTGCCCGAGGTGTAAACTGCGCCAGCGATCCCCAGATGATTGGGTAGGCGTATCTGCACTGATTCCAGGCCCTGGCCGACCTCCGACCAGAGTTCGCCGGTTTTCTCGTCGTTGAGGAACAGCGTCGAGCGCTCGGCATTCAAGAGGCGCGTTGCTTCGCCCATGACCTTCTGCAACAGGGAACCGAGCTTGATGTCGGCGGTAACTTCGGAGACGACGTCGATGAATTCCATCTCCTGGCGGCGGATTGCCTGCATGCGCTCGATGAACTGCGCGCTTTGCAGCGCCAACGTTCCCTGGCTGGTCATGGCTTCGAGCAGGGCCAGATCCTGTTTGGTGAACTTGCCGCTGCGCTTGTTCAGCGTCTGCGCCACGCCGATGATCTCGCCCTTCACGGTCTTGATCGGCACGCAGAGGATGTTGCGCGTGGTGAAGCCGGTTTGCTCGTCGATCGACCGGTTGAAGCGGTCGTCGGCGTAGGCGTCGTGGATGATCAGTGCTTCGCCAGCGGTATACACGTAGCCGGCGACGCCGCTGGTGTTCAGGATGCGTATTTCGCGCTGGATATTGCCCTGTGCGACGCGCGAGTACAGCTCATTGGTGTCTGGATCGTTGAGAAACAGCGATCCACGTTCGGCGTTCAGTTCGGTGGTGGTCATTTCCACCAGCGCCTGCAGGACCTGGTCAAGCGTGCCATAGCTTGCCATGCGGCGCGTGACTTCGAGCAGCAGTTCCAGATGGCGCAGACGGCGGCGGCCTTCCTGATCGCTTTCGGTCGACTTCTTCTTCGTGCTGGCAGCTTCGATGGGCGGGTCCATGGCGTTCATGCCGCACTGCTCCGCATGGCTTCGATCTGATCGCGCAGGCTCTGTATGGTGTGCCGAAGTTGCGCCGCCTCCTCCGCGAACAGGCTACGTTCGCGGTTGACTGAGTTGGCCTTGTCGATCTGTGCCAACTCCAGGCTCTCGCGCAAACCGCTGACTGTCTGCCGTAACTGAGAAATTTCAGCTTGCGCGCTGACCAGCGCCGAACGTATCGCATTGTCGGTATCGACGCGCGCACGCTCCAGTTCATCGCGCAGGGCGGACGCGGTGGCTTTCAACTGCTGCATTTCATTCTGGCCGGCGACGCGCTCCTGCTGTACGGCGTGATTGCGCTCGGTGCGCGAGTGCTCCAGTTCGTCGCGCAAGGCGGCTGCGGTGGCCCTTAGCATCTGCGCTTCCTGGTTCGCGGCGGCGCGTTCCTGCTGGATCGCGGTTTCGCGCTCGACCCTTGCGCGTTCGAGTGTTTCGCGCAATGCTCGGACAGTGGTCTTCAGTTGCGATATCTCCGCCGCGCTCGACTGGGTTACGCGCAGCGTGGCGACATGGATATCCGCATGCGCCGCCTCAAGTTCCGCACGCAAGGCGATTACCGTGCGTTTCATGTCACGTGAATCCGCCTGGGCCAGGGCGAGTTCATCTTCGAGGGTCGATACGGCAGCAATCATCACGCGGCGAGCAAAGGATCCCTGACAGAAAAAGCGCAAATCCGGAGCAGGCTGCTACCGGTACCCGCGGCCACCGGCGATGTTTTCATCGCCCGAGTCCCGCTACTTGTGTCAAATAATACCCTTACCTTGAACTTGCTGGCGCCCAGGACAGGAATCGAACCTGTGACCTACCGCTTAGGAGGCGGTCAAAGTTGGCATTCCGGCATGTTGATCGAGAGTGCAGAAAGTCAGTGAAGTCATTGTAAATAAAGCGTTAAATGCGATTGACCAAGAATCATCATTCCTTGCTATTCCCCGATATTGCTCTAGAATGCCTACATAGCGCCTACATGGATTTCCGTGTAGGCGATTGTGACGAGGAACAGCATCATGGCAAAGGGCGAGAATTTCACAGCGGGCCGGATAGCCAAGCTCGAATGCGAAGCCGGTAAGCAGCAGACCATCTATCCAGACGCCAAGACGCCCGGCCTTGGGCTGCGCGTCACTGCTGCCGGCGCCAAGTCGTATGTTTTCGAGACTCGCCTGAATGGTCAGACCTTGCGCGTCACCATCGGCGATGTCCGTACTTGGCCTGTTGGGCAAAGCGCAAGCCGGAAGCAACCCGCCTCCAAGACCTTGACCGACCAGGGCGAGACCCGCGCAGCAGCGCAGGGAGCAAGCTGCCGCCACCGGAAATCGCCCACCAGGCCGCCAAGCGGCAGGATTTGACCGTCGGCGAGGCGTGGCAGGCGTACCTCGCCGCCCGCACCGCCAAGTGGGGCGAACGCCACTTGCGCAATCACGAATACATGACCAAGCCGGGCGGACAAGCCCGGACACGCGGCCGGCGCCAAGGGGAAGCCGACACGACGCAACCCGGTCCGCTGCATTCTGCTGCCCTGCGCCTGTCCGCTGTCGATGGCGAAGCCGTGCGGGCCTGGCTTGAACCGCTGGCGGCCGCGACACCGACCCAGGCCGCGCAGACTTACCGCGCCTTGCGTGCCTTCGTCGCATGGTGCGCCGACCGCCCCGAGTACAAGGCGCTGGTGCATGGCGACGCCTGCAATCGCCGCATGGCTCGCGATGTCCTGCCCAAATCCAAAGCCAAGACGGATTGCTTGCAGCGCGAGCAGTTGGCGCCGTGGTTCCGGGAAGTGCGCAAGATTGGCAACCCGGTAATCGCCGTCTATCTCCAAGCCCTGCTGCTGACCGGCGCTCGCCGCGAGGAAATGGCCGGTCTGCGCTGGCCGGACGTGGATTTTCAGTGGCAGAGCATCACCATCCGCGACAAGGTGGAAGGCGAGCGCACCATTCCGCTGACTCCCTATCTTGCCTCGCTGCTTGCCGACTTGAAGCGCCGCAACGACACGCCACCGCAGCGCTACCGCATCTTGCACGGCAAGAAGGTAGAGAACGACCTGACAAACTGGAAACCCTCGGAATGGGTATTCTCCAGTCCCACAGCCGCCTCGGGCAGGCTCCCGGAGCCGCGTCTCAATCACAACAAGGCGCTGACCGCCGCCGGCCTTCCCGCCCTGACCCTGCACGGCCTGCGCCGTTCATTCGGCACGCTGACCGAATGGGTAGAGTGCCCCGCTGGCGTGGTGGCGCAGATCATGGGACACAAGCCCAGCGCAACGGCGGAAAAGCATTACAAGGTGCGCCCCCTCGATCTGCTGCGCATGTGGCATACGCGCATCGAGGCCTGGACGCTGGAGCAGGCCGGCATCGAGTTCAAACCCGCTGATTCCGCGCTGCGACTAGTCAGCATTACCGCTTGACGGGAGGTATCTTAAAAGGCACCATTATGGAACTTGTCACGTACATCGACAGCGAAGGACGAAAACCGTTTGCCGAATGGCTGCTCGCGCTCACCGACCGCAACGCAAGCAAGCGCATCCTGGCCCGACTGGCGCGGATCGAAGCGGGGAACCTGGGCGACTGCAAACCGTTGCGCGATGGCGTGCAGGAACTACGCATCAACTATGGCCCCGGATACCGCGTGTATCTGAGTCGACAAGGCCCGGTCTTCGTCCTGCTGCTGTGCGGCAGTGACAAGAGCGATCAGGACCGCGCCATACGTCGCGCGATTGACAATCTGAACGACTGGAAAGCACGAGGTAAAACAACATGAACACACCGCGCCACGAAAAATTCGAGCACACACTGCTGCCCTTGCTGGTCGATCCGAAAGAAGCCGCCGAATATCTCGACGCCGTCATGGAACTGGAGGATTCCGCTGCCCTGTTGGTAGCGCTGCGACATGTTGCCAAGGCTCATGGAATGGCCGAAATCGCCCGGCAAACGAACCTTGGCGAAAAGACCCTGTTTCGGGCTCTATCGAAAACAGGGAATCCGACCTTGAACACCATCTCCAAGGTGTTGCATGCCGCAGGATTGCGGCTAAGCGTGACACCGGCGCATACCTGACTCGCTGACGCTTGGAGTCTGTGAAATGAAGTCGCTGAAAACCCTCAAGCGCGAACTGCTGGCCGGTGCCGAAACCCGCGCCGCCTATGACACCCTGGCCGACGAATTCGCCATTGCCCGCGAACTGATTGCCGCCCGCGCGCGCAGGCCTGTCGCAAAGCGAAGTCGCGCAGCGCATGGGAACCACCCAAAGCGTGGTGGCACGACTGGAAAGCGGCAAGCGCCCGCCCTCCATGCGCACCGTGGAACGCTTCGCGCAAGCCGTGGGCGGGCATGCCGTCCTGCGCATCGAGCCGCAAGTCGCCTGACCGAGGGGTGAGACCTGGGAGACATGCTGAAGTCTGACGATTGCGGGCTGCGCAACATCTGGCTGGCGAACGGCTACCGCTACGAGGAAGTAGACGGGCATGGCCGCTGCCTGGAAATCGACGACATCGACGGACTGCACCGCTCCATCGCGCACCACCTGGTGCTCTATCGCAAGCGGCTGTCCGGCGCGGAGATCCGTTTTCTTCGCGTCGAAATGGGCATGTCCCAAAAGCGCCTCGCCGACAGCCTCGGCGTCGACGAGCAAACCATTTCCCTGTGGGAGCGCAGCAAGCGCCGTCCGACCGTTGCCGGCGAAAGGATGCTGCGCCTGCTCTACCCTGGAGCACATCAACGGCAAGACCAAAGGGGCGGACATGATTGCTCAGTGGAACGACAGCGACCGCATGGAAGATGAAGCCCGCGAAGTGTTCGAGGACACCGCCAAGGGCTGGCGCATGGCCGCCTGACCGCGTAAGCGCCAGACTACCGCGACGGCGGGGAA
>JADJQA010000004.1 GCA_016712985.1 Sulfuritalea sp. | reverse complement strand
GCCCGATTCGCTGATCGGCAGGCGCATCCCGAAAATGGATGCTCCCGAGAAGGCCAGCGGCCGGACGCGTTACATCCACGACATCAATCTCTCGGGCCAGTTGCACGGCAGGATCCTGCGCTCCGGGCGCATACATGCGCTGATCAAGTCGATCGACACCTCGGCCGCCAGGGCCTTGCCGGGCGTGCATGTGGTCATTACCGGCGCCGACGTTGCCGATCAGCGTCCGATCGGCGTCGCCCGCGACCACTTCCCGCTGAAGGTTGGCCGCGTCAGGAGCGAACGCGACGAAATCGCCGCCGTGGCGGCCGAAACCGAGGAGATCGCCGAAGCCGCCCTGAAGCTGATCAAAGTGGAATACGAGGATCTGCCGGTCCTCTCTGACCCGGAGGAAGCCATCAAGCCGGATGCGATCCTGATCCATCCGGAGCCGCACGCAGGCGATGGCAGCCAGGAGCATCTGAAACCGGGCGCCAGCATCGCCCACAAGGGCAAGCCGGACAATGTCGCGATGACCTTCGACTACGCTCACGGCGACGTGATCCGGGGCGAAGCGGAATCCGACGTGGTCATCGAGGATACGTTCCGGCTGCACTACGTCACGCACTGCTGCATGGGTGTCTCCGGCATGATCGCCGAGTTCGATGCCTCGGGAAACCTGCTGATGTACTCGAACACCCAGGTGCCCTTCCTGCACAAGCGCGAGTTTGCCGAGTATCTGAACATGGACCCGGCGCGCATTCGGATCATCCAACCGCCCATCGGCGGCGGGTTCGGCTCCAAGCTCGACATCTACCCTTTCGAGGTGATCTGCCTGTTCCTCGCCCGCGCTGCCAGGCGCCCGGTAAAGATGCTGTTCACCCGCGAAGAGGAATTCCTTGCCTCGCCGACGCGCCAGCCGGTGCTGCTGACGCTGCGTTCCGGCTGCAAGAAGGACGGCACCCTGACCTTCCGCCAGGTGCACACCCTGCATGACAACGGCGCCTACACATCCTGGGGCGCGACCACGCCCTTCGTCATGATGCAGACCTTCTCCTCGCTCTATCGCGTGCCGCATTGCGATTACCACACGGCGGCGGTGTACACCAACAACCCCTACGCCGGGTCCTTCCGCGGCTACGGCAACTTGCAGGCCACCTTCGCCATCGAGCAGCACATGGACATGCTGGCCGAGGCGATCGGCATGGATCCCCTCGCGTTTCGTCTGAAGAACGCACAGGAAACCGGGGAGACCACCGGTCAGGGCATGGTGTTCAAGAGCTGCGGTTTCAAGGACTGCATCACCACGGCGGCGCAGCCGCAGCGACTACGCGCGCAAGGTCCGGGAGAATGCCGCCAATCGAAGCAAACCCGGCAACATCAAGCGCGGCATCGGCATGGCCTCGATGCTGCATGTCGGTGGCGGCGCCAAGATCTATCCGTCGGACGGTTGTGGCACGATTCTCAAGATGGACGACTTCGCCAATGTCACGCTGATCACCGGGGCCTCGGAAATCGGCCAGGGCTCGGAGACCGTGCTTTCGCAACTGGTCTGCGAGGAACTCGGCCTGCCCATTTCGGCAATCACCGTGGTCAATAACGACACCGCCATCACGCCCTGGGACGTCGGCGTGCATGCCAGCCGCACCACCTTCATTGCCGGCAATTCGGCGATCGGCGCAGCGAAGAAGGCCAAGACGAAGATCCTCGCCGTGGCGGCGAGAAAGTACGAGTGCGCAGAGAGCGATCTCGACTTGCGCGGAGGCTTCGTGATCAATGCTGCCAGTGGCGAAGTTGTGATAGAACTGTCGAAATTGCTGCGCAACCTGCACTTCCAGGACAAGGCCGAGCTGGTGATGACCACCTTCTACTACGAGCCGCCCAGCGTGCACCAGGACAAGGGCTACAAGGGCGACGTTTCGGCGGCCTATGCCTGGGGCGCCCAGGCCGTGGAAGTCGAAGTCGATACCGATACGGGCATGGTCAAAATGACCAGGGTGACCGGCGCGCACGATGTCGGCCGGGTACTCAACCGGCTCGGCATCGAGGGCCAGATCGAAGGCGGCGTGGTCATGGGTCAGGGTTATGCACTGACGGAAGACCTGATGATCGAAAACGGCGTCATGAAGAATCCGAACTTCCGCGACTACAAGCTGGTGACCGCGCCCGAAATTCCCGAGATGGACATCAGAGAAGAGATTTCGGGTTTCTCAGCGATCTCTGCGTCTCTGCGAACTCTGCATTGAAAGAGCTTCGCCGTGCCGCCAACGCCGACTTTTCCATGACGGTGCCGGCATGAAGCGCCGCGTCGTGCTGTCCATGGAGCAGGCGCTGTCGCTGCCGTATGCGACGCTGCGCTTCGCACAGCTGGGCTGGCGCGTGATCCGCATCGAGTCGACGCCGAGCGGCGACGGCCTGCCTGGCGACCCAAATCGCTACATAGGTGCTACCGTTATCGATGACGACCGCCGCAGCTACTTCATCGCGCCCAACGTCGGCAAGGAAGCCATCGCGCTCAACCTCAAGGACCCGAAGGGCCAGGAGGTATTGCGCCGGCTGATCGTCGCGCTCGACGCCGATGTCTTCTGCTGCAACACCGTGCCCAAGCGCTACAAGCAACTCGGCATCGACTACGAAAGCCTCGCGGCCGTGAAGCCGGACCTGATCTGGGCCGGCATCTCGGCCATGGGGCCCGAATATCCGGATGCCCCCGGCTATGATCCGGTGATCCAGGCGATGGCCGGCTACATGGAACTGACCGGCCCGGCCGACGGCCCGCCGACGCTGTCCGGGGTGCCGCTGATCGACCTCAAGGCCGGCGACGAGGTCTATGCCGGCGTGATGATGGCGCTGCTGGAGCGCGCCGAAACCGGCAAGGGCAGCCGCATCGATGTCTCGATGCTGCAGGCGGCGGCGTCCTGGCTGATCACCACCCTGCCCCTGCTCGACTTCGACTGCGATCCCTCCGAGATCACGCGCTGCGGCAACGAGCACCGCAAGTTCATCCCGACCAATGTCTATCCCACCGCCGACGGCTTCATCTACATGGCCATCGGCAGCGACGTGCAATGGCGGCGCCTGACCGAGATCCCCTGGTTCGCGCCGGTGGCCAATGCGGTGCGCGCCACCAACGAGGGCCGCGCACGGGAACGCGAGGCCATCCACCGCGATATGGCGGAGGTAACGCGGCAGCACACCACCGCCGAGATCACCGCGGACTTCCGCAAGGCAACGATTCCGCACACACCGATCCACGACATCCCGGCGGTGCGCGAGATGCCGGCAATCAGCAGCCGACTCACCACCACGCGCAGGCCCGATGGCATGCCACTGCGCATGCAGCCCATGGCGGTGGATGTCGCCGGCGTATCGACCGAACTGAGGTTTCCCGCCAAGTACGGCGAGGACACCCTGGCGATATTGAGGGAAGCCGGCTTGACCGCCAAGGATTGCGCGGCTCTGAAGAAGCGCAACATCATCGCCGGGTGACGGTCAGGATGCGGTTCATGCAGTTTGCAGCAAGGGGTTTTCACCGCTGTCAATCAAGGAGGACGCCATGCAAGCACAAAAGCTTCTACTGGCCCTGTCGGGCTTGGCACTGGCGGCATCCATGTCGGTGCAGGCTCAGGTAAAGATCGGCGTCATCACGTCTGCCACCGGTCCGACGGCTTTTGTCGGCATCCCCCAGAAGAATGCGGTGGCCCTGCTGCCGCCCAAGGCCGGCAATCTGAGCATCGAGTACATCACCTTCGATGATGCCAGCGACTCGACGCAAAGCGTCCGGCTCACCAAGAAGCTGCTGAGCGAGACAAGGATCGATGCGCTGATCGGCCCATCCGGCTCGCCCAACGCCATGGGGGTGCTGCAGTTCATGGCCGAGGCGAGGACGCCGATGCTGGCGCCGGTGGGAACGCCCGCCGTGGTGCAGCCGATGGACGACAGGAAGCGCTGGGTGTTCAAGACCCACCCCAACGATGATGTCATCAGCGACGGCCTGATCGCCGCGATGAAGAAACGCGGCGTCAAGACCATCGGCTTCATCGGCTACAACGATCCCTACGGTGAGAGCTGGTACAAGGTTTTTGCGCCGATGGTGCAGAAAGCCGGGATGGAAGTTGTCGCCAGCGAGCGCTACAACCGCCAGGACACCAGCGTAACCGGCCAGGTCGCCAAGCTGATGTCCGCAAAGCCGGAGGCGATTCTTGTCGCCGGCGTGGCGGCCGGTGCCGCCCTGCCCCACGTGCAACTGGTCGACGCCGGATTCAAGGGCACGATCTTTCACACGCACGGGTCGGCCACCGGCGCCCTCATCCAGATCGGCGGCAAGAAGGTCGAAGGCGCTTTTGTCGTCGGCCCGCTGCTGCTGGTCCTCGACGAAATCGCCGACAGCAACCCGACCAAGAAGGTCGCGCTCGAGTTTTCCGGCAATTACGAGAAACAGTTCGGTTCCAGGCCGCCGATCTTCGGGGCGGGAGTCTACGATGCCGGCCTGATGCTGGCGCGCGCCATTCCAGAAGCCGCGAAGAAGGGCCAACCCGGCACGACGGAGTTCCGTGCCGCTTTGCGTGACGCACTGGAAGGCACCAGGGAAATGGTCATGTCACAAGGCGTGGTCAACATGACGCCGCAGGATCACTCGGGCTACGACCATCGCGGCACCGTGCTGATGACCATCAAGGACGGCAGGTTCGCGCTGGTAAAGGATTGAGAAGGATCCAACAACAGTTGGCGCGGAGGCGCTGCGCCCCGACGCGTTTGCGGCCGGCGACATCGTGGTCCAGCAACGCCTGGGCTTGCGCGACAGCCCCGCATCCTGCGCGGGCGCGCCACCGCACCTGGCAGCGGCCTCGCGCGCAAACAGGACTTGCTGGCACTCGAAGGAGTTCTGCAAAGGACTCTGCGGTGAACGCTCTTCGCGGGCGAAGCTCTTTGTCTGTGGACCTTCTTCAACTGGTATTCAGGATTTTCTTGATCTCTTGCTCTGCCCGAACCCAGTCGTCGGCCGGTACGCCGTCCTTGAACTTGCGCTGCTCGGCGAGGTAGTACGCGGTATCACGAATCGCTTGCTCCGGATTCACGATGACGGGTGCTTGCTGATTCGCCGTGCCTGTGCTGTTTACCGGGATTTCCGCCGCTTCCGGGTCGGCGCCAGCGGCGCGAACCGCATTGGGCGGTTGAACCGTGGGCTGTTCGTCAAGGTCCGCTGATGTCGCCAGGTGAAGCCCTGCTGGTGGTCGCACTTCAGCATGAATCGGAGTACGGCTTTGGGGTGCCTCATCCCTGGGTATCGGCACATCCACTGCCTTTGCCGATTCGCTGGGCACGGCTTCTGACGCTGCACTCGCAAGCTCATCCGGGGGTTCTTGCCGCTGCTTGACCTCCTTGTCGGTGCGCACCGCAGCGTCCAGCGGCGCCCGCGGTCTTTGCGCACGCGTCTCCCACAGGAAGTTGCCGGCGACGAGAAGTGCGATCGCGAGCGGGTCAAACACAAAGATGATGACCAGGATCACGTACTTGACCGCCTGCTCCACCGAGACGTCGAACGCCTGCGAAACATAGATTATGGGTCCGGCATGGGTGTTGATCGTGACCTGCTGCATCTGCATTTTTGGCAATTCGGCGTCCAATTGCCGCAGGCGCAGGTTGATGCGATCGGCTTCGCCCTTGAACGCACTGATGAGCCGTTGCCGCCCGCGCACGTTGTTCGAGGGAAGACCCGCGATCTGGGCATCGATCTCCTTCTTTCGTGCTTCCAGTCTTGCTTTCTCGTCCACGGTTGCGGCCACCAGGATTTGCTGCTGCTTCGTATCCTTGATGGCTCCCTGGAAGGCGGCGGAGAGATAGCCGAACGCGCCGACGGAGGTGATGAGCATCAACACCGCGACCGCCAGAATCATGTAGATCCTCAGCAGTCCGGGTGCCGTGCTCCAGCGCTTGTATAGGAAGGAAACGGTGACGACCTTGCCCAAGTCCAGCGCCGCCGCCAAGGCAATGATGATGGGATCGGCGCTGAAGAGGCTCGACAGACCGATGATTGAAATCCAGGTGCCGAGCCCCTCGATCAGGAAGGCCGAGGCAAAAGTCAAAAGCGAGAAGATCATATTTGGTCAGGGAATTCGGCGAGTCGCGGTACCGCTCGGTACCACGCCATCGCGATTAGCACGGCCTAAACGGCCATCTTTAAGACCGGATCCACGGGGATTCCGCCCAGCGGTGGAAACCGCTGATCAATTGCCATGTCATGTGCAGCGTGAAGTCGTGACCCGTGCGGGGCGCCGCGGCAAGCCGCGCGCGCTGCGCACGAGCGTACGTTACGCCTCAAGCCTTACGGCATCAGGCGCGCAGCGCCAGGACCAACCCGGCAAGCGGCGGCACCGTGACGGAGAGGGAATACGGGCGGCCCATCCACGGCACGTCCTCGGTGACGAGCGGCCTGTCGCCATTGCCCACATCGCCTCCGCCGTAGAAGTGCGAATCCGAGTTGAGCGCCTCCCGGTAACTTCCCGGATGCGGCACGCCAATGCGGTAATGCATGCGCGGGACGGGGGTGAAGTTGATGATCACCACCAGGAATTCGTGATCGGTCTTGCGAACAAAGCTGACGATCGACTGCTGGGAATCGTGGCAATCGATCCATTCGAAGCCCTGCCACTCGAACTCGTTCCCATGCAGGGCGGCCGAGCCGCGATACAGGTGATTCAGATCCTTCACCAGGGTTTGCATCCCGAGGTGCAGGGGAAACTGCAAGGTGTACCAATCGAGGACACCGGCGCTGTTCCATTCCAGACCCTGACCGAATTCAGTGCCCATGAAGAGGAGCTTCTTCCCCGGATGGGTAAACATGTAGGTGTAGAGCAGACGGAGATTGGCGAAACGCTGCCATTCGTCGCCGGGCATGCGGGGGCTTCGATGTTTTCCCTGCCACCGTATTGATTGGGAATCCATTCGGTGCGCGAATAATCGAGATACAGCATCGACGCGACCGCATCCACCCGCAGACCGTCGATATGGAACTCCTCCAGCCAATAGACCGCGCTGGAAATCAGGAAGTTCTTCACCTCGTTGCGGCCGAAATTGAAGATCAGCGTCGACCAGTCGAGATGCTCGCCCTTGCGCGGGTCTTCATGCTCGTAGAGCGCGGTGCCGTCGAAGCGGGCGAGGCCATGCTCATCCTTGGGGAAATGCGCGGGAACCCAGTCGAGGATCACGCCGATGTCGTGCTGGTGGCAAAGGTCGACAAAGAAGCGGAAATCGTCCGGCGCGCCGAACCGGCTGGTGGGCGCGAAATAGCCGGTGACCTGGTAACCCCATGATTGATCGAAGGGATGCTCGGTGATGGGCAGCAGTTCGATATGCGTGAAGCCCATCCGAACCACATAGTCGACCAGTTGTCGCGCCAATTCGCGGTAGTTGAGGAATTCCCCTTCCCACCCGCGCTGCCAGGAACCGAGATGGACCTCGTACGCGGACATCGGCGCATGCCGCCAGTCGGCGCTGGCGCGTCGCTCCATCCAGGCCGCGTCGCTCCACGCGTAGGTCGAACGGGGACTGACGATGGACGCGTTTCCCGGCCGCATTTCGAAGCGGCGGCCGTAGGGATCGGATTTCAGCAGCACCTCTCCGCTGTTGCGGTTCCTGATCTCGAATCGGTACAGGATATCGTGGCCGATGTCCGGAATGAACAGTTCCCATACCCCGCTTCCCGGACGCACGCGCAGCGGGTGGCGGCGACCGTCCCAGTGATTGAACTCGCCCACGACGCTGACGCGCTCGGCATTGGGGGCCCAGACCGCGAACAGCACACCGGCCACGCCGTCGACCTCGTGCTCGTTCGCGCCCAGAAAATTGTGGGCGTGGCGATGCTTGCCTTCGCCGAACAAGTGCAGATCGAAATCCGCGATCTGCGGCAGGTAGGAATAGGGATCGTGGGCAATATGCTCGTGATGCCATGTGTCGCGCCAGATCAGGCGATAGTGTTCCGGAAGGCTCTTTGCGGGACCCCGCCACTCGAAAAAGTCGGAATCCGGAACTCGCTCCAGCGCCAGATTGCCTTCCGCGATCGAAACCTCCATCGCGTGGGGAATATAGGCGCGCACCACCACACCGGCGCCGCTGGGGTGTCTGCCCAGCACCGAAAAGGGATCATGGTGGCGAGCCTCGGCGATCCGGATGAAATCGTCACTCAATTTGGCATGTTTCATGGTTCTTAATTCCTTTATGGGATCAGGGTCATGCGGTTGCGATTTGCGTTCGCCCACAGCGCCACGGCCAGCCATGGGGGTTGATTGGTACGATGAAGTTCTTTCGGAATTCGGGCCGGCTGGTCGTCCCCAACCTAGCCGATGGATACATTTTATAGGACTCCGACGCCATGGTGCAGGTCCCGTTGAAACACCAGTGGAATCAGAGTGCTAAACGGCGAGAGTGCGTACCGGCGGTCTTGAGTTTGTGGTATCGATTGACGGCTGCCGGTGGCGGTCCTTTGCCTCACTGGCCGTTGTCCATCGAAAGCGGCCGGTGGCGCGGACTTCCTGGCTGACGGCAGCCGGCCGTCAGTCGTCGTAGGCTTGTGGCTGTTATGGGGTGATTCGATTTCGTGGAGTTTGTGCGTGAAGTGTGGCCCGATAGGCTTACAATTCTCCCGTAATGGGAGGCTTTTGATGCGGGTGGTAGCCAAGAGTTCGCTGGTCAAGTTTTGGAGTCAGCCCGGGCATGCCGATTCGCAAGGTGCTTTGCAAAGCTGGTACGACGAGACGATCAAGGCTGACTGGAAAAGCCCGCAGAACATAAAAGATCAATACTGCAGCGCAAGTATCTGCGCCGGCAACCGGGTAGTGTTCAACATTGCAGGGAACAAGTATCAATTGGTCGTGGAAATGCAATATCGAGCGGGGATCGCCTGGGTCGAGTTTGTTGGAACCCATGCGCGGTATGACCAATTCAATGTGGAGACCGTGAATGAATATTAAGCCAATCCGCAGCGACGACGATTTGAGTGCTGCGTTCAAACGTCTGGAGCGAGTGTTCCAGGCTGAGGAGGGAACACCCGAGGCGGACGAGATGGAAATTCTTGTAATGCTGATCGAGGCCTATGAACGCAAGCATTTCCCAACGAGTCCCGCAGATCCGGTCGAGGCCATCAAGTTCAGGATGGAACAGCAGGGGCTCACCCCAAAGGATCTTGAGCGCTATATTGGTTCGAGTGGCCGGGTCTCTGAAGTGTTGAACCGCAAGCGTCGGCTAAGCCTACAGATGGTGAAACGCCTGCACGATGGATTGCACATCCCTTACGAAAGCCTTCTGGCGGCATAGGCGGGCCTGAGTGACTGCTTCTGATTGACCAAAACAGACCTGTCTGTGACCGCATAGGGCACTCACCCGGCAGTGACCAACGAAACCGGAGTGTGAGCTTTAGCCCTGAAGCAGGCATTGCGCCTGGCCGTCCTCACGTCCGCACTCGGCAGGAGCCGACCCGTGTCGCATCAAGTCGATGGAGCTTACCCATACTCACCGCCCGGAATCGTCTGACCGCGCCGCCAGTCATCTTGGTCCTGCTCCCAATAGTCTGTTCCACGCTGATGACGGGTCGCAAGAATCAAGACGGTGGTCGGAAACGGGCGTCGCCGAAATCCGCATCCCGCGTTGCAACCCACGGAGCGTCCCTGCAAAGCCGGCGGCATGCCGCATAATTCAGTCTGTCCCTTCCCTTGTGCCTGGCAAACCTTGACCTCATCGCCGCTGTGGGTCAGCGCCTTTCGGCCCTTCTATCTCCTTGGTGCGCTGTATGCACCGCTGCTGACAGTGGCGTGGCTGGGTGCGTTCCTCGGGCTGTGGAGCCTGCCCGCGGGCAATGTGCCGCTAAGGCTGCTGCATGGTCACGAGTTCATTTTCGGCTTCTCTGCGTGCTGGCATCGAAGAAACCCGCGGGCGCCGCCTGATCCTGCTGGTAGCGCTGTGGCTGGCGGGACGCAGCGCTTTCTGGATTGCCCCGTTGCTACCGTCGCTGCTGCCGGCGATCATCGACTGCCTGCTGTTCCCCGCGGTATTCATCATGCTCGCACCCCAACTGCTGCGGGCGCGCAACCGGCTCTACCTGCTGCTGCTGCCGATCCTGCTCGCGCTGTTCGCTGCCAACTTGATCTACCACCATGGCGTGTTCAAGGCAGACCACGTCGAGGCCTGGCTGGCGCTGCGCCTGGCCATTTATGCACTGATCGTGCTGTACGTGCTGAAGGGCGGCGTGCTGACGCCGATTTTCACCGGCAACGCCCTGCGCGAAAGTGGACGCGGCGAACAGACGCCATTCAACATGCCCCTGGAAGTCGTCGCCGTCGGCGCGGTGCTGCTGCTCGCCGTACTCGATCTCGGCGCCGCCCCGGCGGCATGGACCGGTAGCAGCGCGCTGGCCTGCGCGCTGCTGCATGGCTGGCGCACCACCCGCTGGCAGGGCTGGCGGGTCGCCGACGTGCCGCTGCTGCTGGTGATGCATCTGGGCTTTGTCTGGCTGGTGCTGGCGTTTTCGCTGAAGGCTGCCGCCGAACTGACCGGCATCGTCCTCGAAGCCGCATGGCTTCACGCCTTCACGGTGGGCAGCCTGGGCCTGATGATGCTGGGGCTGATGACCCGCGTCAGCCTGCGCCACACCGGCCGTCCGCTGGTGGTGCCGCGTGCGATCCTCGCAGCGTATGTTCTGATGTTCCTCACCGCAGTACTGCGGCTGGCGGCGACCGTCCATGGCCTGGGCATTGCGGCGGTAGCGCTTTCCGCCGGCCTGTGGGCGATTTGCTTTGCACTGTATTTGTCGGTGTTCTGGAAGGTGCTGGTGACGCCCAGCGCGCCACGTCCCCACAGCCAATCGCGACAATCGGAAGCATGAGCGTAAACATTGCCCAACTGCTCGTCCGCGCCGCGCAGATCCATCCGCAACGGCCCGCACTGGCCTGCGGCACGCGCCTTCTGGCGAGCTATGCCGAACTGGGCGAGCGCGTCAGCCGCCTTGCCGCCGGCCTGGCGGCGCGGCTGAAACCCAATGACCGCGTCGGCCTGGTGATGAAGAACTGCCCGCGGTATGTCGAACTGATGTTCGCCTGCTGGCACGCGGGCCTGGCGGCGGTGCCGATCAACGCCAAGCTGCACCCGAAGGAACTGGAATTCATCCTCGCCGACAGCGGCGCGCGCCTGTGCTTCGCCACCGCCGATCTCTACCCGGCGCTGGCCACGCTTGCCGTTCCGGGTCTGGACGATGTGATTGACGTCGACGGCCCCGCCTACGCGCGACTTTTCGGTGCCGCGCCGACGCCGGTCGCACCCTGCGCGGCGGACGACGCGGCCTGGCTGTTCTATACCAGCGGCACCACCGGCCGGCCCAAGGGCGTCACCCTGACGCAACGCAACCTCATGGCGGCGATCCTCAACTACCTGTCGGACGTCGACACGATCGCGCCCGGCGACGCCATCATCCACGCCGCGCCGATGTCGCACGGCTCGGGCTTCTACATGTTGCCCCACGTTGCTCGGGGCGGCCTCAACGTCGTCACCGAATCGGGTGGCTTCGATCCGGCCGAGATCTATGCCTTGCTGCTGGCGCACCGCGGCGTGACGATGTTCGCCGCGCCGACCATGGTCAAGCGACTGGTCGACCATTCGGCTGACACCGACACCTCCGGGCTGAAGACCATCGTCTACGGCGGCGGCCCGATGTACGTCGCCGATTGCAAGGCGGCGCTGCGGCGCTTCGGCTTCAAGCTGGCGCAGATCTACGGCCAGGGCGAATCGCCGATGACCATCACCTGCCTCGACAAGACCCAGCATGCCGATGTCGCGCACCCGCGTTACGAGCAGCGCCTGGCCTCGGTCGGCCATGGCTTCAGCGGCGTCGAGGTCAGGGTTGCCGACGCCGACGACCGACCCCTGGCCGCCGGCGAGATCGGCGAAATCCTGGTCCGCGGTGACGTGGTCATGACGGGCTACTGGAACAATCCCGGCGCCAGCGCCGAAACCCTGCGCAACGGCTGGCTGCACACGGGCGATGTCGGCAGCCTCGACGAGGACGGCTTCCTGACGCTGAAGGACCGCAGCAAGGACGTCGTCATCTCCGGCGGCTCGAACATCTACCCGCGCGAGGTGGAGGAGGTGCTACTGCGCCATCCGGCCGTGAGCGAGGTCTCGGTGGTCGGTCAGGCCGATCCCGAGTGGGGCGAGATCGTCATCGCCTTCATCGTCCCGCGCGGGAACGCGCCCGACAGCGCCGAACTCGACGCCCTGTGCCTGGAGAACATCGCCCGCTTCAAGCGGCCCAAGCGCTATGTGATGGTCGATGCGCTTCCCAAGAACAACACCGGCAAGGTGCTGAAGACCCGCCTGCGGGAGTTGCCAGACACACCGGTACCCGGCGGCACGGCAGGCTGCTAGGCGAGCGCGCCGGCAACCCGCCACCGATCACGAGTTCGGTGGCGGTGATGTACTTGGCCTCGTCGGAGGCGAGGAACAGCGTGGCGTAAGCGGTATCCCAGGCGTCGCCCCCTGCGGCCCATCGGGCATTGCGCGTCGCGGATGCGGATCAGGTTGTCGATGTCGCCTTCGCGGCCATAAACCCTGGCCAGCGCGGCATGCACCAGATGCTGCAGGATGTGGCGCCTGCGCCAGGATCCACGGGCAGCGCAAGCGCCGTCAATCCGGCTCTTGGTGCCGCGAGCCGCTCAAACTCCACTGAAGCATGCCGGCAATTGTGCGATCGCCGGGAATGTTGGACAATTCGACCGCATACCGCCTACCACCACAGGATCCCGCCATGACCGCACCTTTCGCCAATCCACTCCTTGCCACTCCAGCCCGCGCATTGCCTCGCGCCGTCGCGGTGATTGGTGCCGGCACCATCGGCCCGGACATCGGCTATTACCTGAAAAGCGCGCTGCCGGATCTCAAACTGTATCTCGTCGATGTGTCGCAAAAGGCGCTGGACAGCGCCTTGCAGCGCTTCCAGGACTACTCGAAGAAGGCAGTGGCCAAGGGCAAGCTGACCAAGGCCGCCGCCCAGGCGGTGGCGGCGAATCTGGTCGCTACGCTGGACTATGCCGATATCGCCGGCTGCGACTGGGTGATCGAGGCCGCCACGGAAAACCTGACCCTCAAGCGGAAAATCTTCGCCCAGATAGAGGCGGTCGTCGGGCCGGATGCCTTGATCACGTCCAATACCAGTTCGCTGCCGGCGTCGCAGATTTTCTCGGCTTTGAAGTACAAGCAGCGGGCCACGGTGACGCATTTCTTCGCGCCGGCCTGGCGCAATCCGGTGGTCGAAGTGATTCGCTGGAGCAAGACCGATCCGGCCGTGGTGGAATACCTGCGCTGGCTGTTCTGCATGACCGGCAAGCTGCCGCTGGTGACCGGCGACGTGGTCTGCTTCATGCTCGACCGCGTCTTCGACAACTGGTGCAACGAGGCGGCGCTGCTGCTCAACCAGGCCACCGCCGCCGAAATTGACAGCGTCGCCGTCGAGTTCGTGCATGCCGGGCCGTTCTTTGTGCTGAACCTGACGCGCGGCAATTCGATCATCACCGAAAGCAACGCGCTGCAGGCGCAACAGGAAGGCGGCCACTATCTTCCGGTACCGGTCTTCCGTTCGGTAGACACCTGGCTCACGGTGCCGCCCGGCAAGCCGGTCGAGGTCGCCGCCGGCACCGCCAAGGCCGTGCGCGAGCGACTGCTTGGCATCCTGCTGTCGCAGAGCGCCGACATCGTTGACCGGCGCATCGGCGATGCCGCGGACCTCGACCTTGGCTGCCGGCTCGCGCTTGGTTTCCGCCAGGGCCCATTTGAACTGATGCACCAGCTTGGCTCGAAGACCTGCGGTCGGGCGCTGAAACGCCTGCACACCGAGCGCCCCGGCATGCCCATGCCCCAGCGTGTCTTTCCCAGCTACCAGAATTTCCTGCGCCACATCCTCGTCGATGACATCGACGGGGTAAAGGTCATCACGCTGCGCCGGCCGGAAGCCCTGAATGCGCTGCATGACGAAATGACCAATGAAATCCTCTCGGTCATCCAGCGCTTCGAAAAGGATCCGCAAGTGACCGGCTTCGTCCTCGTCGGCTACGGCACGCGCGCCTTCTGCGCCGGGGCCGACATCGGCCGCTTCGTCGAGATGCTGGGCGATGAATGGGCTGCCGAGGTGTATGCGCGCGACTGCGCGCGGCTGCTGGTGCATCTGGACCGTTGCGCCAAGCCGGTGGTGGCCGCGATCCATGGCATGGCGCTGGGCGGCGGCTTCGAGCTGGCGATGCGCTGCCACGGCATCGTCGCCCTGAAAAGTGCCTGGATCCAGATGCCCGAAGTGACTCTGGGCATCGTGCCCGGCATCGGCGCCATGGTGGTGCCCTATCGTCGCTGGCCGCACGCCGCGGACACCTTCAACGCGATGCTGCGCAAGGCGGAGCGCCTGAAGGCATCGCGCGCCCACGAACTGGGCGTGGTCGATGCGCTGGCCAGGGACTATGCGTCGCTGATGGGCAAGGCCGTCGAACGCGTCCGTGAGTTGTCGGGGCAGATCAAGCCGATCGCTGATGCTCCGGTGTCGGTAAGCATCGCTCCGATCGAAGCCAAGGCCGCCAGCGGCCAGATACTCAGTCGTGAGTGCATCGACCTCATCGAGAAGGCCATTCTCGAAGCCGCCGCCGCACCGACTTTCGCCACCGCGCTAGAAGTCGGCTACAAGGCCTTCGGCCGTTCGGCCTGCACCGCGGGCGCCCAGGAAGGCATTGCAGCGTTCCAGGCAAAGCGCCGGCCGGATTTCAGCAAGACGAAGTAGCGGCCGGTCGGCGTGACCGCCGCTCTCGATACCCTGCGCCGGGTCTTCGGCTACCCCTCGTTCCTCGGGCCGCAGGAGGAGATCATCGACCACATCATCGGCGGCGGCGACGCGCTGGTGCTGATGCCCACCGGCGGCGGCAAATCGCTTTGCTACCAGATCCCTTCGATGCTGCGGCAGGGTGTCGGCGTTGTGGTCTCACCCCTGATAGCGCTGATGCAGGATCAGGTGGATGCCCTGTTGCAGGCTGGCGTGCGCGCCGCCTTCCTCAATTCCTCGCAAGATCAAGCGACGGCATCCGCGGTCGAGCGGCGCCTGCGCATGAACGAGCTCGACCTGATCTACGTCGCACCGGAACGCTTGCTGACGGAGCGCTTTCTTGGCGTGATGGATCATCTGGTCGGCGACAATCGCCTTGCCCTGTTTGCCATCGATGAAGCGCATTGCGTTTCGCAATGGGGTCACGATTTCCGTCCGGAGTACATCCAGCTCTCGGCCTTGCACCAACGTTACCCCGGCGTGCCGCGGATTGCCCTGACTGCCACGGCCGACCATCTGACGCGACAGGAAATCATCGTCCGGCTGGGGCTCGAAGCGGCGCGCGTGTTCGTTTCCAGCTTTGACCGCCCCAACATCCGCTACACGGTGGTCGAGCGCGGAGAGCGGAACCTAAGTCCACGCAGCCAACTGCTCGATTTCCTTGGCGGCCATAGTGGGGCAGCCGGCATTGTGTACTGCCTGTCGCGCAAAAAGGTCGACGAAACCGCGGCCTGGCTCAACGATCAAGGCATCACCGCCCTCGCCTACCACGCCGGGCTTGACGCGGCCACGCGCCAGCGCCATCAGCAGCGCTTCCTGCGTGAAGACGGCATCGTGATGGTGGCCACGATCGCCTTCGGCATGGGCATCGACAAGCCCGATGTGCGCTTCGTCGCGCATCTGGACCTGCCCAAGAGCCTCGAAGCCTACTACCAGGAAACCGGCCGCGCCGGTCGCGATGGCGAACCCGCCGAAGCCTGGATGACCTACGGCCTCAACGACGTGGTAATTCATCGGCTGCGGATTGACGAATCGACGGCGGGTGACGAGCAAAAGCGCGTCGAGCGCAACAAGCTGGACGCGCTGCTGGCCTGGTGCGAAACCGCCGGCTGCCGGCGCGCGCTGCTGCTCAGGTACTTCGGCGAAGAGGCCAGGGCCTGCGGCAACTGCGACACCTGCCTCGATCCGCCCGAGCTGTGGGACGGCACGATAGCCGCGCAAAAAGCCATGTCGGCAGCCCTGCGTACCGGCCAGCGATTCGGCGCCGGTCATCTGATCGACATACTGCGCGGCAAGGCCACCGAAAAGGTACGACAGTTCGGTCATGCAAAGCTGCCGACCTTCGGCGCCGGTGCAGACCTGGACGACGCCGGCTGGCGCTCGGTGTTCCGCCAACTGCTGGCCGCCGGCCTGCTGCACACCGATGCCCAGGCCTTCGGCGGGCTGCGTCTGACCGACGCGGCGCGACCGGTGCTGAAGGGCGAGGCCACGTTGTCGCTACGCAAGCAGGCAAACCGTGTCGGCGGGTCGGCGCCGGCGGGAGGGCGACCCGGTGCCACGACTTCCCTTGCTCCCGTCGATGCTCGGTTGTTCGAGACCCTGCGTGCCTGGCGTGCCGATCTGGCGCGGGAACAAGGGGTGCCCGCCTTCGTCATTCTCCACGACAAGACGCTGCGCGAACTCGCCTCACGACGCCCCGCAAGCCTGCCCGAGCTGCTCGACATACCGGGAATCGGCCAGTCGAAGGCCGAACGCTATGGAGAAGCCCTGTTGCGGATACTGGCTTGAGTCAAGAAAACGCAGAGAATTTTCCGCTGCAACATCGCCGGAACGGCCTGCCGACAAGCGATAATAGCCGGCTGCAAAACAACCGACATGTCTGTAATGAAGCGCGTTGATGATTTTCGTCTGCGGCTGGGCAGCGAGGAACTGGTGCCAATCGTGGTCGGCGGCATGGGCGTCGACATTTCGACCGCCGAACTTGCCCTGGAAGCGGCGCGACGGGGCGGCATCGGCCACATTTCCGACGCGATGGTGCCCACGGTTTCAGACCGCCGCTTCAATACCAAGTACGTCAAGAACAAGCTCAGGCAATACAAGTTCAATGTCGCAAGTTCGCAGAAGGCCGTGGTCCAGTTCGATCTCGGATTGCTGGTGGAAGCGACGGCCCTGCATGTCGGCCGGACCATGGAGGCCAAGCGCGGCGAAGGCCTGATTTTCATCAACTGCATGGAAAAGCTGACCATGAATGCGCCCAGGGAAACCCTGCGCGCCCGCATCAACGCGGCCCTTGACAATGGCATCGACGGTGTAACACTGGCGGCCGGGCTGCATCTGGGCTCGTTTGCGCTGATCGAGGATCATCCGCGTTTTCGCGATGCCAAGCTGGGCATCATCGTCTCCTCGCTGCGCGCCCTGCAGTTGTTCCTGAAGAAGAGCGCACGTACCGGCCGCCTGCCCGACTATGTCGTGATCGAGGGCCCCCTGGCCGGTGGCCACCTGGGTTTCGGCATGGACTGGGCAAAGTACGATCTCACCAGGATCTTCAGTGAGATCCGCGACTGGATCAAAGCCGAGCAACTTGCCATTCCGCTGATTCCCGCCGGCGGCATATTTACCGGCTCGGATGCCGTCGCCTTCATGGATATGGGCGCCGCCGCGGTGCAGGTGGCCACGCGGTTCACGGTGTCCAGTGAATGTGGCCTGCCGGAAGATGTCCAGCAGGAATACTTCAAGACCAGCGAGAATGACATCGAAGTGAACACCATATCGCCGACCGGCTACCCGATGCGCATGCTGAAGAGCAGCCCGGCGATCGGCGCCGGAATCCGCCCGAACTGCGAGGCCTTTGGCTACCTGCTGGATTCTTCAGGCAGTTGCCAGTACATCGAGGCCTATAACCGCGAAGTCGCGCTGCATCCGGATGCGAAGAAACTCAGGGTAATGGACAAGACCTGCCTGTGCACCCACATGCGCAACTTCGACTGCTGGACCTGCGGCCAGTACGCCTACCGGCTTAAGGACACGACGCGCCAGAATGAGGATGGCAGCTATCGGCTGTTATCGGCGGAACACATTTTCCGCGACTATCAGTTCAGCACCGACAACAAGATCGCCCTGCCGGACTGAGAGGCTGCAACCGGTCTGTGTCAAGCGGGGAATACCCCGGTGGAAAGATAGCGATCACCGCGGTCGCAGACGATGCTGACGATCACCGCGTTCTCCACCTGGCCAGCGATGCGCAGGGCCACTACCAGCGAGCCGCCCGACGAAATCCCGGCGAAAATACCCTCCTCTCGCGCCAGCCGCCGGGCCATTTCCTCGGCCTGTCCCTGGCTCACGTTTTCGACCTGGTCCACCCGCGAACCCTCGTAGATTCTCGGCAGATAGGCTTCCGGCCACTTGCGGATGCCGGGAATCTGCGATCCTTCCTCGGGCTGGCAACCGATGATGCGAATCGCAGGATCCTGTTCCTTGAAATAGCGCGAGCAACCCATGATCGTCCCGGTGGTGCCCATGCTGGAAACAAAGTGCGTGATGCGGCCGCCGGTGTCGCGCCAGATCTCCGGTCCGGTTCGCTCATAGTGCGCCAAGGGATTGTCCGGATTGGCGAACTGGTCCAGAACTATGCCTTTGCCATTGACGACCATTTGTTCCGCCAGATCCCGCGCGGCTTCCATTCCACCCGCCTTCGGGATCAACACCAGCTCTGCGCCAAAGGCGCGCATGGTCTGGCAGCGTTCGACACTCTGGTTCTCCGGCATGATCAGGATCATCCGGTAGCCGCGGATTGCTGCGGCCATCGCCAGCGCGATCCCGGTGTTGCCCGAGGTGGCTTCGATCAGCGTGTCACCCGGTTTGATGCGACCGCGCGCCTCGGCGTGGGCGATCATCGACAAGGCTGGCCTGTCCTTGACGGAACCGGCCGGATTGTTGCCTTCCAGCTTGCCGAGGATGACGTTGTTGCGCCGGGCGTTTTCGGCCCCTGGAATGCGTTGGAACCGCACCAGTGGCGTGTTGCCGACGAAGTCTTCGAGTGTCTTCCAGTTCCTCAAGCGCCTCGGCTTCCTGATTCCGCCTTCATTGCGCAAGCCATTTCACGTACTCGGTCACGCCTTCTTCCACGCTGGCGAACGCACTCCGGTAGCCGACGCCGCGCAATTGCGAAAGATCGGCCTCGGTAAAGCTCTGGTACTTGCCCTTCAAGGCATCCGGAAAAGGAATGTATTCGATGATGCCCTGGCCCACGAGTTCGGCCACCGATTGGGCTGGCTTGCCCTCCAGCGCGCGGCAGGCATTCACCGTGGCGGCGGCGAGCTCGTTGAAGCTCTGGGCGCGCCCGGTGCCAAGATTGTAGATACCGGATGTTCGGCTTTCGAGAAAAGCCATGTTGACCTTCACCACATCCCCGACATACACGAAGTCGCGCCGCTGCTCGCCATTGTCATAGCCGCCGTGGCCCGCGAACAACCGGACCTTGCCGGAAGCCTGGTACTGGTTGAAATGATGAAAGGCGACCGAGGCCATGCGCCCTTTGTGCTGCTCGCGCGGACCGTAAACGTTGAAATAGCGGAAGCCCGCCACCTGGGCGTCGGCGCTTGTCGCATCCGGCCCGATGCGACGGCGCACCACCTGGTCGAACAGGAACTTCGAGTAGCCGTAAATGTTGAGTGGAGCTTCGAACTGGCGGTCTTCGCGGAACACGCCTCCGCCGCCATAGACCGAAGCCGACGAGGCATACAGCAGCGGAATCTCCTGCTCGGCGCAGAAATCCAGCAGCGCCAGCGAGAAACGGTAATTGTTGGCCATCATGTAGCGGCCGTCGGTTTCCATGGTGTCGGAGCAGGCGCCCTGGTGCAGGAATCGCCTAGACGCCGCCCTCGAGCTGGCCGTTCTCCACCAGTTCGAGAAACTCGCCTTTATCCAGGTAGTCCGCAATCTCGCAATCGGTGAGGTTGAGAAACTTGTCCGCACGCGTCAGGTTGTCAACCGCGATGATGTTGGAAACGCCACGCTCGTTGAGCGCCTTGACCAGGTTTGCGCCGATGAACCCGCAGGCGCCGGTGACTACGTAGTACATGTCTCCTCCACTACAGTTTCGCTTCGAGCGGGCCAGGCCCGCGAGCACCCCTCACCCTTTCGCGGGGCGAAGGCAAGGTGTCGCGGAGCACCGCTCCGCGCTGCCGTAGCGGGCTGGCCATGCAAAGCCAGCCGTGGCGCAGGGGCTGGGGGGTGGCTACGCTATGCACGTGCAGTCTTCAGTTCCTCAAGACTGCACGTTGCCGTACCCAGCTTTCCGACCACAATGCCTGCCGCGAGATTGGCCTGACGCATGGCCTGCGGCAAGGACAAGCCGCTGCCCAGCATCACCGCCAGCGTTGCAATGACCGTGTCACCTGCACCACTGACATCATAAACCTCGCGCGCCACTGCCGGCTCGTGCGCCACGCCTCCGTCCGAGAACAGCGTCATGCCTTCCTCGCTGCGGGTCACCAGCAATGCCCCCAGGCGCAATTCGTCGCGCAGACGGTTGGCCTTGCGCGCGAGTTCGTCTTCGTCCTTCCAGCCGCCGACCACTTCGCGCAGCTCGGAACGGTTCGGCGTGAGCAACGTCGCTCCGGAGTAACGGACGTAGTCTTCACCCTTGGGATCGACAAGTACCGGCTTGCCGACCGCGCGGGCCAGCACAATCATTTCCGTGATGTGGGCGAGGCCACCCTTGCCGTAATCGGAGAGGATCACGACATCGCAGGCGGCCAGGCGTGCTTCAAAATCCGCCAGCTTGGCTTGCAGCACTTCATGGTCCGGCGCATGCTCGAAATCGATGCGCAGCAGTTGCTGTTGTCGGCCGATCACGCGCAGCTTGACGGTGGTGCTGAGCTTTGCATCCTCATGCAGGCTGCACTGAATGCCGGAATCGTTCAGCAGGCGCGCCAGGGCATGCCCTGCCTCATCGGCGCCAACCACCGAAAGCAGCGTCACCCGCGCGCCGAGCGCCGCGCAGTTGCGTGCAACATTGGCAGCGCCGCCCGGACGTTCCTCGGTCCGCTCGACCTTTACCACGGGCACCGGCGCTTCCGGCGAAATCCGTGAGACCTCGCCGAACCAGTAGCGGTCAAGCATCACGTCGCCGACCACCAGGATGCTGGTGGCTGAGGTATCGGGAATCATGCTGCCGCAGCCGGCTGGCTGTGCAATGCCTGCCGTGAGCCGGCGAGCGGATGGGAGGGGTGGGCCTTTATGCCGCCTTTCGCTACGGCCGCTGCGCTTAACGCCGATGATGCCAACGTTAGCCTCCGCTGAAACTTCGTTTTCGCGTGTTTCATCACTAAGGGTGGCGAGTAACAATGAAAGTTATGGCGCAATGTCGAATTCCTCGGTGCGCTTGGGCGGATAGGTTTCCCAGCCACCGCAGCCGGGGCAACGCCAGTAGAACTGCCGCGCCTTGAAACCGCAGGCGTCGCAGCGATAGCGAGCGACACGACGAGTGTGATTGTGAATCAGGTTCTTGATCAGTTCCAGATCGGGGCGGCGTTCGGGAGGAACCACCAGAATCTGCGCTTCGAGCAACTTGTCGAGCCCGAGCAAGGTCGGGTTGCGGCGCAACTCGTCGCGCACCAGAGCGTAGGCCGCTTCCGCGCCATCGTTCTCGAGTTCGGCGCGAAACACCGCGTCGAGCAGGTCAAGCGATGGATGACGCTCCAGCCAGCCGCGCAACAACTGGATGCCCTGCTCCATCTTTGCCAACTGGATATGCGCCACCATCAGCTTTTCCGCCGCCAGCGCGAGATACACGGGGTCTTGCTGCTCGATACGCTTCCAGTGAGCAATCGCCTCCTCGCTGGCGCCGACCTTGACCGCCAGATCGCCTTGCAGCAAGGTCGCGCGGACACACTTCCGATTGGCGGCCAGTGCTTCGTTCAGCAGGCGACTGGCTTCGTCGTGGCGGTCGTGAAGCATTTCATTGGCCGCCAGTTCGCAACGAAACTCGGCGATCGCCTTCTGCCAGAGGTGATCGGAATGGTTCGGCATGGCTTCGGCAATGGCTATGGCCTTGCCCCAATCCTTTTCCTGCTGGTAGATTTCCAGCAGGCTCTGAAGCGCCTCCTCGTCGCGATCGGTACCGCGCAGCTTGACGAATATATCCTCGGCGCGATCGAGCAAGCCGGCCTTGAGGTAATCCTGACCGAGTTCAGACAGAGCGTGCAAACGCTGGACGGACGACAAGCCATCACGCTCGATGAGGTTCTGATGCACGCGGATAGCCCGGTCGGTCTCGCCGCGGCGGCGAAACAGATTGCCCAGCGCAAAATGCAGTTCCAGGGTTTCCGGATCGACGCGCGCCGCCTCGATAAAGGCTTCAATGGCCTGATCGGGCTGTTCGTTGAGAAGAAAATTCAGGCCCTTGAAATAGGAACGCGGCAAGGCCCGCGACTCCTTCAGCAGATGCCTGATATCGATACGGGCGGCGACCCAGCCAAGGCCGAAAAACGCCGGCAGGACCAGCAGCCACCAAAGTTCGATTTCCATTGCGCTACAGCGGCTCGCGATTCGTATAGCGCCGGCGGCGCGGGGACAGGGTCGCCGTCAGGCCGACCGCGACGCCAATCACAAACACCGCGAGGACCACTACCGAGACCGGCGCCGTCCAGGTACGGTCCAGAAAGAAGCGCAATTCCATCGGACCGCTGTTCTTGATCGCCAGCCCGAACAGCCCGACGAAGACCGCGATGCGCAACAGCCAGACAGAAATGCGCAGCAGAGTATTCATGCAGGTTGGTGGCGGCGAAAAATGGAGCGAAGCGGAATTTCAGTGCCGGCCAGCACCAGCTTTGTCGGTGTTAAGCACAGCGGCCGCGCAATTAAATGGCGGCGCCCGAAACGGGTGCCGCCGTGCTGCAAGCTGCAACAGCGCGACTCATGGCCGGTAATCGACCCGTTCCCGCAGTTCCTTGCCGGCCTTGAAATGCGGCACATACTTTTCCGGCACCTGGACCTTGTCTCCCGACTTCGGATTGCGACCGACACGCGGTGGCCGGTAGTTCAGCGCAAAACTGCCGAAGCCGCGAATCTCGATGCGATCACTGCGGACCAGTGCCGCGGTGAGGGCATCCAGAATCATCTTGACGGCATAGTCGGCATCCTTCGCCACGAGCTGGGGGAAACGCTCCGCCAGCCGGTCGATGAGCTCCGATTTGGTCATGGGTAGAGACGTGTCACTGCTGGTTGAGCTTGGCCTTGAGCAGCGCGCCCAGGTTGGTCGTGCCGCTGCTGGCCGCGCTTTCGGAAGCCAGCTTCTGCATCGCCTGGCTCTGCTCGACATGATCCTTGGCCTTGATCGAGAGGTTGATCGAACGCGTCTTGCGATCGACGTTGACAATCATGGTCTCGATCACGTCACCCGGCTTCAGATGCTGGGTCAGATCTTCGATTCGCTCGCGCGAAAACTCGGAGACGCGCAGGTAACCTTCCACTTCGGAACCCAGATCAACCGCCGCTCCCCGCTGATCAACGCTGGTGACCTTGCCGGAAACCAGGCTGTTCTTGTCGTGAGTGGCGACGAAGCTGGTGAAAGGATCGCCGTCGAGTTGCTTGACGCCGAGTGAAATGCGCTCCTTGTCGACATCGATGGAAAGCACCACGGCCTCGACTTCATCGCCCTTCTTGAAGTTCTGCTTGGCCTCTTCGCCGGTGGCGGTCCATGACAGATCGGACAAATGCACCAGGCCATCGATGCCGCCAGGCAGGCCTATGAAGATGCCGAAGTCGGTGATCGACTTGATGGCGCCGCGAACCTTGTCGCCCTTCTTGTGGTTCATCGCGAAATCGTCCCACGGATTCGCCATGCACTGCTTCATGCCGAGCGAAATCCGGCGCCGGTCTTCGTCGATTTCGAGAATCATCACCTCGACTTCGTCTCCGAGTTGAACAACCTTGGTCGGATGAATGTTCTTGTTGGTCCAGTCCATTTCGGAGACGTGCACCAGGCCTTCGATGCCCTGCTCGATCTCGACGAAGGAGCCGTAGTCAGTGAGGTTGGTGACCTTGCCGAACAGGCGCGTGCCAGAAGGGTAGCGACGCGAGATTCCCACCCAGGGATCTTCGCCCAGTTGCTTCATGCCCAGCGAAACGCGGTTTTTTTCCTGATCGAACTTGAGCACCTTGGCGGTGACTTCATCACCGACGTTGAGCACTTCCGACGGATGGCGCACGCGGCGCCATGCCAGATCAGTAATGTGCAGCAGGCCGTCGATGCCACCGAGATCGACAAACGCGCCGTAGTCGGTGATGTTCTTGACGATACCCTTGACGACGGTGCCTTCCTGGAGGTTTTCCAGCAGCTTCTGGCGATCCTCGCCCATGCTGGCCTCCAGCACGGCGCGACGCGAGACCACCACGTTGTTACGCTTGCGGTCGAGCTTGATGACCTTGAATTCGTATTCCTTGCCTTCAAACGGCGTCGTGTCCTTGACCGGACGGGTATCGACCAGCGAACCCGGGAGGAAGGCGCGAATGCCATTGACCATGACGGTCAGGCCGCCCTTGACCTTGCCGGTGATCAGGCCCGTGACCAGGGCGCTGTCGGTCAGGGCCTTGTCGAGGTCGTTCCAGGCGGCGATGCGCTTGGCTTTTTCACGCGAGAGGCGCGTTGCGCCGTAACCGTCTTCGAGCATCTCGATCGCCACCAGGACGAAATCGCCCGGCTTGGCTTCGAGTTCGCCACGTTCGTTGTGGAATTCTTCGGCGGGGATCATGCTTTCGGACTTGAGGCCCGCGTTGACGACCACGAAGTTCTGGTCGATGCGGACGACTTCGGCCGTGATGACTTCGCCGGCACGCATTTCCTGGCGCTGGAGGCTTTCCTCGAACAGGGCGGCAAAGCTCTCCATGGGCGAATCTTCGATAGTACGCTCGGCAATAGCAGCAGTAGACATTGAGTTGGGGACCTTACGGATGTTTGTCACCGGGGTGACGGGTTGGTTGCAATTCACCGCGGAGGCCGGGCGGCCACCGTGATACCTTGTTGCTACTTCGACGCATGACTCTGTATGACATTTCCTTGAAACTTGCCTGAAACCGGGATCACGGCGGCTGACGCTTGACGATGGTCATCACGGCGACCACTGCTGCCTCGATGTCGAGCCGGGTGGTATCCACCAAATCCGCATCGCCGCAATGCAAGAGGGGCGCCACGGTACGTTGGGCGTCGCGCGCGTCACGTTCCTGCAAATCCTTTAAAAGGGCGTGCATGTTAGCAGGCATCCCCTTTGCCATCAACTGTTTATAGCGTCTTTCTGCACGCGCCTCGGCCGAGGCCGTGAGGAACACCTTGGCCACCGCCGCGGGGAAGACCACTGAACCCATATCGCGTCCGTCCGCCACCAGTCCGGGGAAGCGACGATAGGCGCGCTGCCGGGCCAACAGCGCAGCGCGTACTGCCGGCAGCGCGGCCACTTTCGAGGCGCCGGCGGAGACTTCTTCACTGCGAATGGCGTCCGTTACGTCCTCATCGGTCAGCAGGACGCGGCCACCCGCGAAAGTCGCGGGCAGGCTCGCCGCCAGCGCCGCCACACCTGCCTCGTTATCCAGCGCGACGGAGGCCTTTATCGCTGCCAGCGCGGTCAGCCGATACAGCGACCCACTGTCCAGATAGTGGTACCCCAGGGTCGTCGCGACCCGCTCCGCCACGGTGCCCTTGCCCGAAGCGGAGGGGCCGTCTATGGCGATCACCGGCGCGGTGATTTCGGCCAGGGTATCGAAGTAATCGGGGAAGGTCTTGCTGACGCAGGCGGGGTCGTTGATGGTGACCGGCACGCCGCCCAGCGCCGCCAGTGAAAAGCACATGGCAATGCGGTGGTCGTCATAGGTGTCGATGGCGACTCCCGGCGCAAGAGCGGGTGGCGGCGATACAGCGAGAAAGTCCGCACCCTCCTCCACCGTCGCGCCAAGTTTCCGCAGTTCGGTTGCCATGGCCGCGATACGGTCGGTTTCCTTGACGCGCCATGACGCGATGTTGCGCAGGACGCAGCGGCCGTCGGCAAACAATGCCACGACTGCCAAGGTCATTGCGGCATCGGGAATATGGTTGAGATCGACGTCAAAGGCCTTGAGTTGGCCGGACACCGGCGCCCGCGCCTCAATAAACTGCTCCCCCCATTCAATGCGAGCGCCCATCGCTTCCAACGCATCGGCGAAGCGCGCATCACCCTGAATGCTGTTCCGACCGACACCTTCGACCCGCACGGGGCCGCCGCCGATTGCGCCGGCCGCGAGGAAATACGAGGCCGCCGAGGCATCGCCCTCGACATGCAGCACACCGGGACTGCGATAGCGCTGTCCCACGGGAATCGTGAAGCGCTGCCACTCCTGACGTCGCACTTCCACACCGAAATGCGCCATCAGATTCAATGTGATCTCGACGTAGGGCTTCGAGATGAGTTCGGTCGTCATCTCGATCACCGCCTCGGCTCCCGTCAGAGGCAAAGCCATCAGCAGCGCCGTGAGGAACTGCGAGGACACATCGCCGCGCAGCCGAATCGGCCCCGCGAGTTTCACGTTGGCCGGATGGATGGCCAGCGGCGGGAAGCCGGACTGCCCCGTGTAGCGAACATCGGCGCCGATCTGCAGCAAACCGTCGACCAGATCGCCGATGGGCCGCTCATGCATGCGCGGCACGCCGGAGAGTCTGTAGTTTCCGCCTGACAGAGTCAAAGCGGCAGTCAGCGGCCGGATAGCCGTGCCGGCATTGCCCATGAAGAGGTCGGCGTCCTTGATCGGAAAAACGCCGGCGCAGCCGTCGATGCGCCACGTATTGGCTCCCAGCGCCGTGACGCCAACGCCGACTCTCTCCAGTGCCGCCAGCATCACGCGCGTGTCATCGGAATCCAGCAGGTCACGAATTTCGGTAGTGCCTTCCGCCAGCGCCGCGAGCAGCAGCATGCGGTTGGAAATGCTTTTCGAGCCGGGCAGGCGAACAGTGCCGGCAGCCCGCGTGAGGGCGGGAAGGTCAAGGTGGTTCATGTGATGGATGGCTACGCGGTTACCGATGCGACTGTTGTCAGCAATTTTTCCACCTCGGCAATGACTGCCAAGCGATCAACCGACGCCTCGGATTCCATTAACCCGGCCTCGCAGCGCGCCTGTACAGCAAACACCGTGTATTGAACGAGTGGCCAAAAAAGGCTGACATCGACACCGGCTTGTTCCAGCAAGCCAAGCAAGCGCGAAATATCGTGTGTCAGCGGAAAATCAATTGAGCGCGCAGCAAGCCATGACTTGAGCGCTTTTTCGATGGCTTGCTGGGCATGAAATCCAAACACCTCGTCTGCGAACAAGGGATTGCCAATCATGCCGCGCATTGCGTCGAAGTCCTTGCGGGCCATGAGCAGCAACCCCCGTGCGTGATCAAGCGCGCTCATGCAGAACTCTTCCTTCTCGTCGGGCGCGGCCGACGATGTGGTGCGCAGAATCCTTGAGCCGTTCGAATTCCTCACGACTGTATAGCAGCAAATCCTTGGGTACCGCCAGCTTGCGCAGGGCCAAGTACAAACGTGCCGTTTCCTGGCGGCGACTGCGTTGCGGACTGAAAGGCTCGCGCTCGACGATCAACAGATCAACGTCGGAATCTGCCCGCGCGTTGCCGCGCGCGCGGGAACCGAACAAGATCACCCTATCCGGATCGGCTTCGCGGACGATCGTCTCGACAATCTTCAAAATGAGGCTGTCTTCATTGCTCTGCATTTGCGACTTCTCCGTTACGACCATAACGCCTGCACCGTCTAATCAGCACCGGCTCTTGTAAAAAGAGCACTCCATTCTTTGCAAAGAAGCTTGGTCTTGGCCTCTGCATTCATTGCTCAGTTCTCCAAACTCGCAGCAAAACCGGCTACGCCAACACCTGTGCAAGCGAAATCGCCACTCCTGCCACCAACACCGGCGACACCGCTTCGGCCGCTGTCGGCTTGCGGATCAGGCGATACTGGCCTTCGGCCGGCTCGCGGAAGACGGTCAGTTCGCCGGCTTTGACATTGAGCAGCCAGACCTCGGGAATGTCGTGACGCGCATACAGCGCAAGCTTCACGTCGCGGTCATACTCCAGCGTTGTGTCGGACACTTCGACAATCAGCAAGATATCGGCTGGACATGGATGTCGGTCGATGTAATTGACCCGTCTGACCAAGGCAATATCCGGCTGAGGCTCATTTCTTTCGCCGAGCACGACAGGATTCTGGACGCGCACCATGTAGCCGGCTTGAGGTCCGCTACTGAGAAGTTCCGCCAGACGGTCGACAAAGAACGCGTGTTTGCTGCCTATCGGCGCCATGTCGATCAACTCCCCCTCGATCAATTCCACACGGTCGGTCTCGCCAAGCAAACCGGACCGCGCCATCTGGTGATACTCCTCCACCGACCAGCGGTGGTAGGGCATGGCAGCACGTTCGCGAACTTCAGGCACGGTATGCATTGCTATCTCCCGAGGTCTTTGGAGTAAGAAGCCTGGCCCGTGATGTCCTCACGCCAACACTTCCGCCAGGGAAATGGCCACTGCCGGCACGAGAGTCGGCGATACCGCTTCTGCCCTCGTCGGCTTGCGGATCAGGCGATACTGGCCTTCGGCCGGCTCCCGGTAGACCGTCAGTTCGCCGGCATTCACGTCCAGCAGCCACACTTCCGGGATGCCATGCCGGGCATAGAGAGATAGCTTCACGTCGCGGTCATAGGCCAGGGTGGTATCGGAAACCTCGACGATCAACAACACATCTTCGGGGCCCGGATGCGCCTCGGAGTAATTCTTGTCCTTGACCACGGCGATGTCGGGCTGTAGTTCGCTAAGCTCGCCGAGAAGAATGGGATTCTGGACACGGACGAGAAACGACGTGCCGGCGGCGCGTTGCAGAGCACGGGCAATACTGTCCACTCTGAACGCATGTTTGCTGCCTATCGGCGCCATGTCGATCAACTCCCCCTCGATCAATTCAACACGATCGGTCTCGTCGAGAAGACCGGCCTGCGCCATCTGGTGATATTCCTCCACCGACCAGCGGTGGTAAGGCACGGCGACACGTTCGCGAACTTCAGACAGGGTGGGCATTGCGGACTCCCGAGGTCATGACAGACGAGATGATAGTCCTGCTACTCGCCTGACGGCAACAGTGAATCGAGCCACGCTTCGCGTCGCGCGCGCGCGGCCGAAAACAGGGCTTCGAGGCCCTCCGCATCGCCCCCGCGAGCAGCACACGGGTGCACATCAGTTCGACCATGTAGGCATCAAGTTCCAGCAGCAGGGCGTGGCGATTGGCGATGCAGATATCGCGCCACATTTCAGGATGGCTGCTGGCGATGCGCGTGAAGTCGCGAAAGCCGCCGGCGGCGAAACCGAATAACTGATCCGAGTTCGGACGCTGCGCAAAATCATGCACCAGGGCGAAGGCCAGCAGGTGCGGCAGGTGACTGACCGCGGCAAAGACCCGATCGTGTTCCTCCGGCGCGAGTCGCGAAACCTTCGCGCCGCAGGCTTCCCAGGCACTTTGGACAAGGCCGATGCCGACGGCGGAATTTTCCGTGAGCGGCGTCAGAACCACGCGCTTGCCGACATAGAGATCCGCTTGCGCAGCAGCAACACCGCTCTTCTCCGCACCGGCAATCGGATGGCCTGGAACGAATTGGGCAATCTTCTCGCCCAGCGCCGCGCGTGCGGCCGCGACCACGTCTGACTTGGTGCTGCCACCGTCCGTGACCATGGTAGCGAGCGAAAGATGCGGCGCCATCGCCTTGAGAACCGTAGCCATCTGCCCCACTGGGATCGCCAGCAGCACCAGATCGGCGTTGTGCAGGGCATCGACCCAGTCGCTGGCGACGCGGTCGATCACGCCCAGGCGCCGTGCTTCAAGCAGCGGAGCCGGCGTACGGCCAACGCCGACGACCTCGTCGACCGCGCCGGCCACCTTCAAGCCCAGCGCGAAAGAAGCCCCGATGAGTCCGACACCACAGACAACGAGCTTCTTCAGCATCAGGTGGGCAGAGCCTTGCCGAGCGCCTCAAGGAAGCGCAGGTTTTCCGCTCCGAGACCGATCGTCACCCGCAGGTGATTGGGCAGCCCGTAACCGCCGATCGGGCGCACGATGACGCCCTGCTGCTGCAGTCTGCCGTTCACCGCGGCGCCGTCCGTCACGGCGAAGGTGACGAAATTACCGTGAGAGGGGATGTGATCGAGGCCAAGCCGCTTCAGGCCGGCGACGATCTGCTCCATGCCGCGTCGATTCAGCTCGAAACTTTCAGCGACAAAGCCATGGTCGTCCAGCGCGGCAATGGCGCCGGCGAGCGCCAGGTTGTTCACGTTGAACGGTTGGCGCACTCGGTTCAGCAGGTCCACCACGTCCGCCCGTGCCACGCCGTAGCCGACTCGCAGCCCGGCCAGGCCGTATATCTTGGAGAAGGTTCGGGTGACGATCAGGTTCGGCAAGTCCCTGATCCAGGACACCGTGTCGGCGCGCTCCGCCGGCGCCAGATACTCGGTATAAGCCTCGTCGAGCACGACCGCAATGTGCGCGGGAATCCTCTCGATGAAGGCGCGCACCTCGCTCTGTGGCAAAAAGTTGCCGGTGGGGTTGTTGGGATTGGCAATCCAGACCACATGCGTATCGGCACGAATCGCCGCGAGCATGGCCGCAGGATCGTGGCCGTAATGCTTTGCCGGCGCGGCGATGCATTCGGCGCCGGCGGACATCGTCGCCAGCGGATAGACCGCGAACGCATGCCTGGAAAACACCGCGGAACGCCCCGGAGCCAGGAACACCCGGGCGGCCATGTCGAGCACGTCGTTCGAACCGTTGCCGAGCACGATCTGCTCGGTGGCAACGCCGTGTCGTTCGGCCAGCGCGGCGATCAGATCGAACTGATCCGGATAGCGCTCGACCGCGGCCAGCGCCGCCTCGACCGCCTTGCGCGCCCTCGGGCTCATGCCCAACGGGTTCTCGTTGGAGGCGAGCTTGACGATTTTCTCCGCCGCAATGCCCATCTGGCGAGCCAGTTCCGTAATCGGCTTGCCGGGGATATACGGCGAGATGGCGCGAATGTAGGCTGGCGCCTGAAGGGCAATGCTCATGGTCGAAACCTCAGAAAACGGCTTTGGGGTAGGAGCCCAGTTCCTTGACGAAGCCGGCACGGTGGCGGAGTTCGTCCAGTGCGCGGGCGACGGCCGGCTCGCTGCGGTGGCCTTCGATGTCGATGTAGAACACATATTCCCAGCGACTGCCGCCGAAACCGCGCGCAGGGCGGGATTCCAGCCGGCTCATCGAAACACCGTTGTCGGCGAATGGCGCCAGGAGCTGATAGACGGCACCCGGCCGATTCTGCGCCGAGCAGACCAGGGAGGTGCGATCAGCGCCGGAAACCCCGGAATCATGCTCGGAGACGATCACGAATCGCGTCGTGTTGTTTGGGTCGTCCTCAATGTTGGCCGCAAGAATCGGCAAGGCGTAGAGTTCCGCCGCGGCGTCACCCGCCACGGCGGCGGCGCCGGCTTCTCCTGCCGCCAGGCGCGCGGCTTCGGCGTTGCTCGCTACCGGCACGCGGGGCGCCAGCGGCAGATTGCGGTTGAGCCACTCGTGACACTGCGCCAGCGACTGGGCGTGGGAATAGATGCGAACGATATCGCCCAAGGCCGCGCACCGCGACATCAGATTGTGATGGATCGGCAGATTGATCTCGCCGCAAATCTGCAGCGGCGAGGAAAGCAGCAAATCGAGCGAGCGGCCGATCGCGCCTTCGGTGGAATTCTCGATCGGCACCACGCCGTAGTGGGCGTTGCCGGATTCGATCACGCGAAATACATCGTCGATGGCAGGGCACGGAAGCAGCGTCGGCGCCCCGCCAAAATGCTTGCGCGCCGCCGACTCGGAATAGGTGCCGGCCGGGCCCAGATAGGCAATGGTCAAAGGCTGCTCAAGCGCGAGGCAGGCCGACATGACTTCGCGCACGATGCGCTGGGCCGCGGCGGCGGACAGCGGGCCGGGATTGCGCTCGGCCACCCGGCGCAGCACCTGCGCCTCGCGCTCGGGCCGGTAAATGTTGCCGTGCTTGATTTCGCCAATCCGCCGCGCGAGTTTGGCCCGGTCGTTGATCAGCCGGAGCAAGTCGCCGTCAATGGCGTCGATTCCCTCGCGCAGTTTTGCCAGCTCTTGGGAATCGTCGGCCACTCTCAGTTCTCCAGCGGCAGATACCGAACGGCCAGCACGCCTTGGATCTTGCCGATGGCGTCGATTACCGTTTCGGGAACCGCGCTATCGACGTCGACCAGCGTGTAGGCGACATCGCCCTTAGACTTGTTCATCATGTTGTTGATGTTCAAACCGGCCAGGGCCAGCGCGGTGGAAATCTGCCCGAGCATGTTGGGCACATTCGAGTTGGCGACCGCGATGCGGAAGTTCGATTCGCGCGGCATCACCACGTTGGGGAAGTTGACCGCGTTCTGCACGTTGCCGTGTTCGAGATAGTCTCGCAACTGGTCGGCGACCATCACGGCGCAGTTCTCCTCCGCCTCGCCGGTCGAGGCGCCCAGATGCGGCAGGGCGATCACCTGCGGATGGGTGTTGAGCCTGGGGCTGGGGAAATCGCAGACGTAAGCGGCAAGTCCCTTGGCATCGAGCGCGGCCAGCACCGCCGCCTCATCCACGACGCCCTCGCGGGAAAAGTTCAACAGCACGGCGCCCGGCCTGGCTTGCGTCAGCATGTCCGCATTGATCATCTTGCGCGTGGCATCGACCAGCGGCACATGCAGCGAGACGAAGTCGCTGCTTCTCAGGACCTCTGCGACGCTGTTGGCCTTCTTCACCTGCGCAGGCAGACTCCAGGCTGCATCGACGGTTATTTCGGGATCGTAGCCGAGCACGTCCATGCCCAGCTTGATCGCCGCGTCCGCGACCAGACAGCCGATCTTGCCCAGACCGATCACACCCAGCGTATGCCCTGCCAGCTCGAAGCCGGCGAATTTCTTCTTGCCGTCCTCGACCTTCTTCTCCATGGCGGGATCCGCAGGGTCGAGCGCCGAGACGAACTTCATGGCGCCGCCGATGTTGCGTGCCGCCAGCAGCATGCCGGCCAGCACCAGTTCCTTGACCGCGTTGGCATTGGCGCCAGGTGCGTTGAATACCGGCACCCCGCGCGCCGACATGGCCTTGACCGGGATGTTGTTGGTCCCGGCGCCGGCGCGACCGATGGCCTGCACCGACCGGGCAATATCGATCGAGTGCATGTCGGCCGAGCGCACCATGATGGCGTCCGGCGCAGCAACGTCCTTGCCGACCTTGTAGCGCTCCGCCGGCAGCCGCTTTAGGCCGTTCTGGGAGATCTGATTGAGAATCTGGATGTTGAACGGGTAGGCCAGGCTCATTTGGCAACCCTCGCTTCGAATTCCTTCATGTAGGCCACCAGCGCGGCGACACCGCCAAGCGGCATGGCGTTGTAGATGGACGCGCGCATGCCGCCAACCGAGCGGTGGCCTTTGAGCTGCACCATGCCCTTGGCCTTGGCGCCCTTGAGGAACTCTTCGTCCAGCGCGGCATCCTTCAGAGTGAAGGGCACATTCATCCGCGAGCGGTCTTCCTTGCGCACCGGATTGGCGTAGAAGCTCGACGCGTCGATGCAGTCGTAGAGCATGTTGGCCTTGGCGATGTTCTGCTTCTCGATCGCCGCCAGGCCGCCCTGCTGCTTGAGCCACTGGAACACCAGGCCGGCGATGTAGATGCCGTAGGTGGGCGGCGTGTTGTACATCGAGTCGTTGTCGGCGTGAGTCTTGTAGTCGAGCATGGTTTGCGGGGGCGGCACGCCCTTGCCGATCAGGTCGTCGCGGATGATGACGATGGTCAGGCCGGCGGGGCCGATGTTCTTCTGCGCGCCGGCATAGATCAGGCCGTACTTGCTGACATCGACCGGCTTCGAAAGGATGTTCGAGGACATGTCGCTGGCGAGTGGAACATTGCCAGTCTCGGGGGTCCAGTGGAACTCGACGCCACCGATGGTTTCGTTGGCGGTGTAATGCACGTAGGCGGCGTCCTTGTCCAGCTTCCAGTCCTGCTGTGCCGGGGCGTAGGCGAACTTGCCGTCCTCGCTGCTGGCGACAGTATTCACCTTGCCGAACAGCTTGGCCGCCTTGATGGCCTTCTTCGCCCATTCGCCGGTATGCACGTAGTCGGCGCTGGCCTTGCCCGCCAGCAGGTTCATCGGGATCATTTCGAACTGCAAGGTGGCGCCGCCTTGCAGGAACAGCACCTTGTAGTTCGCGGGAATGCCCATCAGTTCGCGTAGATCGGCTTCGGCCTGGGCGTGAATGCCCATGTACTCCTTGCCGCGATGGCTCATTTCCATCACCGACTGGCCGCTGCCGTGCCAGTCGAGCATCTCGGCGGCGGCCTGTTTGAGAACAGCCTCCGGCAGGGCCGCGGGGCCCGCGCTGAAATTGAAAATTCGTGTCATGGCCTGTTCTATTCCTCTGCGTCAGGTTGTTCGGATTCTTCGGATTCTTCGGTTTCAATTACTTTTTCGACGCCGGCGAGATAGGTTCCGTCGTCAAGATTGATCAGTGTCACGCCCTGGGTCGAGCGACTCATTACCCGAATGTCCGTGACCCGGGTGCGGATCAGCACACCCCCGGTCGAGATCAGCATGATCTCCTCGCGCGTTTCGCCCAGGCTGGTGAGTACGGCCGCAACCACCTTGCCATTGCGTTCGGAGGTCTGGATCGCGATCATGCCCTTGCTGCCGCGACCATGGCGGGTGTACTCGGCAATCGGCGTGCGCTTGCCGAAGCCGTTTTCGGTCGCGGTCAGCACGGAATAGTCCTCGCTGTCGGCCACCAGCATGGAGATAACCTTCTGGTCTTCCTCCAGCATCATGCCGCGCACGCCGCGCGCTTCGCGACCCATCGCCCGCACGTCGTCTTCGGCAAAGCGCACGGCCTTGCCCGCGTCCGAAAACAGCATCACATCGCACTGGCCGTTGGTAATGGCCACGCCGATCAGGTGGTCCCCGTCGTCCAATCCGACCGCGATGATGCCCGCCCGGCGCGGATTGGCGAAGCTCGACAGCGGCGTCTTCTTCACCGTGCCCATGGCAGTCGCCATGAAAACAAAGTGCTCCTCGTCAAACTCCTTGACCGGCAGGATGGCAGTGATCTTCTCGCCGTCCTCAAGCGGGAAGAGATTGATGATCGGCTTGCCGCGCGAGGTACGGGTGCCTTCCGGCGCCTCGTAGACCTTGAGCCAATAGACGCGACCGCGGCTGGAAAAGCACAGTATGTAATCGTGTGTGTTGGCAATGAACAGACAGTCGACGAAATCATCGTCCTTGATCGACGCTGCCTGCTTGCCGCGCCCGCCGCGACGCTGGGCCCGATAGTCGGCCAGGGGCTGACGCTTGACGTAGCCATGCCGCGAGTTCTTCGCCAATGATCGTGGTGATACGCTCCGGGCGCGCCAGAATATCCAGCAGGTCGGCGATCTGGTCCATCACTTCCTTGTACTCGGCGACGATCTTGTCCTGCTCCAGCCCGGTCAGGCGTTGCAGGCGAAGTTCGAGGATCGCCTGGGCCTGTGCATCGGACAGCAGATAGCCTTGCGCCGAGAGACCGAACTCCGCCGCCAGTCCGTCGGGGCGCGAGGATTCGGCTGAAGCGCGCGCCAGCATTTCCTCCACCAGGACCGAGCGCCAGGTGCGCGCCATCAGGCCGCGCTTGGCTTCCGCCGGCGTCTGCGCGGCCTTGATCAGGGCGATGATCTCATCCACATTCGACAGCGCAACGGCAAGGCCTTCGAGGATGTGGCCGCGCTCGCGCGCCTTGCGCAGTTCGAACACCGTGCGCCGCGTGATGACCTCGCGCCGATGGGCGAGGAAGCACTGCAGCATCTCCTTAAGGTTGAGCAGCCGCGGCCGGCCGTCGACCAGCGCCACCATGTTCATGCCGAAGGTATCCTGCAACTGCGTTTGCTTGTAGAGGTGATTCAGCACCACCTCCGGCACTTCGCCTTTCTTCAACTCGATCACCAGGCGCATGCCCGATTTGTCCGACTCGTCCTGGATATGGGCGATGCCCTCGATCTTCTTCTCGTGTACCAGCTCGGCGATCTTTTCCTGCAAGGTCTTCTTGTTGACCTGGTAAGGCAGTTCATCCACCACAATGGCCTGTCGCCCGTTGCGTGCCAGGTCCTCGATATGGATCCGCGCACGCATCACCACGCGGCCCCGGCCGGTCAGGTAGCCGTCGCGCACGCCGGAAACGCCGTAGATCAGGCCCGCCGTGGGGAAATCCGGCGCCGGGATGATGGCGATCAGTTCGTCGATGCTGGTTTCCGGCTTGCCGAGTAGAAGCAGGCACGCATCCACCACCTCGTTGAGATTGTGCGGCGGAATATTGGTCGCCATGCCGACGGCAATACCGGACGAGCCGTTGATCAGCAGATTCGGGATGCGCGCGGGTAGGATCAGCGGTTCCTTCTCGGAACCATCGTAGTTCGGACCGAAATCGACGGTTTCCTTGTCGATGTCGATCAGCAACTCATGGCCGATCCGCGCCATGCGCACCTCGGTATAGCGCATGGCCGCCGCGTTGTCGCCGTCGACCGAGCCAAAGTTGCCCTGGCCATCGACCAACATGTAACGCAGCGAAAAGTCCTGCGCCATGCGCACGATGGTGTCGTACACCGCCGTATCGCCGTGCGGGTGGTACTTGCCGATCACGTCGCCGACGACGCGCGCGGACTTCTTGTAGGCCTTGTTCCAGTCGTTGGAAAGCTCGTGCATGGCGAAAAGCACGCGCCGATGCACGGGTTTCAGACCGTCCCTGACGTCCGGCAGCGCCCGCCCCACGATCACGCTCATGGCATAATCCAGATAGGAGTGCCGCATCTCCTCTTCGAGGCTGATCGGCAGGGTTTCTTTGGCGAACGAGGTCATTTAGGCTTGCCTCTGCCGCATGGCGGCAGGCGATGGCGTAAAAGGGTGCAATTTTAGCATGCGCGGATAGCCCGGCGGGTTGTCGCGAGCCACCAATTCTGGTTGAATCGGGGCATGAAACCCCTTGCCGCTCCGGGCGCGATGCCTGCCGAGATTGACCTGCTTCTCCGCCCCGAGTGGATCATCCCGATCGAGCCCGCCGGGGTCACGCTGTCAGGACACGCGCTGGCGGTCAGCGATGGTCGCATCCTTGCCCTGCTGACCACCGAAGAGGCAATGCAGCACTTCCGTCCGCGCCAGACGGTCGATCTGCCGGGTGAGGTGCTGCTACCGGGCCTTGTCAATCTCCACACCCATGCCGCGATGAGCCTGCTACGCGGCTACGCCGACGATCTGCCGCTGATGCGCTGGCTTTCCGAGCGCATCTGGCCGGCCGAATCGCGCCATGCCACGCCCGATTTCGTGCATGCGGGGACCCTGTTGGCTTGCGCCGAAATGCTGCGCGGGGGCATCACCACGTTCAACGACATGTATTTCTTTCCGGAGGCGGCCGCCACGGCAGCCACGAGGCTCGGGATGCGCGCCGTGCTCGGCATCATCGCAATCGAGTTCCCCACCCACTATGCCGCCGATGCCGACGACTATCTGGCCAAGGGCCTTGCGATCCGCGACACCTTGAGCGGCAACCCGCTGCTCGGCTTCTGCCTGGCTCCGCACGCGCCCTATACCGTTGCCGACAAGACCTTCGAAAAGATCGCCACCCTCGCCGCCCAGCTTGAAATACCGATCCACATGCATGTGCATGAAACCCTCCACGAAATCGAGGAGAGCCTCACGCAGCGTGGCGTCCGTCCCATTGAACGATTGCGCCGCCTTGGTCTGCTCGGGCCGCAACTGATCGCCGTGCATGCGGTGCATCTCGACGCGGGCGAGATCGAGCTGCTGGCTCGTGAAGCCTGTCATCTGGCCCATTGCCCGACGTCGAACCTGAAGCTCGGCAGCGGCATTGCGCCGATTTCGGCGATCCAGTCGCGCGGCCTGAACTTTGGTCTGGGCACCGATGGGGCTGCCTCGAACAATCGCCTCGACCTGTTCCACGAAATGCGCCACGCCGCGCTGCTGGCCAAGGGGACGAGTCAGGACGCTGAGGCGCTTGGTGCCCATGCAACACTCCGCGCCGCCACGCTGGGAGGCGCTCGCGCGCTAGGGCTGGACCGGGAAATCGGTTCGCTGCTGCCCGGCAAGGCAGCGGACCTTTGCTCCGTGCGCCTTGATGAATGGCTGATACGGCCTTGCTTCGATCCTGACTCCCACCTGGTCTATGTCGCAGGACGCGAACAAGTCAGCCACACCTGGGTTGCTGGCAGACTGGCAATGAGCAATGGTGTTCCCTCACAAATCAACATTTCAGAATTGCTTGACATCACAGGTTTGTGGCATAATCTGCTCAGGTCCTGACGCGATTGCGCGCTCAGGGATTACACGAATCGCCGGATTCCGTCACACTTAAGCCCAACAAGGGGGAAACATGTTCAATCGCACCAAACAATCTCTGCTGCTCGTCACCCTGCTCGGACTCTCTGCCTCGGCCTTTGCCCAGAATGCCGTGGTCCTTAAGCCAGGTGACGTCATTCCGTACGTCATCGACCAGCGTGGCCTCGTCGCCAAGAGCGGTACCGGCCTGTGCTGGCGTACCGGCTACTGGACGCCGGCTGCTGCCGAGAGCGTCATGTACGGGCAGTTCCCGATCGGTTGCGAGTGCGACAAGGATCTGATGCCCAAGGCCAAGTGCGAGCCGCCCGCACCGGCCGCCGCTCCGGCCGCCAAGCCCGCTGCCCCTCCTGCCGCCGCACCCGTCCCCGCAGGCCAAAAGGTGACACTCTCGGCCGATGCGCTGTTCGACTTCGACAAGGCCGATCTGCGCCCCGAAGGCAAGGCCAAGCTGGACAAACTGGTTGCCGACATCAAGGGCATCAAGCTTGAGGTGATCATCGGCGTTGGTCACGCCGACCGCTTTGGCACCGACGCCTACAACCAGAATCTTTCCGAAAAGCGCGCGCAAGCCGTCAAGGCCTATCTGGTTTCCAAGGGTATCAAAGCGAACCGTGTCTACGCTGAAGGCAAGGGCGAGAAGCAGCCGGTTACCAAGCCGGATCAGTGCAAGGGCGCGAAGAGCAAGAAGGTCATCGATTGCCTGCAGCCTGATCGTCGCGTCGACATCGAAGTCATCGGTACCAAGGCCAAGTAATTTGGCTTTGCTCCAAGAAAGCCCTGCCTCGGCAGGGCTTTTTTTTTATCTCCCCGGCGGCATGCCGGGGACGGTTTCCAAGGATGACCTGGGACACCACCATGAATGCAAGCAGCAACGCCGACCCCCGCGAACTCGACAAATTCGGGGAAGTCGCCCATCGCTGGTGGGACCCGAACTCGGAATTCCGCCCGCTGCACGACATCAATCCAGCGCGACTGGGCTGGATTGACAGCAACGCCGGACTCAAGGGCAAGCAGGTAATCGATGTTGGCTGCGGTGGCGGCCTGCTCAGTGAAGGCATGGCCGCTCTGGGGGCGCGGGTGACCGGGATCGATCTATCCGAAAAAGCCCTCGCCATCGCCCGTCTGCACCTCTTTGAGAGCGGACATCTGATCGACTATCGCCTGATCTCGGCCGAAGCCATGGCTGACGAGACTCCTTCGTGCTTCGACCTGGTCACCTGCCTTGAAATGCTGGAACACGTGCCCGACCCGGCGAGTACTGTGGCCGCCTGCGCGCGCCTGGTCAAGCCCGGCGGACAGGTCTTCCTGTCCACCATCAACCGCAACCCCAAGGCCTACCTGCTTGCGGTGGTCGGCGCGGAGTACCTGTTCAATCTGCTGCCGCGCGGCACCCACGACTACACGCGCTTCCTAAAACCGGCCGAACTCGCCCGGCTGTGCCGCGGAGCAGGACTCGAAGTGCTCGAGATCACCGGCCTGCGCTACAACCCTTTGAAGCGCGAAGGATCCATTGGCGCCGATACCGACGTGAATTATCTGCTCAGAGCCCGGCGCAATGCCTGAGGCGGTGCTCTTCGACCTCGATGGCACGCTGGCTGACACAGCCCCCGATCTGGGTGGCGCCCTCAATCAACTGTTGCTCGAACAAGGGCGCGGGCCGCTACCAATGGAGAAGTTGCGACCGCATGTATCTTCAGGTGCGCGCGGCATGATCGGTGCCGGTCTCGGCATCACCCCGGCCGATTCCGAATATCTTGAGCTGCAGCAGCGCTTTCTGGCAATCTATCAGGGGGCCCTGTGTGTCGACACGCGGCTGTTTGCAGGCATGGCCCAGCACCTCGATGAACTCGAAGCCAGGGGGATTCCCTGGGGTATCGTTACCAACAAGTCGCAGCGCTTTGCGATTCCTCTGATGGAAGGGCTCGGCCTGCGCCAGCGCTCCGCCTGCATCGTCTGCGGCGACAGCGCCCAGCGCGCCACGCCCCATGGGCATCCGATGCAGCTTGCAAGCGCCGTGATGGGCATCGCGGCGACCCACTGCATCTACGTCGGCGACGATGAGCGCGATGTCATCTCCGGCCGCGCCGTCGGCATGAAGACCATCGTTGCGGCCTGGGGCTATCTCGGCGATGGAAAGCCGCCCGCACGCTGGGGGGCTGACGCCATCGCCGCCTCGCCGCAAGATATTCTCGGCATTGCCGCTTCGAACCGGTAGAATCAGGCTTGCAACATGTGGATCCGGCACCATCTGATCTGCACCATCCAGGGGGCGACATGGCTTCGACATGGGTGACAAAGCATGCAGGGCATACCGAGGATCCGGGTACCTCGTAAATCCATCTGGAAAGCACTAACTGCCAACGACGAGCGTTTCGCTCTAGCCGCCTAACAGCGGCTGGCTTCCGAACTGGTTTGCTCCTGGACCAGGTAGCGCAAGCTGCATCGGAATCATTTACACGAGCTAAGGCTGTGCAGGGTCGCGATGCACAGTTCGAAAATTCAGCGAATCGCCTGCAACCAGCCTGTCCGTCGGCGGGCTGCGGGTCAAATCAAATGACGCGGCTAAGTATGTAGAACTGCCTGTGGCGCGCTTATGGACGCGGGTTCAATTCCCGCCGCCTCCACCAAAAATACGCAATAAATGAATTAGTTACGAATAGCCGGCAAGCGATTGCCGGCTATTTTTTTGGTGCTTTTTGGGGTGGCATGGTCAGCATTTTGGTCAGCACCTTCTAACCGATTTCACCGGTGGCCGAATATGGTGCTCCATCGCCATGTGTGGAAGCAGGAAATATGGCTTGTAGTTTGGACCCCTATGAGCGATGCGATCAAACGCAGCCCAAGTCTTTTGTAGCGCCTTGATGTCCAGAGTAGCAGTAGCGGTTGTCATGGTTGCACCGTGCCTTTCCTGCATCTTTTGCACCACTCGTCATGTTCCTGGTGATGGAAGCCGCGCCAGTTGCGGCCCTCGAAGTTGTCGAGGCCAAACTCCTGCTTCAGTTCCTGATAGTCCCGCTCGATGCGCCAGCGCATCTTGACGACCTTCACCAGTGGTCGGAGCGACCCACCGCAGCACCAATATGCTCGATATACCGCAAGAATTTCTCGCTTCTCTCCATTTCAGTCTCCGCGTTCGCTGCCGCTAATGCACTCGATAACGGCAGCGATTCTGCATAGTTAGCACAGTAAAATCAGAAACCCACCAAGTCATCCACCGACAGCTTCAATACCGCTGCGCCGGTGATCCGCTTGAGCGTGGCCTCGACCATCTCGATGTTGTTGTCGAAGCCGCCATGGGAGGCATTCACCTTTTTCTCTTCCACGTTACCGCCATCACTGCGGCGGGTGACGATCTTTTCCTCAGCATGGGTTGTCAGGCGCTGCACCAACCCGTGCTGGTCCATCGCGGCGCGCCAGTTGATGAGGTCTTCGGCTGTGCTGGCCGCGCCGTCCCAGCCATCGTAGGCAGGGTCGAATACGTTCGCCAGACCGAGCACGGGCATGCGGTGGTCGGACTCCAGCGCGTTGGAAACGAAGTAGAGCAGTGATTTGCGATAGATGAAGGCGACGTTGTCGTCCTTCTCGATGTCGTCGGCGAGGATGTCGAGGTGCAGCCGCTGCATGATGTCCGCGTAGGGCGCGTAGTGGCGGTTGGCGAAGCCCACGGTGCAGGCCGGCGCGTAGAGGTGCATCGACTTCACACGGGGGATCAGATCCTTCTGTGCCAGGCAGTCGAGCAAGCGGCCGAGCGCGATGCACCCGGCGGAATGCCCGACCAGGTGCAGTTCGAACTTGTCGCCCCAACTGTTCGCCAGCGCGCGCAACGCATCGGTCATCAGGTCGCCGCCGCGGCCGCTGGCCGCGGCCAGTTCGGCGTTCTCCTTCATCTCGCTCCACAGTGGTCGGGCGAAGGGGCGACCGATGGTCTTCTCGATCACCGGGTCGCTGAGCTTGTCGGTGATCCAGTCGAGCGGGCCGCCGGCGATACCCGCCGGGCCACTCGTAGACTTGTCTTCGAGGATGTTGTTGAACGATTCGAGCAGACCGCTCTTCCACACCAGGAACAGCGGGTAGCAGCCATTGCCGAGGAAGTAGCGCCCCATGGCGCGGGCACGCTTGATCGCATCGTCTTCGCTGTTGAGCCCGCCATGCACGTATAGCACCAGCCGCTTCTGTGCCGCGCCGCTAATGCGGAACCACGTGTCCGGCAGCACACAAGCCTGGTTCTGCAGGGTGCGCGTCACGCCATCCAGCGTGTCGAAGCGCGCGACATGGCCATTGTTGCCCAGCACGATACTGTGTTCGTAGGCCTTTTCCTCATTCCACCAGTCGGCCGTGGCGCCGGCGACGCCCGCGCCAGCAGTGCCGCTGACCCCGGAAGCCAGCCGCCCCGACACCACCCCGGGCACACCGGTCGCTGCCACCCACGCGTCGATGGCATGCGCCACCCAGTCGGCATAGCCGATCACGGCAAAACCGCCCGCGCCCCAGTCTTCGCCCCAGGAGTTCTGGATCACGAAGCCGGTGCGGTTGAAGCCGACCAGCGCAAAGGCGTGGCCGCCCGTGCGCGAAGGCCGGCCCTGGTAGTCGATCACCGGCAGATCTGCATGCCCTTTGGGTGGTTTGGCAGCGGTCTTGACTTTGTCCCAACCCGTGTGGGTGTATGAGGAAACGAAAATCGCCCCCACCTGCAGAATTGCCGCCTGCAGGTCGGTGATGGCCTTGGGGTCGATGCGGTAGTACACGCCCAGCGTTTGTTCGGTGGCATCCTTGTCCCAGCCGGCCACCGGCTGCGGCTCCGCGCCCGGTGCATGGGGCCAGCGTGTTTCCAGGCACACACCGTTGTGGTACCAGCCCTTGAGCGCGCCGCGGCAGCTTGAGCCGTCGTAGTTTTCGCCCTCGTATTCATCGTAGCGCCGGGCGAATTTGTAGAGCATGCGCGGGCTGACCGATTCGAGTTTCTTCGGCATGCCGGCACCGCGCCAGCGCAGGTAGTTCACCACGCAGGCCAGACCGAAGCCGGTGCATGCACCCTCCTGCCCCTGGTTGAGTATCAGCCCGGCCTGAGTGTAGGCGCCCATGAAGCGCTCGATGTCCCCATCGGCCGGGAATATCGCCGGCATCGAATGCGGCGGCGGCTGGTATGGCCGGTCGCGCAGGTCGGATGGGTCGGCTTTCACATTCAGCCTGGCGCGGCGTGTCACCAACGCCGACTTTTCTGCAAGCGCTGCAACTTTCGCTGCGGCTTTGCCCACAAGCTTGGCTTTCCCTTTCGCTACGGGCTTTGTCACCACCGCTGCCGCCCATCCGAGCCGCGCCGCCTTGAAGGTCTCGGCAAACCGCTCCAACCCGTGGCGGCCGCCGTTCACCACCTTGCGCGCGGCCTCCAGGTCGTCTTTCGCCAGGGCCTTGCTCAACGCCGCCTTGTTGGCGTCGAGATAGGCCGCCAGCAGGCAGGCCGCCACCTCCGGCGCGCAGGCGCAGTCCGGGTTGTCGGCCAGCGCGATGTCCAGCACTTCGGCGTACTTCTCGTAGTTGGCGCGCCCGGTCAGTTGCACGAAGCCGCGGCCGCGAAAGCGCGCGCCGTCGCCAGGCGCCTTGTTGCCGAGATCGCTTCTCTGGTCATAGGCGCTGAAAGCCGCCTGGCCGGGCCGAGTGTTGAAGTGCGAGGGCAGTTCGGCAATGGGTACGAAGCCCTCGGTCTCCGCGCGTATCGTGCCAAGTGCCGTCGCCACCATGTCGGCCTCGGTCAGCTCGAAGGCCGCCAGCGCCGCGCACACATATGGCAGATTGCGGGCGATACTGGACGTGCGGGTATAGGGGAAAAGCTTGCCCACCAAAAGCGTATCCACGTTCACCGCCAGGGCCGGCGCCGCCGCCAACCCCAGCGCGGCCAGAGTGCGCGGGCCGGCGATACCGTCGGCTACCAGCCCGACGCTGCCCTGCCAGGCGCGCAACGCGGTCTCGGTATCGGCATCGAATTCCTCGCCGCTGGCCAAACCCTTGTAGGCCGCGGCATCCTTGCCCAAGGCCTTGCGCAGCGCCTTCTTCAATTCGGCGATCCTCTTGCTGCTGTTACCGCGCATCAGTAGCAGGGTCTTGGTTTTTGCGCTATCCATGATTCATCCTCCATTCGCGTGCGTGATCGTACGTTGCCTCAGGTCGTGCCCGCCTTTGGCTGCCGGTTCGTCCACCATGGGCCGATTGCGCTGGCAAGTGCGGTGCCGAGACCGCCCGGAATCCATTTCCGGTACTTTACCCGAAACACGTCCAGCAGCCAGAGGATGCTGACTTCGACATCAATGAGCTTGTCCAGCTTGGGCGCTTCTACTCGACTGAGGATGGCTTCATTCTGATCGTCGCTGTCATGCACTGCCATCGCGAACCGTGTGTTTGGCGTAGCCGGCTGTTCGGTGACGGTGTCGGGCCCGAAATCGGCGCCCATTTGCCGTAATACCGGCGCCGACTCGTCAAACAGCGGGCCCCCGTGGAGAAATCCATGGTGACGCTATTGCTTACAGCCCCTTGCAGCAAGGAAGCCGGCGCTGCCCCGAAGACCATGACCTGGAGTTACGTCGTTAGCATTCTGGCGCCAGCGAGCCTGCCGAGTTTGCGATCGAAGGTCACCAGTTCGTCCCCCGAACTGGCGCTTTCCGCCAGGATCGTCAGGTATCATGCCGACGCTCCCATCGCCTGCCATCGTCGGGAAAGCCCGGCCAGTCCTCGGCATAGGGATCGCCATCTCCGATAACCGCAGCGTTTGCAGAGGAAACGACATGGGAATAATCTGGACCATCGTGCTAGGCTTCGTGATCGGCGTCATTGCCAAGCTGGTGCATCCCGGCAGGGAAAACATGGGCTTCTTCATGACCGTATTGCTGGGAATTGCCGGTTCCTTTCTTGCGGGCGTAATCGGCCAGTTCCTCGGCTGGTATACCGCGGGCGAAGGCGCCGGCTTCATCGCCAGCGTGATCGTCGCGATCCTTCTCCTGGTCATCTATGGAAAACTGCGTGGCGGATCATCCCCCGACTCGCCGAAATGAGCCCCCCAAAACCCGTGGCGGGCAGCTTGATCCCGCGCGGCACGCATCATGCGCCTTGAAGATCAACGCGAAAGCGACAACGTTGAAGACCGGCGCGGTGGCGGCATGTCGATCGGCCGCCGCGGAATTGGTTTGGGCGGCATGGTGCTGGCGCTGGTCGTCAGCTATTTCCTCGGCGTCGATCCCGCCACCGTCCTCAACCTGATCAACCAGGCGCCGTCCGTCGCGGTTGCGCCGCAGTCCGCGCACAAACCGCCGGCCGATGACGAGATGGCACGATTCGTCTCAAAAGTGCTGTCCTCGACCGAAGATACCTGGCGCGAGGTTTTCAGGCGCTCCGGCAAGGCCTATCAGGATCCGAAACTGGTCCTGTTCACCGGCAGCACGCCGACGGCATGCGGCACCGGACAGGCGGCGATGGGTCCGTTCTATTGCCCCGGCGACCAGAAGGTCTACATCGATCTGGCCTTTTACCGCGATCTCAAGGAGCGCTTCAACGCGCCGGGCGAATTCGCCCAGGCCTATGTGGTCGCCCATGAGGTCGGCCACCATGTCCAGAATCTCCTTGGCATATCGACGCGAGTTCAGGCGGCGCGCGGTCGCACCGGCGAGGCCGAAGGCAACGCCCTGTCGGTGCGCCTCGAACTGCAGGCCGACTGTTTCGCCGGAATCTGGGCAAAGCGTGCCGACACGATGAAAAAATTGCTGGAACCGGGCGAGATCGAACAGGCGCTGGTCGCCGCCGCCGCGATAGGCGACGACAGACTGCAACAGCAGGGGCGCGGCGTGATCGTTCCGGAGAGCTTCACCCACGGCTCGTCGGCGCAGCGGGTACGCTGGTTCAGGCAGGGCTTCGAAAGCGGCGATCCGGCGCAGTGCGATACCTTCAAAGCCGGCCGGCTCTGACTCGCCTGTCGGACTTGGTCCGTGGGTGGGTCACGTTGCGAAAGCAGGATGTTCCAGTATTCGGACAGTTCGCGGACGAGGCCGACAGGGCAAGGGCTTGATGGCGGCAACCCGACGTGCCACGAGCGCCGACTTCTGACAATACCCCCAAGTCGCCCGCAAATACGGTGTTCGTGGTATTCACGGTGCCCCAATAGATGGATAAGGTGCGCTTTCCAGTTTTTCAATGAACGCCCGCGGTTTGTTCGCAAGCGTTGATTGACATGCGATGGAAGGATATAGCCATGTTGATTCTCCAACTGCTTGGCGCATTGATCACCATAGTAGGGCTGGCGCTTCTGCTGACGAGCGTGGCGGGTATCGCTCGGCGCGCCGTTGATGGCTCGATCGAGGCGAAACGGGATGTCGATCGTGCTCGCGGATCACCGCAGCCGTATTGACCGGATCTTCTCGATCGGTGCGCGGCAGCCGACGACCCGCGCCGCGCAACTGCGTGCTCTGGGCGTGACTCGCAAGAACCGAATGCGCGCCCACGCTCCACCTGCCGCTCAAACACAACGGTGCTCCCCATGCTAAAAAGGAACCAGACGATTTCGAACCAAGCCGGCGCTTTTAGTGAACTATCCGAGCAATTCGCCATCGGCTCGCAGAGCTTTGAGCGGATCGCGCGGGAGTCGGTCCGGGCCGCCGGCCACCTTCAACTGCTTTTCTGGCTGCAGGGAGAGTTCCAGCGCAGCGTGCCGCACCAGATTTTCATCGCCGCCTGGGGAGACCTTTCCAGCGGTCTGATGCAGTACGACCTGGTATCCGCCATCCCCTCCGTGCGCACGGATAATCTCACCCTCCAGGACCTTGGCCCGTTGATCGACGGCCTGTTCAGCAAATGGGTCGAAAACGGAGCCACGCCAATCGGCGCATGCTGGAACGGCCTACGGCTCGGATTCGAGGCGGAGGAACGCGAGGAACTGAAGGCCTTCCAAACCATGCAATCGGCCCTGGTGCATGGCATCCGCGATGCGCGCGGCGAGGAAGACTGCCTCTATGTGTTTCTTGGTGCGGATCCCGTTGTCGCCCGCTCGTGCCTGGAAAACCTGCGTGTCCTGCTGCCCTTCGTCGACGCCGCTTCGCGCCGGGTGGCCAATCTGCCAGGCCAGATTCAGGAGGTTCCGCAACTGGCTGCCAGCGAAGGGCAGACGGCGATCGCTCTGAGCGGGCGCGAACTGGAAATAATGCACTGGGTGACACTTGGCAAGACCAATGTTGAAATTGGAATGATCCTGAACATCAGCGTTTTCACGGTCAAGAACCACTTGCAGCGAATATTCCGCAGGCTCAATGTGAGCAACCGCGCCCAGGCGACTTCCATCGTGCAGCAACAGGCGGAAAGCCGGGAGCAGCCGCCCGTTGTTGACGGCCCGCGCAACGAGTCCCCTGCGACTGCGATTTCGCGACCCAGCAGCGAGGAAAGGCAGCCGGCATGCCTTCTTCAGCGACTGCCAGGATTCGCCTTCGTCGTGCAGCCTCAATGACCGTCGGCCGCGAACAGCTCGCCAACATTGCCGAGTCGCCGATCAGTCCGCAGCCTGTGGCGCTCGCAGATGTCACGATTTTCACCAGCCTCCCCATTGCTCACGGTGCTGGCTATTCTGCTGCAATGGAAATCTGCTGCCGGCCTGCATTCCGGCAAGGCGCGCGACGGGTCGCGTGAGCGCAAGGGTCATGGATGCGCAAAGCTCAGCGGGACTGCGGCACGCCGAGTCGAAACAGAACCTGGTCCTGACGAAGGAAAAACCGGGGAAGTCGAATCCGGGACGCGTCCAATTGCCAGTGTTGGTGCAGCCATCCTCGCGGTGGCCAGAGGCGTATAGTGCCGGCTTAGTTCGCCTCGTTGCGGGGAGGGTTGTCGGCCGCACGAGCTTCACACCCATGGCAAATCCATCAAAAGGAAGCCTGTGGTAACCCGGAAAAAGATTGCGCAGCAAGCGTTCGTCGGCCACGGGGAGGAGCAGGCAGCGCCGGGCACGGCCTTCACTCTCGTCGGCATCGGCGCCTCCGCCGGCGGACTGGAGGCGCTGGAGCTGTTTCTCGGGCAGGTGCCGCCGGCCTGCGGTCTGGCCTTCGTCGTCGTCCAGCATCTCGACCCGACCCACAAGGGCGCCCTGGCCGAACTGCTGCAGCGCGTCACCGCGATGCCGGTGATGGAAATCCAGGACCGGATGGCCGTCGAGCCGGATCACGTCTATGTCATCCCGCCCAACCGCGACCTGTCGATCCTGCATGGCGTCCTGCATCTGCTCGAGCCGACCGCGCCGCGCGGCCTGCGCCTGCCCATCGACCATTTCTTCCATTCCATGGCCGCCGACCAGCAGCAGCACGGAATAGGCGTAATCCTGTCCGGCATGGGCTCGGACGGCACGCTGGGGCTGCGCGCGATCAAGGAGCACGCCGGCGCGGGGTTCGTGCAGACCCCGGCCACCGCCCAGTTCGACAGCATGCCGCGCAGCGCCGTCGATGCGGACCTGGCGGACGTGATCGCCCCCGCGGAGGAACTTGCGGGCCGTATCCTCGCCTATCTGCGGCACACTCCGCTGCCAACCGCGCACATCGTCGGGGACCTGGCGGACCAGGATCAGAGCGGCCTGGAAAAGCTGGTGCTGACCCTGCGCGCGCATACCGGCCACGATTTCTCGCTCTACAAGAAGCGCACCCTGTACCGCCGCATCGAGCGACGCATGGGCCTGCACAAGCTGTCCTGCATCGCCGATTACGTTCGCTACGTGCGCGCGAACTCCCAGGAAGCCGCGCCTGCTGTTCAAGGAACTGCTGATCGGAGTTACCAGCTTCTTCCGCGACCCCGCGGTCTGGGAGCAACTCAAGACCGACGTCATTCCGGCGCTGCTGACCGCCCACCCCGCCGGCGGCATGCTGCGCGCCTGGGTCCCGGCCTGCTCGACCGGCGAGGAGGCCTATTCGCTGGCCATCGTCTTCCGCGAGGCGCTGGCGCAGGCGCCTCGCGGCGTGCGCCATACCCTACAGGTGTTTGCCACCGATCTCGAGCACGATGCGATCGACAAGGCCCGCGCCGGCGCCTATCCCGCCCAGATCGCCGCCGATGTCCCGGAAGAACGTCTGCACCGCTTCTTCACGCGGGAAGGACGCGCCTACAAGGTGAACCCGGAGATACGCGAGATGGTGGTTTTCGCCGAGCAGAACCTCGTGATGGATCCGCCGTTCACCCGGCTCGACCTGCTGTCCTGCCGTAACCTGTTGATCTATCTCGATGCGGGCTTGCAGAAGAAGCTGCTGCCGCTGTTCCACTACAGCCTCAACCCCGGCGGCATTCTGGTCCTGGGAAACTCGGAAACCGTCGGCGCCGCGAGCGACCTGTTCGCCCCGCTGCCCGGCAAGACCCGGCTCTACCAGCGCCGGGAAAACCCGTCGCGGCTGACGCCTGTCGAATTCCCTCTGGTCCATGCGCGAAGTCACAGTGGAACGGTGGGTCTTTCATTGCCGCCGCCACGTTCTGCAAGCACCGCGACCAGCTTGCAGGCGGAAATGGATGCGCTGCTGTTGCGACGCTTTGCTCCGGCGGCGGTTTTGAGTACCGAGAATGGCGACCTGGTCTATATCAGCGGGAAGACCGGCAAATACCTCGAACCGGCGGCCGGCAAGGCCAACCTCAACCTGTTTGCCATGGCCCGCGAGGGACTCGGCGGCGTCTTGAATGGCGCCTTCGCCAAGGCTCTGCGCGAGGGGTCCGCCGTCACGCTGAAAGAGGTGGCAGTGGAGACCGGCGGCGCCACGCAGCAGGTGGATGTGACCATTCAGCCCCTGAGCGAGCCGGCGTTGCTGCGCGGGATGATGCTTGTGGTGTTTACCGACAGCGCCGGGCCGCCCGCCGTCGCCAAGACCGCAGGCAAGGAGGTGTCGCGCGCGGGCAAGTCCCGGATCACGCAACTGGCGCAGCAACTGCGGCAGGCTCACGACGAGTTGCGGACCACCCGCGAAGAAATGCAGATCTCGCAAGAGGAACTCAAGTCCGCCAACGAGGAATTGCAGAGCGCCAACGAGGAACTGCAAAGTACCAACGAGGAGTTGTCCACCTCGAAGGAAGAAATGCAATCGATGAACGAGGAAATGCAGACCGTCAACCACGAACTGACGGCCAAGTTGGACGAGCTGGCGCAGGCCAGCGACGACATGACGAACCTGCTAAACAGCACCGACATCGCCACGCTGTTCCTTGACGGACAACTCAAGGTGCGGCGTTTCACCAAACAGACCGCCGGCATCATCAAGCTGATTCCCGGCGATGCCGGACGTCCCGTGACCGACCTGGCGAGCGAACTGGACTATCCGTCGCTGGCCGACGACGCGCGCGAAGTGCTGCGCTCGCTGGTGTTTCACGAACGGCAGGTGGCAGCCAGTGACAGGCGCTGGTTCACGGTGCGCATCATGCCCTACCGCACCCAGGCCAATCGCATCGATGGCGTGGTGATCACATTCGTGGACATCAGTACGGCCAAGGCGCTGGAGGCGACGCTGCGCCAGGCGCTGGCCGTATTGCAGAGTCGCTACCGCGAGCAGAACATGCAGCTCGACGCCGCGAAAGCGCTCGAAGACGTATTGCGAGAGGCGCAGCCCGTCCTCGATCTGCGCAACACGCAATTGACCGGCACGGACCACCAGGTCGGCGATACCGTGCCGGTCCCGCAAAGATGACCCCGGCACAGACGCCCGTGCCTCGCGAGACCTCTGACGCCGAGGAATTGCGTCGCCGCGCCGAGACGCTGCTGCACAGCTCGTTGCCGGGCGATTCGCCGGCGAATGCCGCTGCAGACCCGCAACGCCTGCTGCACGAACTGCAAGTGCACGAAATCGAGCTGGAGTTACAAAATGAGCAGTTGCGCCAGGCGCAGGCGGAGACGGAAGCGGCGCTTGAGCGCTTCGCCGATTTCCATGATTTCTCCCCGGCCGGTTTCTTCACCCTGGGACAGGACGGCACGGTCATGCAGGTCAACCTCAGCGGGGCACGGCTGCTGGGGCTGGAACGCAGCAGGCTGATCGGCCGCCGTTTTGGCGCCTTCATCTTCGCGGCCGGACGCTCGGCCTTTGACGAGTTCCTGCGGGGTACCTTTGCGGGTGACACGGGGCGGAGCTGTGAACTGGAGCTGGTAGTCCATGCGCAGCCCCCGCGCATTGCGCAGGTCAGCGCAACGCTCTCCCCCGATCAGCGGGAATGCCGTACCGTCGCGGTGGATGTCACGGCGCAAAAGCAGGTGGTGCAGGCCTTGCGCTTGTCCGAGCGGCGCCTTCGCGACGTTGCCGACGTTTCCGCCGACTGGGTCTGGGAAGTGGACCTGACGGGGCGATATACGTATGCCTCGGCAAACGTTCGCGGGCTTCTGGGTTATGCGCCGGACGAGATCATCGGCAGGACCGCCTTCGATCTGATGCCGGACAATGAAGCCGTGCGCGTTCAGGCGGAGTTCGCCGCCTACTTCCGGCGAGGCGAAGTCTTTCGCGATCTGGAGAACATTGTCCTCGACTCGCTGGGAGGCCGGCACGATACGCTGACCAGTGGCACGCCTGTCCGCGATGGCGCAGGGCAAATCATCGGCTACCGCGGCGTCAATCGCGACATCACCCGGCGCCGGCGGGCCGAGGAGGCGCTCAAGGCTTCCAAGCAGCGCTTGCGCGAGATGGCCGATAGCCTCGAATCCAAGGTTGCGGAGCGGACCGCACAGCTACGCACGCTCTCTGCGCAACTGACCCTGACCGAGGAGCGCGAGCGACGCATGCTGGCCCAGGATCTGCACGACAACCTCGGTCAATTGCTGGCCGCGATCAAGATCAAGCTGACCTCGCTGCCCGGCGACCCGCTGGCGCCTTCGATCAGGGAGGTCGTCGAACTGGTGGAGCAGGCCGACCGAGCGGCTCGCAACGTCGGCCAGGCCTTGAGTCCGCCGATTCTGCAAAGGCTTGACCTGGCGTCGGCGCTGGAATGGCTGGGCGAGGAAATCGAGCGGGTATATGGGCTCAGGGTTCACGTCGATCTCGGCGAGTGCCACAAGCACCTGGCGGAGGAAATACAGGCGGTGCTCTACCGCTCGGCCCGCGAACTGCTGATCAACGTCGCCAGGCACGCCGCGGTGCGTGATGCCAGCCTGATCTGCCTCTGCAATGACGATCGTCTGGTGATCGCGGCGAGCGACGCCGGGTGCGGCTTTGAACCCGCGGATCACTTCGGCGCCTGGTCCGGGCACCACAGTCTCGGGCTCAGGTCGATCCACGAGCGGATTGTCAATCTCGGGGGCGAAGTCGACATCGACAGCAGCCCCGGCAATGGCACCACGGTCACCCTGAGCGTGCCTTTTTTCGTTGCACAACGGGAGATCCGCGATGATCCGCATAATACTGGTCGATGACCATACGATCGTGCGCGAGGCCCTGCGCACAATGCTGGAGCAGGACAAAGGCATCGAGGTGGTGGCAGCCGTCGGCGATGGCGAGACGGCGCTGCGCATGGCGGAGGAACTGGGGCCCGACGTCGTGGTGATGGATGTCGGCCTGCCCGGACAGTCGGGCATAGAAACCACCCGGCGTCTGCTCGCCAAGTGCCCGCAAATCAAGGTGCTGGCCTTGTCCTCCTACCTTGACCGACGCATCGTCCAACAGATGCTGGACGTGGGCGCCAGTGGCTACATCGCCAAATCGGCAGCCAGCGCCGAGCTGAAACAGGGCATTTGCAACGTGCTCGCGGGTCGCAGCTATTTGTGCTCGGAGGTGGCCGCGCTGGTGGCCGACGGTCTGCGCGATCACCGCAGCGCGGGCGGGCAGCCGGCGCCAAATGCCCTCTCGCGGCGCGAAGTGCAGGTAGCCACCCTGCTGGCAGAAGGCAAGAGCGCGCCCCAGATCGCCGCCGATCTGCATATCGCACCAAGCACCGTTGACGTGCACCGTCGCAACCTGATGCGCAAGCTCGATTTGCATAATGTGGTGGAACTCACCAGATATGCCGTGCGCACAGGCCTGGTACCGCCCTGAAGTCGCTTTGGCGAAGGCGTCCGGCCGATATACAGATCGGCGCAATCTACCCAGGAGCAGGTAGCCAAAATACCGGTCTGCCGGTATTCCCAAAGGTCATGGCTTGAACTAGATTGGCCGCTGTCACGGCGGCTGGTTGGAGCCGCTCAACCTCCGGGCCGTTACCGAGCGGCTCATGGTTCCGGCGAATGCGCGTGACGCTCGGGTGACGCGGCGTCGATCGATGACCAGGAAGGGTCCTGAAATGTCAGCAGCCGAAGCTTCCGCCACGGTTGGCGATGTGAGCGAGCATGCGCGAGCAGGGGACGCGGCGTGTCGCCTATCTCAACCGGGTCTGCGCGAACAGCAGCGTCCCGCGCTCGCCGCAGTGGTCACCAGCGGGAAGTCTCGCGCCAGAGCAGCCGGTGCCGGCAGTGTCGGCAGACCGATGACGACGGAACCTGAACTCGCCTCGTTGGAGAGGCAGATCGAAGCAATCCAGCAAGCGCTGACGGCGTCGGAGGTATTGCGCAAGCACTACGCGGATCTCCATGAATTCGCCCCGAGCGCCTGTCTGACGCTGACCGAACAGGGCTTGATTGCCGAACTCAATTGCGCCGGCGCCTCACTGCTCGGGTTGGATCGACAGACAGCGCTGAACCAGCCTTTCGCAGACTCGGTGGCGCCGGAACACAGCGACCTATGGAGCAGAAACCTCGCCCGCCTGGTCATGCCGGAAAGCCGGGTGAGTTTCGAAATTGCCCTGGTGCGCGGGGACAGTTCCTGCTTTTGCGCCCAGTTCGATGGCCTTCGCCTGGAACAAGCCGGAATGTCCCCGCTGGTGCTTGTGGTCCTGACCGACATCGTGGCGCGCAAAGAGGCTGAAGCCGCTCTGCGCGAACAGGAGGAATTCTTCCGTCTGATCGCGGAAAACCCCGGCGACTTCATTGCGGTGCTTGATCTTCAAGGCCGACGGATCTACACGAACTCCGCATATCAGGGGCTTTTCGGCGACACCACAAGCCTGCTCGGCACGGACTCGTTTTCAGAAATTCACGAGGATGACCGGGCGGGGATTATGGAAACCTTTCGCGAAACGGCCAGGACCGGGATAGGCCAGCGCAGGGCGTACCGCTTCGTGCTGGCGGACGGCAGTGTCCGCCAGATGGAATCGGTCGGTGGAACGATCCGGAATAGCAGGGGCCAGGTGGCGCGGGTCGTCGTTGTCGCGCAGGATGTCACCGAACGAAATCGGGCTGAAGAGCAATTGCGGATTGCCGCCGCGGCTTTTGAGGCCGACCTGGGCATGATGGTTACGGACGCCAGTGGCGTGATCCTGCGGGTGAACCGCGCCTTTTCGGAGCTGACAGGCTACTCGGCCGAGGAAGCCGTTGGCCGGACGCCGAAGCTCCTCGCCTCGGGGCGCCATGATGCGGCCTTCTACGCCGCGATGATGGGCGGAGATCCATCGCAGCGGCTCATGGAAAGGGGAAATCTGGAACCGGCACAAGAACGGCCAGATACGTCCGCAGTGGCTGACGATCAGCGCGGTGCCGAACGGCGACGGCGCAGTCGCGACCCACTATGTCGCTACGATGACCGATATCAGCGATCTCAAGGCGGCAGAAGCGCAGATAAGACTTCTGGCCTTCTACGATGATCTGACCCAGTTGCCCAACCGTCGATTGCTGCTCGACCGGCTGCAACAGGCGCTGGCTGCATGCGAGCGCAGCGGGCGGCGCGGGGCACTGCTGCTGATCGACCTGGACAACTTCAAGGAGCTCAACGACACCTGGGGCCACGACCATGGCGACCTGCTCCTGCAACTGGTCGCACAACGCCTGAATGGGTGCATCCGCGAGGTGGACACGGCAGCGCGGCTCGGTGGCGACGAGTTCGTGGTGATGCTGACGGACCTCAGCGAAGACCCCGGCGAGGCGATCAGGCAGGCCGAAGCTGTCGGCAGGAAGATCCTCGTCTCTCAATCAGTCCTACCAATTGCATGACAAGGAGCGCCACAGCACGCCCAGCATCGGCGTGGCCTTCTTTTCCCGTCAGCGCAAGAGTGTCGATGAAGTGCTCAAGCAGGCTGATCTGGCGATGTATCAGTCCAAGTCGGCCGGGCGCAACAGGCTGTGCTTTTTTAATACGAGCATGCAAGCCTGACGCAGCCTACCGTGAAACCCTTATCCAGAATACCCGCCTCGCGGTATTTACAGCTCCGGTGCAAGACCTAGACTTGGCCTGTACCCAGCGTCTGTTCGGCACTGTCTTCAGATTCAGACCTCGAGCAGGCAATTGGCATCCAAGCGCCGCCACGCAGATCCCCGAATCACCCAGCTCCAGCAAAGGAAATCCATCATGAGCCGAAAATCTCTCGCTCCCGGTTTTCATCCCGTCCGCCGCGACCGGCTGCTTCAGGAGGAGGCGCCGGATGCCTACAAGCTCAGGAGCAAACTCGCCGAACCGTCGGTCTGCCCGCAGTGCGGTGCGGTATTCCGCGCCGGGCGCTGGCTTTGGGACGATATCCCGAAAGAGGCGCACCATGACACCTGCCCCGCTTGTCATCGGGTCAACGACAACTATCCAGCCGGCTACGTCAATCTGGGGGGTGCCTTCTTCGCCTCCCATCGCGACGAAATCAAGAATCTGGTACGTCACGAAGAGCAGCGCGAACGCTCGACCCACCCGCTCAAGCGCATCATGGCTTTCGAAGAGCAGAGCGACGCCTTGCTGGTCACGACGACCGATGTCCATCTCGCGCGCGGCATCGGAGACGCGGTGCACCAGGCGTATCAGGGGGAACTCGAATTCCACCTCAAGCCCGACGAAAACCTGCTGCGCGTAACTTGGGCGCGCTGACTGAATCGGGAAGGACACGAGCCATCATGAATCAAGTCATCGGCAACGACCAGCGTCACCCAGCAGCCAGATACTGGCGCGTTCTCGACGAGCCCTTCGGCCCGAGGCGCATCGCCGTACCCATGCAGGCCCACGCCCGATCCTCGCCATGCCGACAGGAATCGTAGTCAGGCGGGCCGTGGCCCTGCTGCTGATTGTGCTCGGCGCCGCCCTGATGTTTCTGACAATGGAGACCTGGGCCGGCTTGGGCCTTCTGCTAACCGGCGCCTCGGCGGAATTGATCGGCCACGCTCTTGAGCCCTGAGCCGCCGACAAAGCGATCACGGCCGCAAGCCGGCCGATCAATCCAGGTAAATCGTCGATGCCGTTTGGGCAAGCTTGGCGTTTGCCGCGATGCTACCGCTGCGCTCGCGTCAGCGGCACGAAAGCCACCATCAGGATGCCGCGGCGACTGACGGATCCATCGGCGCGTTTCTCGACGAGCATCAGTTCCTGTATGCCTCCCGGTTCCCCGACCGGAATCACCAGCCGCGCTCCCGGCTTCAACTGCTCGACCAGCGGCGGCGGAATATGCGGCGCGGCCGCGGTGACGATGATGCCGTCAAACGGCGCGTGTTCCGGCCAGCCCTGATAGCCGTCACCATGGCGCACCGTCACGTTGTCATAGCCAAGCTCCTGCAGGCGCTCCGCGGCCGCGCTGGCCAGCGCACTGATGATCTCGATGCTGTACACCTGCTGCACGAGTTCGCCGAGCACCGCCGCCTGGTAGCCCGAACCGGTGCCGATCTCGAGGACGACGCTGTCGGCCCGCGGCTGGAGCAGATCGCTCATCAGCGCGACGATGTAGGGCTGCGAAATCGTCTGCCCGTAGCCTATCGGCAACGGCCCATTGACGAATGCACGATAACGGTCATAGGTGCCGACAAAGCGCTCGCGCGGCACCTTGGCCATCGCCGCCATTACCCGCTGGTCGAGCGCCGCCTTGCCGATCTCGTGGCGGGTGACGGCGACTTCCTCAATGATGTCGCGCAGCATGGCCTCTTGGTCCGCTGTCGTTGCTGACATTCACGATCCCCTCACCATGGCGTGTGCCCATCCATTCCAGTTTCCATCATATGTCCTGAGCCTGGACAGATTGATCTCGACTCCAAACTCGCTTCCGTCGACGTCGGCGCCTGGAATCGTCGCCACAATTGACCTGCGAACAGGTACGTCAGGTATCTCTCGCTGAAGCACGGCGAACTTCCGTTGCGGGAAAGGCCGGCGGACTGCAATCTACTGGCGACCGGATTCCCGGCGACCCTGCGACATCCTGCCTGGATAGAGCTCGCGGCCGGCTTCCTGGACGTCCCGACGCAACTGGCGGCGCTCTTCGGGCGACAGCCGGTTGCCGCCGCCGGGGGGCTCCGCATCGCGAGGGAGCAGTGACTCGGGGCGCGGTTCGGCGGAAACCATTCGCTGCGGGCCACCGCGATGTGCCTCGCGTCCCTGTCGCGGCTGCTGCGGCACCTGCGCCGAGGCATCTGCAACCAGCAGCCACAGAACGCTCGCCACACCCGCCCATCTCGCACTGCGCTTTGCCGTCACCCCTGCCCCTCTCGTGGTCATTGAAGGATATTGTAAACCTGCTCGCCCGCCAAACGGCTGGCCGCCATCAAGGTATCGACGCCAGCCTGGGGTTCCGCGCCCCAGAGGACCAGTCCCGCTGCCAGGGCCATGCTGAAGAATAGCGCTTTCATGAGTGCCTCCACTGCCTCGTTTTCGGTTTGTCGTGCCCCCGTTCGAGGCACGCTTGCATTCTCGGCAGGGGCTGTAAGCCAAATGTTGCCTGCCGGTCGCCTTTGTAATCGTTTGTAAAGTCCGCTGGCCGGACGCCGGCGATCCGGCTAGGATTCAGCGTCGATTTCTGAAATAGACTCCAAGCCCATGAACGAAACCAAAACCAAGATCCTGGTCGTCGATGACGACCTGCGCCTGCGCCAGTTGCTCGAGCGCTATCTCTCCGAACAGGGCTTCACGGTCAAGGCCGTGCCCGACGCGCCGGGCATGGACCGCGCGCTGGAACGCGAGCTGTATGACCTGATCGTGCTCGACTTGATGCTGCCGGGCGAAGATGGCCTGGCCATCTGTCGCCGGCTGCGCGGCGCGTCGAACCCGGTGAGCATCATCATGCTGACGGCGAAGGGCGACGAGGTGGATCGCATCGTCGGCCTTGAAATCGGCGCCGACGACTACCTGCCCAAGCCCTTCAATCCACGCGAGTTGGTCGCGCGCATCCATGCCGTGCTGCGCCGGCGTGCCGCGCCGCCGCCACCGGGCGCCCCGGCGATCACCGAAGAAAGCGTGGGCTTCGGCAAGGTGCTGGTCAATCTGGCGACGCGTGAGCTGGAACGCGATGGCGCGTGCACGCTGCTCACGTCGGGCGAGTTCGGCCTGCTGCGCGTGTTGCTCGAGCATCCACGCCAGCCGATGAGCCGCGACAAGCTGATGGAACTGGCGCGCGGCCGCGAATACGAGGTTTTCGATCGCGCCATCGACGTGCAGATTTCGCGGTTGCGCAAGCTGGTCGAGGAAGATCCCGCCAAGCCGCGCTACATCCAGACCGTCTGGGCTTTGGCTATGTATTCGTCCCCGATGGCAAGAAGCACGAATGATTCCAGACGCATTGAAACCGATACTTTGCCGACTTCGCCTTGCCGTGCTTCAGCACTGTCTGCGGCTCGTCTTCGCGTCTCGCTTCCAATGCGAACTGGAATGAGGCTTTTGCCGCGCTCGCTGCTGTGGCGCACGTTCTTGTTCGTCGCCTTGCTGATGATGCTCTCGGTGGCCGCATGGTTCGCCATCTTCAGCACCTACGAGCGCGAGCCGCGCGCCCGGCAACTGGCGCAAACCCTGGTCAGCGTCGCCAACCTGACGCGCGCCGCGCTCGTCTCGGCCCGTCCGCAGGCGCGCCACGCGCTGTTGCGCGACTTGTCCGTCCGCGAAGGCATCCACATTTACCCGGCCGACGCAACGGACAGCGTCGAGCCGTTGCCCGACCGCGCCTTTCTGCGCCGAGTCGAAGAACTGGTCAGGGAACAACTTGGACCAGGTACCCGCCTGAGCCTGGAGCGGGAAGGCGAACGAGCCTTGTTCGTCAGCTTTCGCATCGATGACAGCGACGAAGGCGACTTCTGGCTGGCGCTGCCCCGCGAGCGCATCGACCGCGTGTTTCCGCTCGGCTGGCTGGGCTGGGGCGTCGCGGCGCTGCTGCTGTCGCTGATTGGCGCCTGGCTGATCGTGTTCCGCATTACGCGCCCGCTCAAGGCCCTGGAGCATGCCGCGCGCAAAGTCGGCGCCGGCGAGACGCCGGCCCGCCTCGATGAGGGCGGCCCGACGGAGCTGGCCACCGTCGCCCACGCCTTCAACCAGATGGGCGCCGACCTGGCGCAGATCGACCAGGATCGCGCCCTGATTCTCGCCGGCATTTCGCACGACCTGCGCACGCCGCTGACGCGCCTGCGCATGGGCATCGAAATGGCCGGCGACGACGGCCTGCGCGAGGGCATGACGGCCGACGTCGAGGAAATGGACAAGACCATCGGCCAGTTTCTCGACTTCGCGCGTTCGGAAGGCGGCGAAACGCAGCGCGAGGTCGATGTAGCGGCACTGCTGGGCGAAATCGCCACGCAATACCAGCGACGCGGGTTCGAGGTACGGCTGGATGCCAGCGTCGCGACGCCCTCAGCGAATCCTGCAAGCGCGCTCGCGGTGCGGCCGCAATCCTTGCGCCGCGCCGTCAGCAACCTGATCGACAACGCCTTGCGTTATGCCGGCAGCAACCCCGCGGTCGAACTCGCCTGCGCCACCGCCGCCGAGGAATTCAGCGTCGAGGTGCGCGACAGCGGCCCCGGCATTCCGCCGCAGGATGTCGAACGCATGAAGCGTCCCTTCGCCCGGCTCGAAGCCGCCCGCACCAATGCCGCCGGTGCCGGCCTGGGGCTGGCCATCGTCGATCGCATCGCCCGCTCCCACAATGGCCGCCTGGAGCTGCTGGCACGCCCAGGTGGAGGGCTGATTGCCCGCCTGGTGCTGAAAACGTCCAGGACATCGCCGGTCGCCGCATCGTGAGCGAAGTCAGCACTGCGTTTTCCAGGATTGGCGGCAAGCCCGCCGTGCGCCGCCTGGTCAAGCGTTGCTACGAACTGATGGACACGCTGCCCGAGGCCTATCACATGCGCAACCGCGAGGATCCACCACCGGCTTGACGCACTCGGATCAAAGATCGCTGCTGGCGTATTTCCTGCGCAAGGCCTGCGCATGGCGATGTCTTGCCCTTAGGCGCGGGTCGGTGACAATGACGCCGATGGTCTCGCCGATGACCATTACCACTCCCAGCACCGGCAGCACCAGCATCAGGCCAGCCACGCCGGCCACGGCGCCGCCGACGAAGATCATCAGCACGGTCACCAGCGGATGCAGTGCCAGGCTCTTGCCGATGGTCAGCGGCATATACACGAAATCGTCCAGCAGGCGCACCATGACGAACAAGGCAATCGCCCAGTAGGCCATGTGCGGCGCATCGGGAAAGTCGGTAGCGGCCACCAGCACCACCAGCAGGCCGCCAAGGATCGAACCCACATACGGCACCCAGGCCAGTACGGCGCAAATCAGGCCCAGCGCCAGCGGGCCGGGAAGGCCGAGCAGCCACAAGCCGGCGGCGAGCGTCACGGTGTCGAGCACGGTCAGGTTGATCAGCCCCTGGAAATAGGCGCGCGAGGTGCGATCGATCCTGTGCAGCAGATACAGCGTCTTCTCGAAAAACGCATTGGGTACCGCAGCGCCGAGGAAGCGCTGGAAGCGGTGGCCATCGCGCAAAAAGAAAAACGCCAGGAACGGCGCCAGCAGCAGCGACGGAGTCCAGGCCATGATGCCGATGAGGATCGGCTCCAGATGATCGGCGACGCCGCCCGCGCTCTGTGCCAGCCGCGCCGCCACCGTATCGGCAAGGCGGGCATTGGCGAGTGTGGTCCAATGCGCCTCCAGTTTGCGCAGTGAGCGGTCGAGCAACTGCAGACCACCCTGCATGTAGCGACTCACGACATCCTGCCCGTCGGCAAGCTGTCCAGCCACCCATGGCGTCAGCGAGATGCCGACAGCCGTTACCAGTCCAAGGAACAGCAGAATAGCCAGGCTCGCGGCTGCCTCCCGGCTCATGCCGCGGTAGATCAGCACCTTGACCGGCGGATACAGGAAGTAATACAGGATCAGCGCGAGCAGAAAAGGCACCACGAACCACAATACCTTCTGGAACAGCACCAGCAGCAGACAAGTCGCCGCGATGATCGCGGCCCAAACAACCGGACCGGAGCCGCGGTTGCCCCGTCCCGGTACCCCGGCCAACTTGATCGGTGCACTCACGGGATAAGGCTACAGGAGCTGCTGGTCGGCACCAGCCGCCTGCGCCATGGCGCGCATGCGGGCGCCCAGATGGCGCGCCAGCTCGCGCAGAATCTTCGAGGCGATGCGCGCGTGGGTGTCGAGCAAGCCGACGAAATCATCGCGAAAAAACACGATAAGCTGGCAGGCGGATGCCGCCCTGGCCTGCGCCGAGCGCGGCGAATCATCCAGCAGTGCCAGTTCGCCAAAGAAGGTTCCGGCGCCGAGCTGGGCCAGGCGACGGGCATCGCCCTGCCGCGGACGGCAAATCAGCACCTCGCCGGAGGCGACGATGTAGATCGCCTGACCCTCGTCGCCTTCATCGAAGATCACCTCGCCTTCGAGGTAGTCGCGTTCATGCAGCAAGCCATCCACGATGCGCAGCTCGGCCGGCGTCAAATTGACGAAAAGGCTGAGGTTGCGCAGGCGCTCAAGGCGCGGAGAAGGCTTTCCGGGACGAAACAGGTTGACCACGGGCATGGGCTCCCAAACGAGACGCAGCTCGGTTTCAGCGCTTGCCTCGCCCCGAAACCACTACAGTCAGGGCATTCTAATTCATCCACATACGCCATCCGCTTCGTCGAGCGGAAAGCTGGCCAGCGTCTTGTAGCTCGCCGCGGAAGGAGTCAAGTGGCTCTCGACCAGGGCAAACTCGCGCACCCGCCAGCGAATCGGGGTTCCCAGCAACGGCACCGATGCGCAGCGAACGCGGCGCGCCAGGGTAATGTGCGGCACCAGCGCGGAGCCGGGACGATTGTCGATGGTGAAGCCGGCGGCGCGCAGGTCCAGCGCCAGCGCTTCGGCGAGCCCGCGCAGCGACGCCGGCGCTTGCCGGCAACCCGCCCACAAGATGCCACGCCGAGGCCAGAAGCCCAGGCGATCGAGACTCAGATCAAAACTCACGGCGCGCACCCCGCCGGCGATCTTTGCGAGCTGCGCAGCCTGTGTCGGCGTCACCGGGCCGACAAAGGCCAGCGTCAGATGCAGCGATGCCGGCCGCATCAGCCGGGCACCAGCCCCGCCCGCCAGACCGCGGGCAAGCACCGACAGATGCCCGATCGCTTCATCGTCCGGCCAGAGCGCGAAGAACACCCGACGCGAGCGGGCCTCGCTCATGCCACCCTATTCCGCCCGCACCAGCAGCACGACGGCATGAGCCGCGATGCCTTCGCCACGACCCTCGAAACCCAGGCGTTCGTTGGTCTTGCCCTTGATATTCACCGCATCGGCGGCAATGCCAAGATCGGCCGCCAGGTTCGCACGCATCGCCGCCACATGCGGTGCGATACGCGGCGCCTGGGCAATGATGGTGGCATCGACGTTGCCGACCCGCCAGCCGGCGGCGCCAACCGCGTCCATCGCCCCGCGCAGCAGGCTGCGGCTGTCAGCCCCCTCCCACTGTGAACCGGTGTCGGGAAACATGCCGCCGATGTCGCCCAGGCCGGCGCCGCCGAGAATCGCATCGGTGATCGCATGCAGCAGCGCATCGGCATCCGAATGTCCGAGCAGACCCTGGTGATGCGGAATATGGACGCCGCCCAGGATCAGCTTGCGGCCCGGTGTCATGGCGTGCACGTCATAGCCCTGGCCGATGCGGAATGGTGTGCTCATTGTCGCCCCCCTTCACAGCGGTTATCAGGTAAGGAAAGAACTCCCGATCCGCGCCAAGCATGTGCCGGACGACCACATCATGGGCCAGGAACTGGAACAGCTCGCCGATGGCAAGCGTCCCGGCATTGAAGCGACCGACCAGGACCGCTGCGCGATCGACAAGCTGGCGATGGATGGCGGCGTGTGCCGTCGCGCCAGGAAACCTGGCCGCCGTGATGATCGCCTCCTCCTCCTGGAAATGCTGGACAACGTCACGAATCAGGACGTCAATCAGGGTAGCTACCTCGTCGCTTGAACGCCCGGACAGTATTGCATTTAGCAGCATGTTGGCCGCACCGAACAACCCTCGATGCTGATCATCAATCACGGTGCTGCCGGATTCGTAAGCCGAGCGCCAGGACAGTTGGACGAAACCGGCCGCAACGTTTTCGCCTGCGCCGACCCGCTTCGGCGTTTCCGGCGCAATCTGAACCTGGTTGCGGCCGCCGGATTTTGCGCGGTAAAGGGCAGCATCGGCTCGTTTGAGCCAATCATCCCAGGTTTCGCCGGACCCGCATTCGGCCACCCCGATGCTCACCGCAATGCTCTTCACCAAAGGGAAATCGGCCTTGGCGATCTTTTCTCGCAGCCTTTCGCCCAGCATCGCCGCGGTGGACAACGTCGTGTTTGGGCACAACACGACAAATTCCTCGCCTCCCCATCGCGTCAGTGTGTCGCTTATGCGCAGGCTGGATTGAACCATTGCCGCGAAGTCCACCAGCACTTGATCGCCGACCGGATGGCCGTATTGATCGTTCACCCTCTTGAAAAATCGATGTCGATGATCAATAGGCTCAGGGGATGGTCGTAACGCCTCAGGCGATCCATCTCGTTGATCACGACCTCTTCAAGGCGCCGCCGGTTCCAGGCGCCGGTCAGTTTGTCGGTACCGGCCAGGCGTTCCAGGTCGACCAGGGTTTCCTGCAACTGCTGATTGGTCTGGTGCAAGCGCTCCAGCGATTGCCGCATTTCTGCAAGCGCCGCCTGATTGGAGATGTCGAAGATCATCGCACCGATGGAAAGCAGCTTGCCATCAGGTCCCAGCAAAGGAAACTTGAGCCACAGGCAACGCATTGGCAAACCGTTGATCAAGCACTCCACCTCTTCGCGGGCCGCCGCAGCCCCTTCGGTGATCCTCTTGTCTGAACAATGGAGCTGCGCGGCAACGTCAGGAGCGAACAGTTCCTTGTCGGTCATGCCGGCAATTTTCTCGGCGCCTTGGCCAAACATCGACGCCGCTGCCTTGTTGGCCAATCGGTAGCGACCGTCGAGTGCCTTGATCCCGATCCCGACGCTCGATGTCTGCGGCATCAGAAGCGCCAGGAGGCCAGAAAAGCGCAACACCTGTTCGTCGGCAACGAAATCAGTCAGGTTCTCTTTCAGATTTATCCCTTTTCCCACCAAGTATTGAAGACGTCCGACGAGGATCAGATAGTCGATACTCGCTTGATACTCGCGTCCCGCCAGATGCCATTGTCTCAAAAAAGCAAAGACCTTGCCGATCGCCGAATTTGGCGACCGAGCGTGGAAACCAGACGCGAGGCAGAATCAGACCTAAGTCAGACTGCGCTCAAGCCATTGTTTCCTCAATCTCGGTGAGCGGAGCAGGCGGCTGTCGCGGAACAGCGGCTTGACAGACCAAGCTTGTCGGCTAGTATTGCTGTTCAAGGCTTTTGGCAAGCTCGTCGAGTGCGGAATCCCAAAGCCGCGGGGCTGATCGGACGATGTTCATCTGTATGCTGTTCGGGTTACCTGGTCCGGGCTTTTTCGAATCGCCGAGGATCGTCAGGCATTGGTTCTGCCCCTTGCCCTGTCCTCGCGTCCGCATGGCGACGAGGCCTCCGCCCGAAACATGGCTTTCCGGCAGCCGTGGCAGCCGCGATGATGAATGACATCTCGCGGCGTCGCTTCGAGGAGTTGAAGGCCGGAGGCTCGCTGCCCTCGCCACGGGGTGTCGCGCTGGCGGTACTGGATCTGACCGGCCGCCCAAACGCCAGCGCTCGCGAGATTACCCGCCTGGTGCAGATTGATCCGGCAATGGCCGGGCGCATCCTGCGCTATGCCAATGGCGCGCACGGCGGCGGTTTACGCCACATCGTGTCCCTGAGTCACGCGATCACTTTTCTCGGCTTGTTCCGGGTACGGCAGATCGCCCTGGGGTTTTCGTTGATCGATCAGTACCGCAGTGGCGCCTGTGTCGCCTTCGATTACGCGGGATACTGGACCAGCGCACTGGCGACCGGGATTGCGGCACAGAAGCTCGCACATCTGGCGCAGTGCCCTCCCGACGAGAGTTTTTCATGCGGGCTGCTCGCCGGGATTGGGCGTCTGGCCCTGGCTACCGCCTTTCCGGACAAGTACGCGGTGATTCTCCGGCAGGGATTGTCCGGAACCAGACTGGCAGACGAGGAAAGGGCCCGTTTCGGTGTCGACCACGCGCAGCTTTCCTCCGAAATGCTCGACAGTTGGGGCTTGCCGGAGATCTTCACCCATGCCGTGCGCGATCATGAATACCCGGCACAGACTCCCTCCCCTCCGGGAACGCGCGCTCATGCCTTGTGCGCTTCGCTGCATTTCGCAATGAGGATTGGCCAGTTGCTGAATCTCGACGATGCGCATCGCTGGGAGCAGGTTCCATCGCTGTTCAATGCGGGAGCGTTGTTGGGCATGGGGGAAGAAGACGTCCCACCGCTCGTTGAAGCCGTGGTTGCCGAGTGGCAGGGATGGGCCAGGGAACTCAATCTGCCGACACGCAGCTATTCTGACTTGCGCGAGTTGCTCGCGGCCCCCCAAGCGGAACACATGAGGGCGAGGAGTCGGCGCCGGGCATTGCACCCCTCCACGTCATGCTGCTGGCGCAGGACCAGGAACGACATCAGGCCTTGGCCCGGCTTCTGAACACCATGGGTCTCCGGGTCGATCGGGTAGTGGATCTGGCCGATGCCCAGGCCATCCTGCACGACAATCCACCGGATGTGGCCATCATGGATACGGGAAGCTCGGACGGCAATGCCATGGCGCGACTGCGCGAGCTGCGCAAGATGGCCGGTACCGCCCTGCACATCATCGCCCTGATCCCTGCCGATGCAGAGCCCCGCGTCGCGCTGCTGATTCGCGCCGGAGCAGCCGATTACCTGCTCTACGACTGCACCGAGGCCGCATTGATTGCCCGTCTGTCGAACGCGCAAAGGCTTGTCTCGTTGCAGGTAGTTGTCAGGGCCGAACGCGAGATGGCAGTCAATTCATCGGGGGAATGGGCGCGCGCCAATCGACGCCTGCTGCATGTGGCGCTCACCGACCCGCTGACTCAGCTACCGAACCGCCGCTATGGCCTTGACCAGTTTGCCGAGGAATGGAACATCGCGTCGAGCAACGACCTCCCCATCGCCTGCTTGATGCTCGACATCGATCACTTCAAACTGGTGAACGATCAACGTGGCCACGGCGTCGGCGACCTTGTCCTGCGTCAGGTCGCGACGGTGATCGAGCGCTGCTGTCGACGCAGCGATATCGTTTTTCGCTATGGTGGTGAGGAATTCTGTGGAATCTGTCCGGGTACCGCCACAACCGAGGCGATTCAGCTTGGCGAACGCATCGCAGCGGCAGTGCGTGGCGAGCGCTACGGCTTGCCCGATGATTTGTTCGAGGTCACCTTGAGCATCGGCGTCGCCGTCCGGGAGCAGAGCATGAGCGAGGCCAGCAAACTCATGGAAATGGCCGATCGGGCGTTGTACGCGGCGAAAGAGCGAGGGCGGAACCGGGTCGTGTCGTTACAGCAGCAGGCCACCTGATTCGGCTTCAGTGACCGCAGACCTGCTGGAACCGGGCAGTCGGCGAACTCGCGTTGCCGCCCGCTGAACGGCGGCTGTTGGTTAGGGCGCGCCATCGATCTGCGCCAGCGCCTGGGCAATCGCTTCGGCGTCACCGGGCCGCACCAGGCGCGCAAGCTCCCTCCCCTGGCGCAGGAAGACCAGCGTGGGCCAGAGCTTGACGCGGAATGAACGTCCCAGGCGGCGGCCCGGACCATCTTCAATCCTGATGTGGCGCACCTGCGGATGATTGGCCAGTGCCGCGGCAATCAATGGCTGGGCGGCGCGACAGTGTCCACAATAGGACGCGCCGAATTCGACGACTACGGCGCCCTCGATCGCATCGATCTCGGCGCGCGCGGGCTCGGGCGCGGCATTCATCTGCTGCTCTCCATGGCCATCTACGGCTTCCCGCGGTTCTGCAGTATCCATTCTGCAAGCTGCAGATCCAGCGGATAGGTAACCTTGAGGTTGCTGACGTCGGCCGCCACCAGGCGCGGCGCGAGCCCCAGCGCCTCGATGGCGCTGGCTTCGTCGGTGACCCGCGGCGCAAAATCGAGCGCTTCGAGCAGCAGGCGATGGCGGAACATCTGCGGCGTCTGCGCTTGCCACAGGCTTTCACGCGGCACGGTTTCAAGCACGTGCCCCCCTTCGTAGGCGCGCTTCAGAGTATCGGCTACGGGCACTGCCAGGAGGCCGCCGGCATCGTCTTCGCCCACTTCGGCGATCAGCCTCTCGACCATCGCGGCTGTCAGGCAGGGCCGCGCCGCGTCGTGGACCAGCACCCAATCGTTACCGATGCCGCCAGTCTCCCCAGCGTCGCCCAGTTCGGCCGCCATTGCACGCAAGCCGTTGACAACGCTTTGAGCACGGGTCTCGCCGCCGCAGCGCAGGATGCGCAATTTCGGCCCCAGCGCCGCCATCTGCGCGGCGGGCCAGAGCACATCGTCCGGCGCCAGCACGACAAACACGTTCACAATCGCCGGGATGGCGCACAATGTCGCCAGTGCGTGCCGGATCATGGGTTGGCCGGCCAGCGGCAGGTATTGCTTGGGCGTGGCCTCGTCGTGTTGCGCGCCCATGCGCGACCCCGAACCGGCAGCAGGAACCAATGCGTGATAAGTCATGCCGCAATTCTATACAATCAGCCCACTGGAATTCCCGAGAGACCGAAGATGCCCGCTGCCGGAGCCGAATACGAAAGCCTGCAGGCCTTTGCCGCCAGTTGCGGCAAGCCGTCAGGCCCGATCGTCGGCGTTCTTCTGATTTGACCGGAAACGCCGTCATGTTGATACGCAAACTCGTCGTCGCCAATGGAATCTTCTATATCGAGATCCCGGCGGCCGGCCTGTTTCTGCTTTGCGGCACGCCAGCCGACACCATCAAGCACCTGTTCCGCCGGGGAATCATTCAGACAACCGAGCGCGATCGCCTCAGCTTCGAGACCGGCCCGAATGCCATCCTGCTTTCCGACTCGATGATTCAGAACGGCCACCTTTGCAATCTGGCCGAGTTTCCGATCCTGCAGATGCTCTACCGGCAAGGCATGCTGCTGCCGAACCATCCCAACAATACCGGCCGGAAGCCCAGGCTGATCGGCACCCCGGAACAGCTCGCGGCCCAGCTCCGCTACATCCATCGGGGAAACTACGGCTTGATCTCGGTTGATGAAATGATCCAGGCGGGAGTTGATCAGGGCGAGGCCGAAGAACTGATGCGGATCAAGCTCAAGTTTGCCTTCGGCCAGATTGCCCAGCCCGATGTATTTGTCGAATGCCTGCCCCTCGCCGACAAGCCCATTGAAATCGGCGAGGGAGTCAGCATCGGGCGCCTCGCGCACAACGTGTTTGAAATTCGCCACGGCGACGACTCAGTCCAGGTGGACCTCAATCTCGGCAGGGACGAAACCTACCCCTGCCCTTATCCCCTGAGTCATGTCGCGATCGATCGTCACTATTTCGCGGTGGTTCATGCGGGCGACGGCGATGGCTGGGACTACAACCGCCCGGCAATGGGCAGCGTCCTGATCCACCAGGGACGGGTGTATCTGATCGACGCGGGCCCCAACATCCACTACAGCCTAGACGCCCTTGGAATAGGCAAGAACGAGGTGGCGGGCATCTTTCACACGCATTGCCATGACGATCACTTCGCCGGCCTCACCACTCTGCTCCAGTGCGACCAACCGTTGCAGTATTTCGCCACCCCGCTGGTGCGCGCCTCGGTGACGCGAAAGTTCTGTGCCCTGCTGTCGATACCGGAAAGCGAGTTCGGCCACTACTTCGACATCCACGATCTGGAAGTGGGGCAGTGGAACGACATCATGGGGCTCGAAGTTCGCCCGGTGGTTTCGCCCCACCCGGTGGAGACCACCGTTTTCAATTTCCGCGTGCTGTGGGAAGGTGGCTATCGAACCTACACCCATCTTGCCGATATCGCTTCATTCACGGTCATCGACGCCATGACCACTTCCGACCCGTCGGTGCCGGGCTTGAGTCCGGAGCACGCCCGGGCCATCAAGGCCTCCTATCTGGAACCCGTGGATCTGAAGAAGATCGATATCGGCGGCGGGATGATACACGGCTGCGCCGATGACTTCGCGGCCGATGACTCCACCAGGCTGCTGCTCGCGCATACGGCGAGGGACCTGACCCACGCCGAGCGGCGCATTGGCTCCGGCGCACCCTTCGGCACGCTGGACGTAATGATTCCCGGACAACAGAACTTTCTGCTGCGCGAAGCCAGCGAGTTCCTGAGAAGCTACTTTCCGTCGGTACCGACGGAGCGACTGCACATGCTCCTGAACAACCGCATCGTCGCGTTCAACCCGGAGACCATCATTGCGCCGGCCGGCAAGATCCCCAGGAGATCTACCTGCTGCTTGCGGGCAAGGTCGAGATGCTGACGCTGGATCCCGCGAGGACGCACATGCTGTTCAGCGGATCGCTGCTTGCCGAGGCGGCAGCAATCCACAACCACGCCAGCCGGGAGACCTACCGCTCGGTGGGCTTTGTGCAGGCGTTGCGTCTGCCTTCCGACCTCTACCGAAACTTCATCCAACGCTTTTTTTCGAGCAGTGAATTGCTCGAGGTGCGCAAGGTGGAGGAAAGGCTGCGAAGAACCTTCCTCTTCAGCGATGCGGTCACCAGCGCCACCCTGTTTGCGCTTGCCAGGAACTGCACCATCACCCTCAAGCATGCGGGCGAAAGGTTCCTCGGCGACCCGGAACAACTGCATTTGATAGGAAAGGGGCGACTTTCCACCGGCGAAGGGGGAGGTGCGTCGGTGCTCGGCAAGGATGAATTCTGGGGTTCTGACACGCTGTTCGACGCGATATCCGGGAACGGCAAGCCCCAACCAAGCCCGGAGGAGCCCGCGCGGCCATTCACCGCCCTGGACACCTGCGAAATCTACTCCGTGCCCTTGCGGCTTGTTTCGAGGATTCCGGTGGTCCGCTGGAAGCTCTTCGAGGCCTTCCGCAATGCGCATCCCTACGCCGCCCCGCGCTATCGAGGAACCCCCAGATAGGCGAAGAAGGCCGCCCGAGAGACTCCTGACCATGACCCCTGCCACCGCCATTCGACCTCCGGCCGTTGCCGGCATGTTCTATCCCGCCGATCGCGCCAGGCTGCAGGACGACCTGACGACCTGCCTCGCCGCGCCATCAGCGCCGAAGCTTGCCGCGGCCACGACAGGCTTGCTCAAGGCCGTCATCGTCCCCCATGCCGGTTACATGTATTCCGGCGGCACCGCGGGCCATGCCTATGCGCTGCTGGCGCCGCTGGCCGAACGAATCCGGCGCGTGGTCCTGCTCGGCCCCTGTCATCGGGTTTCCGTGCGCGGCCTGGCGGCGCCCACGGTGCAGGCTTTCGCCACGCCGCTCGGCAGCATTCCGCTCGACCGCGCCGCCATCGATGCGCTGGCCGACCTGCCGCAGGTCGTCACCAGCGATGCCGCCCACGCCCAGGAACACTCGCTCGAAGTACAACTGCCCTTCCTGCAAACCGTACTCGGGCATTTCGATCTGGTGCCGCTGGCGGTCGGCGATGCCGGCGCCGCCGACGTGGCCGAGGTGCTCGAACGCCTCTGGGGCGGGCGCGAAACCCTGATCGTGATCAGTTCGGACCTTTCGCACTTTCACAGCTATCGCGAAGCACAGCGCATCGACGGAGCGACCGCGGCGCACATCCTGGCCCTCGATCAGCTCACCGATTTTGGTCAGGCCTGCGGAGCGCTGCCGATCAACGGCTTGCTCGCGGTCGCGCGCCGGCGCGGACTCCGGATCGAGCGCCTGGCGCAATGCAATTCGGGGGATACGGCCGGCGACAAGTCGCGCGTGGTCGGCTATGCCTCGTTCGCGCTGTTTGAACCCGAAGCACTCGGCACCGATCCCGGCCCGGCCCTGCTGGCGCGCGCGCGCAACGCCATCGCCGCCCATCTCAGGCAGCCGACGCAGCCCGAACCCGCTCATCCCGCGCTGGCGCTGCCCGGCGCCACCTTCGTCACGCTGACACAGAACGGCGCACTGCGCGGCTGCATCGGTACACTCGAAGCCCATCGCCCGCTCGACCAGGATGTGCGCGCCAACGCCGTCGCCGCCGCCTTCCGCGACCCGCGCTTTGCGCCGCTGACCCTTGCCGAATTCGCGCGTACCCGCGTCGAAGTCTCGCTGCTGACACCGCCGCTGCCAATGAGCTTCAGCAGCGAGGCCGACGCCCTGCGGCAATTGCGGCCGCATGTCGATGGCGTGATCTTGATTGCCGGCGCGGGCGGCCGGCTCGGGCGCAGCACCTTCCTGCCGCAGGTCTGGGAGCAGTTGCCGGAACCGAGCCAGTTTCTCGCCCACCTCAAGCAGAAGGCCGGGCTGCCGGCCGACTGGTGGTCGGACGAAGTGCAACTCCAGCGCTACGAGGTGCAGAAATGGAAAGAAGCCCAGACCCAATAAGCGGCGTGCCGGCGCGTTGGTGGCATCGCCTGGACGATGGCCGAATCCAGTGCGACCTCTGCCCGCGCAATTGCAGGCTGCATGAGGGCCAGCGCGCCGCCTGCTTCGTCCGCGCCATGCAGGGCGGCGAGATGCTGCTGACCACTTACGGCCGCAGTTCCGGCTTCTGCATCGACCCGATCGAAAAGAAACCGCTGAACAACTTCTATCCCGGCTCCAGCGTGCTGTCCTTTGGCACCGCCGGCTGCAACCTGGCCTGCAAGTTCTGCCAGAACTGGGACATCTCGAAATCGCGCGACATGGACCGCCTGATGGACGATGCCACTCCGGCAGCCATTGCCCGCGCCGCGCAGGCGCACGGCACGAAGAGCGTCGCCTTCACCTACAACGACCCGGTGATCTTCGCCGAATACGCGATGGATACCGCCGATGCCTGCCATGCACTGGGCATCAAGACGGTCGCCGTCACCGCCGGCTACATGCACCTCACGCCGGCGCGCGAGTTCTATTCGACGATGGACGCCGCCAATGTCGACCTGAAGGCCTTCACCGACGACTTCTACGTGAATCTTTGCGGCGCTCACCTGCAACCCGTGCTCGACATCCTGGCGATGATCCATCACGAAACCGACTGCTGGCTGGAAATCACTACCCTGCTGATTCCCGGCAAGAACGATGCCGACGAAGAACTCAAGGCCCTGTCGGCCTGGGTCGCCAGGGAACTCGGCCCCGATGTGCCGCTGCACTTCAGCGCCTTCCACCCGGACTGGAAGCTCGACACGATCCCGGCGACCCCGCCTGCGACCTTGACCCGTGCCCGCCGCATCGCCATGGACGCCGGCCTGCGTTACGTCTATACCGGCAACGTGCATGACAAGGCCGGCGACACCACACTCTGCCCGGGCTGCGGCCAACCGGTGATCGAGCGTGACTGGTACCGCATCCTTCGCTACACACTCGATGATCAGGGCCATTGCAGGCACTGCGGCACAGCCATCGCCGGGCGCTTCGGGGCTTTTGGTAAGCCCTTCGGGGCGCGGCGAATTCCGGTACGACTGCACGCGGGCGCCTGAAGGTCTCCTTCCCGACAGCCAACACGCTCCGCCACTGCGTGCGGTCAGGCCCACCACCAGGATTGAATTACTTCTGGCATCGGCATACCATAAAACCGGTAAACCCATATTTACGGAGTTCCTTTTAGATGAAAACCACCATCGAAATGCCGGATGACCTCTTCCGTCGGGCCAAGGCCGTTGCGGCGCTGCAAGGGTTGAGCATGAAGGACTGGCTGACGAACCTCCTGCGCCGGGAAGTCGGCGCGGGCGCCGCGGCGCCGCCTGGCGATCGACAGCAAGAGATCGAAGCGTTCAACCGCGAACTCGATCGACTGTCGAAGAAAATTTCCGCCGCATGGCAGGGGCCGCAGGATGCTGTCGCCGCGATCCGCGAACAGCGACGGGACCTTGGTGCATGATTGTCGATGCCTCCGTATGGGTCGCCAGATTTCTTGCCGCCGACAGGCATCATGGTGTTGCCATGGCCTGCATCACTGCGCTGCTGGAACGTGACGCTCGCCTCGTCATCCCCGTGTTGGCCTGGCCCGAGGTTGCCGGCGCGATCGCCCGACGCACTGGCAATCCCGAAGATGGTCACGAGGCAGTCGACATCATCCGTGCGTTGCGCTGGATCGAGAGCATCCCGATGGACCAGTCTCTTGCGCACGAATCAGCGAAAATCGCCGGGTCGAGAAGGCTGCGCGGCGCCGACGCTGTCTATGTCGCCCTCGCGGTCGCATACCGCGAGCCGCTGATTACCCTCGACGCGGAAATGCTCGAACGCGCCCGCGGTGTGGTGCAAGCGTTCACGCCAGAGCAGTGGCTACAGGCGCGCTGACGATGCAACCAGCAGGCTCTGCCGCCGAACTGGCGGCCCATACCCCCGTCATGCAGCAATGGCTGCGCCACAAGGCGCAGCATGCGGACAAACTGCTGTTCTTCCGCATGGGGGATTTTTACGAGCTGTTCTATGAAGATGCCGAGCAGGCGGCACGTCAGCTCGACATCACCTTGACCGCCCGCGGACAGTCGGCCGGCAAGCCGATCCCGATGGCGGGCATTCCCTACCACGCCGCCGACGGCTATCTGGCGAAACTGGTGAAGCTCGGCGTCTCGGTGGCCATCTGCGAACAGATCGGCGACCCGGCGCTGGCCAAGGGCCCGGTCGAGCGCGCGGTGACGCGCATCGTTACGCCCGGCACGCTGACCGACGCCAACCTGCTCGACGACAAGCATGACAGCCTGTTGCTGGCGCTCGCCATCGAACGGCAACGCGCCGGCCTGGCCTGGCTCAACCTCGCGAATGGCGACCTGCGTCTGCTGGAAACGTCGGTGGAGGCCCTGCCGGCGCACTTCGAACGCCTGCGACCCGCCGAACTGCTGCTTCCCGACGGCCTGCGCACGGGACTGCCGGAGAGCCGCGCCGTCAGCCAGCACCTGCCGGACTGGCATTTCGATACCCGCGCCGCCGCGCATGCGCTGGCCGAGCATTTCGGCGCCCGCGACCTGGCCGGCTTCGGGGTCCATGACGAACAACTCGCACTGGCCGCCGCCGGTGCGCTTTACCGTTACGCCCAGGCCACCCAACTGCAGGCCCTGGCCCATGTCACCCGGCTCACGGTCGAGCACGAATCCACATTCCTGCGCCTCGACGCCGCGACGCGGCGCAACCTGGAAATTTCCGAAACCCTGCGCGGCGAAGCCGCCCCCACGCTGCTCTCGCTGCTCGACACCTGCGCCACCAGCATGGGCTCGCGCTGGCTGCGCCACTGCCTGCATCACCCGCTGACCGAGCGCGGCATTCCCCGCGAGCGGCATGCGGCCGTCGCCGAACTGGTCGGCGACTCGGGAAACGGGCCCTTCGCCGCACTGGCAAGGGCGCTCGGCTTTGCCGACATCGACCGGATCACCGCGCGCATCGCCCTGAAGAACGCCCGGCCGCGCGATCTTTCCTCGTTGCGGGACAGCCTCGCGCGCCTCGATGGCATCCGCACGACAGCCGGCGCCGGCGGTGCGTCGGCGCGCCTGGCTGAACTCGTTGCGGCGCTGGCGACACCGCAGGCTTGCGTCGCCCTGCTGACCCAGGCCGTTGCCCTGGAGCCGGCCGCGCTGGTCCGCGAAGGCGGCGTGATCGCGCCGGGCTACAACGCCGACCTCGACGAATTGCGCGCGATCCAGCACAACTGCGGGGCTTTCCTGATCGAGCTCGAAGCGCGCGAACGCGAACGCAGCGGCATCGCCAACCTAAAGGTAGAGTTCAACAAGGTGCATGGCTTCTACATCGAAGTCACCCACGCCAACGTCGACAAGATCCCGGACGATTACCGCCGCCGGCAACCCATGAAGAACGCCGAGCGCTACATCACGCCCGAACTGAAGAGCTTCGAGGACAAGGCGCTCTCCGCCAACGAACGCGCGCTGGCGCTGGAAGGCAGCTCTGGGACGAACTGCTCGGCGCGCTGATGATCCACATCCCGGCATTGCAGCAGATCGCCCGCGCAATTGCCGAACTCGACGGCCTGGCGGCCTTTGCCGACGCCGCCGTGCGCCACGACTACCGCCAGCCGGAGTTTTGCAACGAAGCCGCCATCGAAATCGATGCTGGCCGCCATCCCGTCGTTGAAAGACAGCTTGACACACGGTTGGGTACATTCATCGCCAATGACACCCGCCTTGCGCCGACGCGCCGCATGCTGCTGATCACCGGCCCCAACATGGGCGGCAAATCGACCTACATGCGCCAGGCCGCGTTGATCGTGCTGCTCGCCCACTGTGGCAGTTTCGTGCCTGCCGCTCGCTGCCGCCTGGGCCCGATCGACGCCATCTACACGCGCATCGGCGCCTCCGATGACCTCGCCTCCGGACGCTCCACCTTCATGGTCGAGATGACCGAGGCGGCCGCGATCCTCAACGGCGCGACCGAGCGGTCGCTGGTGCTGATGGACGAAATCGGCCGCGGCACATCGACCTTCGACGGCGTCGCGCTGGCCTTCGCGATCGCCCGCCACCTGATCGAGAAGAACCGCGCCTGGACCCTGTTCTCCACACACTACTTCGAGATGACGCGCCTCGTGCAGGACTACCCGATGTGCGCCAACGTCCATCTGGATGCGGTCGAGCATGGCCACAAGATCGTCTTCCTGCATGCCGTCGAGGAGGGCCCGGCCTCGCAAAGCTACGGCGTTCAGGTTGCCGCGCTGGCCGGCATGCCGCCGGCGGTGGTGCGCGAAGCGCGGCGCCGTCTGGCGCTGCTGGAGAATCGCGAGGTCGGCTCGGCTACCCAGCCCGATCTGTTCGCCAGCGCCCCACCGCTGCCCGAACCCCCGCATCTGGCACTGGACGCCTTGCGCGACATCGATCCGGATCAACTCAGCCCGCGCGAGGCGCTGGAAAAGCTCTACCAACTCATCAAACTGGCGAAGCTATGAACCCGGAAACCTCCTTTGACACAGAGAACACGGAGAGAAGCACGGAGAACAGCCTGTTCGGCTCGCCTTTCTTCGGTTGGCTCAAGGCAAGCGTGGATGCGGCGGATCCGCAAGTCTTCAGGTTCTCGCCACGCTTCTGGAACAACCCGTTGCAGGCGAACTGAACATCAATGGAATTCGCTTTCCGGCGGCACAGGCGCCGGCAGCACGAAGATCCCTTCATCGAGCAATTCGCGGGTTTCATCGGCAGTCGCGACACCGCGAATGCTGCGTGCCGGAGCTTCGTCATAATGAATGCGCCGGGCCTCTTCCGGAAAGCGCTCGCCGACATTCTCGGCCTTGCGCGCCAGGGTCACCAGAGCCATGTGCAGTTTCGCCACGGCGGGCGCGCTGACCGATGCCGCGGGCTTTTCCGGTACGACGACATCCACTGCCCCGCGCCTGACGTACGGCGCCGATGGCAACTGGCTTACCGCCGCGGTCTGACACTGGGGGCAATGCACGAGGTGACGCTGGCTTTGGCTGCGAAAGGCCTCGCCCGAAGCAAACCAGCCTTCGAAGCGATGTCCGTAGTCGCAGAGCAGATTCAGGACTATCACGTGGCGCCACGACTGGCATTCCATGGTCGCCGATAACAACCATGAATGCATGATCCACGATGTTTGGCCATTCGATCTGGACTCAAATCCAGCCCGACGATGCCAGCGCCAGTTTCCCGGCATGAACGCACGCAGTTTTTGTGAGTGGAAATCATCAGGGAAAGCATATCACGACCTGCTGGCGACTCTCTACTCAGGGGCGATACCGGCAACCACGCGCGCGGCGGCAAAGGCCGCGCAGTTCAGTATCCCAGGAGGATCTGCGCCGAGAAGTCCCGCCGCGGACCCCTCCACTCCGCGCGCCGTCCGAGTCAGCCCGGCGACGCTCCCGGCAGCGCCCAGGCGCGCAAGGCCCGCAGCAGGGGGCGCTTCTTGGTCTGATGGGCCTGCATGCGGCGCAGGATGTCGTCAAGGGTTCGCATTGCCTCGGTGATATGGGGTCCCTTGTTGAGCATCACGCATTCCGCTCGTTCGCCCATGGCCGCATCGGTGATCTCGGCGCGCGACGGCAATCCGGTCTTGGCCAGGGTCTCCAGCACCTGGGTGGCCCAGATCACCGGCATGTGCGCCGCCTCGGCCGCCCAGAGGATTTCCTCCTGGACTTCGGCCAGTCGCTCGTAGCCGCATTCCACCGCCAGATCGCCGCGCGCAATCATGACCCCTGCCGCCTTGCTGGCCATCGCCGAAAACAGCAGTTGCGGAAGATTCTCAAAGCCGCGCCGGGTTTCGATCTTCAGCACGATGCCGAGGTCCGGCGCCCCAAGCTCGCGCAGGCAGGCACGCAAGGTCTCGATATCGCTTGCGTGATGCACGAAGGACAGGCCCACCAGGTCGGCTATCTTGGCGACGTGGGCCAAATCCTCGATGTCCTTGTCGGTCAAGGCCGGCAGGTCGAGTTGGCTGTCCGGCAGGTTGATGCCCTTGTCACCGGCCAGCTTTTCCCCGTTGTCTCGCGCGTTGGTGATTTCCACATCCAGCCAGTCCGCTTCGATACGGCGGATTACGCCGCCGATGCGTCCATCGTCGAACCAGACCCTTTCCCCGACGCTGACCTGCTCGAATACCTTCGGCAAGGTACAGACCACGGTCGGTATCGGGTGATGTCGCTTCCCCCGCTCCTTGAGATCCGACCCAGCGGCCACATCGCGGGTCAAACGCAGGTTGCCGCCACGCTTCAGATGCAGTATGCCGGCTGCACAAGGCAGTTCCGACAGCGGACTGCTGCGTGGCATCAGCCCCTTGCGGCGTCGCTTGAGGTTGGTCTCGGGGACCAGATAGGCGGTCTTGGAACACTCGGCCAACACCCCTGCCTCATCCCGACGCAACACCAACAGGCTGCGCCCGGCGCTGCGGCCGTCGATCAGATCGATCCGATCACCGGCTTCCAACTGACTCAGCCACTCCGCGTCGACCCCGACATGTACCGGCGCTCCGGACACCGCCATTGTCGCTCCGGCGGCACGAATCCCGACCAGGGCGGGCGCCAGGATCCGGCCCATCTCGTCCCGCACGGGCCTCAGCTTGAGTACCGCCGGACCCGGAGCAATCGATCCGGTGCGCAGTTTAGGCCCCCCAAGATCCATCAGTATCCGCACCGGGCGATGCAGGACCCGCGCCGCGCGGCGAACATTCACCGCCATGGCCTTCCATTCGGCAACTCCGTCATGGGCGCAATTGATGCGGGCGATATCCATGCCCGAGTCGACCAGCCGCCTGACCAGGCCGAAATCCCCGGCGGCCTCCGCAGGCAGGGTAACCATGATCCGCACGCCCCGTCCGGCGGCGGCGCTAAGCTAGCTCGGCCGTATGCTTTTCGAGCAACTTCTGGCTGCTCTGGATGCCGACAGGTTCGTCCTTCGAGCGGGATTGCCAGGCTTGCCCGGTCAATCGGTGCAGGATGCCGAGAACCTTGTCCAGGTTGGCCAGGACATGGGACTCGGCACGTCGAGCGAGGACAGCCAACCGACGCCAGCCATTCCTGCAGCGGCCGGCGATCGCTCTGCCGCAACGCAAGATAGTGCGCAAGATTGCGCGCACTGGGCCGATAGCGGGGGCGACACCCTTCAACTGCGGTGCCAGGTTTGCCTCCGTCGCCAGCATACTTTCGCGCACGGTCCTGGCTCGTCGATGATGGCTTTGCACTCGGCCTCATCCCATGTATCGACGCTTTTCGGAGGTATCTTTTTCTTCATGTTCTTCACAGCAAGATGGGGAGGGCGCCTGCTCCGACTGCCCGAAAAAACTTGATTCAATGAGCGGTCTTCTGGCTGGCACTCATGGCTTCGCTTCCCTCTGCGCCTCGCAACCGGCAACCGTGAAGCAATTATATTGGGTCCGCGATGGCGCCGCGACCGGCTCGCGCCATGCTTGCCGCTCTCACTTGTGGCCGATATCGTCCAGCCGCTGCTTGAGCGCGCTGCGGCCGAGTTTCTCCAGCGGCAGATTGACAAATATCATCAGGCGATGGAACAACTGGTTGTAGGCGGTGAAGAAGGCCTTGCGCTGTTTTTCTTCGCTGCCTTCGACGGCTGCCGGATCGGACATCCCCCAGTGGGCGCTGATCGGCTGACCGGGCCAGACTGGACACACTTCGCCGGCTGCGCTGTCGCAAACCGTGATCACGAAATCAAGCTGCGGCGCGCCGGGCGCGGCAAACTCGTCCCAACTCTTGCTGCGCAGATCGGCAGTGGGCAGGCGGTTTTTCTCCAGCAACTCGACAGCCATTGGATTCACCTTTCGCGTCGGCCGGCTGCCTGCCGAATACGCCTTGAAACGTCCTGCGCCGACAGCATTGAGAATGCCTTCGGCGAGAATCGAGCGGGCGGAATTGCCTGTGCAAAGGAATAAAACGTTCAGTGGAGAACTCGATGCCATGTCGTGACCTCGCTGCAAATCCTTGCAAGCCTAGGCCCCGCATGTTTCAGAATTATGTCACCGCCAGCGGCAGGGCACGCAGGGCGCCGATCATTCGGAGCCCGCGGCTCAGTAGGCCCGCTGATTTACATACAGGCTGTTGCCCTTGATGGCCTTGGCCTTCTTTTTCACCTCGGCGGCCACGACCGAAACACCAAGGTGCGACTGGAATGTTCCGGATTTGAGTTCCGCCACGCCTATCGATAGCGATGTCGGGGATGGAACTCCATGTCTCCCTTGCGATTCTCCGTGACATAGCCGCCGCGTTCGATGTCGTCGCGCGAAAAGAAGCCGAGAATTTCCTCACCGAACATCCTCAGCGCACGCTCGCAGCGCGCCCTCCAGTCCTCGCTGCGGAACACCAGGACGAAGTCGTCGCCGCCGATGTGACCGACGTAATCCCTTTCCGTGTCGCAAGCCTCGGAGAGGATGCGCGCCGTCAGCCGGATCACATCGTCTCCACGCACGTACCCATAGACGTCGTTGAAGGGCTTGAAGTGATCGAGGTCGCAGTAGGCAACGGCAAACGGCTCCTGCGCCGCCAGCAGGTGGTCGATGCACTGGTTGGTCGGCACGTTGCCAGGCAACCGGGTCAGCGGATTGGAGTACCTGGCGGCCTCCATCTGCATCGATGTCACCTCACGCACCAGATCCTGGACCGAGCCGATCCCCAGATAGTGCCCTGCATCGGTAATGATGAAGCCGCTGACCAGGTGCCGCGGATGTGCGCCCACCAGAATCTCCGCCAGTTCGGACAATGGCAGGCGAATATCAACGGTCAGGGGTTCTGGGTCCATGAAGCGCGTGCAGGGTTTGCGTCCGTACAGCTCGTGCCGATAGGGGCGAGCCATCTTGTCGACCATCTCGTAGCGGACGATCAGACCGATCGGCGCCTGGTTTCTCACGACCGCGATGGCGCGCAGGTCCGGAGTGCGCTCGAACATGGCGAAGACGTCGTCCGCCAGGGTCTCCGGTGCGACAGGCGGCATGGCCTGCAGCATCTTTTCGAGGACATGGCCACCGCCCCGCTGCTGGCTGCCGGGCTCCGCAAGCCTTTCGGCAATTGCCTTGTGCGCGCCCGCGGAGAGGGTGCGGCTCGGCGCCGCTACCGGTCTGCCAATGAAAGGGCCGGCGGCGCAGGCTACCTGCATTTCCTGCACGATCTTGAGCAACAGCAGCGAGTCGATGCCCAGGGCGATCACGCGACGCCCCTGTCCGGCGGTCGCGGCGACAAGCTCGGCATGACCGCCGATGCGCATCAGGTTGGGGTCGGAGCCCTCCAGCACGCCTTCTTCGATGATCACGAATTCCGGCCCGAGCGCCGACCACAACAGCTTTTCAGAACGCGGGCAGGCCAGAGCGCCAGCGGCAAGCTTGAAACCCAGGCGGCGGAATCCATGCGCCGCCGCCAGGGCACGATCCAGAGCGCCGCCGTCAAGCATGCCAACACCGGCATGCACCACGATCACTCGCTCGGCCGGGAGCTCCAGCTTTCCCGTGGCATCGGCCAGGATGTCGGCGCAGGCCGCACCCAGCTCCCCCGCACCATCCAACAGCGGAAGCAGCAGAAATCCCTGCGCGTGATTGCCGACAAAGCGGTCGACGGCGCTGAAGAAATATTGGCGGTACAAGTCGGCGGTCTTTCCCAGGCGCCGCGCAACGTCGAACAGACGCGAGGCGGAACACAGCAACCTGTCGGGCGGACCATGAATGCTGGTCAGATGACCGAAAATGCCGTTGCCCCTCAGATCGGCGACCGGACGGTAGCGCGGCGTCAGCGGGATTTCCGGCCCGACAGCCTTGCCGTTTTGGGCCAGAACCGCAATCAGCGCTTGTTCGCAGGTATCGCAGCCTTCTGCTGAGGGGGACTTTGATTGTCTCAAGGGTGGAGGACGCAGGGTCTGGGTCGGGTCGGAAACCCGTCGGACATTCGGGCGGCAAGCCCATTTGGCACACTATGCGCCGCCAGCATTACAGAACGATGAAACCTGAGAATCCTGCCTGCCGTCATGCTGCCGCAATGAACGCAACGTAGGCTGACGGACTGGGCTGGCCCGGACGAAATCCGAGCCGTAGCATTTCTGCGCGCCTGCCCTGGCCCTCTGGCCCCGCAAAGTCGATGCGAAATACCTATCCGTTCCACGTTCTGACGGCCGCGCTGTTTTCGCTGGTCACCCTGCTGGTGGGTGGCACGATTGGCGCCGTCGCCTACACGCAGCAACGCCAGTTGCTGCTGACTGCGGTGAGCGACATTTTCGCCAGATCGCTGCGCGAAAGCCAGTCCGAGCTGGCAGCGACCTATCTTCCGGTCCAGGCCCAACTGGGAATGCTGGCTGCCGCGATTCAGAAACCTGGACTGCCGGAACCTCCCGAGCGCCATCTGGACATGTTCGTGCGCTTCCTGGAAAGCAATCCCGGCATTTCCTCGATCACCGTCGAACGCAAGAGCTCTGAGCGACTGACCGTCACTCCGCTACCTCATGCAGATGCCCGCCGACGCGTTGACGCGCCGCCCCAAGCCGCTTACCGGCTCGATCTTGCTCAGGAAAGACGAAGCACGACCCGCTTTTTCGATGCCGGGCTGGCGCCGCTCGGCGGCGTCCGCGCAATGCCCGGCGCGCCCGCACCGGTTGGTGGCCCCAGCCTGTCAGTCAGCCATGTCGCCGCGCCTGGGGTGAGCCTATCGGCCAATATCGGCCTGAAGCACCTCTCGGCCAACTTGTCGCGGCAGCGCGTCACGCCATCGACCCAACTGGGAATGCTGGACTCGGCGGGCCATCTGCTCGCCTCCTCGCACGGCGCCTGGCCGGAAGCAACCGACCCGCCCACGCTGGCAAGCATGGACCTGCCGATCCTTGCCGCGGTTGTCGCCCAACCGGTCCGCGGCCGCATCGTCACTCTTGAACTTGACGGCAGGCGCTGGACAACCCTCGCCCAGGCCAGCGAAATCGCTCCTGGAATCGCCACCCTGATGGTGATGGCCGCTCCCCACGACGAAGTGCTGGCCGGCGCCGACCAGATCCTGCAGCGGACGCTGCTGATCACCCTGGCTGGCCTCGGGCTGATTGTGCCGCTGATCTGGTGGATGTCGCGCCGCATCACCGACTCGCTGCGGCGTCTGGCCGAAACAGCGGCGAACGCCAAGGCATTCCGTTTTTCGAGCGAGAGCCCGCGCTCAGTGGTGCGCGAAGTGGATGCCCTTTCCAGGACGATTCAACAGATGGGCGCCACCATGCAGCGATTTCTGGAGATCTCTGCCCGTCTCGCAACGGAACACCACTTCGACGAGTTGCTCGACGCCATTGTCGCCGAAGCAATCGCCGGGGCCGAAGCCGGGGCCGGCGCGGTGTATCTTTTCAAGGAAAATCGCCTGTTGCAGCCAATGGCATGGCGCTGGATGGGCGGCAAGGCGCCCCTGGCTCCCTTCGCCGTGGTACCGCAGGAGGCCCCAATTTTCGACACGGCCCTCGCCCGCCCCAATCCAGCCCAGTTCGTATTGTCGCCCGGCTACTTGCAGCCAGGCCTCGAATGGCTCGGTGCATGGTTTCCGGGCCAGTCCATCCAGGTGCTCCTGGTGCCGCTGCGCAATCGTTCCGGTGACACACTGGGGCTTTTGCTGCTGGCTCGCAGCGCGACGCACGAGCCCTATGACCCGGCCCTGGTCGCGTTCATAGACGCCCTGTCCGGCACGATGGCGGTCACCATCGAAAAACAGAGCGTGCTGGAAAGCCGCAAGGCCTTGCTCGACGGGGTGATCCGCATGATCGCAAGCGCCACGGATGCCCGTTCTCCGTATACCGGCGGCCACTGCCAACGCGTACCGGAACTGGTCGACCTGCTGGCCGAAGCGGTTGCAACGCATCCCGCAAGTCCCTATCGTCACGCCGCCGAAGGAGAACGCTCGTGAAGCACTGCATCTGGCGGCCTGGCTGCACGATTGCGGCAAGCTGTTCGTGCCGGATTACGTCACGGACAAGGCCGTCAAGCTTGAGGCTGTTTACAACCGCATCCATGAGATCCGTACCCGCTTCGAGGTGCTCAAGCACGACGCCAAAATCGCCTGCTGGCGCGGCATCGCCGAGGGAAAGGACGCTGCGGTGCTACAAGCCCAGCGTGAGGAAACGTGGCAGGCCCTTGACGCCGACTACGTCTTTGTCGCCGCCTGCAATCAGAACGACCGGCCGCTCGATGAAGCGGACATTGCCCGACTGCTGCGCATCGGCGCCCGTACCTGGCTGCGCACCCTCGACGACCGCATCGGCATCTCGGAATTTGAGCGACAGCGCAAGGCCGGCGTTCCGGCGCGCGCCCTGCCCGCCCCGGAGCACTTGCTGGCGGATCGACTGGAGCACCTGGTAGACGTTCAGCAGGGTGACAGCCATGACAACTCGGCAGAGATTCGCGGCAGCATGCCGCGACCGAAGCATCGCCTCAACCTGGGTGAACTGTATTGCCTGAGCGTCAAGAGCGGCACGCTGACCCCCGAGGAGCGCTATCTGATCAATGCCCACGTCCTTGGAACCATCGCCATGCTCTCCACCCTGCCATTTCCGCCCGAACTATCCTCGGTGCCGGAAGCCGCGGGCAGCCATCACGAACACCTCGATGGCAGCGGCTATCCCTGCGGCAAGCAGGCGGCGAATCTGTCGCTGGCGGCGCGCATCATCGCCATCGCCGATGTCTACGAGGCGCTGACGGCGAGCGATCGCCCTTACAAGCCCGGCAAGTCGGCCGATGAAGCGCTCGTCATCATGGCCGAGATGGCGCGGCGCCGGCATCTCGATCCGGAACTATTCGACTTGTTCGTTCGTGCCGGCATCCCCGCGCGCTACGCGGCTCTTGCGCAATCGGAGCGACCCGGCGGAAGCCCCCGGTCGCCGGCATGATGCCAATGGTCCATCTACAAGCAATACAAACGTCATCGATCCGTCACCTTGCTGTCACCTTGCCGCCCCATCATGGCGGGGAACGAAACGTCGAATGCCCGCATGAACGCGCCCAGTCCCAGTCCCAGTCAGACACCCAGCCCTGTCCCGACCCCCCAGACGCTGATGGACCGGCTGGACCAAAAGGTCTTTGACGGGCTCTACAGCAGATCGCTCGTTTACAACACCTGCTGGGAAGACCCCGCCGTCGACCGCCTGGCGCTGCAACTGGGCCCCGAAGACTCTGTGCTGGTCATTGCCAGCGCCGGCTGCAACGCTCTCGACTATGCGTTGCAGGGGCCGCGGGTCATCCACGCCGTGGACGCCAACCCGAGACAGACGGCCCTGCTCGAGCTCAAGCTGGCAGCCATTCGCATGCTGGAATTCGAGGACTTCTTCGCGATCTTCGGCGATGGCTACCACGCCCGCTTCCGCGAGATCTATCGGCATCGGCTGCGTGCCGAGCTGTCCGATTTCGCCCGCGCCTACTGGGACCGCTACAGCAACTGGTTCACCAGCCGCCATGGCAGCTTCTATTACCACGGTCTGGCAGGCTTTGTCGCGCGCGGATTCAACCTGTATTTCCGTCTGCGACCGCAGTTGGCGCGTGACATCCGCGAACTGTTTGCCTGTGACAACCTTGCCGCCCAGCGCCGCGTCTATGACGAGCAAGTGGCACCTGAGCTTTGGACGCCCACCATCCACTGGGTCTTGAGAAGACAGCTCACCATGAGCTTGATCGGCGTGCCCCATCCGCAGCGTCGCCTGGTCCAGGCCCAACATCCGGACGGTATCGCCGGCTTCATCCGCGACGCCATCGACTACGTGTTCCGTCATTTGCCGGTGGCGGAGAACTACTTCTGGCGCGTCTATCTGAATGGCCACTACACGCGGGACTGCTGTCCGGAATACCTCAAGGAAGGCAATTTCCTGTCCTCAAAAATGGTCTCGCCGACTGCATCGAACCACATACCTGCACGGTGACCGAGTTCCTCCATCACAGCGAGGAACCGATCTCGCGCTTCGTGCTGCTCGATCACATGGACTGGATGAGCAGCTACCACCCGGCGGCGCTGGTCGAGGAGTGGAACGCCATCCTGCAACGCGCCAGGCCGGGCGCGCGCATCCTGCTGCGCAGCGCCCAGGCCGATCCGTCCTTTCTCCAGCAGATCCGGGTTGGCGCTGCAAACCGCCCCCTGTCCGCGCTCGTGCGCTTCGACCGCAAGCTGGCGGCGCGCCTGCAACGTCGCGATCGCGTGCATACCTACGCCGGCTTCATGATCGGCAATGTTCCCGGCTGAACTTGCCGCCGACGCCCGCATCCTCTGGCGCCTGGCCCGCGGCCAGGCGCGGCATGGCGACCAGGCGACGCGGCTGCAGGCCTTCTACGCACCGCAGGCCGAGCGCTACGATGCCTTCCGCGAACGCTTGCTGCACGGCCGCGCCGAGCTTGTCGAACGACTGCAGATCGACGAGGGCATGCGTGTCGTCGAACTGGGCTGCGGCACCGGCAGCAGCCTGGAACGGCTGGGTCCGCGCGCCCGCCGCTGCGCCAGCATCCAGTTGGTAGACCTCTGTCCCGCCCTGCTCGCCGTGGCGCGACAACGCGCCACCGGAAATGCCAACGTGGAAGTCATCGAGGCCGACGCCACCCGCTGGCAGCCCGCGGACGCGGTCGACCGCGTCTTCCTGTCCTACTCCCTGAGCATGATTCCGGACTGGCGCGGGGTGCTCGACAATGCCGTTGCCATGCTGAAGCCCGGCGGCCGCCTGGGCGTGGTCGACTTCCACCTGCCCGCGGCCGGCAGCGCCCTGTGCAACGGCTTCTGGCGCCGCTGGTTCGCGCACGACGGGGTCCATTTGTCCGTTGCCCACCTGCCCACCCTGCGCGAGATGCTCGCCGATGCCTATCTGGAGGAGCGGACTGCGCCCCTGCCCTATCTGCCTGGATTGCAGGCGCCCTACTATTTATACATCGGCCAGCGGAACGTGGAGTCGCACGGTGTATCGGTCACGCGATAGGCTGGTCGTCTTCGACGCCGACGGCACAACGATAGACGCCTTTCAGGCCATCGAAACCACGTTCCGGCGTCATGGCATGGACATCGGCGACCAGGATCGCTTTCGCAAGCGCCGCAAGTTGTTCAAGTACCTTGGTGGCCTGCGCGAACTGCCCAACAACCTGCGCCAGCAAGTCGGCAAGCAAAGTCGCAGGAAACTGCTCGCCACGCTGACCGAGGTCTATCGCGACCAGGCCAGACTCTTCCCCGGCATCGCCGAACTGGTTACAACGCTGGTCGACGCGCCGGGGATACGTGTCGGGCTGGTCACCCGCAATATCACCCATGAACCGGAAGAAACCCTGCGCCAACTGTTTCGCCGCCACGACATCGACACCGGCGCCTTCGACTACGTAGCCTGCATTTCGCTCCGTGAAGACAAGGCCGGGCCGCTACGCGCCGCACGCCTCGGATTCGACATCAACCCGGCGCGCGCCTATGCCTGCGGCGACGAGTACCGCGACTACGCCGCGGCGGTCGCCTGCGGCGTGCATCCCTTCATCGTGTCCTACGGCTTCGAGGATGCCGAGCGCCTGATCGCAGGATTCGGCGTTCCCGCCGATCTCGTCGCCGATACGCCCGAGGAGCTCAGCTCGCGCCTGCTGCACGCGCTGGATCTTGCCTGATCGCGGCAGCGCCAAGCGCCGCGCGAAGCCGGCCCCGGCGCGCGGTTCCGCCCGGCGCCCCATTAACGTGAAACAACACGTTCGGAGCGACTGCCTATAGTCGAGCGCAGCGAGCTAATCAATAGCCTCCCCGCGAGGGGGCGAGGCGGGGTTTCGCAACGCATGCGGTGCGCCGCCGCAGCCGGCTGGCTGTGCAAAGCCAGCCGTGGGCCGCGAAGCGGATGGGAGGGGCGGGCCTTCAATTCGCCTTTCGCGTGTTTCATCATCAGCGGGTGGCTCTCGCTGCCATGCGCGTCACGCGATCAGCTTGTCGGCGTTGCGCAGGCGCCGCGCCATCGTCCTCAAGACGCCGAGCGCAAACCCCGGCGTTTCGGTGACCAGGAACTTGAAGCGCTTTTCGTCCACGCAGACGAACTCGCAATCAGTCACCGCCTCGACGGTCGCCGAGCGCGGTTCGTGGTCGATAAGCGCCATTTCGCCGGCGATGTCTCCGACGCCCAATCTCTCGACCTCGCGCCCGCTGACGAGAATGCGCGCCTGGCCCCTGGTCAGGACATACATCAAATCCACGGGATCGCCCTGGCGGAACAGTGAAGCACCGGCGCCCACGGCGACCGTGCGTGGATCGTTGCGAAACAGAGCATAAAAAAGCATGTTGGCGCACTCGCTGGAATATTGGGAGAGGAGCAGTCTAGTCAATTTGCTGCTTTTGATTGTTACAAAAATGTTTCATTGCGGCTAGCCCTGAGCCCAGTCCTGAAGGAGGCCGGGAATCTCCTCGTCGAACAGGTCATTGGTGACGCGATTCTTGCGGTGAGCGATGATCCATCCAAGAAAGTCCTCGGCCGAAAGGGGCTTGGCGAACAGATAGCCCTGTCCCTCGGTACAGCGCATGTGTTCGAGAACCGCCCTCTCCGCGGACTGTTCTATGCCTTCGGCAATGACCTCGAGCGAAAGGCTGTTCGACAGCGCCACAATGGCGCGGGCGATCGACTCGTTGGCGGGGGTACGCTCGATATCACGGACAAAGGACTGGTCGATCTTCAGCCGGTCGATCGGGAAGCGTCGCAGGTAGCTGAGGCTTGAGTAGCCAGTGCCGAAATCGTCGATGGCGAGGGTCACGCCGAGATCCTTGATCTCGTGAAGCGTTTGCAGCACCTTGTCAACACCTTGCATCAGGACGCTCTCGGTGAGTTCGAGCTCGACGTAGCGCGGATCGATGTCATAGGCCGCCAACTGCTCCGCGAGGAAGCGCGGCAGGCCTCCACGACGGAACTGCACCGCCGAAATATTGATCGACATGCGCAGCGGCGCCAGGCCCAGATTCGTCCATTCGTTCATCTGGCGAAACGCTTCACGCAGCACCCACTCGCCAAGCGGAACGATGAGGCCGCTTTCCTCGGCAACCGGAATGAACTGGCCTGGCGAGACCAGGCCGCGTTCCGGGTGCCGCCAGCGCACCAGGGCCTCGACACCGCGGACAGCGTTCGAGGCCAGATCGACCTGCGGCTGGTAATGCAGCACGAGTTCGTTGCGATCGATGGCAAGGCGCAGGTCGTTCTCCAGCGACATGCGTGCCGGGTTGTACATTGCCGTCTCGGTCGAGTAGCGGCAGAAACGATCCCTTCCGCCCGCCTTGGCCTCGTACATCGCGGCATCGGCCTTGGACAACAGGGGGCTGATCGCGGCGTCGTCGGTGGGATAGATCGCGCTGCCGACGCTGACCGTCGCGACCAGCGAATGGCCAAGCACCTCGATCGGTTCCCGCATCGACTGCACCAGCCGCCGCGCAACCGGATCCACGTCCGCCGGATCATCGAGATTCTCCATCAGGATCACGAACTCGTCGCCGCCCAGACGCGCCACCGTGTCGGCGCGACGTGCCGCCGCCTTGAGCCGGTCGACCAACTTGCGCAACACCGCATCGCCGACGCTGTGGCCAAGCGAGTCGTTGATCTGCTTGAAATGGTCGACGTCGATGAACAGCAAGGCCACCAGAGTCCCTTTGCGCTTGGCATCCTGGCAAGCCTTGTCGAGGCGATCCCCCAGCAGCAAACGGTTGGGAATGCCGGTCAGGTTGTCGTAGTGCGCGAGGTAATGCAGCTCGGCCTGCTTGCGCTGGGTAATCACGTTGAGCAGGTCATGGCCATTCGCAACGCCGAGGTAGCGCCCCTGGCTGCTGACCACGAAGCCGGTCACCATGTGGTGCATGCCGGCATCGATGATGATCTGCGCCACGTCCTCGACGCTGCAGGTGTCTTCGACGACGATGGCCTCGCTGTGTTCATATTCCTCGTGCTCGAGCAGCGCCATGATGCCGCGGCGGCCGAAGATTTCGCGGCTGAAGGGCCGGCTGAAGAATTCGATGTGGCGCTTGCGGTCCACCAGCGCGACCGGCCTGGCCGCGGCATCGACAACCGGCAATGCGTAGATTGCACTGTCGGCGAGAAAGCGCTCCAGTACCTGCTGGCAAGGCGCATCGGTTCCGACGGGTTCGAGCAAGCGCAGGAGGTGCCGTACGGTAGGAGCATCATGCAGGCGTCCGTCACTGATGAAAACGAACTGGCGCTGGGGTGAGTCGCTGACGGGCGGATTGGCATTCATCGGAATCGGCATCGGCTTGGTGGGTCGGTGCCGCGGATGAGCGCCACGGCTGGGGGGAAGGCAAAGCGCAAGCCGCGGCATTCTGCTCATCCAATGTTGCAGTTTGATGATGACCAGTGCTCTCGCCCGAACACACGGGGCTTGGCGAAGCCCCCACCTTGCGATGCGCGAACAGGTTTGCTTCTCCCAAACCCCGCCCGTGCATCGAGATGAAGGAAATCTTGCCGCCACGCTTGACCGGACGCCGTCCGGGAGACGCAGCGGCGCGACCCGGCATAGTCCGAAAGAACCATGCACGTGCAACATCCGTCGCGCACGCTTAACGGCGGTGTCACAAACTCTGCCTAGACTCCGTGGCTTCGCAATGCCCTCGATCTCGCGCGGGGCGAACCGCGCCACTCACCCATGAACATGAATCCCGTCCCTTCCCTGCCGCGTGGCTTCACGCTGCTCGAGCTACTCGTCGTAATGGTCATCATCGGCCTGCTCGCCAGCTTCGTCGGGCCGCGCTTTTTTGCGCAGATCGGCAAGTCGGAGACCAAGGTGGCGCGTACGCAGCTCGACGCGCTGGAAAAGGCGCTGGACCAGTACCGCCTCGACGTCGGCCGCTACCCCGACACCGCGCAGGGCCTGGCCGCGCTGATGGAACGTCCGTCGGGCATGGTGCGCTGGTCCGGCCCCTACCTGAAGAAGACCGTCCCGCAGGACCCCTGGGGACGCCCCTACCTGTACAAGTCGCCCGGCGAACACGGCGAATTCGACCTGCTGTCCTATGGCAAGGACGGGCAGCCCGGCGGGGTCGGCGAGGCCGAGGACATCACCAACTGGTGATCGCCGATGGAGTACACGATCAAGGCACTCCAGCCAGGCGGGGCCCTCACCCGCCTGACGCTCGACGCCAGCGACTCCGCCGACGCCGCCCGGCGCGCCGAAGCCCTGGGCTGCACCGTGCTTTCGGTGTCGCAGGCCGCGCTGGGCCTGAATTTCGGTCGGCGCAAGGACTTTCCCCTGCTGCTGTTCGCCCAGGAACTGCTGGCGCTGCTGCGCTCCGGCATCTCCATCCTTGAGGCAATCGAGGCCCTGCGCGAAAAGGAGCTGCGTCCTTCGGTGCGCGGCGTGCTCGACGGCATCCACGACGCCCTGCGCCAGGGCAAGACGCTGGCCTCCGCGCTCGAGGAATCCGCCGCCACCTTCCCGGCGCTGTTCATCGCCGCGATCCGCGCCAGCGAGCGCACCAGCAGCCTCGACGAAGCCCTGTCGCGCTACGCGGCCTACGCCACCCAACTCGACACCCTGCGCGGCCGCCTGATGAGCGCGGCGCTCTATCCGGTGCTGCTGATGGCCGTTGGCGGGCTGGTGATCCTGTTCCTGATGGGCTTCGTCGTGCCGCGCTTCGCCCATATCTACGAGGACTTCGGCGGCGACCTGCCGCTGGTTTCGCGCCTGCTGCTCGAATGGGGCGGCTTCGTTGAAAACGCCTGGCCCCTGCTGCTCGCGGCAGTCGGCGCCGGCGTGGCGGCGCTGGTCAGCCGCCAGGGTCGCGCCGCCGGCGGACGCCTCGCCGAACGCCTGGCCTGGCGCATCCCGGCGCTCGGCGAACGCCTGCGCGTGTTCCAGTTGGCACGGCTGTACCGCACGCTGGGCATGTTGTTGCGCGGCGGCATTCCGTCGCCGCAGTCGATGAAGATGGTCTCGGGACTGCTCACCGCGCGCCTGGCGACGGCCCTCGAGCGCGCGCGGATCAAGGTTACCGAGGGCATCCCGCTGTCGGTCGCGTTCGAGCACGAAGGCCTCAGCACGCCGGTTTCGCTGCGCATGCTGCGCGTCGGCGAGCGCGCCGGCAACATGGGCGAAATGATGGAGCGCGCCGCCGGCTTCCATGACGAGGAAATGGCGCGCTGGGCCGACTGGGCCACGCGCCTGTTCGGCCCGGCGCTGATGCTGATCATGGGCCTGGTGATCGGCGTCATCGTGGTCTTCATGTACCTGCCGATCTTCCAGTTGGCAGAGAGCATCCGATGAACGATCCCCGCGCTCCAGCCCTTCGCCAGGCGGTTTTGGCGCCGCCCTTCGGCGCCGACGAACTGGCCGCCGCGCGACGCCAGGACCAGCCGCTGCTGCTCGCACTCGAAGCCGCCAGCGGACTCGGCGCCCACGAGTTCTGCGCCCGCCTCGGCGCCACCGTGCGGCTGCCGGTCATGGGGCTGGCCGACATGCAGGCGCTGGCGGCCGGCTTCGAGTTCATTCCCTTCGGCGAGGCGCTGCAGCGCGGCTGCGTTCCCCTGCTTGACGGCAGCGGCACACTGTTGCTGGCCGTCGCCGATCCCTTCGACTTCGCGCTGGGCGACTGGGCGCGGCTGCGCGCCGGCCGCCCGCTGGCGCTGCGCCTGGCCCCGGCCGGCGATATCGCGGCCTATCTGTCCGGCTACGAGAAATCGCTCAATGCGATGGACGGCATCGTCTCCGACGCCGGCGGCGGCGCCGACGATACCGAGGGCGAGGAGATTTCGCTGAAGAGCATCGGCGAGGATGCCAGCCCTGTCGTGCGCCTGGTGAATTCGACGCTCTACGACGCTCTCAAGGCCGGCGCCAGCGACATCCACCTCGAGACCGCGCCGGGCGGCATCTTCGTCAAGTACCGCATCGACGGCGTGCTGGTCAGCGTCGGCGGCGTGCAGGGCATGGAAACCGCGGAGCAGGTGATCTCGCGGATCAAGGTGCTGGCGGAGCTGGACATCGCCGAGCGGCGCGTGCCGCAGGACGGCCGCTTCCGCATCAACGGCAGCGGTCGCCGCATCGACGTGCGGGTCTCGATCATGCCCAGCATCCACGGCGAGGACGCGGTGCTGCACATCCTCGACCGCCAGCGCATCACCGACAGCGTCACCGGCCTGCGCCTGGAAACCCTTGGCTTCGAAGGCGCCACGCTGGCCGCGCTGCGGCGCCTGTCGAACGAGCCCTACGGCATGCTGCTGGTCACCGGCCCCACCGGCAGCGGCAAGACCACCACGCTGTATGCCGCGATCGGCGAGATCAACCATGGTCACGACAAGATCGTCACCATCGAGGATCCTGTGGAGTACCAGTTGCCGGGCGTGTTGCAGATTCCGGTCAATGAAAAGAAGGGACTCACCTTCGCCCGCGGCCTGCGCTCGATCCTGCGCCACGACCCGGACAAGATCATGGTCGGCGAAATCCGCGACGGCGAAACCGCGCAGATCGCCGTGCAGGCGGCGCTGACCGGCCATCTGGTATTCACCACGGTGCACGCCAACAACGCCTTCGACGTGCTCGGCCGTTTCACCCACATGGGCATCGATGCGTACAGCCTGGTCGCCGCGCTGAACGGCGTCGTGGCCCAGCGCCTGATCCGCATCAACTGCCCCGAATGCAGCGAAGAGGATCATCCGTCGCGCCAATTGCTCGAACAGGCCGGCCTGACGGATGTTGCGGACTTCGCTTTCCGCCGCGGCAGGGGCTGCGCCCATTGCCGCGGCACCGGCTTCAAGGGACGCAAGGCGATCGCCGAAGTGCTGATCCTGAATGACGTGCTGCGCGAAATGATTTCCGCACGCGAGCCGGTGCGCCGCCAGATCAAGGAAGTCGCGCAACAGAACGGCACGCGCCTGCTGCGCGAGGCGGGCCTCGACCTGGTGCGGCGCGGCGAGACCAGCCTGGCCGAACTCGATCGGGTGGTGTCGTGAGCTCGCTGCACCTGCTGCCTGAACGCATCGAGGCGCTGCTGGCGCCCGACGGCCTGCGCCTGCGCCGCGACGGCGGCGCCGAGTTCTTCGCCGTCGCGGCCGACAGCGACGGCGACGCCTGGCGGGCCCCGCTGCTGGCACTCGACCGCGCCCTGCGCGCCCGCCCGGCGCGCGGTGCGCCGGGTGTTGCGCGCCTGCCCGCGGTGCTGGCAAAAAGGTTCGCACCGCGGCTGGACATCGTCCTCTCGGAACACTTCACGCGCTGGCAACTGCTGCCCTGGCAGGCCGAAGTCGATACGCCCGCGGAACATGAGGCCTACGCGCGGCATGCCTTCCGTGAAGTCTATGGGGAGATTGCCCGTCACTGGCGGGTACGCTGCACCGGCCAGGCGCCCGGCGCCGCCGTCCCTGCCTGCGCCATCGACGACGAGCTTGTGGCCGCGCTGCGCGCGGTGGCGGCGGACCATGGCTGCCGACTGGGAAGCCTGCGCCCGCTGTTCGCCGCCGCCGCCGACCGCTGGCGCAACAAGCTGCCGCGCGGCATCGCCTGGTTTGGCGTGCTCGAACCGGGCCACCTGAATCTGGGCCTGCTGCGCGACCGGCGCTGGCAGGCCCTGCACGGCGAGCAGTTCGCCGCGCCGGACGAACGCGGCGAACTGCTCGCCGGTCTGATCGCGCGCAGCGCGATCTTTGCCGGCATCGTGCCCGCCGCCGGCCGGCTGCTGCTCTGCGGCGAGGGCGCCGACACCTGCGCCGTGCCGCTGACGACAAAGACCGTGCAGCGCCTCGGCAGCGCACTGGCCTGGAACACCGCCGCGCGCGCTGGACGATCCCTTGGAATCAATGACGCCAGGATTGAAGGCCAGGACAACGCCACGCGCGCGGGACGACCCGTCGCATGAGCCGGCTGGATATCGATTTCGCCGCCAGGCCACGCCGCCCCACCCGCGTCGCCGGCCTCGCGCTGCTGTTGGCCGGCGCGGCCGCCCTGTCCGTGGTTTCGCTGGAGATCGAGGACCTCGAAGAGCAGACGACGGTCGCCGAAGCCCGGCTGAAAAGCCTGGCCCGGCGCGGCGCCTCACCCGCCGCCAGACCGGCCGCGGCTGCGGGCCCCGGCAAGGACGCCGCCGGCGACGTGCTGACCCGCCTGCGCACACCGTGGCCCGACCTGCTCGAACAACTGGAAGGGCTGGCCGAGTTGCCGGTGGTCGTACTCGATCTCGACGCCGAAGCACGCGGGCGCAGCCTGCGCCTGGCCGGCGAAGCAAAGACCATGGACGACATGCTGGCCTTCGTCGAGAAGCTGCGCCAAAGCCGGCGCCTCGACGAGGTCTACCTGGAAAAGCACGAGCCGCGCAAGCTCGGCGCCGCGGAAGTCTTCGCCTTCACCGTGCAGGCCACCTGGCCGCAGGCGCGGGACGCCGCGCCATGACTGCCGTGCCCTTGCTGGCGCGCCTGCGCTACCTGGGGCGCCGCGCCGGCTGGCCCGCGCTGGCCGGCGCGGCGCTGCTCGCCGGCGCCGGGGCCATCGAATTCGACTCCTTGCCCGCGGCCCGCGGCAAGCTGGCCGAGGTTCGCGCCGCCATCGTCAAGGCGCGCGCCCAGCGCAATGTTCCGGAGCGCGCCACCGCCGATGCCGCGAATCTGCTCGCCGCGCTGCCCGCCCGCGACGCGCTGGAAGGCATCGTCGCCGCCATCCACCAGGCCGCCGCCGCGCAGGGCCTGGCTACCGGCTCCGGCGAATACCGGTCGCGCAAGGAGGCCGGCGGCGAGGTGCTGCGCTACGAGATCGCACTGCCGCTCAAAGGTGCCTACACAGCCCTGCGCGCCTGGCTCGCCGACCTCGCCGCGCAACAGCCGGCGCTCGCCATCGACGAACTGAGCCTGCATCGATCCACCGCGGAAGCGGGCCAGGTCGAAGGCCGCCTGCGACTTTCCCTGTTTCTCCGCGCACGGCCGGCGAATCCGGTCGCGGCGGCGGCGGACGGCACGGCGCCGACTATTGCCGGCGACGCCGTGCCAGCGCCGCCGACTCTGCCGACACCCCGGTTCGCCGCCGCGGCCGGCGATCTGTTTGCCACGCGTTCCTGGCAACCGCCGCCGCCGCCCGCGCCACCGCCGCCCAAGCCGATGGCGCCGCCCTTGCCCTTCAAATACGCCGGCAAGCTGCTCGGGGAGGAGGCGATCCGCGTCTTCCTCACCCAGGGCAACACCACGACCCTGGTCAAGCAAGGCGACCGGCTCGGCGACTATGACATCGAGCGCGTCACGACGTCATCCGTGGTGCTGCTCTACCGCCCGCTGCAGCAACAGCAGACGCTGAATTTTGGAGGTTACGATTGACTAATCCACAGCGCGCCTTGCGCCCCCGGCTGCTTGTCGCGCTTGGCGCCGCACTGCTCACCGGCTGCCTCTCCAACCCGGCCATCAACGACAGCCGCGAACTGCTCGCCGCCGGTCAGACCGATGCCGCCATCCTGCGCCTGGCCGACGCGGTGCAAAAGAACCCTGCCGACAACGAGCTGCGCAGCGCCTACCATCGCCAGCGCGAACTCGCCACCTCGCGCCTGCTGGCCGACGCCGACAACCGCCGCGCGGTCGGCAACAGCGACGAAGCCGAAGCGCTGTATCGCCGCGTACAGCGCATCGATGAGCACAACCCGCGCGCCGCAACCGGGCTTGCGGCCATCAACGCGGATCGCCGCCGCGCCGCGCTGGTCAGGGAAGGCGAAGCCGCGCTGGCGAAGAACGTCGTGCTGGCCGAACGCAACGCGCGCACCGTGCTCGCCGAGGCGCCCGGCCACCCGGCCGCGCGCGCGCTGCTGCAAGCCGTACAGGAAAGACAGGCGCAGGCAGAAATCAGGGCCCTGACGCCCAAGGGGCCGCCGCCGAAGCCGATTTCCATGGAATTCCGCGACGCCCAGTTGAAGACGGTGTTCGAGGTGCTGGCGCGCTCGTCCGGACTCAACTTCGTCTTCGATAAGGACGTCAAGGGCGACGCCAAGGTCACCATTTTCATCCGCAACAGCAGCGTCGATGAAATCCTGCGCCTGATCCTCGCCACCAATCAGCTTGAGAGCAAGCAGCTCAACGAAAACTCGCACCTGATCTATCCGAAGACCCCCGCCAAGGCCAAGGAACACCAGGAGATGGTGGTCAGGAGCTTCTTCCTGGCCAATGCCGATACCAAGCAGGCGCAGGCCATGCTGAAGAACGTACTGAAGGCCAAGGACCTGTTCATCGACGAGAAGATCGGCCTGCTGGTGATCAAGGACACCGCCGACGTGGTCAAGCTCGCCGAGCGGCTGATCGAGTCGCTCGACCTCGCCGAGCCCGAGGTCGTGCTCGACGTCGAAGTCCTCGAGATCAACCGCAACCAGCTCTACGAGATCGGCCTGAAGTTCCCCGACCAGATCGGCTACGGCCTCTTGCAGCCGACCACCAGCACCACCACCGTGACCGACACCAGCACCCAGACCACCGTCAACCTTGGCGGCACCCTGGCGCCCGGTTTCGTCGACCTCAAGAACCGCAGCGGGCTGACCTCCTTCGTCGCCAATCCCGCCCTGGTGCTGAACCTCAAGTCGCTGGGGGGCGACAGCAACCTGCTGGCAAACCCGCGCATTCGTGTCAGGAACCGCGAGAAAGCCAAGATCCACATCGGCGACAAATTGCCGATCTTCACCACCACCTCGACCGCCAACGTCGGCGTCGCCGCCTCGGTGTCATATCTCGACGTCGGTCTCAAACTGGAAGTCGAACCGATCGTGCACCTTCTGGACGAGGTCGGAATGAAGGTCAACCTGGAAGTCAGCAGCGTGGTCAAGGAAATCTCCGGCCCCTCCGGCTCCACCGCCTACCAGGTCGGCTCGCGCAGCGCAACGACCTCGCTGCGCCTGAAGAATGGCGAGACCCAGGTGCTCGCCGGCCTGATCGCCAACGAGGAGCGCAACAGCGCCAACAAGCTGCCGGGCCTGGGCGACGTGCCGCTGATCGGGCGTCTCTTCGCCAGCAACCGGGACAGCAGCAGCAAGACCGAGATCGTCCTGTTGAGCACGCCGCGCAGCGTGCGCAGCCTGGCGCCGCCGCAGGTCGCCGAACCGGCGCTGGCGGCCGGTACCGAGACCACCGTCGGCGCCCCGGCCATGCGCCTGAGTTCCACCGCGCCGGGCAGCCTGCGCCTGTCGCCGCGGATCGGCGCTGGCAGCGGCGCGGCGGCGCTACCCGCGCCGCCGGTCGAAGAGGCAGCGCCCGCCACGACTCCGGAGCCGCAAGCCGAGCCCGCGCCGGCCGTGCCGCCCGCGCCGACTCCCGGGCCATCCACGCCTGCCGCCGTTCCCGCCGCCATTCCCGCCGCGGACGCGCCTCCCGAGCGCCCCGGTGAACTCCGCGAGGCTCCGCCGCAATGACGCATGGGCGGCCGCACGGCTTCACGCTGATCGAACTGGCCGTCACCGTGGCCATCGTCGGCGGCATCCTCGCAACCATGGCCCTGCCCCTGGCCGAAACCCCCCTGCGGCGCAGCAAGGAAGCCGAGTTGCGCACCGCCCTGCGGCAGATCCGCGCAGGCATCGATGCCTACAAGCGCGCCGGCGAGGAAGGCCGTATCCGCGTGTCCGTCGACGCCAGCGGCTATCCGCCGCGGCTGGAAGACCTTGCCGGCGGAGTCGAGGACATCAAGCGCCCCGACCTGGCGAGGATCTACTTTCTGCGCCGCCTGCCGCGCGACCCCTTCAGCGACCCCGAACTCGCCGCCGCCGAGAACTGGGGGCGCCGCAGCTATGCCAGCCCGCCCGACAACCCGCAATCCGGCGAGGATGTTTTCGACGTTTATTCACTCGCCGAGGGCGTGGGACTCAACGGCATTCCCTACCGCCAATGGTGAGCGCATGAAACCGGGAACTGCAAGCCTTCGTGATTGCGGCGCAGGCCGGAATCCAGGAGGTTTCCGGCGTCGCTTTCTGGATTCCGGCGTTCGCCGGAACGACGGATGGACATGACCCCATTGCGCCGCGGCTTCACGCTGATCGAACTCATGGTGGTCATGGCCATCATCGCCGTGCTGCTGACCATCGCCGCGCCGCGCTACTTCAACCATCTCGACCGCGCCAGGGAGGCCACGCTGCGCCAGACCCTGGCCGTCGTGCGCGACGCCATCGACAAGTTCCACGGCGACACCAGCAGTTATCCGGAAAGCCTCGAAGAACTGGTAACCAAACGCTACCTGCGCGCGGCGCCCATCGACCCGATCACCGACAGCGCGCAGACCTGGGTGCTGCTGCCGCCGCCCGCCGCCAATGGCAACGGCAAGCTGTGGGATCTGAAAAGCGGCGCCGAGGGCAGCGGCGCCAACGGCACGCCCTACGCCGAGTGGTGATCCGGTGATCCGTCCGGGCCGCGCCGAAGCCGGCTTCACCTACCTGCTGCTGCTGTTCGCGGTGGCCGCCATGGGCCTGGTCGCCGCCGGCACCGCGGAACTCTGGTCCACGCTGGCGCGGCGGGAAAAAGAGCAGGAGCTGCTGTTCATCGGCAACCAGTTCCGCGAGGCCTTGCGCCGTTACCACGACGCCGTTCCGGACGCCCGGCCGCGCCACCCGGCCAGGCTGGAAGATCTGCTGCTGGATCCGCGTTTCCCCGGAGTGCGGCGCCACCTGCGGCAGATCTATGCGGACCCGATGACCGGCCAGGCCGACTGGGTGCTGCTGCGCCAGGGCGAGCGCATTGTCGGGCTCCACAGCCGCGCCACCGGCCAGCCAATCAAGCAGGGAGGCTTCGCGAAGCGCGACGAAGGCTTCGCCGGCGCCGCCAGCTATGCCGACTGGCACTTCGGCTCCGCGGCGGATGCGGGAACCGATCCAGCGCCGACCGCCGTCATCGCACCATCAGCCTCACCGACGAGTCCCAGGCCGCTCGCCGCGCCCGCTCCACGGTAACGCAGATGGCAGCGAGAGCCAGGCAGCGCCCCCGGCAAACAGCGCGCGCCAACGGTTTCGTCACAAGACCGACACGCACCTGTAACGAGAGACGTTCATCATCCACGCGCTTCGACCGCTACCCCACCCTTCAGTCCAACCCCTGCCGCACTCAATGAATTTCGTTGCCGCCACGCCGGAAACCGACATCGTCATCCTCACCGACCGCGACAGGGAATACCTCGTGCGCGCCATCGAGTCGGCGATCCACGTGCGCAAGCGGCACCGGTTCTTCCTCTGGGCGCAGGGCCAGTTCCGCGGCGTGTTGCCGCACGAGGTATTGGCCTGCATCCGCCTTGACAAGAATGACCAGTTGGAGCAGATCGAGTTCTTCCACGGCCGTCTGATGGATGAGCAGCAGCAGGACGCGCTGTGCCATCCTTCGCAGGGTCTGGCGATCAGCCTGATGCGCCTGTGCAAGGACCAGGGCAGCCCGCTGCTGCTGGCGGTGGCGGCCGATGTCGGCGGCGCAGGCCAGGCGGCGCCGACTGAACTCGTCGTCAACTTCCGCCGCTGCGCCCTGCGCAATGCGCTGGTGTGCACCACCGACGGCATCGTCGGCGGGCAGTTCGCCTTCATCCTGTTCGACCTCGACGAGGGGCCGAGCTACCGTCAGGCCTACTTCCTCGAACTCATGCTGCCGCATCTGCAAGTTGCACTGGTGCGCCTGCAGGAAACCGGTGACGTCGAGATCGACTTGACCTTCGGACAGGGCAAACCCCTGATCACCGACCGCGAAGTGGAAATACTGCGCCTGGTGCAGCGAGGCAACAGCAATCACGAAATCGGTGCCGCCCTCGGCATCAGTCCGCTCACCGTCAAGAACCATACCCAGAAGATCTTTCGCAAACTCAAGGTGCAGAACCGCGCCCACGCCGTCTCGCGCTGCATCTCGCTGCGCGTGCTGGATTCCATGATGAGCTGAGCGCATGCGCCACCTTTCACCCTTCGCCCTGGCCTTCTCCCTGCACCTGCTCGCCGTCGCCCGGCCCGGCGGGCGCCACCGAGACCGCGCCCGACCTTGACTGGTTGCTGGACGAGCAGGCGGCGCAGCCGTCCACCCCGCGGCGCGGCGCCGATACCCCGCCGGTGTTCCGCGCCTCGCAATCGCTGCACGAGACCGTCGTCATCGAGATCGCCGCCGAAACCGCCGAACTGCTGGCCGCCGTGAGCGCCGGCGACCTCTCCCGCGTCAAGGCACTGCTCAAGGCCGGCGCCCAGCCGAATGCCGCCGACCTGCGCGGCGAGCGCGCGTTGCCGCTGGCGGTGCGCGCCGGCCGTGGAACTGGTGCGTCAGTTGCTCGCCCAGGGCGCCGCCCCGACCTGCGCGGCGCCGACGGCCCGCACCCCGCTCGGCATTGCCGCGCTCGATGGCAATGCCGCGGTCACACGCGTGCTGCTGAAAGCCGGCGCCGACGTCGACATCCGCGGCGCCCACGGCAACACGCCGCTGCTCGATGCCACCCTGATGAACCGCATCGCCGTGGTTCGGCTCCTGCTCGCCCACCGCCCCGACCTAGAACGCCACGACCGCGAAGGCCTGCACGCACTGGCAATGGCGGCCCGCGACGGCCGAGAGGAAATACTCGAAGCCCTGCTGGCAGCCGGCGTCGATGTCGAACTTCCCGACAAGGGCAATCGCACCGCGCTGTTCTGGGCCATCTACAAGCGCCAGCGCGGCAGCGCCGACGTGCTGCTGGCGCGTGGCGCCGATCCCGGCGCGATGTCGACGGATTTTTGAAACCATGCGTCCGATCCACCGCGCAAAGCGTGTGGAAGCTGTCGAGGCCCGGTCAATCGCGACAGCGGGACAACCCGGCATAGTCCGAAAGAACCATTACGGCCGCCGTTGCGCACATAGGAGCGTAACAATCGGCGACTAGGCTACCCCCCGGCTGCCGCCCCCCCCCCCCCCCCCCCCCCCCCCCCCCCCCCCCCCCCCCCCCCCCCCCCCCCCCCCCCCCCCCCCCCCTCCGCCCCCCCCCCCCCCCCCCCCCCCCCCCCCCCTCCCCCCCCCGCCCCCCCGCCCCCGGGGGCCCCCCCCCCGCCCCCCCCCCCCCCCCCCCCCCCCCCCCCCCCCCCCCCCCCCCCCCCCCCCCCCGCCGCCCGCCGCGGCGCCACCCGACGCCGCGCAACTACGGCCCGGCGACGCTGGATCCGGCCGGCAGCGTGAGCATCATCGATATGGCCACCCGTAGCGTCATCGCCACGCCCGGCTTCACCGGCGTCGCCACCAGCGGCGCCAACATCCGCAGCAACACCGGCATGGACTTCGAACCCGAGTACATCGCCGTCAATGCCGCCGGCACCAAGGCATGGGTTACGCTGCAGGAGGCCAACGCGGTCGGCGTGCTCGATCTCGGCACCAACAGCTTCACCAAGGTGGTCGGCCTCGGTGCCAAGGACTTCAGCCTCCCCGACAACCAGATCGACCCGCTCAACAACAGCGCCGTGTCATTCATCTCGCCCAACGTCAAGGGCCTCTACATGCCGGACGGCATCGCCGCCTATCAGGCTGGCGCGGGCGTCGGCCAGACCTACCTGGTTATGGCCAACGAAGGCGACTTCCGCGAGGATGACGCCGATCGCTCGGCGGCCGGATCCAGCCCGCTCAATGCAGCCGCACCCCTCAACAATCTGCGGATTTCCAACACCGATTCGTCGGTTGGCGACCTCTATGCCGCCGGCGCACGTTCCTTCTCCATCCGCGACGAGAACGGCAACCTGGTGTTCGACAGCGGCGACCGGCTAGACAAGGAAGCCTTCGCGCGCGGCATCTACGACGACGGGCGCAGCCGCGACAAGGGCGTCGAGCCCGAGGGCCTCGCCCTCAAGGAAATCGGCGGCCGCACCTATGCCTTCATCGGCCTTGAGCGCACCACCAAGGGCGCCGTCGCCATCTACGATGTCACCGACCCGGCCAACGCCAGTTTCGTCGACATGCTCGTCACCGACGGTGACGTCGCACCCGAAGGCATCACGACTTTCACTTCGGGCGGCATGCACTATCTCGCCATCGCCAACGAGGTTTCCGGCACCACCACCCTCTACGGCTTGGCCCCCGTACCGGAACCGGAGACCTACGCGCTGATGCTGGCCGGCCTCGGCCTGATCGGCTTCATGGCCCGCCGCCGCGCCTGACAGCACCGGCGGTCAAGTCAGGGTGTGCGGGAACCGCCACACACCCTGCCCTTCCGCAGCATCTGAAGCGCCAACGCGCATGGCGCCGATCCCGGCGCGATGTCGACGCGCGGTGGCGCCATGCATCCGCCCGCCACCAGCGATGACCAGGACGCAACAGCGCGAGCGACGCCAGTCGGGCCGGTTTCGCCTGCCGGCGGAAGCTCGTCGCAGCCATGGGCAAGGCCTTGGCGGTCGCCCCGCCGCGCGATCAGGCCGGTACCAGATTCGCTGACATCAAAGTTTCATCGACCACGGGTAAGGTACGCGGGCCTTGCCGCATGAGCGATCGGCGACCGGGCGGCAGATTTGATCCACATCGAATTCCGGCTGCGCGCTCCACAACCAAAATCAGATGGTGAACCCATGAAACGACACTCCCGGATTGCCTTGCCATCGAGCAGAGTCCGCTGATGACCGGGGAAATGCTCAACCTGCCACCGCGGTATCGGCGCCGCCGGCGGGTGCCGAGGCTGGCCGCGAGAATCGGCCATCACAGGCCCGCATCGTGACCTCCAGCCTGGCCATCGCCAAGGAACCGGAGCTATCGGTGCGTAGCGGCTTCATGCTGCGGGAACATGAACAGCATCTGCTGATTTGCGCGATCGAATCGGCCCTCGAAGTAGCCAATCGCGGCCAATTCCGTTCCTGGATGCGCGGGCCTTTCCGGATGCTGTTGCCGCACGAGAGCATGGCGTGCCTGGAACTCGACGAGCACGACGGCGTTCGTCAGCTCGTTTGCCTGCATCACCATCTGGTCGATGCGGTCACGATGGAACTTCTCGACAACCCGGAGCATGGGCTGGCGGTACGCCTTGCCCGCACCAATCGCGGCGACAGGCGCCAGTCCTGCATGGTGACTACCGACTCGCTCAAGGCACTGCTGGCCAAGGACAGCAGCCTTTGCGATCGGGGCCTGTTGCACAACGCCGTGATTCATCGCATCAAGTTGCTTTCAGGGCCGACCTTCTGCGTCGTCCTGATCAATGTCGCGCAGGATCAGGCCGAACGTTGCCGGCATCTGCTCAAGCTGCTGTCGTCGCACCTGAAGATGGCCCTGTCGCGGGCGATCGCGGGGCAGGAACAGATGTACGGGGGACCCCTGACCGTACGCGAACTCGAAGTACTCCGCTGGATGGGCGAAGGCAAGAGCAATCGCGAGATCAGCGCCATCCTCGACATCAGCGCCCTTACCCTGAAAAATCACGTCACCAAACTCTATCGCAAGCTCGACGTGCAAAGCCGGGAACAAGCCGTGGCGCGCGGGCTGGCGGCACACGGCGACACCTGAGCGCCGACTCGTGCGGCGCCGAGCCGCATTCCCGGCATTTCGCCAGCGTCTTTCCATACCGGAAGAAACACATCTGAAGGGCACGCCTTCACCATTCGGCGCGAATCTTCGTCTGGTATTCCAGGCCATTGATCGCCTTGTCTCCCCATAGCCCAAAGGCCTCCGTGGCCACCGGTCTCTGGGTGGCGATGTAGGCCGTAATGGCCTGCCGGATCACTTCCGTCCTGGGCAGCTTCTTCGCCGCGCAGATGGCGGCAAGATCTTCCACCTGACGGTCGGGAATGTCGATGAGTGTGCGCACGGCGATCTCCTTATCTGATTCGACAAGCCCATGAACGTCTGCATCATGGTTCGAATGCTGTCCCGTCACGTTACTAACGTCAATCGCCAGCAAAGTCCGTGACAAACCGCATTGCGCTACACTTGCCGCCAAGGAGACTAGCACCATGACCGAAAACATCGAAAACCTGATACTGGAACACCTGAAGCGCTTCCAGGCCGGACAGGAACGTATAGAAAAGGACTTGGACGAAATCAAAGCCAGGCTGGGTCACATCGAACAAGGACTGGGCAAGCTCGGCCGCGAAGTCGCCGGACACTACGATGAGATTATCCTGAACCCGCACATGGTAGACAGGCTCAACGACCGCATAGAACGCATCGAGCGCCGGCTGGAGCTAATCAGCTAGGCTATCCGCCAATTCTTTGGACGAGAGCCCTCTGCGAAGGGCTTTTTTATTTGGCGGATCAAGGGCGAACCGGAGCGGTCCCAAACATCACCTCGATCCAGGCAACGACGCTGATGGCCTTGCCAAACTCATCCAAACAGCTCGCTGTGCGACCCAATCCGTGCCCGGCGCAAGGTATCGGCATCCGGTTTGCGGTAGATCAGCAGAAGGTCCGGGCTGTTGTGACCCTCGCGGTAGCCCGACCAGTCGCCACCCAAGGCATGGTCCCGGTTGCTTTCAGGCAGAGCTTGATCGAGCAGCAGCAATTCCACGACAGCAGAGACCAGCGAATCCACATCCTTGCGGTGACGAGGACTTGCCTTCACCCGCTTGAAATCGCGCTTGAATATCGACGCGCGATCAATCTTCCGCATTCAAGTCCGCCATCAGTGCGTCAACGCTATTGAATCTCTTGCCCTTTCCCGCCTCAAGCTCGGCGATTGCCTTGCGCGTGGCGGCATTCGGCGCCTTGACCTCGAAGGGTAAACGGCGCTCGTCCGCGATGCGCAACATCAACAGGCGGATTGCGTCCGAAATGGACAAGCCCATGGCTTCCAGCGCATCGGCAGCCCTTTCCTTTGTGGCGGTGTCAATGCGAGCGCGAACATAGGTAGTGCCCGACCGAAAATTCAGCAATCCCAGCAGCAGCAAAGGATCCAGTCATTCTTGCGGTGCCGAAGAATGGACGGCGGAGGGGTCAAGCGTGGCTGGGAGCACGGAAATGCAGGTCTGATTACCGATAACGGAGGGAATCTTCGCGCCAGAAGCGGAGCGGAATCGGACGATGAATTTTTCTTCGTTTCCGTTTGAAAGGCTTGGCCGCTGTAGACCATAAGCATTATACTGGCTGCTACGGCATGACATGAGCAGACGACTTTTCGGAGACAGGCGATGCGAGTTGTTCAAAACACCCAGATGCACATCGGCGAAGTGGATGTTTCCCGAATCGTTCTCGACGCCAAGTCACGCGACGACATTCCGCAGATTCTGAGAGGGTTGCCGCACCTGTACATAGACCAGAACACGCGCGCGAAGATCTTCCATCTGCTTGAGACAGAGTTGGCACCGGAGGTAAGCAAGCTAACGGGGCGACCCGGAATGACGTTCTGGTCGATCGTCGTCTGCGGCGTCATCCGGCTTGACCTGAGCATCGACCACGACCGTTTGCACGAATTGGTCAATCAGCACAACGCCATCCGGCAGAGGCTCGGCCATGGCCTGTTCGATCCGGCGTCATATCATTTCCAAACGCTGAAGGACAATGTCAGCCTATTCACACCGGAGTTGCTGGGCAAGATCAACCAGATCGTCGTGGATACCGGTCATGACCTGGTAAAAAAAAGGTCGGCGAAGTCCTGCGTGGGCGTTGCGACTCTTTCGTGGTTGAGACGAATGTGCATTACCCGACCGATATCAGCCTGCTCTTTGACGCCTGTCGCAAGGTCATCGAACTGACGGCGCGTCTCAGCGCCGATCAAGGATCGAGCGACTGGCGGCAGCACGCCTACAACGTCAAGCAGGTCAAGCGGCACCTGCGCGCGGCGCAGAGCACAAAGCGCCGCAAGGGACGTAATGAGGCGCAGCAAGAGAAGAATGAGCAACGCGTTATCGAGACGCACCAAGCCTACCTGGAGGTGGCCCATGGCGGGCGAAGAAGGACAGCAAGCCCTGCGCCAGCGAGCAGGTCCAGGTTTCGATCCGGGCGGTGTCCCGACCCAGCCGGCGCAGGGCTTCGATGCGCCGGTAGCCATCGATCAGGATCAGGCCGCTGCCGTCCACTTCGCTGACGGTGATGCACGGCACCAGTTGCCCGCTGTGTTCGATGGAACGAGCCAGGGCAGCCACCGCTCCAGGGACGATCAGGCGTGCCGGGGCAAAGCGCAGGTCCAGTCGGTGCAGGTCGATTTCGTCATTCGTCGCCATGGCCGGCACAGTAAGCCGTTGCCCGGCCCTTGGCGATGACGTCCTCTCTTTGCAAGATCAGCCCGTCGCTGCGCAAGGTCTTGATACGTCGGTGATTCGAACCATCCACGCGTCACTCTTTGCAAGTTCGTCACCCGTGACCCGGCTGAGCCGGTAAATCCCTGAGGGCACGCCGGTTTCAGGCGCCCACGCGTCACTCTTGGCAAGCACGGACGTGACGCGTCGCCGGGTGTCGCGTTCCCGTTGCCGCTCGCGGTTTCGTTTCACGTAGTCCGGGTGGCGTTCCCGGTAGGCCGACCAGTACGATCGGTTCGCCTTGGCCCACTTGGCCTGTGCCCGCGCCTGGTTCTCCCGGTAGTCCGGATCGTTCTGGCGTTTCGCCGCTTGCCAGCGCCTGCGCCTTTCTTTCTGGCAGATCGATTCGCTACAGAATTGTTGCTGCGGACTCTGCGGGCGCGGATGAAAGTGCTTCTTGCACCCCGCGCATGGCCGGCTTTCCTTCATGACTTCTCACTGGGTTGATTCCAATGAGCGTCATCTTCATCACCTTCTGCTCACCACTCTTTACACGGTCAGCACAGCCCGCCTCTCCGTGGCAACGGGTGGGTCAGATTCTTGAGCATACGGCGGGTCAATTTCTGTGAGCGGTGAGGGCTTGAGCCGGTCGGTGGCTTTCCCCGCGCGCCGCACTGCGTCGGCGCCGGCGAGCAGGACACGCTGCTTGTCCGTCTGCAGGAAATACACAACCCGTTCAGTAATCCGCTGGCAATCTAGCCTGACAGACGCGAGAAGGATTGCTTTCCTTTGGCAATGCGTCACACCATTGCCAAGGGCCGAACTTCGCAAGTACGGAAATCTCGACGGAGCCGTTGAAGTTCCGGTGGCGGGTCGTGGCCGGTGGTCACCGAGTGCACCGGACATAGCTGGCCCATCAGGTCATCACGGCAGAAGCAATTGCCAGCCGGGCCAACGCGCTTCAGCCAACCCGCTGCGACTAACGAGTTGCTACCAACAAGCAATTCCGCCAACAGCGAATGCAGCCTCCGCATCTGGTATGAGAAAATCAGACCCTCTCTGTCTCGGTGAGCGCGCTCGTGAAAACTGGTTTTACGCCAATCAACCTCTGCGACTACGTCGAATTGCACCTACGCGCAAACCCAGGCGCCAAGCGTGTGGAAGTCACCCAACAAGTGAAGTCTGCCATTGACTCCCACCGCTCCGGAGTTCGTTGCCAGTGCGGGGCACCGATCTGGATTATTGGCTCATCGCAGACTGGCCCTGGTTGCTTTGCTTGCATCACCGGGCAATCGGTCCCTGACCACGACTACGAGATCGATGTTGCCAATGAAGTCACCATTACCTGACCGAGGTAGCAGGGTCATCGCGCTGGGCACGGCGCGAGCCGCCCGAGACGCCGCCCTAAAGAGATCGCGGCAAAGTGGGCATGTGACAGGGATCTCGTGCCGGAGGTTCTTGCTCGACCAAGTTGACCGCCTGTATCGCCTGCCGAACACCAAGTTTGACCTGATGGTCCGTGATCCCGAAAACCACCCTTGGCCCCAATTCGCGGGAACCAGGATGCGCATGACTGATGTCCTCGTGGAAATGCAGGATCGCCGAGCCATTCGCGTCTTTCGCGTAGCGTTCAGCTTCCTTGTTTTTGATGCTGAAGGGTGCGTTGATGCGGCAGCATTTCAACAGCAACAATGGGCTCGAGCGGAACTAGCGCTGGCTCCATTGGCCACGGAATCGGAGGAAACGTTAGTCGTTGTTGATGCGGCGACTCGCTTTGTTTCTCAAGGTGGAAATTGGAGACCCTCTGGAAAGTTGGCACGGTTGATTGATCAAGCAGCCCTGGATCGGATCAAATACACGAGGTTGTAAGGGAACATTACTTCAGTGGCCGTTACGAACAAGCTTGAAGCAATTGGTCGAGGCGGCGTGTGCCGTGATTCCGAAGATGGCGTGTTCGTCCCAAATGACAGCCCGCTGAATTACTTCGATTCCCTGGGGAGCCGCTTCGAGCGGGCTTTCGAATGCATCCAATCGGCAATTATGCACAGTGCCCAGTTACTCCAGATCGCAGGCACGAAATTCGAGCTGCGTGCGGCTCCGCGTCAAGACACGGTCTAACGCCTTTGGTAGTGTCGCCTTCGCAGCTTCTGGCGGACTCGCGCCCAACGGGGGCATCGCGGCGTCGGCGAAGAGGGGTTAAGTCGCAGGCACGGTCATCACTCGATGCTGCAAATGACTTCGTCATCATAGCCCATGTGCGTGGCGTGGCGTGGCAGGGACGCCCGGGGAAGATTCTCACAGACTCTCAGATCAGCTTGCAGTGCCGCAGATCTCACCTTGCCGACCTGCTCCGGTGACCGACGGTTCACACGCACGGTGGTGGTCCTCGGCGCCACCGCGGCGACGCAGTTCGCGCGCTTGTACCACTGGCTGGGACCCAAATCATGCGACGCTAACTTGGCGCATAATATCGTCTGTCTAAATTGTCGATAAAAAGGAGACTCAGTAGCTTCTTGGAAACCTTGCCGATGGAATCCAGCTCCAGCAAAAAGCCCTTCCGCATCTTGTCGCTCGACGGTGGCGGCACGTTTGCGTTGATTCAGGCGCAGGTGCTTGATGATCTGTTTCCGGGCGAGGATGGGCATCAGGTTCTCAGCCATTTTGACCTGGTGTCGGCCTGCTCCGGCGGGGCGATCGTCGCCGCAGCATTGATCGAGGGTTATGCGCCGCGTGAAATCTTCGGTCTGTTCGACAACCCGGTCAATCGCCACGCACTTTTCGGGCGCTTGCCCTGGTACAGGAGTCTATTGCAGTTGCTTACCGGCGTTTTTTCACCTTCCAGTCCGGTCGGCCAGCGTTTTTCGACCGACGGCAAGCTTGCCTTCCTGCACCGCATACTGCCCGTGATGGGCAGCACATCGCTTCAGGACCTGCACGGAATCCTCAACGACAGTATCACTTCCGTGCGGGCGCGGCGCAATGAGGCGGTCCGCCCCATGTCCTTCCTTTTTGTCACCTACGACTTCGATCGCGACCGGGCGCGCATGATGCGCAGCAATGTCAGCAGCCCCGCAGCCAGCTTTCCGCATCGGCAGCAACGCGCGACGCTGGCGCAAGCGGCGCATGCTTCAAGTACCGCACCGATCAAATGGTTTGACAAGCCGGCCGAGTTTGACGGCTGTCGCTTCTGGGACGGCGCAATGACCGGCTACAACAATCCGGTGCTGGCGGGCGTTGTCGAGGCAATCGCCCTGGGCGTTCCGCGCCGCGACATCGGCGTGCTGTCGCTCGGCACCAGCACGGTTTTTCTGCCCGAACAGGGCACCCAAGGGATCCCGGATGCGCTCTGTCGGTCGCGCGCCAAGACCGGCTTCCTCCCTGAACTGGTCAAGGTCGGCAAGACGATCATCGCCGACCCTCCGGACGCGCACACCTTCATCGCCCACCTGATGCTCGACGGCGGGCTGCCGCTTGACGTCTCGTGTTGTCCCTACACCGAAACCGCGGTTGTGCGCATGAATCCGGTGATTCAGCCGATCATCGATCGCACGACGGGGCAATGGACCGTTCCGGCCGGCTGGACTGTCGAAGAGTTCCGCCGCATCGCCGTGATGGATATCTCGGCAAGCAGGCAAGACGACGTCGACTTGATCAGGCGGCTATGCGACGGGTGGTTACGTGATGGCTGGCACAATCAGCCGGTCCGGGGTTGCGGGATCTGGACATCGCCGCCTTCGCAGTCGCCCTCGCCAACCTTGCAGAACACCGATCGCCTGTGTGAAATCGGTCATCGCTGGTACAGCGACGCCAAAGCCGCCTGGACCGCGCTGTCGTCTCAGTGACAGCGGATCAAGCCCCGCATGTCCAAGCCACGAATTCTGATCGTCAACTGCTATTCCGACAACCACCGCAGCGCACGGGGGAACCCCTGGGTCGTGCCACAGTCGATTGCGCCGGCGGTACTGGCCGGAATGCTGGACCCGCCCCGCGTCGATATCCGGCTCGCCTGCGAGTTTCGCGACGGTCCTTTCGAGGATCTTGGCGCGCTGCAATGGGCGGATCTGCTGGTACTGACCGGCCTCAACCCGGCGTTCGACCGCATGAAGCAGGTGACGGCGTATGCCAGAACGGTCAATCCAGGCATCGTCGTGGCCATGGGTGGGCCTTTGGCGCGAATGCTGCCGAATCTCAGCCGCCGCTACTTCGATTTCGTCTGCGGCGACGATGTAGAGCAGATGGTATCGGTGGTCGATGAGGTCTTTGGCCCGGGGCACGCTGCCGAAGCGCCCGTTCCGCGCCATGATCTGTCGCCCGGGAGTCGCATCATTGGCTACGCGGAAGCCTCCCGCAACTGCAACTTCCGCTGCAGCTTTTGCGCCATGACCGCCGAAGATCGCCAGTTCATGGCCTACGACCTGGACGATGTGCGCCGGCAGATCGAGGCGCTTGGCCACCGCGAGTGTGTCATGTTCCTCGACCAGAACTTTTTTGGTGGCCCGCGCGCCTATTCCAGGGCGCGGATGGCACTCCTCAAGGAACTGTTCGAGCAAGGGAAATTCGGCGGCTGGGCGGCGCTGGTCACCGCCGATTTCTTCACCAGCGCCGAAAACCTCTCGCTGGCACGCGAATCCGGCTGCATCGGATTTTTTAGCGGCGTCGAGTCGTTCAGCCGCGCGCAGGTCACCGCCTTCAACAAGAAGCAAAATCTGGTGCTGCCGCAGGAGGAGACCATCCGCTCGTGTCTGGAGGCTGGTCTGGTCTTCCACTACGGTCTAATTTTCGACCTGGCGGACCAAAGGATCGATGAGGTGCTGGCTGAAACCGAACTTATCGTCGCCAACCCATGTATTACCCTGCCGAGCTTCATCAGTTTTACCATCCCGATGCTGGGGACGCCGCTGTTCGGCAGCCGGCTGCGCGAGGGCCTGTTCTTGCCGAACGTCAAGCTGCGCGACATGGATGGGCGATCGCTCGTCTGTCACCCCGTCGACCCCATCGACCAGGCCGTGGCCTTTGCTGCCCGCATGGATCAGGGGCTGATGGCGAAACGCCAGTTGGCATTGCATGCATGGCGATTCTTTTGCCGCTATCGCGCTACGCTATCGCACTGGGGGCTGTTGAGCGGCCTGGGAAACACCTGGGCGATGAGCTACCCGCGTTTCGGCAGCAATGGCCGCGACGGCATTCCGCTCGGCCGGGACGGCTGCCGCAGTTACCTTGCCAGTTCTGAACCGCTGGGGTCGCTGTACCGCCCCCGGATCAGGATTCCGGAACGGTATCGCGGTCATTTCGAAGCGCTATGCGTCACTGATCCCGATGGCGAGCTGCACGACGACCTGCTTGACGACGCAGCCAGCCTGCTCCACCCGATTAAGGGCGAAACGGCGACGATTACCACAAATAATGCGGTCGCAGTGCCGTGACGCGAGCAGGTTCCAGGCGTCTCCGGAGACAGGAACCGTGGATTTCGACGAACTACGGGGATGACGCGTGTGATGATTAAGCGACTCTTCAAAGGTCTGCTGCTCCTGGTGCTGATCGCCCTGATGCTTGCGGGCGCCTCGCCAAAGACCAATACCTTCTCGGCGGGATTGACACCTTTGTGGGATGCTCCGCAGGGTCCCGGTCGGTCGAACGAGGCGAGCCGTTGGCTAACCCAGTTCCGCGACTCGGTGTCGCTACCGCGCGCGGGTTGCGAAAAACTTGCGCTGCCGGACTTGTCATTGACCAAGCCAGCCCGCGCTTTCCAGCTAACGGTCGAGCGCGAGCAGTTCGGGGCTGGATCGCCGATCGTCTACCTGCAGGAACCGATCGCCGAGTTCTTCATTGTCATCGCCACCGATGTGAATGGCTGCCCCTGGGTGTCCATTTCCGGCCGCGGCTTGCCGTTCGCCCACCGCGACATCGTCAGCCCGTTTCCCTATGCGCGTCTTCCCGCGTTGGCCGAAGGCGCGCCAATCGCGGCCATCGTGCAGGACTACAAGGCCATTCGTCCGTGGATCATGCTCGCCAACGAGACCAGCTTCGTTCGCGACAACGCCATGCTGTGGGTGGGCCTGGGGGCCTACAGCGGCATCCTGCTGATGATGATTATCGTTGCCATCGGCTTCGACGCCTATGCCGGCAGCCGCGTCGCATTGGCCTACGCCTTCTATTGCTTCGCGCTGCAGGTCTGGCTGGTGCAGAATTTCGGCATCGGCTCCGCTTTCGTGCCGTTCTGGCCTAGTCCGCAATATTTCCCGCTCCTCCAGGCGATCTCGGTAGCCGGCGTGGTGCTCGGCATAGGCTTCGCGGTGATGGAGTTCCTGCAGCTTCGTGGTCGGGTGCGCGCAGCAATTGGCGGCTTTGTCCTGCTCAGCGCGTTCTTCTTCGTCGCTTCGGCCTGGCACGCCGCCGGTTACCGTGCCGGGGCAGCCGTTCTTCTAGCCCTTGCTCTGGCCACCATCGTGCTGCTGGTCAGGGGCGTCTTCAGGGGCGATACCTCGATACGGCTGTTCACCCTGGGGCTGGGCGCGACCATGGTCGGCGGGGGGGTGCAGGCCTTTTCGGTAATCGGTAGCGGAGTCGAGGTCAGCCGCATGGCGGCATTCGCCTTTCCGATCGGCAGCCTGTTGCAGGCCGCTTTCTGGCTCGCGGCGCTGATCATCCGGCTGCGCGGCGAGCATCGCGCATTGCACGAACTCGAAGGAAAACAGGCTGCGATCATGTGGGCCACACCTGACTTGATCCTGGTTATCGATCGGCACGGAATCTGCCTCGACTACAAGCAGCCTTACGCTACCCGATTCTTCGTCGCCGAGGGAGATCTGCTCGGCAAGAACGTCTCCGCCGTTCTGCCGGCCGACACGGCAAGCACCATCCGAAAGGGTATCGAGAACGCGTTGCAGCGTGGCGATCTGCAATCAGTGTTCGTCGCGTTGCCGGTAGAGGGCAACATCCACCACTACGAGGCGCGCATCGCGCCAAACGGACCCGACAGGGTGGTAGTCGTGGTCCGCGACATCACGCTCCAGAAGCACAACGAGGAAAAAATCCGTCGCCTGGCCTATTTCGACACGCTGACCGGCTTGCCGAACCGCCAGAGCTTTCTCGAGCGCCTCGACCGCGAATTGCTGCGTGCGCGGCGGACGAATCTGGGCATGGCGCTGCTGTTTCTCGATCTCGACGGCTTCAAGCGCATCAACGACACGCTTGGCACAGTGCCGGAGACGCCCTGCTGCAGACAGTCGCCGACCGCCTGCAGGGACAACTGCGCGCAGGTGCCTTCATTGCCCGTCCGGCACTCGACGAATCGGGCCTGCATTTCGCACGCCTTGGCGGTGACGAGTTCACCGTTGTCCTGCCCGATGTCGACACCGCCGAGACCGCCTGCATGGTCGCACAGCGAATACAGGCGGTGCTTGGACAACCGGCCCTGATCGGCGACCAGGAGATCGAGGTAACTTCGAGCATCGGCATCGCGATGTTCCCCGGCGACGGCGACGACGCCGCGATGCTACTCAAGCACGCGGATACCGCGATGTACTACGCCAAGGAGCAGGGACGCAACAACTGGCAGTTGTACGACCAAACGTTGACCGCACGGACGACGGCACGACTGGCCCTTGAAGGCGATATTCGCAAGGGCCTCGAACGAGGCGAATTTCGTCTGTTCTACCAACCGCAGGTACGTGCCAACGATGGTACGGTGATCGGGATCGAAGCGCTGATCCGCTGGCAGCATCCGCAGCAGGGGCTGGTCATGCCGGGCCGGTTCATCGCCGTTGCGGAGGAGAGCGGCCTGATCGTGCCGATCGGAGAATGGGTGCTCAATGCCGCCTGCAGCCAGTTGCGGGAATGGCAGCGCGGTGGCGTCTCGGTACCGCGGGTGGCGGTAAACGTGTCGGCACGCCAGCTTGCCGCAGCGGATTTCCTCGACAGCGTTGCGGCGATCATCGTCACTACGGGCGTCGCAGCAGATCTGCTCGAACTTGAGTTGACCGAAAGCATTCTGATGGATCCGGAGGCCAAACGAATCAAGGAACTGTTTCACCTGCGCGAAATGGGGGTGCACTTCTCGATCGACGATTTCGGCACCGGCTACTCGTCGCTGTCGTATATCAAGCGCTTCCCGATCGGGACCCTGAAGATCGATCAGAGTTTCGTCCACGGTCTGCCGCAGAATGCCGACGACGCAGGTATCACCACCGCGATCATCTCCATGGCCCGCAGCCTCGATCTCGATGTCATTGCGGAAGGCGTGGAAACCCCAGAACAACTCGACTTTCTGCAGCGTGCGCAATGCCCGAAGCTGCAGGGCTATCTGTTCAGCCGCCCACTACCGCCAGATGAGATGGAAGCACTCCTGCGTCGCGGCCGCATCGACCTGCCCGCAAGATTCGGGGGAGATTGAGCCAGACCGCGCGAGGCTGGCCATGCGGAACGAAGCCAAGGCGGCAAGACTCCGTAGCGCGAGCACTGCCAGGACACCCCTGCCGCAGGCGCATATGCAGTGGGCTGCCGGCGCCCTACCAAGGCGCGGCAGCCGCCTATTGCTGGGCGCTTACATGCGTTCGAAGATTCCCGCTGCGCCCATGCCGGTGCCGACGCACATGGTCACCATGCCGTACTTGAGGTTGCGCCGGCGCAGGGCATGAACCACCGTGGCAGCGCGGATCGCTCCGGTGGCGCCGAGCGGATGACCGAGCGCAATGGCGCCACCCAGCGGATTGACCTTGGCCGGATCGAGACCGAGGTCCTGGATCACCGCCAGCGACTGCGCGGCGAACGCTTCATTCAACTCGAACCAGTCGATCTGGTCCTGGGTGATGCCGGCCGCCTTGCAGGCCACCGGAATCGCTTCCTTGGGGCCGATGCCCATGATTTCGGGCGGTACGCCGCGCACCGCGAACGACACGAAACGCGCCAGCGGCGTCAGGTTGAAAGCTTTGAGGATCTTCTCGCTGACCAGGATCAGCGCGCCCGCACCGTCGGACGTCTGCGAGCTGTTGCCGGCCGTCACCGAACCCTTGGCGGCGAACACCGGTTTCAACTTGGCCAGCGCCGCCAGCGTCGAATCGGCGCGAGCGCCTTCGTCGCGATTGACGCTGCGCTTCTTCAGATCGATTTCGCCCGTGGAAAGATTCGGCACGCGCTCGACGATCTCGACCGCGGTCGTCTCGGCGTCGAACTCGCCAGCTTGCTGTCCGGCGATGGCTTTCTGGTGCGAATCCAGCGCGAACTGATCCTGCGCCTCGCGCGTCACCTTCCACTGGTTGGCGACCTTTTCGGCCGTGAGGCCCATACCATAGGCCATTCCGACATTTTCGTCGGCGAAGACATTCATGTTGATCGAGGGATGGAAGCCCCCCATCGGCACCATCGACATGGATTCGGCGCCGCCGGCGATCATGACGTCAGCCTCGCCGACGCGGATGCGATCGGCCGCCATGGCAATCGCGGTGACGCCCGAGGCGCAGAAACGATTGATGGTGACACCGCCCACGGTATTGGGCAGGCCCGCCAGCAGCACGGCGTTGCGCGCCATATTGAGGCCGGATTCGCCTTCGGGGAAGGAACAGCCGACGATGGCGTCCTCGATCAGCTTGGGGTCGAGGCCCGGCACCTGACTCATGGCGGATTGGATCGCGCGCACCAGCAGGTCGTCGGGACGTACATTGCGGAACATGCCGCGCGGTGCCTTGCCGATCGGCGTGCGGGTAGCGGCAACGATATAGGCGTCTTGCAGTTGTTTGCTCATGTCAGAACTCCTCGGTTCTCAATTTCGTAAAAGCCTTCGAATCGTCATTCCCGCGAACGCGGGAATCCAGGCGTACGCCGCTGGATTCCGGGTCAAGCCCGGACTGACGAACCAGTGTGAGTCTCAATTTCGCACCGGCTTGCCGGTCTGCATCATGCCCATGATGCGTTCCTGGGTCTTGGGATGATTCAGCAGTTCCATGAAGGCCTTGCGCTCCAGGTCGAACAGCCACTGTTCGCTGACCAGGCTCCCCGGATCGACGTCGCCGCCGGCCACCACCGTGGCGATCATCTGCGCCAGCTTGAAATCGTGGGCAGAGATGAAACCGCCGTCGCGCATATTGACCAGTTGCATCATGATTGTGCCGATGGCATAGCGGCCGCTGACCGCCACCAGTTTCTGCAGCGGCGGCCGGTAGCCGGCGTCGAACATCGCGCGCGCTTCGACCTTGGCCACATGCAGCAGCTCGTAGGGGTTGAAGACAATCACGTCGTCGGCGCGCAGATAGCCCATTTGCCGTGCCTCCAGCGCCGACTTCGAAACGGCGGCCGTGGCGGCGTTCATGAAGGAGTTCTTGAGGAATTGCAGCAGGTCGTTGCCCCTGGCATCGGCCGCCGCGCGCAGCGCCGCTTCCTTCAAACCGCCGCCAGCCGGAATCAGGCCGACGCCGACTTCGACCAGGCCGATATACGACTCGATCAAGGCCACGCGCTTCGCCGTGTGCAACAGCAGTTCGCAGCCACCGCCCAAGGCGAGGCCCGCGACGGCTGCCACCACCGGCACGTTGGCGTATTTCATGGTCTGGAAGCACTGTTGCAGCTTGGAGACTTCCGGCTCGATGGCCTTGACGCCACCCGACATGAACACCGGCAGCATCGCCTGCAAGTCGGCGCCGGCGGAGAAGGCGCCGCCCTCGGCCGCATCCGCACCCCAGATCACCAGCCCCTTGTAGTTGCGTTCGGCCTCTGCGATCGCCTTGGCCAAGCCGGCGACGACGCCGGCGCCGATGACATGCAGCTTGGTCTTGCTGGAGAAGATCAATACCTCGTCGCCCTGATGCCAGATGCGCACCGACTCGTCCTCGAACACCGTGGTGCCGACCTTGCCGCCGTCGGCCGCGCCCTCGCCAAGTACGGGAGCACGGAACGGCTGGCGGCCGTAGACCGCGAGCGCGGAACGCGGCACATTGGTTTTGCGTGCCGGCGACCAGGAACCGTCGGCGGCGTGAACTCCGGTGCGTCCATCGAATACCCAGGCCGGCAGCGGCGCCGAGCACATTGCCTTGCCGGCGTCGATGTCTTCCTTGATCCAGTTGGCAATCTGCTGCCAGCCGGCCGCCTGCCAGGTCTCGAAGGGTCCCAGCTTCTGGCCGTAGCCCCAGCGCATCGCGAAATCGATGTCACGAGCATTGTCGGCAATGGCTTCCAGATGTACGGCGCTGTAATGGAAGACGTCGCGGAAGATGGCCCAGAGGAATTGAGCCTGCGGGTTGCTCGATTCGCGCAGCGCCTTCATGCGCTTGGCCGGATCCTTTTCCTTGAGGATGCGCGCGACGAGCTCGTCGGCCTTGCCGCCGCCGGCGACGTACTGGCCGCTGGCGAAATCGAGGCGCTGCACCTCGCGTCCGACCTTCTTGTAGAAGCCCCCACCGGTTTTTTGCCCAAGGGCGCCCGCCGCCAGCAGTTTGGTGAGCACGTCGGGAGTCTTGTACGCGGCCGCGAAAGGATCGTCGGGCAGCGCGTCCTGCGTGGCCTTGACCACGTGGCCCAGGGTGTCGAGGCCGACTACGTCCGCGGTGCGGAAGGTGCCGGACTTGGCGCGGCCCAGCTTGGAACCGGTCAGGTCATCGACCACGTCGCACGACAGGCCAAACTTGTCCGCTTCATACATCGTCGCCAGCATGCTGAAAACGCCGACGCGGTTGGCGATGAAGTTGGGCGTGTCCTTGGCCCGCACCACGCCTTTGCCCAGCGTGGTGACGAGGAAGCCTTCGAGCTGGTCGAGGATTTCCGGCCGTGTCGCCGCGGTCGGGATCAGCTCGGCGAGATGCATGTAGCGCGGTGGATTGAAAAAATGCACGCCGCAGAAGCGCTCCTTGAGTTCGGGGGCAAAACCCTCCGACAGGGCGGTGATCGACAGCCCGGAGGTGTTCGTGGCGAAGATTGCGTTCGGCGCGATGAATGGGGCGACCTTCTTGTAGAGGTCGTGCTTCCAGTCCATGCGTTCGGCAATCGCCTCGATGATCAGGTCGCAGCCCTTGAGGAGTTCGAGGTGATCGTCGTAATTGGCCACCTCGATGCAGGCCGCATCGTCCTTGTTGCCCAGTGGCGCCGGACTAAGCTTCTTCAGGCCCTCGATGGCGCGCAGCACGATGCCGTTCTTCGGGCCCTCCTTGGCCGGCAGGTCGAACAGCACCACCGGAACGCGTGCATTGATACAGTGGGCCGCAAGCTGCGCGCCCATGACTCCGGCGCCGAGAACGGCGACTTTCTTGACGATGAAATTGCTCATGATGGTCCTCTTTTGGCGATACGTTGATTCTGTCGTCACCCCGGCGAAAGCCGGGGTCCAGGCCTTTCACGGCACTGAATTCCGGCTTTCGCCGGAATGACGGACCTGGCTACCTAAAACAGTTCGGCTTCGAGATCGAGCAGGGGCTTGGCGCCGGAACGCGCCTGGCGTATCAGCATGGCGGTCTCCGGCAGCAAGCGGGCAAAGTAGAATCGCGTGGTGGCAAGCTTGGCCTTGTAGAAGTTGTCTCCGGAATCCAGCTTGCCCAGCGCGATCTTCGCCATGCGGGCGAAAAAATAACTGTACACCAGATGGCCGACCACCCGCAGGTAGGGGACGGCGGCGGCGCCGACCTCGTCGGGGTTCTGGAAGGCCTTCATGCCAATTTCCATGGTCAGTTTGGTGACCTTGTCGCCCAGATCGGCCAGCGGCGTCACGAACTCGCTCATGGCTTCGTCGGTGCCGTTTTCCTCGACGAAAGCCTGCACCAACGCGCCGAACTTCTTCAGCTTCGCGCCGTTGTCCATCAGGATCTTGCGGCCGAGCAGATCGAGCGACTGGACGGTATTGGTGCCCTCGTAAATCATGTTGATGCGGGCGTCGCGCACGTACTGTTCGATGCCGGTGCCGGTGATATAGCCGTGACCGCCATGCACCTGCATCGCCTCGGAGGTGGCGATCCAGCCGTTGTCCGTCATGAAGGCCTTGATGATCGGGGTCAGCAGCGTGACCATTTCGCCCGCTTCCTTCCGCACCGCCTCGTCCGGATGATTCAGTTCGCGATCGATATGCAGCGCGACGAATGACGAAAACGCGCGGCCGCCCTCCGCGTAGGCCTTCGCGGTCAGCAACATGCGCCGCACATCGGGATGCACGATGATCGGGTCGGCCGGCTGGTCCGGCGCCTTGATGCCCGAGAGGCTGCGCATCTGCAGGCGCTCCCTGGCGTAGGCCAGGGCATTCTGGTACGCCACCTCGGTCAGCCCCAGGGATTGCATGCCGACGCCGAGACGCGCCGCGTTCATCATCACGAACATGGCGTTGAGGCCCTTGTGCGGCTGGCCGATCAGCCAGCCGGTGGCTTCGTCCAGGCTCATCTGGCAGGTCGAATTGCCGTGAATGCCCATCTTGTCTTCGATCGCATCGCAGTGGATGGTGTTGCGCGCGCCAAGGGTGCCATCGGCATTGGGTATGAATTTCGGCACGATGAACAGCGAAATCCCCTTGGTACCGGACGGCGCGTCGGGCAGGCGGGCCAGCACCAGGTGCAGGATGTTCTCGGCCATGTCGTGCTCGCCGGCAGAGATGAAGATCTTGCCGCCGGTAATCTTGCAGGAACCATCGGACTGGGGCGCGGCTTTCGCGCGCAGCAGGCCAAGATCGGTGCCGCAATGCGCTTCGGTCAGGAACATGGTTCCCGTCCATTGGCCGGAAACCAGCTTGGGCAGGTACAGCGCCTTCTGTTCCGGCGTGCCGTGCTCGTGCAGGCATTCATAGGCGCCATGCGACAGGCCGGGATACATGTACCAGGCCTGATTGGAAGCATTGAGCATTTCCGAGAAGCAGTTGTGAACGACTATCGGCAGCCCCTGCCCGCCGAACTGCGGATCGCAGACCAGCGCCGGCCAGCCGGCTTCGACAAACTGGCGGTAGGCTTCCTTGAAGCCCGTCGGCGTCGCGACCTCGTGGGCGGTGAGATCGAGCCTGCAACCCTCGCGATCACCAACCTGGTTGAGCGGAAACAGCACCTTCGAGGTGAACTTGGCGCCTTCTTCCAGGACCTGGTTGATGATGGCGGCGTCGACCTCGGCGTGCGCCGGTAAAGCCTTGAGCTCGGCCGTCACGTCGAGCAACTCGTGCAGCACGAATCGCATGTCGCGCAACGGGGCGGTGTATTGGCCCATGGAGATACTCCTGTGTGTGGTGGCGGGCGTCGGCCGCACCGGGGCGAACGTACGTTTCAAACGGATGTTTTAATACTAACGCAAGTCCCCTCTCGCGTGTAGTTGCGCGCCTCTAATTCCGCAGCAGCGGGGATTGCGGCAGCCCGTGCGGGCCGCAGATCAGCGCAGGAAGTCCCGGCTGATCTCGCGAAACAGCGTCGAATCAGCGCGCCGCAGCCACTCGAAGGCGACCATTTCGCGACTGACGATACCGGCGCCGGCATCGCGCATGCGCGCCAGCGCCAGCGCCTTGTCGGATTCGCGGCGCGAGCCCACGGCTTCGTCGACCACGAACACCTGCCTGCCGCCTGCCAGCAGTTCCAGCACCGTCTGCAGCACGCAGACATGTGCCTCCATGCCGCAGACCACGTATTGATCCGAACCGCCGCCCTGGTCGAGCGCGTGACAGGCCCCGGCCACGGCCGAGAAATGCCGCTTGGCGGCGATGCAGCCTGGCGGCAGTTCGGCCGCCACCGCCGGATGGGTCGGCCCCAGACCCTGCGGATACTGCTCGCAGGCCAGCACGGGCACCTCCAGCCGACGCGCGACGCGGATCAGCCAGATGACATGATCCAGCAGGGTTTGCCAACCGGCGATGGCCGGCACCAGCTTGCCCTGTATATCCACCAGCAAAAGGGCGGAGTGGCGTGCGTCGATCAGCATGATGCTGCCTCCCAGGTGGCAAGAAATTCCTTCCAGTGTGGCAGGCCGGTGGTCGCCAGTGTGGTTTTAACCAGTTTCAATTCGCTGTCATGCTCGCTGGCGGTGAGCAGGCCGCGCATCAACTGAAAGCGCAGAAACACCAGCCAGGTATTGACCACGTCGGTTTCGCAATAGTCGCGAATCTCGCCGATGCGCCCCTCAAGCCACGCACCCCAGACGGCGGACCCATCCATGCCGAGCTTGCCCGGCAGTCCCATCAGTCGCGCGAGCTGATCGAGCGGTGCGGCTCCGCGCGGCTGGTACAGCGCCAGCAGATCCATCAGATCCGTATGGCGCATGTGATAGCGGCTGATGTAGTTGTTCCACTTGAAGTCGCGCGAGTCGCGATAATCGCCCTCGCCCATGTCCCAGTAGCGCGGTGCGGTGACGCGATGGATCAGGCCGCGATAGTGCAGCACCGGCAGATCGAAGCCGCCACCGTTCCAGGAGACTATCTGCGGCGTGAACTTCTCCACGCCGTCGAAAAAGCGCTGGATGATGTCGCCCTCGCCCGCCTTGGGCTCGGCCATGGACCACACCCGAAACCCATCGTCACTGCGCAGGGCGCAGGAGATCACGACCACGCGCTGCAAATGCAGCGGCAGGAAGTCGCTGCCGCTCTTCGCTCGCTGGCGCTGGAAGGCGAACTCGGCCACTTCGGCGTCGGGCAGGGTTGACGGGAGATCGTGCAGCGAGCGCAGGCCGGCGATGTCCGGAATGGTTTCGATATCGAAGACGAGAACGGGAGTCATGGACTGGGTTCCGTTGGAACATTTGAAAGGTCGGCGCCGGCAACACGGCGATTCTATAATCCCGTTCCATGTCAGGTGAAGAAAAAGAGCAAGACGGCCGCCAGGGCATCCAGTCGATCGAAGTTGGCGTGCCGCTGCTGCGGGTGCTGGCCGACCACGGTGCGCCAATGATGTTGCGCGATCTCGCCAGCGAGGCCGGCATGCCCGCCGCCAAGGCGCACCGCTACCTGGTCAGCTTCGTTCGTACCGGACTGGTGACGCAGGACCCGCTCTCCGGCCGCTACGATCTCGGCCATTTTGCCCTGGACCTTGGGCTGGCCAGCCTTGCCCGCCTCGATGCGCTGCGCGTGGCTACACCAGTGCTCGACGCGCTGGCCGGGGAAATCGGCGAAACCGTCGCCCTCGCGGTATGGGGCAACATGGGCCCCACCATCGTGCGCTGGGTCGAATCGCGGCACCCGGTCACCGTCAATCTGCGCACCGGCGCGGTCATGCCCTTGCTGCATTCGGCCATCGGCCTGTGCTTCGTTGCCTTTTTCCACTCGCCGATGCTCGAGGGCCGGATTTCGGAAGAACTGGAGATCAACGCCCGCGGCGAGGATACCCGGCGCCGATCTCGCGCGCCCAACTCGATGCGCTGACGGCCGAAGTCCGCGAACACGGCATGTCCCGCGCCGTCGGATCGGTAATTCCGGGCATCAATGCCTTCTGCGCCCCGGCATTCGATCACGACGGCAAGATGGTGCTGGCGATCACCGGCCTGGGACCCGCGGGCCTGTTGCCTCCAGGCTGGAACGGCCCGATCCCGAAAGCGATCCGTGCCGCAGCGCAAACCATCTCGCGCCAACTGGGCTGGCGCACACCCGCCGGGCGTGACGCGCAATGACGACAGCACGAAAGTACGCATGCGATTCGTTTCCCTGCCTTTGAACAGCCATGGCTGGCTTCCTTGACCGACTGCTGGGCAAGAACGATCCTGTCGCCGCACCCGGACCCGTCGGCAGCGACCCTGCCAAAAGCACCAGGTCGCCGAAAGCGACGGTGGTGCCGGAGCGGAAGCAGGACAAGACCGACAAACCGCCGCTTGCGGGGGTGGCAGAGCCGGCGCAGTCATTCGTCTGCCGCGACCCGGTGCTGGACCGCGAGAAGCGGATCGCCGGATACCAGTTCAGCCTGCCAGAAGCGGTGGCGCAACGTCTGCAGAGCGACTTCGAATTCCTGCAAAAGATCTACGACGATGCGGTGCTGCGCAACCTGACTTCGCTCGGCGGCGAGGCCTTGCTGGGCCCGCGACTCGCCTTTGTCAGGCTGTCGCCGGATTCCCTGGACAACCCGCGCCTCCATGAACTGCCGCGCGACAACACCGTGCTCATGCTCGCGCCGGTGCATCGGACTCTTGAGCCCAATCGCATACTGAGCCAGCTTGACATCCTGCGACAGGCGGGTTTTTCCCATGGCTGGCTGCTGCGCCAGGATCAGCTCGCCCGGTTTTCGCAGTTGCCAATCATGGCGGCCAGCGCCGACTATGTTCAGATCGACGCGACGGGCTTCGACGGAATGGGTGTCAGGCTGCTGATCAAGGCCATGACGGCCGCGCGCTCAGCCAAGCTTCCCAAACTCCGCCTGATCGCCGGTGGACTGAATGCGGTAGACGAGTTCGATTCATACTTTCAGGCCGGTTTTGACTTCTTCCTCGGCCCGTTTGTCACCGGTCGCGAAAACTGGCACCCGCCGAAGAGCAACATCAATCGATTGCAGATCATCAAGCTGCTCAACCTGCTCGGCAGCGATGCGGAGATTGCAACGATTGCGGAACAGTTCAGGCATGACCCGGTGCTGGCCTTCAAGCTGCTGCGCTACGTCAATTCGGCGGCCATGGGATTGCGCAGTCCGGTCGTCAGCATGGACAAGGCTCTGATACTGCTCGGACGAGAAAAGATCTACCGCTGGCTGTCGCTGTTGCTGTTCGACTTCAAGGCGCCCGGCCATGAGGAGAGAGTCCTCACGGAGCAGGCCCTGTCGCGCGCCCATTTCCTCGAGAATCTGGCTGGCAGGGGCAGCATGCCGGCGCAAACGGATGCGCTGTTCATACTCGGACTGTTCTCCCTGCTCGACCAGCTCATGGGCCAGACGATGGCCGAGTTGCTGGTGCAAGCCAAACTTCCCAAGGCCGTGCATGACGCTTTGGTCGGCCAGCAGGGCCCCTATCGCAATGCCTTGCTGCTGGCGATTGCCGCCGAGGTCAGTCACCCACCGATCTGGAGCAGCAGGCAGCGCTTTGCGGCCTTGACGCATTACAAGTCTCCCAATGCGTCGTCAAGTCGCTGGCATGGGCGCATCAGATCTCCTTGCTGGGAGCACCATAGCTGGAGCGCCACGGCTCTGCGATGCGCTTTCTGCGGGGCTTCCAATCCATGGCAATGACAGGGTCCGCATGGGGTTCATTTCCATGCGCACCTGCGGCGGCTGCGGGATGACGAAATCCAGCCGGCTCCAAGGCCAAGCGTCCCAGGAATTCGGAGTAAGCTTCGATCCAACACGGAAGCGGAACAGCAAGCAACTGGACAACCGGCTGCAGTCAAAGCTAGCCGACAGTTCATGCACGCAAGCGCCGGAAACTGTTTTTGGTCACGACCGTTGCGCTTGCGGTCGAAAGGGCTGGCGCCAGCCTCCACTGAATCTTGGTTTTCTGTCTGACTATCACGTACTCGTATGGAACTCAGCGAAATTCCTGTCGAAAAACTGAGCTTCGGCATGTTCATCTCCAAGCTCGACAGACCATGGACGGAAACACCGTTCGTGTTTCAGGGTTTTGTCCTGAAGAGCGAAAAGCAGCTCGAGGTCCTGAAAAAATTCTGCAAGCACGTCTTCGTCGACCCGGAGAAAGAGGTTCCGCCGGAAGTTGGCAAGGTCACCGCAGAGGATCTGGCGAAAGTCCGCGGCACAACGGTCTACAAGAGCACTTCGAGCGTCGAAGCCGAATTGCCGGTAGCCCGGAAAACCTATGCGAACACGACGGTAATCATCAGAGAGCTTTCGCGCGCCGTGGAAATCGGGAAGACGATCGACAGCTCTCGGTCGCATGAAGCCGCCACGCAGATTGCTGCGAGCGTCGTGCGCAATCCGGACGCGATCGCGCTTCTGATCAAGCTGCAGGAGAAGAGTGACGCGACCCTCAGCCGGGCCGCGGAGGTTTCGGTCATGATGACCATCTTCGGACGCTTTCTGCAACTGCCACAAGACCGTCTGGAACTCCTCGGCATGCTGGGACTGCTGCAGGACGTGGGAAAGCTCAAGCTGCCCACCGAGCTCGCCGCGCGCGGACCGGCCAGCGCCGAGGAAATCGACATCTACCGAACGCATGTGGAGCACTCTGTCCGGATCCTCAGCAGCACGCCAGGCCTTCCGCCCGAGCTTCCCGGGTTGGCATCCCTGCACCACGAACGCTTCGACGGCAGCGGCTATCCGCGCGGCCTGCGCGGCAATGCCATAGCCTTTCCTGGCCTGATCGCCGCAATCGTCGATGCATTCGACACAGTCACTGCGCCGAAGCCGTTCGGCGAAAACCTCTCACCGGCCAAGGCGCTCAACATCATTTACAAGGGCCGCGGAACCCAATTTCACGCCGCACTGGCCGAGCAGTTCATCCAGTGCATCAGCATCTTTCCCGTTGGAAGCGCGGTCGAACTGAACAGTGGCGAAGTTGCGATCGTGATCGCCCAGAACATGGTGCGTCGGCTGCAACCGCGCATCATGGTCGTGAAAGATGCCAAGGGCAACCCTCTCAGACCCTACAAGATGCTCGACCTGATGAAGGAGCCCAAGTTCAGGCCCGACGAGCCCTACCGGATCCAGCGCTCGCTGGAATATGACTCGGTCAAGATCGATCCGCGAGAGCTGTTCCTGTGAGTGAAACGGACTCCGCCGAGCCGGTGACGACGTCGCCCGACCCCGCTGCTGCCTGCGCAATTCCCTTCATGGAGGCACTGCGCGGCAAGGTCGAGGAAAGGCGGGCTGACCGTGTAAACCTTGCAGTGCTCCTGCTCGACTGCGGCGTGATCGGACGCATCGACGCTGTGTGGGGCTATCACGTCGGCGATGCGGTGCGCGACCGTGTCGGAGCATTGCTGCGCGCCGACGTACTCCGCCCCGGCGATTTGGTCGGTGAGCTGGGCCGCGATGATTTCGCCTGCGTCCTATCGACCGTCGAGGGTCCTGGCGTGCCGCTGCTCGCGGCGCAGAAATTGCTGCGCGCACTCAATACGCCGTTCTGGATCGGCGAAGATGAAGTCCTGGCCAGCCCCGCAGTCGGCATAGCAAGCTACCCGGCGCACGGCGACCAGGCCGAACTCCTTCTGCAGCGAGCCAAGAGCGCCTGCATCCTCGCCCGCGACCTCGCTAGCCGCATTGCCGAATACACGGATGAACATGACAATCCCTCGGCATCCAGATTCTTGCATCAGAATCGCCTGCGCGCGGCTGTTGCGCAGGATGCGCTCGAATTGGTGTTTCAGCCGCAATACGATCTGCGCCTCGGTCAGGTCATGGGTGCCGAAGGCCTGCTGTGCTGGCGCGATCCCGCGCTCGGCATCATCGACGCAGTGGAGGCATTCGCCGCCGCGGAGTCAGCAGGCATGGTCACCGATCTGGTCTCTTCGATACTGAATCGTGCGCTGCGCAACGTCTCGGAATTCCGTTACAGCGCCGGACTGGACTTGCGGATTGGCGTCAAGCTCCCGGCCCGCGCACTGCGATACCCGGAGCTGATCGACGTGGTCGAGCGCGCGCTGGGCACCTGGAGCCGGCGCGCGGGCACGTTGATTCTGGAGATAGGAGAGACCTCGCTGCTGGTCACCGAGGCAGTGACACGGGACACGCTTGGTCAGTTGAAAGCTCTCGGTGTGAAGCTGTCAATAGACGATCCGGCCATGGCCCTGTCATCCCTGTTCCAGCTCGCGGCGATGCCGTTCCAGGAAATCAAGATCGATGTTTCGGCCGCGCGCAACCCGGCCAATGTACCGAAGGCGGAGCGCATCCTGCAGACGATCGTCGAGCTCGCCCACCACCTGAAGCTTGACGTCGTGGCCGTCGGTGCCGCCGACGAGGCGGCGGCGGCCCGGCTCAAGGAACTCGGCTGCGACTACATGCAGGCCGATTTCAGGGGTCCTGCGCTCGATCCGAAGATGTTCGTCGAGCGGTTCGGATTCAACGCGTACTGACCTCTCGCGCGGCGCCAGCCCGTGACTTCCACCCAGGGGCCGGCGCTTGCTGCCGAGACCTCCGCCGCCTCCCGCGCCGCACGGGCCGGAACAGCGTTCCGCATCCAGCGGGATGCCCCCAGCCTATCGATTGGAGTCGCCGGCCTGCATGCTGCAACGCTCGAATTCGAGACCGAGATCGAGCAGGCGCAGCAGCCTGAATACCCTCGCCTGCTGATCGACCATCACTTCGATTTCGCGCTCGATGCGAAACGTGCCCGCCGGAGCGACAATACTTGGCGGCGCGTCGGGGGCGGCAATCTCCGGCAACAGGAATCCTTGCTGCCACGAACCGCGTGCGGCACCTGGTTCGACCGTCCGCAGCGCCACGGACCGAGCTTCACCGGCAAAGATCTGGATGCCGGCGGCGAGCACGCCATCTGCTTCGCGCAGCGCCCAGCGCAGGTTGGCCAAAGCGAATCGCTGGGCGTCGTGCCTCTTTATGGCTATCAGCAGACCGGCACCAACCCGCACACCTTCTCCAATCGGCCTCGAGATACGCAAGCCGGCGATTGATTCATTGAGGAGGCGCCAGTCATCCATGACCTGCCATTCTTCGATGGCGGAATCACCCAGCTTCGCGGTGTCTGGCCCGGATTGGCGGCGATCGCCAAAAACCTCGAATTCCTCGCGCTCGCGGCGCAGCGTCGCAGCATCACGTGTGTGCGCCTGGAAGGGCTGGCGGCCGGAGAGATGGTAGTGCACGGCGGCGAAGCCAACGATCAGGCGGCAAGCGCTGTTTGCCACTTGGCGCTCGAAGCGGCGCGGCGTTCCACCCTTGCACCAGCGTTGCAAGGCTCGCTGCAGCAATTGGCCCGCCGCCGGTTGCGTGACATCGTCGCCCAGTTGCAGTTCGGCGGGGGCACGGCCCTGTTCCAGCAGCGCGATGCGCGCCAGCAGGCTCTTGCGCAGTTCGGTGGTATCCAGCCAGCGACCGCCCGTCGCAGACTGCGGGACATAGGTCGCCGGACGATCCGAGTCAAGGTCAACCCAGAGCGGAACGGCGCGGTTGACCATGTCTTCCGGCGGCGTCTTCAGCAGCGCCAGCTTGGCCCCCCAGCGCCTCGCCCAGCGCGCCACCCAGGCCAGATGGCGCGCCGGAAGCTCATACAGGTTGGCGGTGTTCAGCAGGTTGCATTCGCCGTAGGCCGCCAGCGCACTGGTGGGCACATTGCCGTGACGGACCGGATCACTGACGCTGCGCGCAGCGATGCCAAGAACCTCGGCAGCGGAAAAAACCTGGTGCAGCTTGTTCCAGTAGCTGGCATCGGGCAACTGCTCGCCGCGGCAGAGATCAACCTGCCAGTCGGCGAATACCGACAGCGTACGCTGGGCCAACAATGCGGGCGCCGGCGCCATGCCCTCATCGGCGACGCACAAGGCGGCGAAACAGCGCAGATAGCCAAGCGCCAGCAGGTGCCAGACAGCCAGCGTGCCGTCCAGGGACGCCTGTTCGTGCGGCTCCAACGGCAGGGGCTTGCCGGCGAACGCTCTTGCCGCAAGGTCCTGAACCTCGCTCAGGGGGCCGCGCAGGCTTTCGAGAATGGCAAAGCGCTCTGTCGGCGGCAAGGCAAACCGATGCAGCAAGTTGAGCTGGTGCGAGATCATCGGCTGCGCCTGCGCGGCATTCGCCAGTGGCAGCGCGGCCAGCCAGGCCCGGCAGTCAGCCGCATTCAGAAAGACAGGGCTCTGGTCGGTGCCAGTGCCGGGCAGGTCGAAGTTCATGGCGATCTCCTGGTGATCCCGCTGCCTTGGGGCGCTGCTCGCAGCGTCCGGTAGGCCGGTGATTTTGCGTCCCCGCCTTTCGACGGGTTTGCCTTGTTTCAGAATTTGCTGCTTGTTTATAGGTCAATATCGGACGTCCGTCAAGCAGGCGGCGACCGCAGGGTCAGTGATACTCTTCAGCTTCCTCCCGAAACTCCTGCCCATCATGCGCCGTTTGTTCCGTCGACTGGCCCTCGTCCTCGTCGCCGCCCTGCTTGTTCAGGGATGCAGTGCCTTGCGCCTGGGCTATGGCAATGCCGACAGCCTCGCCCGCTGGGCAATTGACCAGTACCTTGACCTGTCGCCGGAACAGGAGGCGCTGACACGCGAGCGTCTGGCCCGTTTGCTCGCCTGGCACCGCAAGAGCCAGTTACCGGATTACCTTTCCGTGCTGCGTCAGGGCCAGAAGTTCGTCGCCGGCCAGCCCACGGTGGCCGATGCGCTGGCACTCGGCGACGCCCTGATCCGCCGCGGCCGGACGCTGGCCGAGCAAGCGACTCCGGACATCGCCGACCTGTTGGCGACCGTCAGCCCGGAGCAGATCGAACGCATGGCCGAACGCCTGGCGGAAAAGAATGTCGACCATGCCAAGGAGATGCAACTTGCGGACGGCGAAAGCGGACAGCGCAAGGCGCGCTACAAACGTATTCTGGAGCGGACCGAATACTGGTTCGGCGACTTCAGCGGCGAGCAGAAGGCCGTCCTGCGCCGACTGATCGACGGCCAGCCCGCCGGCGGGCAGTTCTGGTACGAGGAGCGACTGCGACGCCAGCGCGAGTGGCTCGACCTGGTGCGCCTGGTGCAGCGCGAGCGCCCGCCGCACGAGCGGATCATGCAGTTGCTGCGCGCTTACGCGGCGGGCTTCGACCTCCCTAACGATCCCGCGAAGCGGGTCCAAGCGCTGGCGCTGCGACGCGCCTCGGCGGAGCTCGCGGTGGCCATCCACGCCCTGACGACGCCGATGCAGCGCACCCATGCCGAGCTCAAGCTGGGAGACCTGATGCGCGATCTGAGCGAATTGTCGCAAGACGGCGATCCTTCCGTGCCGGCTGACACCGGCTCGACCGGCGTCAAGCGCGGCGGCCTGTAACTTTCATGGCTTCGACGAACCGCCCCGAGTAATGAGATGCGCTGCCTTCGTGAGTCATGCGTCGGCAAGTGGGCCCGCCCCTACTGTCCGCTGGCGGGGCACGGCTGGCCTTGCACAGCCCGCCGCCTGCGGCGGAGCACCGCATGCGGTGCGAAACTCCGCCTCGCCCCCTCGCGGGGATCGGGCTATCTGGCTCGCTTCGCTCGTCAATCATCAGGCAAGGCTTCCAAGGTATTTCAAGGTAATAAAAGGCAGGACGGAGCCGCTGCCGTTGCTACGAGGATCAAGAATCGCCGACCCGGCCGCGCAGGGCTTTCACTTTTCCACGCAGGATCTTGCTGTCGACGCGGCGCTTCTGCGAACTGCGCGTCGGCTTGGTGGCGCGGCGCTGGCGGGGGATGAAGGTGGCCAGGGCGATCAAGTCACGTAGTCGCGCCAGCGCGGCGAAGCTGTTGCGCTCGAGGCTGCGGTATTGCTGTGCCTTGATTACCACCACGCCATCGGCGCTGATGCGCTGGTCCTTGAATTGCAGCAGCAGAGCCTTGATCTCGTCGGGCAGGGAGGACGCCCGGATGTCGAAACGCAGATGAACCGCGTTCGACACCTTGTTGACGTTCTGCCCGCCCGCACCCTGGGCGCGAATGGCGGTGAGTTCAACCTCATCATCGCGCAGCAGGATTGCGGGTTCGGCGGTATGCATGGTTCGACTTCGGTCTATCTCCCGGCTCGTCGCGGCGCGTCGACCTCAAGCGCCTGCCAGCCCTCGATCCCCAGCGTACGCAGGGTTTCGATATTGCGCCGGTAGATGTCCGCAGCATCGGGAAAGGCGGCCGTGGCCCGGTCCAGGCTGGCTTCGCGGATAAGGTGCAGCGTCGGATAGGGCGCACGGTTGGTGTAGTTGGCGATATCGTCGGGCTCGGCATCGGCAAACACATAGTCCGGATGAAAACTCGCGACTTGCAGGACGCCGACCAGACCCTGGGTGCGCAAAACGACTTCGATCAGGTCGAGGAAATCGACGCAGTCGGCAAATTCGGTCAGCACCTCGGGCGTGATCAGCAGGGTCGTGTCTACCTCTTCCGGCCTGGCCGCGACGAGAAGCTTCAGTTCGCGTTCCAGGTCGTCGAGCAAAGCGGTGACATCCTGCGCCGCACTGACCACGTAGCGCACCTGGCCCTTGGCATGCACGCCCCTGGCAAAGGGGCAGAGATTGAGGCCGATCACCGCCCGCTGCAGCCATTTGCGGGTGGCGGCAACGAGTGCTTCGTCGCGGGGTGTCGGGATGGTCGCCGGGGCGGGCACGCGAGTCAGGCCGCCCGATACAGTTGCCGGCGCTCCTCGTCCAGCAGCGCCTCCTTGACCACTTCCAGCACCGCGCCGACATCGGCGACACGATGATCAACTTCGACGCGGCCCGTGAGTGCGCTGTCGGGGCGCAAGCGGCCAGCCAGGTAGAGCCGCCAGATTTCCTTGCCATACTCGGTGGCAGCCAACTCGGGGGCGAAGCGGCTGAAGTAGCTCGCGAGGTTGGCCACGTCCCGCTCCAGCATCGGACCGGCGTTGCTGTTGCCTGCGGCATCGACGGCCTGCGGCAAGTCGATGATGACCGGCCCGTCGCTGCCGACCAGGATGTTGTATTCGGACAGGTCGCCGTGAATGATTCCCGCGCACAACATGCCAACCACCTGACGGAGCAGCATCGCGTGCAGCTCCAGCGCCTGTCCCGCCGCCAACTCGATGTCATTGAGCCGCGGCGCCGGATGGCCATCGGCATCAGTCACCAGTTCCATCAGCAGCACGCCTTCGTGGCAAATGTAAGGCTTGGGCACGCGCACCCCGGCCGCGGCGAGGCGATACAGTGCATCGACCTCGGCGTTTTGCCAGGCTTCCTCCTGCATCTGGCGCCCGTAACGCGAGCCCTTCTCCATGGCCCGCGCCTGGCGGCTGTTCTTGGTCTTGCGACCTTCCTGATACGACGCATTCTGGCGGAAGCTGCGTTGCTTGATGTCCTTGTAGACCTTCGCGCAGCGAATCTCATCGCCGCAACGGACGGTATAGACGGTCGCCTCCTTGCCACTCATCAACTGGCGAACGACTTCGTCGACCAGACCCTCCGCAACCAACGCCTGGAGTCTCTTTGGAGCTTTCATGATCGTATCCTGGCCCGCTTGGTTCCGCCGCAAACGCATCTTCGCCCCTCGCGCTTGACGATGCCGTCGACGATGGCTATTAGATCCGGGTTCATGGTCAATTATAGGCGGGGCCCGGCCCGCGCCCGTCCAGCGCGCATCCTGGGGAAGGCCGCGCTTGAGGGGCGCCCCGTCAACTCGTTGCTGCGAGGTCGATGGTTCTGGTGAAAACCTCTTCCAGCATCTCGCGCGCCCTGCCGAAATCCAGCACGGATTCCTCGTAGGCATCCCGCGCCAGCGCGTAGGCTTCGACCAGTTCGGTATTGATGCCCTCGGCATGGAGGCGCCGATAGAGCTCCTGGCATTCCTCGAACAGGCGATCCGCCAGCAGGCGCCGGCGCATGTAGATGCGCGCGCCTTCCCGCGGCCACGGGCTCATTTCGGCATAGCCCGGCACATGCGCGCGCTTTAGCGTGGCAAAGTCTCCGCGCAGCAGTTGCCACATGCCCGCCCAGTCGGGCGCCGCATCGCCGAACGGCGTGTAACCGAAGCGCTTGAGCCCGGCTATCTCGCCATCGATCAACTGCTGTGGAGAGGCTGGCATGTCGGGCTGACGATCTCAGGCGGCAGCCAGCTCTTCCGCTTCGTAACCCATGCGCATGTCGTAGTCGGCTTCGACACCCTCGGGCACGATCAGGCCAACGTCCTTGAGCCGCGAATCGAGCAACTCCATGTACTCGGCCTGCAGCTCTTCCGGCTTCTTCACCTTGATCCCATACTCGTAATAGATATCGAACATCTGCGACTTGGCGTCGCCGGCCGAGGGGCGACCGTAAAAACCCAGGCCCATCTGCATGAACTTGGCGACGCGCTGCTGCATGAACTCACGCGTTTTCTCGCCGCCAAACTCGATGCAACGCTTCGAGGCCCAGACGCCAAAGGCCAGGTGCCCATGCTCCTCCTTGTGGATGCGCACATTGACGCGCGCCCAGGGCAGGTAGGAGCATTCGCGATATTGTCCGAGGAAAGCCACGGCGGCCGGAGTGACGACGGTCGAAAACAGCGCGACATCCTCCCAGCACTCGAAGAACTTCGACCAGTTTTCCTTGCGGAAACCGTTGATCACGTTCACCTTCTTCGGATCGGGATTGTCCGGATTGTGGGAAAGCTCGTAGAGGCGGGCATCGACGTCAACGCCGAGTTCCTGCAACAGGTTCCACACGTAGAACGCGTGCCCCATCTCCTCGAAGACTTTCTTGGACAGCCGATACGCCTCTTCCGGACGCGTCGCGTAGCGATGATTCTCCGCCACGCGCTGGCCGCCTGCATATTCGGAATCCGCCTGGAAACACATCAGGTTGATCAGCGCCTTCTTGTAGTCCTCGGGCAGTACGTCGCCCTTGTCGTAAGTCTTGAACGTCCTCATTTCAATTCTCCCGGTGGCGTCGGCTCACGGAGATGAGCTTGCGAGCGCAATCAGTTCGGCTTGTGGGACTCGTACCGTCAGGATAATAACGATACAAATATTTGCTTGACTGTTAATGATAATGTATCATATCGAGACTGTCAATCGGTTTTTTGACACCTCAACCAGTTCTGCCTTCCGCCTGAGCACCGGGGAAATCGAGCCAGGAGCATGAGCAGCAAACCTCTTCACATCGGCATTGTCGGCGCCGGCCCCTCGGGTTGCTATCTGGCCGATGCGCTCGGGCGCAAGCTGCCCGGCGCCGGCATCGACATTTTCGATCGCCTGCCCACGCCCTTCGGCCTGGTGCGCGGCGGTGTCGCGCCCGACCATCAGGGCACCAAGAACATCGCGCGGCAATTCGAACGCACGCTGGGCAAGGATGGCGTGCGCTTTCTTGGCAACATCGCCGTCGGCCGCGACATTTCCTACGAGGAGCTCAAGGCGGCTTGCGACGTGCTGGTCATCGCCATCGGCGCGCTCGAAGATCGCCGACTCGGCATCCCCGGTGAACAGCTCGACGCGGTGTATGGCTTCGGGGCAGTTCGTCGCCTGGTACAACGGCATTCCGACGGTCGCGAGCTCAATCCGAAACTCGACGGCAAGTCGCTCGCCATCATCGGCAACGGCAATGTGGCGCTCGACATTGCGCGTCTGCTGGCAAAGACCCCGACGAACTGGCGAACTCGGACTTGTGCGCCCATGCCCGGGCCGCATTCGAGGCCAGCCGCATCGAGGATATCTGGCTGATCGGTCGCCGCGGCCCGCTGGAGGCCAGCTTCACCACCGCCGAACTGGCGGAGTTCGGTGACCTGTCGCGCGTCGCCACGCTGGTTGATCCGGCGCAGTTGCCGGCGGTCTTGTCCAATGCACTCGAAGCAGAGCAGAGAAAGCTGGCGGAGAAGAATCTTGAGGTGTTGCGGGCCTATGCCGCGCGCGGCGAACAGCGCGAGCGGCCGCTGCGCCTCCACTTCGTGTTTCATGCGGCGCCGTTGGCGATCTTGGGCGAGGGCCGCGCACGCGAACTGCTGCTGCAGGGAACGCGCGTCGAAAATGCCCAGGCGGTCCCCGCCGGCGAGAGCTTCAGCATCCCGGCCGACACCGTCATTTCGGCGATCGGCTATCGCAGCACGCCCTTCCCCGGCCTGCCTTTCGACCCGCTGCGCGGCGTGGTCGCCAATGCGCAGGGACGCGTCGAACCGGGCGTGTACGCGGCGGGCTGGTGCAAACGCGGTCCGCAAGGCGTCATACCCGCCAACCGGGCGGACTCACTGGCCGTCGCTGAATTGATTCTTGCCGATCTCGCCATTCGTGAAGGCCCTGCCAGGCCGGGAAGCGCGCTGATCGACTCCCTGCTCGCCGAGCATGGCGCGCAGGCTGTCAATTTCGCCGGCTGGCAGAAAATCAATGCCGCGGAAGTCGCCGCGGGACACGGGCGCCCGCGGGAAAAGCTGGCGCGCCTCGAAGATCTGCTGCGCGTTGCCCGCGGCTGAAGAGGGCTGCCGATTACAGAACCAGTTCCAGCCCTTCGCGGGCGAGCAGGATCTCCGGCTCGCCGGGGCGCCCCGGAGCGTAACCCGTGGTCTCCAGCGCAGTCGCAAAGACTCGCTCCAGGTCGTCATCCGAACGCGTCGGTTCGTGATGGGTACAGATCAGTTTCTTCACACCGAGCCGGCGCCCCCAGCCAACATTGCCTTCCATCGTGCCATGCCCCCAGCCGATCTTGGCCGGATACTCCGCGGCGGTGTAGGAACTGTCGGCAATCAGCACGTCAAGCCCGGCCAGTGCCTTGTCGAGATGGCCTTGCTGCATCTGAACCATCTGCTCGAACTCGCCGTAGCTCTCGTCTTCCGGAGTGTAGATATTCAGCCACGGCTCATGGTCACCGGTGAAAAAGACCGACTTGCCGTGGCAGTCGACACGATAGCCAAAATCGACTACCGGATGATTGAGCATCAGCGGCGTCACCGTTGCGTCACCCACGTTCACCGGTTCGCCGATGGACAGGGTTTCGTATTCGATGCCCGCCTTCATTTCCGCTTCGCGTATCGGGAAATAGCTGTACTGCAACTGCACTTCCATGATCTGGTCGATGCCCCGTCCGGAAACCACATCGTAGCCGCCGTGAATGCGCACGGAATTACCGGGAATATACAGCGGGGTAAAGAAAGGCATGCCGTGAATATGATCCCAGTGCGTGTGGGTGATGAAGATATTGGCCTTCACTGGCATCTGTTTCAGCAGTTCCTGCGCCAGGGGAAATATGCCGGTACCCGCGTCCAGAATGATCAGCGAGCCATCGTCGCTGCGCACCTCGATGCAGGTCGTGTTGCCGCCGTAGCGCAAGGTATGCGGGCCGGGCGCCGGAATCGAGCCGCGCACACCCCAGAAGCGCACTTTCATGAATTCGCCTTCATGGCGCCTTGCCGACCTGGGCGAACATCATCGCGTCGTCGACGATCTTGTCCAGTGAGGCCAGCTTCGCGACCGTGGCTTCCAGGTTATCGCCGAAGCGCTGTTGCGCAGCGTGCGCCTCGGTTTCGCGCCAGGGATTGCCGCTGTCGCCGATGGCGCGGAAGCGTACCACCTGATCCGCCACGCGCAGGCAATCCATCATGCCCGACGACTCGGCCAGGGGATTATGATGGTCGCGAATGCAGTCGACCAGATGCTCGGGAAATGCCCAGCGCTTGGCCAGCAGCGCGCCCACCAGACCGTGATCGACACCGATCCTGGCTTTCTCGGCCTCATGCAGGGGCACCGAATGCTCGACTGCATGGACCAGCGCATCGCGAAACTCCACCGCCAGAAACTGGGCGAACACCACCTTGCCGAAATCGTGCAGCAGACCGGCGATATAGCAATCGCCGGGATCAACTTCGCCCTTCGCGGACTGGACCGCCAGTTGGCGAGCGACACCCGCCACCACCAGGGAATGCAGCAGGTAGCGCTGAATGTCGAAACCCGCCGCATTCATGCGCGGCAGTATGCCCACGGCGGCGAAACCCAGCGCCAGGTTCTTGACGGTGTTGATGCCGAGATAGACCACCGACTGGCCGACCGAGGTGATCTTCTGCGGCAGGCCGTAGTAGGCCGAATTGATCACCTTGAGGATCTTCATGGTCATCACCGGATCCTTTTCGACCACGCCGACCAGGTCCTTGGGCAGGCAATTGATGTTGCGCGTGAGTTCGAGAATCCTTTGCACGCTGCGCGGGAAGGCTGGCATGCGCTCAACGGCGATGCCCAGCTTGCGTTCGAGTTCGGGAGTCAGTGCGCTCAATTCAACGGCCCCATCAGGAGCGCTGATTATACCCAGCCGTCAATCGGCGGCGCGCGGCGGCCAGGGGCTGATTCGCTCGTGGTAACGCGCCCGATACAGCAAGCGCCGACGCTCCGGCGCGTCCAAAAAGCCTGACCTGTCGTGCAACACGTTATTGCAGACCAGCCCCATGCCAGGCTCCAGGCGCCCGCGCAAGGTCCACGGCGTGGCAGTGGCCAGCAGCCTGACCAGCGCTGCAAGCGCCGCCTGGCTCGCGGCATCGGTCTTCCAGACGATGCTCCGGGTGCGCGCGGTGTAGCGCATCTGCAGAAAGCCGCCTGCATCGACGCTGAACACGCTTCCCGGCTGGTCGGGACGGGCTTCGCCGGCGGCCTCGACCCGTGCCGGAATGGTCATCACGTCCGGCATCGAGAGCGCACGAACGAAATCGGGATTCTCGTCGCGCAGCAGGATGTAGGCAATCTCATGGTCGAGCAACTGGTTGTCACCCCCCGCCGCAGCGCTCTGCACGCAATGCAGGATCACGCTCTGCACCATGCGCTGCGGCGGATTGTAGTAGCCGTCGGTATGCCAGCGAATCGGCTTGTCGGTATAGGGGATGAACTCGCCGCGCCTCTGTGTCGCAGCGCCGCTTGCGTCACTCTGGTCAGCGACGGCCAGCGGAGAAATGCCGTCATCATCGGAAAGGTAGTTGCTGTCCAGTGAATGCAGACCGAGTTGCTCGCCAAGCCGGCGCGGAATCTCCTTGTCTGCTTCACCGACGGTGTTGCTGGAATAGATCGCCATGTTGGCGGTGGCACAGCGTTCCAGCAGCGCATCAAGCTGCGCCGCCGTCAGGGCACGCGGATCGTCGAGCGGCACCAGGAGGTCCTCAATGTGGCGCGGTGCGCTGTCGAGCTTGCGCTCGCGCCATTGGCGATAGCCGGCAGGCTCGTCGAGATCGAACGGGGAATCGGCTAGCGCCATGCTAATGCCATCGGATTGCGATGCCTGTACGGAATCTGTTCGATCAGCCACGGCCCATCGACGCAGATCTCGTCACGCCTGGGCGCGGCACCGTTCGACGATCGCAGGCCTGTCGCGGCCGATTTCGTCGAGCCAGCCGTCAAGTTTCCCGGCCAGGGCCTGCACCGCGTCGCGGGTTGCGGCAACCCCGCCTGCAGCGGACGAAGCTGACGCTGCCTGGTGAACAGTCAAGACGCGCCTGGAGAGTACCTCCGCTCCCCGGGAAGACGCCAGCAGGGCGCGGACCTGAAGCACCACCTGACTACTCTGCGGATCATCGAAGCGCTGTTCCAGTTCGTCCAGGACCAGTTGCAGGCGGCAGCCGCCGCCGAAATCGGATTGCCCGAAGACCATGCGGCGCCTCAGGAAAGCTTCCAGCAACTCGGCCGGCGGCGCAGCCCAGCGGCTTTCCGCATAGGCCCGACGCTGCAGGGGCTCGGTGTAGACCAGGCGATAATACATGTCCGGGCCGGATAGCCAGGATGCCGCCTGCACGTCGATCGTCCCGATCGGGATGCGAAACCCCGGACCCGCGCTCGTTGTGCCCAGATTGCCGAAGTCATAGCGTGGCATTTCGCTCGTCCGCACGTTGCCGCCGCAGGCCCCCAACACCACGCCAGCAAGAATCGCAAACAGCCGTTTCATCGTTGTCCTCCTTTGTTGCCCGGTGCGGAAAATCCGACTTCACCGGGACCCGGCACGGCGGCAGCGCGGCCGAAAAGCAGCATCTGCGGATTGCTTTCGAGACCGTCCAGCACGCGCGAGAGCTGCCGCGAACTACTCCCCAGTTCGCGCATCAAGGCAGTCGCCTGCGGCAGCGTCACGGTCGTCAGCTCAACACCAGCATCGGCGGCAAGCTGGTCCAGGCGACGCGACAAGCCGCTCATGGTCTTCACCAGGTCGCGCATTTCGACCGCCAGTGGCGCGGTCTCCCCGGCGGTCTTTTCGACATGGGTCAGGATCTGCCGCAAGCTGTGCAGATTGGCGTCCGACAGCGCCTCGCGCATCGACGCCATCAGCTTCGGCATCTCGCGCAGGCCGTCGGACGCCGCCGCCAGGTTGTCCAGCGTGCGCGACAGATTCTGCAGGTTCTTCTCGTCCAGCAGCTTGCCCAGCCGCAGGGAAACCGTACTGATCTGGGTAACGATGTCACCCGCCTTTTCACTCAGCATGTCGAGCAGCGTGGGCTTCAGCGCAATGCGCGGCAGCTCGCCATTCTTGCCGACGAGCGGTTCGATTGAAGACCCATTGTCTTCGATTTGCACGTAGGCCAAGCCAGTGACACCCTGGTAGCCCAACTGGGCCGTGCTGCCCTTGGTCAGTTTGAAGCGGTCGTCGACGCTGACGCGCACCAGGATCACGCGCGGATCGGCATCGTCTGGCTCGATGGCTTCCACCTTGCCGGCCCGAATGCCGCGATAGCGCACCTGCGCCTCTACGTTGAGCCCGGTGACGTTGCCTCGCGTCTCCAGCAGGTAGCTCGTGGTCGCCTCTTCGCTCTGCCCCAGCCACCAGATGCCGACGGCGGCAGCGATGCCGAAGACGAGGTGAATATGCCGGCAGCGATTGCGTGCGATCGATTTTCCATGAGTCGTGGCTTTCAGTGCGGCACGGCCGCTGGCTTTGAATTCTGCAAGGCCCGCACGCTGCGCTCGGAAAGGAAGAAGTTGCGGATGAACGGATGGTCGATCTGAATGATTTCATCCGTGGTGCCGTAGGCGAGGATACGCTGCTCGGCCAGCACCGCGACACGGGTCGAAAGCGCCGCCAGCGTGTCGAGGTCGTGCGTGACCAGCATTACGGTGAGACCGAGTTCCTCGCTCAGCATGCGGATCAAACGCACAAAGCTGTCTGAACGGTCCGGATCAAGACCGGCGGTCGGCTCGTCGAGCAGCAGCAGTTCCGGCTCCAGCGCCAGCGCGCGCGCCAGCGCGACGCGCTTGACCATGCCGCCGGAAAGCTCGGCGGGCATCAGCCTGCCATGGCGCGGCAGCAGTTCGACCATGGACAGCTTGAGCATCACCAGATCGTGGACGGCGTCCTCGTCGTAGCGTTTCAGTTCGCGCAGGGGAAAAGCGATGTTGTCGAAGACGTTGAAAGCCGAGAACAGCGCCCCATGCTGGAACAGCACGCCGAAGCGCTGCCGCAACGTGCGCTCGCGCGCGACGCCACCACCGAACAGGGGCTCACCGAAGATCTCTATGCTGCCTGCGTCCGGCAGCAGCAGGCCGACGACCATGCGCAGCAAGGTGGTCTTGCCGCTGCCGGAACCGCCTACCAGCGACACCAGTTCCCCACGCTCGACGTCGAGGTCTAGCCCTTTGTGGATCCATACGTCGCCAAAACGCGTGGCGAGACTTCTGATGCGGATCGCTGGCATCGTCATGGCTGCGCGCTTATCCCGGCAAACCGATGCTGCGCGTGGCAATCGCGAACAAGGCATCGATCACGATGACCACCGTGATCGCCGAAACCACCGAGGCCGTCGTATTGCTCGACAGACTTTCCGTGTTGGGTCGCACCCTGAGGCCGAAATGGCAGGCCACCAGGGCCACGAACATGCCGAATACCGCGCCCTTTGCCAGACCGATCCACAGATTGGCCACCGGCACCACGCGCGGCAAGTTCTGGAAGAAGAAGCCATAGGAGATGTCCAACTGCAACCAGCCGAGACCATGCCGCCGATCAGTGCTATCGCGGTGCTCCACAACACCAGCAAGGGCATGGCGATGGTCAGCGCCACCACCTTGGGGAATATCAGGCGCAGGCCACGGGGCACGCCCATGGTCGCCAGCGCGTCGATCTCCTCGGTGACGCGCATCACGCCAAGTTGCGCGGTCATCGCGGAACCCGAACGCCCGGCGACCAGGATCGCGACCAGGACCGGTCCCAACTCGCGCACGATGCCAAGGCCGATGATATTCACGATGAAGATGTCGGCCCCAAACTGTTTGAGTTGCAAGGCCGACAGATAGGAAAGCACCACGCCGATGAGGAAGCCGACCAGCGCGGTTACCGGCATCGCGCGCACCCCGCTCTTGTAAAGGTTCGCGGAAATTTCACGCCGCGGCAAATCGACGGGATTACGCACGACATACACCAGGTTCAATCCGAACTGACCAATCAGTGCGACGAAGTCGAGCGGATGACGGCCGACCCCGATTGCCGCTGAACCGACGACCATCACGCCATGCAAAAGGGATGTCGGCGGCACCACCTCGCGCGGTTCATGATCGGCGGCATCGATGCGCTCGAAGACCCGCCAATGCTCTGGCTTGATCGACAACTGCTGGGGCATGACCCTGCCCCAGGCGCGCCACAGCAACATCGCGCCGGCGCTGTCGATCGCTTCCAGCTCCTTGCAGTCCCAAAGGCTGGAGGGGTCCGCCACACGGGAGAGCTCATCCGCCAACCCGGCCGCGCGCTGCGAAGTGGTCGCCAGCGTCCAGCGCCCTGAAAGCCTGACCACGCGTCCGCCTTCGCGAACGATCACTTCAATGGACGCAATAGACATCGGACGGATATCTGAATCGACGGTTCTGGAGAATCCCGATTATAGGCACGTCGTATCCGCCGGCCATATCAGGCGTCGCGAACAATCCGCAGCTCGCCGCCACTGCCGGCCCATTGCTGTGCCTCATCCTCGAGTGCCGCCGCGGTAAGCGGCAGAGCATCCAGCCCGCCATTACCCAACTTGATCTGGAAACCATTGCGGGTGAATGCGGCGGAAAGCGCCGGCAGGGACTGGTCATCGCGCGAGCGATGCAGCAGGACGGCGATTCGCAGGCAGAAAATCAGCGTCCATTCCGGGGCCTCCCCGCGCAAGGGCTGGGCGCGCTCCAGCTTGCCGCGATGCGCCAGCACCAGCCGCGCCAGGCGCCCTTGATCGCGTCGCGAAAAACCCGGCATGTCGGCATTCGCGATGATGTAGGAACTGTGCTTGTGATAGCTCGGGTGCGCCACGGAAATCCCGATCTCATGGAGGCGGGCGGCCCAGAACAGGAATTGCGCGTCCGGGTCGTCTTCTTCGCGACTCGCGGGAACCAGTTGATTGAGCAACCCTAGCGCGGTTTGGGCAACGCGCGCCGCCTGCGGATGATCAACCTCATAGCGCTGCATGAAACGAGTTACCGTTGCTTCGCGCAAGTCCTCATGGTGATAACGGCCAAGCTGATCGTAAAGCACGCCCAGGCGCAGGGCGCCTTCGAGAAAAACCATGCGCTCCAGTCCGAATTCCTTGAATATCGCGGACATGATCGCCAACCCGCCGGGCAGCACCGGGGTCCGGTCGGCGCGCAAGCCTTGTACCCGCATCCGCGACGCATGACCGGCATGGATCAGCTCATTGCGCAATTTCTCCAGTCCGTCGCGAGTAATTCCATGATCGGAAAAGCCGTTCACCTCCAGCAAATCGACAATCGCCTTGGCCGTGCCGGATGAACCGATGGCCTCGTCCCAGCCGGTCTGGCGGTAGGCATGGACGATGGTCTGCAACTCGCGCCGTGCAGCAAGTTCGGCCTCTTTGAAGGCACGCTTGTCCACGCGTCCTTCGGGAAAGAAGCGCAGGCTGAAGCTGACGCAGCCCATGTACAGCGATTCCAGTTGAATGGGATCGATGTTCTGGCCGATGATGAATTCGGTGGAGCCGCCGCCGATATCGAAAACCAGTTGGCGGTTTTGGGGATTGGGCAGGGTGTGGGCCACGCCGAGATAGATCAGGCGCGCTTCCTCGCGTCCGGCAATCACTTCAATGGGGAAGCCCAGCGCAGCCTCGGCCTTCTCGAGGAACTGCTCGGCATTCTTCGCCACGCGCAAGGTATTCGTCGCCACCGCGCGCACCGCCCCCTGGTCAAAGTCGCGCAGGCGCTCGGCAAAGCGCGACAGCGCCTGTAAGCCGCGCTGCTGGGCCGCCGCGTCGAGCCGCTTGTCCGGGGTCAAGCCGGCGGCGAGCCTTACCGACTCCTTCAGGCCATCCAGAGGATAGATCTGGTTGGCGACGATGCGACCCACTTGCAGGCGAAAGCTGTTGGAGCCGAGGTCCACTGCGGCGATCAGTTCATAACCCATCCTATAATTCTACCTCGTGCTCCGCTTTCGACGGCGTCATGTCACGGCAACAAAACCGACACATAATCATCCGCTTCGAATCACCTGAAAGCCACCATGCCCCTGACCCACCGATTTCCGAAAGAGCACTTCCTCAATCGCGAACTGTCCCTGCTGGCCTTCAACCGTCGCGTTCTCGCCCAGGTCGCGGACAGCCAGGTGCCCTTGCTGGAGCGGTTGCGCTTTCTCTGCATCGTCTCCTCCAATCTCGACGAGTTCTTCGAAATCCGGGTCGCAGGCCTCAAGGAACAGATCAAGCTGGGCGGTCATGCCACGGGCGCCGACGGCTTGCCACCGCAGGAAGTCTTCCGTCGCGTGATCGATCAGGCGCATCGACTGATTGCCGAACAATACGCGCTGCTCAACGACGCGATACTCCCGGCGCTGGAAGCGCAAGGCATCGCCTTCTTCCGTCGCAGCCTGTGGAGCGACACCCAGCGCGCCTGGATACGCGAATTCTTCCTCAAGGAAGTGATGCCGGTGCTGACCCCGATCGGGCTCGACCCCTCGCACCCCTTCCCCCGTGTTCTGAACAAGAGCCTCAACTTTGCCGTTGAACTGGAGGGCACGGACGCCTTCGGGCGCAGTTCCGGCGCCGCCATTGTCCAAGCGCCTCGCGCCCTGCCGCGAGTGATCCGGCTACCGGGGGAACTCTGCGAGTTTGACTACGGCTTTGTGTTTCTTTCGTCGATTCTGCACGAATACGTCGGCGAACTATTTGCCGGCATGAACGTTCTCGGCTGCTACCAGTTCCGCGTCACGCGGAATTCCGATCTGTTCGTCGATGACGAAGAAGTCAAGAACCTGCGCATCGCACTGCAGGGCGAACTGCCGCAGCGCCACTTTGGCGATGCGGTGCGGTTGGAAGTCGCCGACAACTGCTCGGAGACCATGACCGACTTCCTGCTGCAGCAGTTCGGACTGAACCGCGGCGATCTGTATCGCGTGCCGGGTATCGTCAACTTGGTGCGCCTGATGTCGGTCCCCGACCAGGTGGATCGCCCCGATCTGAAATATCCGCCGTTCCAGCCCGGCCTGCCCAAGGAGCTGGCCAAGCGCTATGACATCTTCACCAGCATCCGCAAGCATGACATTCTGATGCATCACCCGTTTCAGTCCTTCACCCCGGTGATCCAGTTGTTGCAGCAGGCAGCGGACGACCCGCAGGTGGTGGCGATCAAGATGACCGTGTATCGCACCGGCACCGACTCGGTGCTGATGGAGCATCTGCTGCGCGCCGCGGAGAAAGGCAAGGAAGTCACCGTGGTGGTGGAACTGATGGCGCGCTTCGACGAGGAAGCCAATCTTTCCATCGCGGCGCGGCTGGAAGAGGTCGGGGCCCATGTGGTCTACGGCGTGGTCGGCTACAAGACCCATGCCAAGATGCTAATGGTATTGCGACGCGAAGATCACGGCTATCACCGCTACATACACCTCGGCACCGGCAACTACCATCCGCGCACCACGCGCTTCTACACCGACTTCGGCCTGCTCACCTCGAACCCGGAAATCGGCGACGACGTCAACGAAGTATTCAAGCAGCTCACCGGCCTGGGCAAGGCCAGCGCGCTAAAGCACCTCTGGCAGGCGCCCTTCTCGCTCCACCCGGCCATGCTAGGAGCGATCCGCGCCGAGACCGAGGCGGCACGCGCCGGCAAGCCGGCGCGCATCATCGCCAAGATGAACTCGCTGCTGGAACCCGAGATCATCACGGCCTTGTATGAAGCCAGCGCGGCGGGCGTCACCGTCGAACTGATCGTCCGCGGCGTTTGCTCGCTGCGTCCCGGGGTCAAGGGTCTTTCAGAAAACATCCGGGTACGTTCGGTGATCGGACGATTTCTGGAACATCACCGCATTTTCTATTTCCACGCCGACGGCAAACAGAACATCTACCTGTCCAGCGCCGACTGGATGGAACGCAATTTCTTCCGTCGCATTGAAATCAGTTTTCCGGTGCTGGAACCCAGGCTCAAGCGGCGGGTCCTCAGGGAGGGGCTCAAGCCCTACCTGGCCGACAACAGCCAGTCCTGGGAAATTAACGGCAGCGGTGACTACCGCATCCGGTCGACGCGGCGCTCGCGCATCTGCGCCCAGGAACTCCTGCTGGCCGACATGCGTGTCGGCGCCGTCAACGCAGCGTGAATCGCGTCAACACGCTTGCCATGCTTTCGGCCAGGTCCGCGCCGAATTGCTTGGCAAACTTCTCGGCGAAGTTCTGCTTAACGCTGAAATCGCGCACGTCGCTCGCCTTGAAAACATCGCGCGCGACGCTATCGACCGTGCCGTAGCCGTCGGCCAGACCCAGTTCGATGCTTTTCGCGCCGCTCCACATCAGGCCGGAAAACATCTCGGGAGTTTCCTTGAGCCTCTTGCCGCGACCTTTTCTGACCACGTCGATGAATTGCTGGTGAATCTCGTCGAGCATTTGCTTCGCATGATCCTTGTGACTTTCATTTTGCGGCGAGAACGGATCGAGAAAGCCCTTGCTCTGTCCGGCTGTCAGCAGCCGGCGCTCGACGCCAAGTTTTTCCATGGAGCCGGTGAAGCCGAAGCCATCCATCAACACGCCGATCGAGCCAACGATACTGGCTTTGTCCACAAAAATCTTGTCGGCAGCCGCCGCAACGTAGTAACCGCCGGAAGCGCAAACATCCTCCACCACCACGTGCAGCGGAATCTCCGGATGCTCGGCACGCAGGCGCTGCATCTCGTCATTGATGATGCCGGACTGGACCGGGCTGCCTCCTGGACTGTTGATGCGCAGGATCACCCCGGCTGTATGTTTGTCTTCGAAGGCCGCCTGCAGGGCGCTGATGACATGCTCGGCATTGGCATCGCCTTTGGCCTTGATAACCCCGGTCAGATTCACCAGCGCCGTGAATTTGGCACCCTCGGCAAGCCGTTCGGTCTGCCCCCAGTCCACCACCAACCCAAGAACCACCGCCAGATAGCCGAAGCCAAGCAACTTGAAGAAGATGCCCCAGCGACGACTACGCCTCTGCTCCGCAACCGCTTCCAGCGCAAGTTTTTCCAGAACCTTGCGTTCCCACTGCTCATCATTGCTGTCCGACACGTTCCCAGCCTTCCTCGATCAAAAAAACACCACCGCCGTGCTCGCTCACGTCCAACGCCACGAGCCCCTTGCCATTGCAGCGCCCGCCGATGCAATGGCCTGATTCTGGAGAATACAGTGCGCCGTGTGTCGCGCAAATCAAGTATAAGCCTGAAAGATCGAAGAACTCGCCCTGCTGCCAGTCCAATTCGACCGCCAGATGGGCGCAGCGGTTCAGATAGGCATGAGCCCGCCCGCGAAAGCGCACCACGAAGGCAGCCTCGCTGACGCCGTGCCTCTCGACGGTGAAGCGCACCCCGCTGCCGCCCTCGACCAGTTCGGCGCTGGTGCAGATCATCTCTTGGTTCAAGCCTGTTGCCGCAGCCACGCCGCCAGTTCCGCCACATTGCCCGCACAATAAACAGGAGATGCCGCCTCCAGAATCTCGCGTGGATGGGCGCCGTAGGCGACGCCAAGAGCCGCCACACCCGCGTTCCTGGCCATCTGCAGATCGCGGTGGTGTCACCAATCATCAGTGTTGCATCGGGCCCGACGCCAAACTCGCCCATCAACTCCTCGAGCATCTGCGGATGAGGCTTCGATCGGCATTCGTCGGCGCAGCGCGAACCCTGAAAGCGCGGGCCCAGGCCGCTGACCTCGAAGGCCCGATCCAGCCCCTTGCGCGTCTTGCCGGTTGCCACGGCGAGATGGTAGCCGGTCCGTGTCAGGTCTTCGATCAGTTCCACCGCGCCGTCGAACAGCAGCAGATCCTGATCGCGCGACAGAAAGTGATGCCGATAGCGCTCGGCGACCGCCTGGTAGCGCTCGATCGGCAAATCAGGCAGGGCGTGACGCAAGGCGTCGAACAGCCCGAGGCCGATGATGTGCCGGGCTCGTTCGTCGGACGGCGGCTGAATGCCAAGATCGCGCGCCGCAGCCTGGATGCTGGCGACGATGGCGGCCGTCGAATCCATCAGCGTGCCGTCCCAGTCGAAGACGATCAGTTCAAAACGTTTGCCCATAGTCCTTGGTTTCGTTTCTATCCAGCTTTTCCGTAAAGCGACGCAGTTCCGCCGGCAGCGACGATTCGAGTTCCAATGGAGCGCCGGAGAGCGGATGCGGCAGCACAAGCCGCGCCGCATGCAGGAACATGCGCCTTAGTCCGGCCTTCTGCAAGTCCTTGTTCAAGGAAAAGTCGCCATACTTGTCATCGCCTGCAAGGGGAAAGCCAAGATGCGCGAGATGGACGCGAATCTGATGCGTCCGCCCGGTCTTCAGTTCGACCTCGACCAGGCTGAAGTTCTCCCAGCGCGCCAGCAACCTCATGATCGAATGCGACGGCTTGCCCGCCGGATTGACGCTGACCCGACGCTCGCCGTCCGCCGTCAGATACTTGAGCAAGGGCAGGCGCACATGCTGCAATTCGTTGCGCCAGCGACCCTTGACCAGCGCCTGGTAGCGCTTGCCGATGCCGCCGTCGCGAAACTGGTCGTGCAGTCTGGTTAACGCCATGCGTTTCTTGGCCACCACCAGCAGGCCCGAGGTCTCCCGATCCAGGCGATGGGCCAGTTCAAGAAACTTCGCAAGCGGCCGCGCGCGGCGCAACTGTTCGATCACCCCGAAAGAAACGCCGCTACCGCCATGCACCGCCACGCCGGCTGGCTTGTCGATCACGATCAGCGCCTCATCTTCCCAGGCAATTTCAAAATCCCTAGCTGGAACAGACGCTTGCGATGGCCGCTCGGCGGTTCGCAGCGGCGGCACGCGCACTTTGTCGCCGAGCCGAAGCCGATACTCGGCCGCCACCCGCCCCTTGTTCACCCGCACCTCGCCGCTACGCACGATGCGATAGATGTGACTCTTCGGCACGCCCTTGGCGATACGCAGCAGGAAATTGTCGATACGCTGGCCCTCGGCCTCCTCGCCAACCTCAAGCCACGTGACCGAATCTTTGCTTAAGTCCTTCATTTGCAATATACTGATCACTTGGTTAGCCGTCCCGTGACGGTGTGCCCGGCGGCCCGAAGTGGCGTCGGTGGCACGATTTGCGGGATGATGCCGCCATCGGTGCAAAGTCGCTTGTCAGCGATCGAATGCATGGCGGCGGCAAGGGCGCGGTAGCAGGATAATCGGCGGAACTCTCAACTCCGGACGATAGCGTGACCAGCCGACCACAGGGTGTTTCGCTCGCCCGGAAGAGCGATACTACTTGATTGCGCGCAACACACGCACGGATTTGGGCACAGACCGCCGGCCGCCGATCATGAGTCAGCGACCGCCTTAGCGAAGACAAGTCATCAACCCCGTTTGCCACGCACCACCCTGGGCACCATGAACCTCCCAAGCCAACCGCAAACCAGAATCACACCTCCCGCGTCTTGACGCCCGCGGTGTGCGACTTGTCGTGCCCGCCTGCCAGTTAGCGCGCGGGAGCACACATGAAGCGCATGCTATTCAATGCGACGCAGGCTGAAGAACTCCGCGTCGCGATAGTTGATGGTCAGAAATTGATTGACCTTGACATCGAATCAGCCAATAAGGAACAACGCAAGAGCAACATCTACAAGGCAGTCATCACCCGTATCGAGCCCAGCCTGGAAGCCGCCTTTGTCGACTACGGCGCGGAGCGTCACGGCTTCCTGCCGTTCAAGGAGATTTCCCGCAGCTATTTCAAGCCCGGCGTCGACGCCGGCAAGGCGCGCATCCAGGACGTCCTTGGCAACGGCCAGGAACTGATCGTCCAGGTCGAAAAGGACGAGCGCGGCAACAAGGGCGCGGCGCTGACCACCTACATTTCGCTCGCCGGCCGCTACCTGGTGTTGATGCCGAACAACCCCCGCGGCGGTGGCGTTTCGCGCCGCATCGAGGGCGAGGACCGGCAGGAATTGCGCGAAACCATGGATCAGCTCGTGGTTCCTCCGGGCACGAGTCTGATCGCACGCACCGCCGGCATCGGTCGCACGCGGGAAGAACTGCAGTGGGACCTGAACTACCTGCAGCAGCTCTGGACCGCCATCGACGGCGCCGCCAAAGCGCAAAGCGGCGCGTTCCTGATCTATCAGGAATCGAGTCTGGTGATCCGCGCCATCCGCGACTATTTCCATGCGGAGATCGGCGAAATACTGATCGACACCGACGACATCTTCGAACAGGCCCAGCAGTTCATGGCGCATGTGATGCCGGGCACGGCCAATCGCATCAAGCGCTATCGCGATGACGTGCCGCTATTCTCGCGTTTCCAGATCGAACACCAGATCGAATCGGCCTACTCACGCCAAGTCACGCTACCCTCGGGTGGCGCCATCGTCATCGACCATACCGAAGCGCTGGTATCGGTGGACGTCAACTCCGGTCGCGCCACCAAGGGCAGCGATATCGAGGAGACGGCATTCCGCACCAACTGCGAAGCCGCCGACGAGATTGCCCGCCAGTTGCGCCTGCGCGACCTGGGCGGCCTGATCATCATCGATTTCATCGACATGGAGTCGACGAAGAACCAGCGCGAAGTCGAGAATCGCGTCCGCGAGGCCCTGCGCTTCGACCGAGCGCGCGTCCAGACCGGCAAGATCAGCCGTTTCGGGCTGCTCGAACTCTCGCGCCAGCGCCTGCGTCCGGCGCTCGCCGAAACCAGCTACATCACCTGCCCACGCTGCACCGGCACCGGGCACATTCGCAGCACCGAATCCGCCGCACTGCACATCCTGCGCATCCTCGAAGAGGAGGCCATGAAGGAGAATACCGGCGCGCTGCACTGCCAGGTGCCGGTGGATGTCGCCACATTCCTGCTCAACGAAAAGCGCGTCGACATTTCGCGCGTCGAGATGCGCCACCGCGTCAATCTGGTGATCGTGCCCAACCGGCACCTGGAGACGCCGGCGCATGAAATCATCCGTTTGCGCCACGATCAGCTCAACGCCGACGGTATCGCTCTGGCCAGTTACCAGATGGCGGAGCAGCCGGCCGAAGAGTCCTACCAGCCACCGTCGGCGCAAACCGACGCGAAGCCCGCCAAAACAGAAGCCGCAGTGAAGGGGATCACCCCCGATCAACCGGCGCCGAATATCGAAGCCAAGGCTGTCCCGCCTGTGGTCCTGCCCGCTGCGACCAGCGAGGGCGGCATCTTCGGCAAAATTCTGGCCTTTTTCACAGGCGGCAGCAAGGCAGAAGCCCCTCCAGCTCCTGCTGAAATACCCGCCACACCGCCGCGCCACGACAACGGACGCGAGCGCAACCGCGATGGCAATCGCGATGCGGGTCGCGGCGGACGCGACCGCGGCAGTCGTCGCGACGGACGCGACAACCGCGATGGCGGCGAGCGCAAGGCCGAGCATGCGCCGCGCCCCCAAGCCAAGCGCGACGAAGCACAAGGCGAAGGCGGCAACCGCAAGCCGCGCGAGCCGAAGGAAGCCCGCGAGCCCAGAGAGGCGCGTGAACCGCGTCCGCCGCGCGAGCCCAAGGAAGCGAGGGAACCACGTCCGCCCCGCAGCGAAGCAGGCAGCGCGCAGAACGCCGTAGCGCCTGCGCCGTCCGCAGTGGATATCGCCTCTGGCGTCGCCAGAGGCATAACTCCCGGCAATGGCAGTGGACAAGCACTCGCCAGCCAGGACGGCGAAGCCCGTAGCGGACGCAGAAGTCGGGGCCGTGGTCGCGGTCGCGGTCGCGGTGAGGAAGGCAGCCCGACGGACGCCACGGCGGCAGGGCTGAATACGAGCCAGCCGGTCGAGACCACACCTGTCGTCGCTGAAACCACGCCAGGCGACATGCAATCGGACATTGCCGCGGCGCCGACACCGGTGCAGGCGGTGGAGCCGGCACCGGTTCCAACCGCGGCGGCAGAACCTGTCGTGCATGTCACTCCAGCGGCCAGCCAAACTGCGGTGGGAGAACCTGTTGCAGTCCGGGTTGCGCCTGTGGCGCCTGTCACCGCTGCGCCATCCGTCGCGGAGCCATCCCCGGCAGAGCCACCCGTCGCCGATCCCATCATTGTTCCGCCATCACCGAAACCCGGCGCAGTGGATATCTCCGGATCGCTGCAACAGGCCGGTCTGGTAATGATTGAAACCAGCAATACCGCGCCGCATCCTGCGGCGTTTGCCGAGCCGGCACCGGTCCTGGGCCGCAAGCCGAGGCCGGCGCCGGTGATCGCCAGCGAACCCCTGCAAATGGTGGAAACCAAGAACCACTGAGGGCTCGCCCCGGAGACGCAGCAACGGGCGCCCCAGGGCGCCCGTTGTCTATTTGGCGCTGAGCTTGCGGATGAGCTGAGTCGCCGCATCCTCCACCAGATCGAGCACATGGTCAAAACCCTTTGCCCCACCGTAGTAAGGATCGGGGACATCCTCTTCGTCGAAGCGTCCGCTGAAATCCAGAAACAACCCGAGCTTGTTCCAATGCTCTGGCGGACAGAGTCGCCTCAGCAATTCAAGATGGTCGTGACCCATCGCCAGCACGTAGTCGAAATGGACGAAGTCGAACTCCGTCACCCTGCGCGCACGCAAGCGGGCCAGATCATAGCCACGGCGACGCGCCGCAGCGATGGTTCGCGGATCCGGCGGCTCGCCGGAATGGTAGTCATGGGTGGCAGCCGAATCGAACTCGAACAGGTGCTCCACTCCCTGCTGCGCCGCCAAGCGACGCGCCACGCCCTCGGCCGTGGGCGAGCGGCAGATGTTCCCGGTACAAACAAACAGCACCTTGTACCGCATCACGCCGCATCCCCTGCCGCGTCATGGGCCTCGCCGCCGAAGGCGAGCCGCTTGATGCGGAACAGTTCATCGCGGGCAGCCGCGGCAGCCTCGAATTCAAGGTTTCTTGCGTATTCCTGCATGGCCTTCTCGAGCCTCCTGATTTCGCGCGACAGGTCCTTCTCGCTCATCACTTCGTAGCGCGCCGCTTCCTGCGCGACCTTGAGATCGCGCACCGCGGTATCCGCGTCGTAGATGCCGTCGATCATGTCCTTGATGCGCTTCCTGACGCCAATCGGCGTGATGCCCTCGGCCTCGTTGTGCGCCAGTTGCCGGGCGCGCCGCCGCGCGGTCTCATCCATCGCCCGTTGCATCGAATCGGTAATTCTATCCGCATAGAGTAGCGCCGTGCCGTGGAGATGCCTGGCGGCGCGCCCCATGGTCTGGATCAGCGAGCGCGTCGAGCGCAGGAAACCTTCCTTGTCGGCATCGAGGATCGCCACCAGCGAAACCTCCGGGATGTCGAGGCCTTCCCGCAGCAGGTTGATGCCGACCAGCACATCGAACTCGCCCAGCCGCAGATCGCGGATGATCTCGACCCGCTCGACGGTATCGATGTCGGAATGCAGGTAGCGCACCTTGATGCCATTGTCGCCCAGGTACTCGGTCAATTGCTCCGAAAGCCGCTTGGTGAGGGTCGTCACCAGCACCCGTTCGCCCAGCGCGATGCGCTTCTTGATTTCCGTCAGCAGGTCGTCCACCTGCGTGCTGGCAGGACGCACGTCGACCACCGGATCAACCAGCCCGGTCGGCCGCACCAGTTGCTCGACCACCTGGCCCTGGTGGGCTTCCTCGTAAGCCGAAGGCGTCGCCGAGACGAACACGGTTTGCGGCATCAGTTTTTCGAACTCCTCGAACTTCAGCGGCCGGTTGTCCAGCGCCGACGGCAGGCGGAAGCCGTAGTCGACCAGGTTTTCCTTGCGCGAGCGGTCGCCCTTGTACATGCCGCCGACCTGCGGGATCGTCACATGCGATTCGTCAACGAACATGATTGCGTCGCCCGGCAAGTAATCGTAGAGCGTCGGCGGCGGCTCACCGGGCTGGCGCCCCGAGAGATGCCGCGAGTAATTCTCGATGCCCTTGCAAAAGCCCAACTGGTCGAGCATTTCGAGGTCGAAGCGGGTGCGCTGCTCGATGCGCTGGCACTCGACCAGCTTCTGCTGCACCTGAAAGAACTCAATGCGCCCGCGCAATTCTTCCTTGATCGCCTCGACAGCCTTGAGCACCGTGCCGCGCGGCGTCACGTAATGGCTGGAGGGAAACACCGTGAAGCGGCCGAGCTTCTGTTTGGTGTGCCCGGTCAGGGGATCGAACACCGTCAGGCCCTCGATCTCGTCGTCGAACAGCGTGATGCGCACCGCGCTTTCGGCGTTCTCGGCGGGAAAGACATCGATCACGTCGCCGCGCACGCGATAGACGCCGCGGCGGAAATCCATCTCGTTCCTCTCGTACTGCATTTCCGTCAGGCGACGGATGATCTCGCGCTGGCCGATCTTCTCGCCCTGGCGCAGGTGCAGGATCATGCTGTGGTAATCGACCGGATCGCCGATGCCGTAGATCGCCGACACCGTGCACACGATCACCACGTCACGCCTTTCCAGCAGGCTCTTGGTCGCCGACAGGCGCATCTGCTCAATGTGCTCGTTGATCGAGGAGTCCTTCTCGATGTACAGGTCCTGTGCCGGAACGTACGCCTCCGGCTGGTAGTAGTCGTAGTAGGAGACGAAGTACTCGACGGCGTTCTGCGGAAAGAACTCGCGAAATTCCGAGTACAACTGCGCCGCCAGGGTCTTGTTGGGCGCCAACACCAGCGCCGGACGACCCAGCCGGGCAATCACGTTGGCCATCGTGAAGGTCTTGCCCGAGCCTGTCACGCCAAGCAGGGTCTGGAAGGAAAGCCCATCGTTGAGGCCCTCGGTCAGCAGCCGAATTGCCTCCGGCTGGTCGCCTGCCGGCGGAAACGGCTGATGCAGGTGAAAGGGACTTCCGGCGAACTCCATCACCCGCGTCGTCAACTGATGAATCTCTGCCATGAGCTGTGGTTTTTCCGTTGGAATCCGGGGTGAGCCTGATCGAAGGCCCGCCGGCAATCGAGTATTATTGCGCGCTTCGCGTCAAAGCGGAATATCGCCGTCGCGGACGCTGTCTGCCGGGGATACCGCTTCGCGGGCCCGCAAGCGCCGACTGTCAAACTCTCTAGCATCCGGAGCATTCATGAATTCAATCTTCGCCGCCGTCGAACTGGCGCCCCGCGACCCGATCCTCGGCCTCACCGAAGGCTTCAACGCCGACACCCATGCCAGCAAAGTCAATCTCGGCGTCGGCGTGTATTGCGACGACAACGGCAAGATTCCCCTTCTGGGCGCCGTCAGGGCCGCGGAAAAAGCCCGCCTGGAAGCCGCACCGGCGCGTGGCTACCAGCCGATCGACGGCCTTGCCGCCTACAACCAGGCGGTGCAGACCCTGATGTTTGGCGCGGATTCGCCGCTGATCAAGGACGGCCGCGTAGTCACCATCGAGGCGCTGGGCGGCACCGGCGCGCTCAAGGTCGGCGCGGATTTCCTCAAGCGCCTGTATCCCGAGGCCAAGGTGTACATCAGCGACCCGAGCTGGGAGAACCACCGCGCCCTGTTCGAATACGCCGGCTTCACGGTGGAGAGCTATCCCTACTACGACGCCGCCACGCGCGGCGTTGATTTCGCCGCGATGAAGGCCTGCCTCGCCGGCCCGCCTGCCCATTCCATCATCGTGCTGCACGCCTGCTGCCACAACCCTACCGGCGCCGACCTCACCGCAGCGCAATGGCGGGATGTGGTCGAAGTGATCCGCGCCCGCGACCTGGTCGCCTTCATGGACATGGCCTATCAGGGCTTCGCCGACGGCATCCAGCAGGATGCGGTGGCGCTCGACCTGTTCGCCGCATCCGGCCTGCAGTTTTTCGTCGCCAGCAGCTTCTCCAAGTCCTTCTCACTCTACGGCGAGCGCGTCGGCGCGCTGACCCTCGTCGCCGCAAGCCGTGACGAAGCCGCGCGCGTGCTGTCGCAAATCAAGCGCGTGATCCGCACCAACTACTCCAACCCGCCGACCCACGGCGGCGCCATCGTCGCCGCCGTGCTCGCCAGCCCGCAACTGCGCCAGCAGTGGGAGGATGAACTGGCGACCATGCGCGAGCGCCTGCGCACCGTGCGCATCGCGCTGGTCGAAAAACTCAAGGCCAGGGGCGTGGCGCAGGACTTCCGCTTCGTCGTCAAGCAGCGCGGCATGTTCTCCTACACCGGCCTGACCGTGGCGCAGGTGGACAGGCTCAAGACCGAGTTCGGCATCTACGCCGTCAGCAACGGCCGCATCTGCCTCGCCGCGCTCAACAGCAAGAACATCGACTACGTCGCCGACGCCATCGCCACCGTACTGAAGCCGTAACAAATCCATTGCGAGCCCAAGTGCGCGCGGCTATAATCCGCGCCTCTTGATATTCCTCGATAGCTCAGTCGGTAGAGCGCCGGACTGTTAATCCGTAGGTCCCTGGTTCGAGCCCAGGTCGGGGAGCCAGAAAATCAAAGAGTTAGGCCACGTTCGGGTGGCGTTTTTCTTGGCTTTGTTAGACTCCATCTTAGACGCGTCTAAGATGGGACTAGAAGTAGGGGGTCAAAAGTGATGGTTTTGTCCCTACTTCTGCGGTTTTTGATCGCCGAACCACCAACTTTGCGCGTCAATTTTGGCCAAAACACTTGGGGTTCTATTTCGCGTTGCTAAATTTCCGCGACACCGGTCGAACCTCTATCACTGACGATGGGGCCGTCGCGATCAATGGGGCAAATCGGGTCAGGTCAGCGACCGGTGATAGCTACTGTCGCGCATTTCGATCAGTCCGGGCCCCGATTTCCAAGTATTTTGCCGGCCTGCTCCAGATTCATACCCTCGGTCGGCGGGCTGCCATTGCGGCACATGTTGAATCCGTAGTCGATGCCGAAGTCTGTCGCTTTTCCGTCCGTGGTCATCACATTGGCTTGAGACATCCTCACATTGAGCCGCCGGCAGCCTTCCTGCTTGAAGCTCTTGATCGTGGATACCCGAACCAAAACGGGCGCCACTGAGCCTGTGGTGGTTCTGAACTTGTCGGCGATGGGGCCGACGATAGTTCCGTTGGCCTTGCCGTCAGCGGCGTCGATTGCTTCCACCAACAAGGGCTTGATGTTGGTGTATTCGGCTGGCCGGGATGGTGCTGCGACGGCCGACAGAGAGATCAACAGCACCGCGATAAGGGGCTGCTTGAGGAAAATGCTGGCGTTCATGGGTGCTCCAGTCTTGCCAGCGTGGCACTTAATGCGAAATCGATCAGCACATCCGGCGCCAAGCGCCGATCGAAGGCTGTCGTTGTCACAGTCAAGACGCCAACTGGCGCACCACTTGAATCAACCGCCTCGATCACGATCTGCGCACCTTGCTGGTACTCGCACCCCCTGACGCACACGCCGTCCGGATCGCCGGCCATCAAAGTGTTGAACCATGACCGAAAGCCGGTTACATCAGCGGCAAATTCCAACAGAGTCACCATTCCCATCGGGTCTGCCGCATACACCGTTGTCAGACTGGATGGCAGGACCGCAGACAATTGTCGGTCCCCGGCGCTTACCCTTCCACCCTTTTCAACCAGGGTGCCAATATCGCCTTGCGCCTTGCGGCTTCCTCGTTCACGTCTGGCACTGAACAGTCCGGAAATGCGAATGTCAATATCAGCCGGCTCTCCGGCAGCGACCACGGCGGCAACCGATCCCTTCAGCTTGTTCGCAAACAACGAGGTAAGGGTTGGGCTGTTGGAGAAGCTTATCCGGACCCGTTTGCCGGCAATGGCCATCCGCGGAAACTGGTCACTAACACTAGTCGTCACCGCAACTGCTTCCCTTGTCACGGGTGCGGCCTCTCGCTCTTGCGCATGACCCGACAAAGCGATCAACATCATTCCCGTCATCGCGCCTGCCAACAGCCGTTTATTGCTGGTCATTTCGGATCCTTTGGACCGCTGTTTCTCTCGGACATCTCTCGAATCGTTGGCTCGATAGCAGATGCCTGGCTAACCACCATGGCGTCCGCCATCTCCTTCAGCAGATTCAGCAAGCCAAAAACCGGGAGGAAGCGTCATGGAACGGAGGTAGCGCGTTCAGCGCTACAGCAACAAGATGTCTTTCTCCGAATAGCGGTCAACTATTGCCGACCTTGGTTGTAGTAGTTCTGGACTTTTTGCTGCACCGCGCCGGCAATATTCGTCGACATTCCTGAAACATTCGGCATCTTGACGTTCGCCATGATCTCGGCGGTGAACTCACTCAGATCGACTCTGGAAAAATCTATTGAAGCGAACTCATCCATCGTGAAGCCTCGGCAATTGGGGCTCTGACCGTCACCCCAACCTTTGCCGATCTGAGGCCTTGCCTGCTGATTGATGATCCGCGCCAGACGGCTGTTGAAGCAGCAGAAGGACGTCGTATGTTCGATGCAGATCTTCGCGACCAGCAGCTTCAGTTCGTTCGAGCAGTACGTCCCGATCTCCTGGCAGAGATTCTGATCGCGACGCATGGCGGTGATTTGCTCGGATTGCTCGCATTTGAGAAGGTCCTGCAGGATCATGACGCCGACCTGGATAGCCAGTGATACCCCATCGAATCCGGTAAACACGAAGCCTTGGCTGGGAAGGAATTGAAATCCAAAGCCATAAAAATTGAATGAAGGATTGAATAAGCCGTCCCCGCCCAAGGCGCCCAACATGGCCCCAAGGCCTTGCTGCATCGTCCCTCCGGAGTAGAGAGAATCGTATACGTAGGCAGAGCCGACGTCCAATCCCTGCACTCCTGCTTTTGCGGCGGCGAACAGCATCTGATTCGACGCCCCTCCCCCTCCTCCGCTCTTCTTGCAGCAGTTCGCCAAGCCAAACAGCTTCTTCGTGCACCTCGAATCGGCGCCAGAAAAAATCTCGGTCTCGGTTCCATACACCCCGGCTTGCCTGGCCGCCTCCATGAGCGCCATGGTTCGCGCGAAGTCGGTATCGGGCGGGGCGCTGGTATTGAAGCATCCGCCCCCGGCGCAGAACATCTGCCCGGAGCAGTCGGTCACGGTGGCTGAACTGGCCGGCTTCGTCTCGCAGCGAAAGGTCTTGGTGGTCATGGAACACTGGCCGCCGATCATGTCCCCGGTGCACGAACTCCCCTGCGGCGCACATTTTGGATCGGCGGAGTAGCCGGCGCATTCCGAGTTGTCCGACTGACCGGTCAGGCAGGCGTAGCTGTTGGTGCGCTCGTAACAGCCATCCGGCGCCACCTGGGCGGCAGCAACGCCCGCGGGCAAAGCCGGCGGCGTGGTTGACGTGCATGTGCTGGACGCTATCGAGCACGTCGAATTCAGCGTCGCGCATGGGGTCGTATCGTAGTCACTGGACACCAGCGTGTAGGTGCTGTCGAGCCGTGTCGTGTTCGCCGGAGTCGCTAGCGCGGGGTCGCTGCAGCGCCAAGTCTCCGCATAGGTCATGCAGCCGCTACCGAACAGTGTGTCGTTGATCGAGCACTGCGTCGATGTTTGCCAGCACTGCGGCTGCAAACTTTCGAAGGGTTGGCAGAAGTTGACCGCGTTGGGCCTGATGCAGGTGTAGCTCTTGCGCTTCCCCCAGCACGTCCTGCCGATACTGGATAGGCAGACGCTGTATCCGCTGATGGTCTTACACGGCACAACCGCTGTCTGATCCGCCACGTAGTAGGGATCTGTCATCAACCCTTCCTTGCAGACGACGGAGTCCAAGTGACAATCGGCCGCACATGCCCATTCAGAAGTAATCAACAGGGCAAGGAGAATGGCGCGTCCCAGGCGGATAAGGCGCACTGTTGCCATTAGCGGGTTCTCGCTTCCAGACCCTCGCAACCGCCGCCCTCCGTACACGCAAACTGAGGGCTGGTGGTCATGTTGAAACTGTTGACGTTATCGTAGTGACCGATGGAGGCGCTCGGGTTGCTGCAGAAGTAGTTCTCGAATGTCATGCTGCAGGAACCGCTGTTCGCGCAGGTGATTCTTGCGCCCGCCGGGTTGTAGGCCACCCCCGAGAGGAATTCGGACACGTCGGACACCACATGCGTGTAGTGGTAGCCGCAGCAATCGCTGTGGCTGATTGTGGCGGATCCACCGGCGTTGCATGTCACGGCGACCGAGCAGCAACTGGAGGCCCACGAGGCACAGAGCGTTGAGGTATTCGTGCACTGGAGACTGACGCCAGTGACGGTGCACGATACCGACGAATCGTCGCAGGCAAGCCTCTCGTAGGCGTTGATGGTCTTGTCGCACTGAAAATTGGAGTCGGCGTCGATAGTTACGACCCGCCCGGTAACGCACCGCTGATCCATGCTGATCGCGGAAATGTCCGAACAGATTTCCGTCGAATACTGCGCCGGGGTCGTGTTGGTCGTTGTTGTACAGGAGGGGGAGCTGCCGCCGGAGAGCCCGTTCGACTGGAAGGTCGCTTCCGCGTTGTTTCGTAGGGCCTTGGTCTTCAGAACCATCGCGTCGTTCGTGCTTATCGAGAACTGGGGGCGAATGTCTGGGTTTCTGGCAAGAAAATTGACCGCCTCACATTCCTGCCGGGCAATCGGGTCAGTGCTCGGCGTCGAGGAGCCACATGTCGATACCTTCGCCGCACCAGGCGCCATGGTGTCACCGCGCCCGCCCCCGTAGTAGCCGGCCTCGACCGGCGCGACGCCATAACCCGGCACCTTGCCCTGCGCCGCACCTGCGCTGATATTGCCAAACGCTTGCGCGTTGCTGCCGCTCCCAAGGGTCTGCCCGTCGGCGAACGCGCTGCTTTGCGTCGGAGGATCCGCCTGAGCGACCCCCAAAAGCGCGAGCGGCACACCAGTCATCAGCATCGCGCGGACCCCAACCGCGACCAGGGACTGCCTCACTGAAATGCGCTCCCGCTCAACTTCACCCGATACCCGCGCGCCACGGAAGCCCATGCGGGACTCTTGCGTTCGATATGCTCAAGCGCATGATCGAGGGTGACATCCCCTGTCACTTTGACGAAAGTGTCCCCTTTGGAGCAGCCATCTTCCATCGCGCTTCCAGCCCCGCTCCGTGCCAATACCACGGCGGGTACGCGCGTCACGGAGAACTGCTGAAACGCCGGTGGATGAATGGATGCGGCTACGTTTCGGCCGGCGAGGATGGCCTGAATCTCCTCGCTCATCCTGGTCATTGAGTTCCCCCTGAAACCTCGAAACACCAATTGCGCACCCGTCCGCTCGGACTGGATGATTACCCGTTCCAGCGCTTCCCGTGGCATGGACAGGGAAACCAGAACCAGTAGATCAGGGGTGGATTCTCGTGGGGCCGCTCGAGCCTTGCCGAACTCCCTGTATTTCTCCGCAATGCTCGCGATGTCTGGCGCCCGTACCGGTGGGATAGGCAAGGCGTCGATCTTCGGCATGGCGCCGCCGAACGGCTGCCGCGCTACGGATGCCTCGGGGATGCGGCCAAGAGCCTCCCGTGCTTTCAGTTGGGCGCCTGTCACCTCTTCCTGTGCGGGCATGCGTAACTCGGTGTTCCCCTTGGGAGGCAAAAAGGTGCCCTGCGCCAGCGACGTGGATGTCGCTAGCAGCAGGGCCAAGGAGGAGACAGCACTACTCGTGTGGAACCGCGACATGGGCAAGTCTTCTTTTGGATTCAGGGAAGGACAAATTGCGTCGCGCCTTGACAGCAATTGCGTTTGCGAAAGATCTGGTACGCAAAGTCCTCGCCAATGAAGGGGATCTCTTTACCAGCACCCCAAAGAATCGTGCTGCGGCCAAAGGGCTGGCAGCATCTGCCTGCGATCTTCTCGGTTTGGCGCACGGGATACAGCATGTTGTATTTGTAGCCGGTCTTGTCCATGACCGGTTGCGGGTAGTACCCGCACAGGCCCTCATCCCCGGACGCGGCCCACATCAGCCCTTCGCGGTGCATCTTGGCGATGATGCGATACGCCTCAAGGCTGGACGCCTGAACACCGCCCGCGTGGGCAGAAACGTTGCCGTTGAGCGGATAAAGACTGCCTTGGCATCCCGCACACCAGAAGAAGGTATTGTTTGGGAACCCTGCCGTCGCGGCCACGCAGTCCGCCGCGCACGCCGCCATTGCTGGCAGATTGGCAAAAAGATAGATATCCGGATTGATGATGCGCGTCAGCTCATCATCGTGCCAAAGCGGGTCAAGCTCGGTCAGGTAGGCCACGTCAAAGCCCCGGTTTTCCAGGCACCCGTTATCCAGCACCGCTTGAAGGTAATAGATCACGGGGTCGATGTAGTAGTACACCTGGTAGAACGAGGATCGATCCTGCGAATCTCGCGTGTCCTGGGATCCGCCGGGAGCATCGAATCCAGGGTCCATCTTGATTCCGCCCAGGCTGACCATGCAGAAGGGTTCTCGGGACACGTCTATCCGCCGCACGGGTTCCCAAAAACTTGCCTTGAACCCGACTTTTGGAGGATTGCCGCAAAAGCATGCAGGGAAGCCACCGGGGTTCGGCGTGTCCTCTTGATCCATCGATGCGAAGGTGGCCCCGCCGAGTCGCAGCGGAAAAATGCAGGACCAGCAGATATCCGTAATCGGATTGGCAAACCGTCCTTGCACGTCGCCGCCTGGGCGCTTGCGGAAATCATGATCGCCGCCAGTAACGGGAAGAGGCTGGCCAGACGGATTTCATCGACGCGCAGCCTTTTGCCTTCCTGGCTCACGACTGCGGGAGACTGCCGAAGCATGAATCGTCTGCTCAATGCGCCGCCCTGGTCATAGAACACTTCGCGTTTCCATTGGCGCATCAGCTTCAGGGGTTCGCCACCCACCAGTATCGGCTTGACACGCGCCTGGGACTCGGCGATGAAGCGCTTGGCGAAAGCGACCTGCTCTTTCACGCCGGCATCGAAGAACAGCAGAAGCTGCGTCATTGGGGCGTAGTCGAATGGATTGACCTGGGTCCCCGCGGGATAGAGGATCCTGCCCTTCTCATCCGCGACATTTCGATCCAGTGTCCAGGTCGGGTCGATGTAAAAAGTACGTGCCGTGTCGGTCGGTTTGATACCGCGCACCTGCCGCGGGCGCTCCACGGCGTCGAGAACCTTGCGTTTGTATTCTTCTTGCATCTTTGCCAGCTCACCGGTTTTTTCCATGTGGCGGAACCGGTCTTTGATGGCCTCGATCAGATCGCGCTCGACGATTTCGTAGGTGGGGCCGATCACGCCAAGATCCTCCGCGAATGAGGCGCCGGCGAGGAACGACAGGCTCAGAAAGAGTGCTTTGAGGAAAAGGCAGCGCATCCCGCAATGATTGCATTTCGGATTCTTGAAACGATGGCGAAAAGCGCACAGAACCGCTCCGTTTCGGCACAACTTGCAATGCGGTCACAGGCATCGATGTTCGATTGATAACCCGCACCGACCCACTCGCCACCTGGCAACGAGAAGCGGCTGAGCTGTGCCGGCCCATCCGCTGGCTGCCTTTTTGGCGGCCCAGGATTGTGGTGAAGCGCGGACACTTTTCCCCGTGGTTCTGGCCCTTCTTGTGGCCGGCGAAATCGGGCGCGTTCACTCTGTTCTTCCTGCTCATCGTTTCCGAGGATCTGCTGCACTGCTCGCCGGCGCATCGCCGGGCGATCATCGCCCACGAGTGCGGCCAGCTGATCTGCTTTCACAGCCTGATCTGGGCGTTGGCCGGGATCGTCGTGCTAAGGAATGCTGCGATCCACGCAGGGTTCGCATGGATTGGAGCGCACCAAGGGCCGTTGGTGGCGCTCGGGACGCTCCTTGCCTTCCTGGGATTGATTCTTGTGGGGTTTCGCGCCTTGCTCTACTGGTTCGAGCACCAGGCGGACGACTACGCCGTCGCGCGGGTCGGTGCCGCGGACTTGGTTGCGGCATTGTCCTGGCTCTGCACGGCGACGTTCGGCGCCAACGCGTCGCCCTGGGTGAGCGCAAGGATTCGCCGCTTGCAACTTCGGCACGGGCTCCCCGCGTAGCAGGCGCTCAGAACGGCCAGAGCGACAGAGCGAGCCCCGTAACCCGAATCGTGGCGGCAACGTCGGGCAGGTTGAGCAGCATCCCGGCGCCGAGCAAGACTTTCTCATGACAGCGTCGAAAGTCATGGCCGGTACCGAATCATCCCCTCTTCAATCGACAGTCGCTCGGGCGCTTTTTCGCACAATGCGAATAGCTGTCGATGAGTGATACGCACCTTGTGGCGTTTGAACGCCAGGAGCGCGTCGCTTTTCTTGACCAGGCAAGAGCCGCCCGCCTGCGTGGTGGCCGGCAGTTCCTTCAGGACCGCAAGCACATCGTCAATGGATGGTGTCGTGTCATGGGGCTTGCCTTTGCTTTCGGTTGCGCCGCCTTCTTCCGCGACTTCCACCCATTCAGCCGACATCATCAGCGGTGGCTCGTCCGCGGGCGGCAATGGTACGTCGCCTGGTTCAGCCGGCAGCGGTTGCGGTACCGGTTTTTCAGGTGATGGCGCCGATTCGGCGGCTGGCCTGACCTTGACCGCTTTGCCGCTCGGTTTTGCCTTCTGGCCGACGCCATCGATTCCCGACTCCATCGCAAAGACCTTGCTGATGCCCTCGGTCAAACGAATCGCGTTGGCATCGCCCTGCTCGAAGTCCGTTGAGATGGTCTTTTTGAGCGGGCTCATTGGGTCGATCCAGAGCCAGCCTCGCGCATGCAGTTCATCCAAGACCGTCTTGCCCGACAATCCATACCCTGAAAAAGCCTCAGGCCACTTGAGGCAAATCTGCGCTTGCTCGTCGCGCTTGGCCACGCGCCCCCAGCCCTTGTCGCCGGCCTTGAGATCCTGCGCGAGGGCCTTCAAGGCTTCGCCGATGGCGCCATCGAGGATGATTGGGGCCGGATCCGTGCGGGCGAGTATCTTTTCAGCATGCGCCATAACTGCTGGCGCACTTGACATTGCCGTGCTCGCAGCGCCGTTCGCCGGATCTGCGGGAGACCACTTCGTGTCGGAGGCCCCTGTCTGCTTCTCGATGTCGGTGACGCGTTCGGCAACCGCGCTGTCCTCATTGATCGGCGTCACGTTGGTGACATGCGGAACCTCGGCTTTGTGCTCGACGTCGGAGCCCACCAGCTTTCCTGGAACGGGTGCGATCGGAACCGAGGACACCATGGCTTCATCCTTCAGCCGTATGGCGGGCAGCTTGATGTCCGGAATCTTCTGCTGCAGGACGTCCGGGGCGATCTTCCAGTAGCGGTCACCGGCCTTGCCTTCATCGCGAATAAACGCCATGCCGCGATCGATCAGCATATCCAGGATGCCATCGGGCGTGCGCGGTATCCCCGGAACGCCGTCCTCCTTCACTTGGCGCGCAAGCTCTTCGCCGGCGGCGGGCCAGATCAGGTAGATGTTCCCGTCGATATTCCACAGTCGCGCACCGGGCTCATTGACGAACCAGACCCCTTCGCGCACGAACCGACGCATGATGTCGGTCAGGTGCCGCTCGACCGGGACACCGATATCGTAGCCGGCCATGGCGACCCCCATGGTCTTCAGGTCGCGTTCGACGCTGGTCTGGTCGGACTTGACGACCAGATCGTAAATCATGTTGTTCGGTCCTGGATTGCAGGACAGTGATTCCATGAGCCAGACGACAAGCTCGGTATCCACTTCAGCGATCCATGACAGGGACGCGTTTCCAATGATGCGCTCCCCGATCAGCGTAGACAGCGCCGTGTGCTGACGATTCCTACCCTCGCGCCAGTCCAGAAAATAGGCCTCGACCGCATTTCGGTTTGCCCAAAGGTAGAGATCCTCGGTGATAGGGCTCCAGGTGGTGGTGCGATCCTTGTTGGTCACTGTCAAATCGGTGACGGGCTTGCCGGCGTCGTGGCACATCGCGGCCAAAAACACCGCCAATTGCCATCGTGGCTCCATTTTTCGTCGATGGGAGGGTGAAATCGCGGTTTGCAGCAGCACCCGGTCTGCTGACTGCAAGGCCCATAGGCCGACCTCGATGGCGTGCCGCAGCAAGCCCCCTGCCCCGCGATGATGATGGCTCTGACTGGCTGGCAACAGGTGTGCGAAGGACGCGAAGCGCTTGATCGCGGACAGATAGTGATCGCGATAGACCTCGGGGGTTGCGATCGCCGTATTGGCAATCCGTTCGAGGAGTTCCTTTTGTGTTTCGAGCAGCCTTTCTGGAGGGACAACTGGCAATCCCTTCATGAAGGGCGGGTAGCGCGGTATCTCGTCATCGCGCCAGTGATAGATCGGTGCCGCCGTGGTATCGGACCTGGTACTCGGCTTCTTCTTTTGCCAGGGAAGTATCACGCAGCCGTGCGCTCGTCGCGCGTTCTATCGGTCCCCGGCCACTGATCAAAACAACTCCGAAACTGGTCGCGCTGCAGGAGTCGCTGACGGGCGCCGTCCGGTGCAAAGCCGCACCAGGCGCACACGGCCTCGAAACTATTGATCGCCTGGCGGTTGCCGTTGAAAATCCAATCGAGGGTGGCCTCGCGCTCGACGTCGGTGCCGGCTTCCGTATCCCGAATCGCCCGGGCCATCACATCGGCCCAAATGGCGCGATAGTACGTGGGGTCGTTCATGTTCATGGTGTCAATAGATCCGGTAGGCCTTGCCAATGATCTGATCGTCGCTCACCCAGCCGACCAGGGCGTACCGCGAGTCCAGGCTGTCCGGATGCGGCGCAGCCATGTAGTAGCGATGGGGCGGAATGATTCCCGCGGGGCCCGGCGTCAGGGGCTTCCCCATCTTCGACAGCGGTTTTGCCCGGCCGACGAATTTTTCGTTGACGTAGTAGTCCAGTAACCTGTCGCCCGCATTGACGGCGCTCACCGTTCCCCGGTGTGTGTGCCGATAAGTCGTTTGACGAACCAGGCTCCTCGTGGGTAGGGACCGCCGCCGTTGTACAAAAAGGCGGCCAGATCCCCTTGGGCCGGATGAACCCCCTTATGGATCAGGAACAGCGTTCCTGGCAGGGATTCGGAGAGATTGACGGTGACCGCGAAGTGACGGCCAAACGCCACCATGGCGACCGCCAGCCAAAGATAGATGTGCGCGTGGTGGGCTAGATGGCGGTAGGTCCGATTGAGCATCCAGTAATGCTATCGATTCACCTCGCAATTTTTGCCGTGAAAAGCGCACAGGAATGATACGTTTTGAAATCGAGCGGGGTTCGGTGAAGCTCGATCTCAAGATCCGGAGCAGCGTCGCCCACAATATGCAATCAAAGCGAGTACTGGTATTTCACAACTGATCTTTTTATGCGGTGCAGCACCAGTCGGTATGGTCGTTGATCAAGCGTAGTGGCCGTCCGGACGGCCCTCGGGATAGAGATGACTGACGATGCAAGAATTGCCTCCTTTTTTGGAGTGGAGCCTTCTCACGGCAGGACAGCGGCCATCCCAATACCTGCATCCCTGATTCGGGTGTAGCGATCGCCCGCCACCCTTTGCATTGTCGCGTTCGGTGCATCCGCCGCCTCCACTTCACCGCCACTCTCCGGTATCAGGCGGCGCTCGGGGTGCTATTCAGGGGACCTTTCGGCAAATCGTGACGCAGGCCGGCCCAAGAGATCGGCGATTGGACGGCTGGACCCGGCGTCAGGCACAACTCCCAAAGAGCCCGTTGAATTTCCTATCCTTGTTTTCTCGCGGCTTCGTCGAGGGGCTCAACAACAAGATCCGCGTGCTCCAGCGTCGAGCGTTCGGCCCGGGCGCTGAGGAGTAGCTGCGGCCAAGGCCGTCACCTGCATGCTCCCGCCGTTCTGAAATGACGAGGTTTTCACCCACACGTTTTTCCTGAATACCCGAAAGTCCTAACTGCAGGAGCCAAGGGGCTTCAACCGGAACGCTAACCCATGTTTGTCGGCCGTCTCAAAAACTCTCGAAGCATCAAGCAGATGCACCAAAAAAATTTCGCGAGTGGCACTACATTCGCGTTGTGGGGAGTCAGGAGATCAGTTTCTGAACACCTCCGGGCCGGTGAGCCAGGCCAAGAGCATCATAAATCTGCAGGAGATCGGGCTCGGGGCGCGTGGCCTTGCGCACATGCAAGGTGCGGTTGTCCCTCTGCACGAAGCTGGCCGTGACGCGGCGCTGCACCGCCAGCACCTCGCGCAAACTGGACCAGGAGTCGTGGATGCCCTTGGCCCTCAAGCGCCGGCGAATCGTCTGGACGAGTTGATAGGCCAGCACCGAGATGAACAGATGGCCGTCGGAGCGTTCCTCCTTCGAATGGAAGATCGGACGCAACCCCAGTTCTCCCTTCAGGCTGCGAAACACCGCCTCGAGATCCATCAGCATCATGTAGGTACGCCACAACGGCTCGGCATCCCAGGACAGCTCGTTGCTGCGCAAACAATAGACCCCGGATCGGTCAGCATCGTGCCGGGGACAGGCGTCTTCTCCCAGCGCAACGCCGTGACCACCTTGCCAGCCGCATCGGTCTCCAGAGTCACCGTGTAATGCTGTCCCGCACCGCGACTGGCCGCCTTCAGACGTCCGATGCGTTCCTGAAGGTGATCCGGACGCTTCTCCCCACGCGCGGTCGTCAGTCCATTGGCCAGTTTCGTCAGGCCCGCCTCGAAGCGGGTGCAGAAGCGCGTCATGATCCCGGTCTCCTTCTGCGCCCGACCGGGCGAACGGCAATGCAGCCGCACCTCCTGTCCATCCTCGGAGAGTTCCCGCACCACATGGATTGTCTCCTCACCGGCGGACACGAGATCAATCGCCCCTCAGCGTCAAAGCGACGCTTGCGCTCGCGGCTCACCACCAGATAGCGATACCCGTGTTCCACAAGCCACACCAGATTCGCCGCCGTGGCAATGCCCCGGTCCATGATCACCAAAGCTCCGGCCGGCGCCGCCAGACCGATCAGCATTCCCTCCAAGGTACGGCACTCCACCGCATTGCCGGCGAAGACCCGCGAGCGGCGGATGAAGCCGCTGCCATCACAGACCACGCCCAGGGTCAGCAGCGGGCAGTCACTGCGCTTCTCCTTCGAACGGCCTCGTGCCGCCTTGGGATTCGCCGCCGCCGCGCCTTCGAAATAGGTGTTGGTCAGGTCGTACAACGTCACGCTCGCCTCCAGACCGAACAGCGTTTCGATCCGGGCAAACAGCCGGGTCTCGATCTCCTCGCGGTGCTTCATCAACAGGTCCGAGGCGCGATACAGGCGCGACAAGGGCAGCGCCGCCAGATCCACCTCCAGCAGATCGCCCAGACCGCTCGTTGCCGTCAGCCAGCGATGACTGGCCAACTCCGACCCCGGTACCGCCATGCGGGCGATGATCGAGCCGACAATGGCGGTGCGCATCACGCCGTTGATCCCCAGCGAATCGAGCAGCGGCTCGAAGGCCAGTTCGCGCATCGCCGCCAGGGCGACGTGCTCAACGCCGATGGAGCGCGGCTGGCTGAATTCCATGCTGTCCGGATCGACCTCGACAAAGGCGGCGGGCGACGCGGCCGACGCGGCGGTTGCCGTACTGGACGACGTCGCTGCGCCGCCTTGGGCCACCAGCCGGGCAAAACAATGCTGGGCGTACCGCTCCACGCTCTCCATAACCGCCATCGGCATCAGTGCCTGCTGCCCGGACAAGAGCTGTTCGAGGCGCGCACACAGATCCGGCCAGCGTTCCTTGGCCAGAGGGAAATGGCGTCCGAGATTGAGCAGGGTCACTTGGCGTACCTTGCCGCCGACACGGCGGCTCTCCACCAGGCGGTGGGTGATATAGGTTTCGCCCGTCGTGCTGTTGCGGGTCGGCGTGGTACGGATGAACATGCCCGCAAGCGTAACGCAAAAAGCAGGCCGGAAACCGCCCGAAACAACGATTATGGCACTACATTTTGACGGAAAATTCAGGTATCAATAAAATCAACGGGTTGTGGAATTCGACCCCGTGGGAAACCCCGATTTATGACGCCTGTTTACAAACTCGG